>CAZVKC010000021.1:73589-101010 GCA_964627455.1 uncultured Solibacteraceae bacterium | reverse complement strand
TCGAGACCGAAGTGGTTGTCGCCTGCCAGGGCCTCTCCACTCAACTTGAGAAGGATTCGAGTGTACTTCTTCGTCGCCATTCCGGTTGCTCCCACAAACAACAAAAAAGGGACGGTCAGCAAACCGTCCCTTTCGATTCGTTACTTACTCAGCAGGCGCTTCGGCCGCCGCCGTTTCGCCGACCTTGTAGCGGGCGAAGCTGGCGATCGAGATATCCGCGCCGAGGGCCTTGGCCTTCTGCTTGATCAGCTCGCCGACCGAGATCGAGCCTTCCTTGATGAAGGGCTGCTCGAGCAGGCAGATCTCTTCGTAGTACTTGCCCATACGGCCTTCGACGATCTTTTCGGCGACCTTCTCGGGTTTGCCTTCAGCGATGACGCGGGCCTTCTGAATGTCCTTTTCCTTCTGGATCACGTCAGCGGTCACGTCTTCCTTGCGGATGAACTTCGGATCGGCCGCGGCGATCTGCATCGCAACGTCCTTTACCAGTTCCTGGAAGTCGGCGCTCGACGCCGCACCGGCCAGAGCCGTGTTCAACTCGAGCAACACGCCGAGCTGCGCGCCGGGGTGGATGTAGGATCCAACCACGCCCGAAGTGGAGATGCGGGCAAAGCGGGCCACGGACATGTTTTCGCCGAGCTTGGCGACCTTCGCCTTGAGGAAGTCTTCCATCGTGGCGCCTTCGTACGGAGCGGCGAGCAACGCCGGAACATCCGCGTAGCTGCCGGCTGCGATCGTGTCGGCGAGGCCGGACGAAAGCTGCTGGAAGTCGTCGGTGCGGGCTACGAAGTCGGATTCGCAGTTCACTTCAACGAGCACGCCGGACTTGGCGTCATCGGACACCTTGGCGACGATGAGGCCCTGCTTGGTGGCGCGGGCGCTCTTCTTGGCGGCGGAAGCAAGGCCGCGCTTACGGAGAATGACGACGGCTTCTTCGACGCTACCGTTGGCTTCGACGAGAGCCTTCTTGCACTCCATCATGCCGGCGCCGGTCTGCTCGCGGAGTTGCTTCACGAGGGATGCGCTGATTTCGGACATAGTTCTCCTGTGATTGTGTTCGAACTGTAACAAGTAGCCGGATGAAGCCCCTTCAGCACGAGTGGGAAGGGGCTGCCGGAGTGATTAGTTTTCGCCTGCGGCGGGCTGCTGGGCTTCTTCAGCCTTTTCGGCGGCCGGACCCTTTTTCGGGGCCTGAGCGTCTTCAGCCACTGCCGTGGACGAGAGCGTTTCGGCCATCAACTGCGCGGCGTAGTTCGGATCCGCGTACTGCGAGAATTCGGCGGGGAGGGCTTCTTCCATCTGTCCCTCTTCGGTCACCAGCTTCTCGGCAGTGAATTCGTGCTCGGTCGCGAGGGCGCGGCCCTCGACGACAGCGTCGGAGATCTTGGTGGTGAACAGGCGGATGGCGCGGAGCGCGTCATCGTTGCCGGGGATCACGTAATCGACTTCTTCAGGATCGCAATTGGTGTCGACGACGGCGACAACCGGGATACCGAGCTTGCGGGCTTCGGCGACGGCGATCGATTCCTTGTTGGAGTCGACGACGAACATCACGTCCGGAAGACCGGGCATTTCCTTGATGCCGGCGAGGTTCTGCTGGAGGCTCTTGCGCTCGCGTTCGAGGCGGATGACTTCCTTCTTCGAGCGGCCTTCCCAGCCCTGCTCGTTGGCCATCGCGTCGAGTTCCTTGAGCCGCTTGATGGAGCGCTGGACGGTGACCATGTTGGTCAGCAGTCCGCCGAGCCAGCGGTTGTTCACGTAGTACATACCGCAACGGCCGGCTTCTTCCGCGATCGCTTCCTGCGCCTGGCGCTTGGTGCCGACAAACAGGATGGTCTTACCCTGCGCGGCCATTTCGCCGACGAAACGCATCGCGTCCTTGAACAGCTTCAGCGTCTTCTGGAGATCGATGATGTAGATCCCGTTGCGTTCGCCAAAGATGTACTCCTTCATCTTTGGATTCCAGCGCTTGGTCTGGTGCCCGAAGTGAACGCCCGCTTCGAGCAATTCTTTCATACTAATAGAAGGCAAAGAAACTCCTCTTCTTCGTGTCGATTCATCCGGCTCTCCCCGATCGGTGTCTTATCGCAAGGCAACATACCGCGGCCCAAAGCGAGATTTGCGGTGCGGCTGCTTTGCGGAGGAGGCCAGAGGTTATTGGGTTAACGCTCGAAGACGGGCGGGATCCGCGAGATGCGAATCCTGCCCGCCCAAAAGGTAGGAAAACCTGATTAACGCTTGGAGAACTGGAACCGCTTGCGGGCGCCCTTCTGACCGTACTTCTTGCGTTCGTGCTCGCGGGCGTCGCGAGTCAGGAAACCGAGGGACTTCAGCTTGCCGCGCAGTTCGAGGTTGAATTCGCACAGTGCGCGGGCGATGCCCAGGCGAGCCGCTCCGGCCTGGCCCGAGGGACCGCCGCCGTCAGCGAGGATCACCACATCGAACTTGTCCGAGGTCTCGGTGGCGAGCAAAGGGGCGCGCACGATCATGCGCGAGGCTTCGCTCACAAAGTATTTCTCGATCGGGCGATCATTCACGATGATCTGCCCCTTGCCCGAGCGCAGGAACACGCGAGCCACTGCCCGCTTGCGCCGCCCGGTCGCCAAATGTTGCGTAGGTGCTGCCATTCTCGTCCTTAAAATTCGTTACAGCTTAGGCAACCGCTACCGGCTTCTGGGCCGCGTGAGGATGCTTGTCCCCAGCGTACACATTCAGCTTCCGGTACATATGCTTGCCCATCTTCGACTTGGGCAGCATGCCAGCGATTGCGTCTTCCAACATCTTCACCGGCCGGGTGGCGCGCTGTTCCTTGGCAGTGCGCTCGACCAGTCCACCGGGATACCCGGTGTGATACCGATACATTTTTTGCTCTTCTTTGCGGCCCGTCAACCGCACCTTGGAAGCATTCAACACGATGACGTGATCGCCCGTGTCGATAAAAGGCGTGTAAATGGCCTTATGCTTACCCATCAGCAGGTTCGCCGCGAGCGAGGCGACTCGGCCGAGGACCATGTCCTTGGCATCAATTACATGCCAGGACCGCTCGATGCCGTCCTTTGACGGAAACTGAGTTTTCATTGGGACAGACGTACTCCGGTGGTTTCGTCGAAACCTTCATTTAGGTTATCGAACTATTTCGATACCTGTCAAATGCGATTACGACGCCAGCTTGCGCAGGATTAGTTCTGATCCTACCACACTCAGCTCCTGATACTGAGAGGGCTTCCACCAGCCCTGTACGGTGCGCACCGTACCCTTGATTTTATTGCCGGCGAGCAATGTGATCAGGCGGCGGGTGTTGGAAATCACCATGTGGTAGTTTTTCGCGTAAATCTTCTTCAGTTGTTCGTTGGGCGCGGTGTCGAGGTTGTGCTTCGCGGCTTTGAGGTTCTGTTTCTGGTCCGGAGTGCCCGAGGCGGCGATCCATGCCTCTACGGCGTCGTCAGACTGGTACTTGTCGACTTCCGCCTTCACCTGCAGCAACTGAGCCTCAGTGAACGATGTCGTGCCGCCGAAGCTCCAACCGATGTCGCTATAGAATTTCAACTGCTTGCCGGGGTTCTTGTCGATGCGGTTGCCCATGCCGGATCCGCCGTCGACGGTGGTGAACTTGCGGGCCCCTTCCACCGCAGCGATGATACCGACGTGACCGGCGAGATCACGGCGGTCGGGACGCAACAGGAACTTGGCATCACCGTCGCCCTGAATGAAGTACACGTCGCCGAGATCGAGCGTGGGCGGATTGTTTTCGTTGTTCTCATCGAAAGCCGTGCGCCGGACGGTCGGGTCGGCATAGGTCTCGTTGACCCAGGTGTTCGTCTTTTTGGACAGGTAACTGCGGCTCTTGAAGCTTGGCCGGGAGAGGTCGACATCGGGACCATTCGGCGTGTTGACGGTGATGGGACGTTCGCCGATCATGCAGCATCCGGCCGCGTGATAGACGGCGCGCGCTGTCATGATGCAAGTGGTTCCGACGGCGCCGGCCCCGGGGAGTCCACGCTTGACCTCTTCGGCGCTGAAGTACCCGCCAACGGAGTAGAGCGGAAAGAACTCGTCGTTGGAAGGATCCATGCCGGCGTGCGCCAGCGCAATGCGGGCGACGCGTTCCGAGAGGTTCGCCGTCAGGTATTCGGGATAGAAGTGGTAGAGCTTGGCGTTCTCTTTGCGCTTCTGTTCAAGCGCAGGGCAACTGACGATGGCTTTGCGCAGTTGATGCAGAAACGGATTGACCGAAAACTCGCGGCCGCCCGCATCGCCGGTGAAGAAGTATTTGCTTCCGCGCACGAGTCCCGTAAGCGCGGCCACTGCAACATTCAAAGGTACAGCAAGACTTTCTTTGTCACTCTCGATGTTGGCTTTGACCCAATCGCGCACTTCGGCGTTTGGGCCGGCTGCGAATTCATTCAGTAGCGCGAGGATGTCGTTTGCAGTCGACGCAGCGGTCAGTTTCAATAGTTTTTCAACGGCGGTAGGCATGAAGAATGAAGTTCTTTCATCCCTCTCAAGCGCAAACGGCTCGCGAATTCAACCATCGAATCGAGCAGCGGATCTTCAACTGGTGGACAACAGGCGTCCTTCGCGGGCGTCGCGCAGCAGGCTGCCGGTGTGGCTGGGGTCGATTCCAACGCGCTTCAGAGCGAGTTCGGCCATGCGAAGTCCACCTTCGAACTCGGGTTGCACGAGATCGAGATGAGAGGTCGACGCATCGCCGCCGACTTGTGCGGCGCGCCATTCTTCCAACTCGATCCAGTCGGCGGCGCGGGCGATGACGGGAAGATCGGCGCGCATGCGGCGGGCCTGTTCGAGAGCCATGCGGCCGGTGACGGTGCTGGGAGCGGTGAGGATCAGCATCCGCGCATGATGCAGGCCGGCGGCATGCAGGACCTCTTCCCGAGTGACATCGCCAAAGACGCAAGTGAAGCCTTGTAACACGCCCTCGCGATAGCGATTGTGATCGAACTCGATCAACACGACCTGGATGCCGGCGTTCTGCAGCATGTGGGCGACCGTGCATCCCGTTCGACCGGCGCCGCCTATGACGACGTGATCTTTCGCATGCGCGGATTGCAGCGCGATGGTGCCGAGAACCTTTGTTCCACGCCAGCGGCTGCGCACGAAGCGTCCGACGCCTGGCGCAATGGAAGCGAGCATCGGCGAAACAGCGATGGTGAGGATGGTGCAACTAAGCGCGAGATCGTAGGTGTTCTTGGACAGAATGTTGAGGCTGCGGCCGGAGCGGGCGAGAACGAAGCTGAATTCTCCGATCTGCGCGAGGCCGAGTCCGACGATCCACGGCGCGAGGTTGCCGTAGCCGAAGGCGCGCGCGATGCCGCCGGTGAGCGCCGCTTTGCTGATGATGACGATCGCGACCATCGCGAAGACCTGCAGCGGATAACGGATCACATACGCGGGATCGAAGAGCATGCCGACGGAGACGAAGAAGAGGAGTCCGAACACGTCGCGCAGGGGGATGATGTCGCTCAGGGCCTGGTGACTGAGTTCGGATTCACTGAGCACGACGCCGGCGATGAAGGCGCCGAGCGCAAACGAAATGCCGACGGCGTGGGCTGCGAAGCCGACACCCACTCCAATGGCGACGAGCGCAACGAGGAAGAGTTCGCGGGATCCCCAATGCGCGATGACCGCGATCATGCGCGGCAGCCACTTGGATCCGAGCAGGATGGCGACGCCGAGGAATAGCGCGGCGACGCCCGACGCTTTGAGCACATTGCCGATGGCGGACTGCCATTCGCCGAGTTGCGGCAGGATGATGAGCATCGGCACAACGGCGAGGTCCTGCAGGACGAGCAGTCCGATCATCACGCGGCTGGCCAGCGTGGATGTAGCGCCCGAGGCCGCGAGGTTCTTCAGCACAACCATCGTTGACGACAGACTGATCATCGCGCCAAGCCACGCGGCTTCGGTGGCGGGGATGCCGAAGAGGAGCATGCCGGCGGCGCCGCCCGCGAGGCCGGTGAGGAGCACCTGTATGGGTCCGCCGATGAGGGCGACGCGCCACACGGGCTTCAGGTCCGCCAGCGAGACTTCGAGACCGAGGGAGAAGAGGAGAAGCGCGACGCCGATTTCAGCGAGGAGTTCGATGTCGTGGATCTGGGAGACGGTGGGTCCGATGGTGTGAGGTCCCACGGCCACGCCCGCGGCCACGTATCCGATGAGTAAGGGCAGCCGCAAGGCGCGTGCAAGGAGCGCGCCGAGAAACCCCGCGATGACGATCAGACAAAAATCTGCGGCAATACCCATTTCAGTTAGATGCTACAGCGTCGCAACGGGGTACGGGAAACAATTGAGTCGAAAGATTGCGATGTTAGGCTGAACGATAGACATCATGTCGCGAACTCACACCGAGTTACCTCACCTCCGAACGCAGGCGAAGCCGGAGGGCTGGTTATTTGAAGGCGAGCGATTGGATTCGCCGAAGGGTCACGACGGACCGCAACATCCCTGGTACACGGTGCTGTGGCTGACGGGCGTCGACTACTTTTCGACGCTCGGTTACCAGCCGGGCATCGCGTTGCTGGCCGCGGGCGCGATTGCTCCGCTGGCGACGGCGATCCTGATTGCCGTGACGTTGGCGTGCGCGCTGCCGATTTACGCGCAGGTGGCGAATCGATCGTTCGTCGGGCAGGGCTCGATCGCGATGCTCGAAACGCTGCTCGACGGCTGGAAGGGACGACTGCTGGTGCTCGCGCTGCTGGGGTTCGCAGCGACGGACTTCGTCATAACCATGACCTTGTCGGCAGCCGACGCGGCACAACACGCGGTGGAGAATCCGCTGTTGCATCCGCTGCTCGGCGATCACAAGATCATCATCACGCTGGGATTGCTGATTCTGCTCGCGGTGGTGTTTTTGCTGGGATTTTCGGAGGCAATCGGCTTCGCGGCGCTGGTCGCGATCCCCTATCTGCTGCTGAATATCGTGGTGCTCGGTAAATGCGCGGGCGAGATCTTCGACCATCCGACGCTGCTCGGGGACTGGCAGCGGGCGTTGACGTTGAAGGGCGACTGGACGGGATTGCTCATTGCATCGGTGCTCATTTTTCCGAGGCTCGCGCTGGGATTGTCCGGGTTCGAGACCGGCGTTTCGGTGATGCCGCTGGTGAAGGGCGCAGCGGACGACCATCACGCGGCGGTTCCACGCGGGCGCATTGGAAACACCAAGAAATTGCTGGCCGCGGCGGCGCTCATCATGAGCGTCCTGCTGATGCTGTCGAGCTTTGTAACCACGCTGCTGGTGACGCCGGCGGATTACCAGGCCGGCGGCAAGGCGAGCGGCCGCGCGATCGCATTCCTCGCGCACAAGTATCTGGGCGCGGGATTCGGCACGGTGTACGACATCTCGACGATTCTGATTTTGTGGTTCGCGGGCGCCTCGGCGATGGCGGGCCTGCTGCATTTGATTCCACGCTATTTACCGCGCCTCGGCATGGCGCCGAACTGGGTGGCGTATTCACGGCCGCTGATTTTGCTGATCCTCGGCATTGACGTGATCGTCACGCTGATCTTCAAGGCGGACGTCGAAGCACAAGGCGGCGCATATGCGACGGGCGTGCTGGCGTTGATGTTCTCGGCCGCGGTGGCTGCATCGATTTCGCTGCACCGCGAAGGGGTCCGCGGGATGAGCCGGTATTGCGCTGCGGTTGCTCTGGTGTTCGGCTACACGCTCATTGAGAACGTGCGCGAACGTCCGGACGGCATCATCATCGCGTCCATTTTCATTGCGACGATTGTCGGATTCAGCACGGCGAGCCGCGGCTGGCGGTCGGTGGAGCTGCGTGTGAGCGGCTTCAAGTTCGTGGATTCGGAAACAGCGGAGCTATGGGATTCGATCAGCGGGAAGAAGGTCAACCTGGTGCCGATCCGAACGGATACGCCGGCTGCCAGGCGGGCGAAAGCCGCGGAGATCCGCCAGCATTACCGCAGCGAAGCGCCGCTGGCGTTCGTTCACGTGTACCTGCTCGACAACCGGAGCGAGTTCTTCGCGCCGTTGAAAATTCAGGTGCTGCGCGAGGATGATTCGTATGTGATCAACGTGTGGCAGGCGACGGCGATCGCGAACACGATCGCGTACCTGAGCGAGTTGCTGGATCCGGAAGCGCTGTTCCTGGGGCTCACGCGCCGGAACCTGATTACGCAAGCGCTGCGGTTCCTGTTCATCGGCGAGGGTGAGACGGGATTGATGGTGTACACGATTTTGCTGAAGTACTGGGAGTTCACGCCGGAAGAGGATGTGCGGCCGTACATCCATCTGCTCAGTGATTGAGAACATGCGGAGATTACTGCTCGTGCTGGCTGCCGCGGTCTTTGCTGCAAATGCGCAGGAGATCACGGCGGGGTACCAGCACTTTTATAACCTCGACTTCGACCTGGCGCTCGCGGAGTTCGAGCGGCAGGCCGCGGTAGAGCCGAACAATCCGGAATCCTATAACCACATCGCGCATACGATTCTGTATTCCGAGATGCTGCGCAACGGCGCGCTCGAGAGCGAGTTGGTGACGGGCACGAATTCGTTTCTGCGCCGCGAGGGTTTGCATCCGACGGCGGAGAGCCAGCAGAAGTTCGCAGATTCAATCGCCCGATCGATTTCGATTTGCGAGGAGCGGCTGCGGAAAGACGAGAAGGACAAGCAGGCGCTGTATGCAATCGGGGTCGCGTACGGGTTGAAGGCGAATTATGATTTTCTGGTTCGCAAGGCGTGGTCGGATGCGCTGAGCAGCGCGGCGAAGGCGCGCAAGTATCACGAGAAGGCAACGGAGATCGATCCGGAGTTCATCGATGCGCTGCTGGTGCAGGGCGTACATCAGTATGTGGTGGGAAGTTTGCCGCGGACGCTACGGTTCATCGGATTCTTCATGGGCTTCCGCGGAGATCGCACCAAGGGCATCGAGATGCTGAAGAAGGTGGAGATTTACGGGAAGACGAATCGCGTGGATGCGCAGATCGTGCTGGCGACGATCTATCGCAGGGAGCGGCGTCCGGCGGAGGCAATTCCGCTGTTGAGTACGCTGAGCGACCGGTTTCCACGCAATTATCTGCTGCCGTTCGAGATGGTGCAGATGTACGCGGACCTTGGCGATCGCGAGCATGCGATTGCGGTGCTGGATCAGATCGAAGCGAAGCGGGTGAAGAAGCAGAACGGGTTCGAACGGGTGCCGCAGGAGCGCGTGGCGTATGCGCGGGGGAATTTCCTGTTCTGGTATCGCGATTTTCCGGCAGCGCTGCAGTCGATGAAAATTGCGACGGCGGGCGTGGCGAAGTTGAATCTCGCAACGGCGGTGCTGGCGTGGATGCGGCTGGGGCAGATTAACGACATGCTGGGACAACGGAAAGACGCGGTTGCGGCTTATGACAAGGCGATAGAACTGGCCCCGAAGTCCGAGGTCGCGAAGGAATCCAAGGGATACAAATCGAAGCCGTACCGGCGGGTCAACGGCGACAGTTAATCCGGCTGCGCCGGTGTCGCGTGGAAGTTGCGGCGGGAGACGGCGTGCATGAAGGTGCGCTGCTCGGGGATCCAGCGGATGAGGTAGATGCTCACCGGGACGCGCGCTTCACAGGCATGGCGGACCCGGGCGAGGTCCGCGAGGGAGTGGACCGGCTGTTCGTCGATCCTGGCGATGAAGTCGCCGGGCTGGAGTTCCGCTTTTGCGGCGAGGGAATCCGGCGGGACGCTTGTCACGAGGAAGCCGGTTTCGCCGGTGATGCCGGGGCCGCGGCGGGCGGTGTCCATGGCGAGTTCCACGGTGTCGCGCGTGTAGGACCCGGTTTGTTGGTTGAAGCGGTGAACCGACGCTTGATCGGCTTGCAGGACGTCGCCGATGTGGAGGCCGGCCGCGTGCACAGCGGAGCCTTCGGGAATCGCGTTGAGGCGGAGTCCGATTTCACCTTCGACCCAGGCGCCGCTGGGAGTTCCAGCAGCGAAGGCCGCCGGGGACGCGGCCAGGACAAGCAACAAGGCAGAGATGTACCGCATATGGCCATTGTGGACGAGGTTTCGGGTGGCGTTGTTGCACCTATGGGGCGAATGGCGGCCGGCATGCCGGGAACGGGCGTGACGTCTGCGTTATGCTCTTACTGATGACGACCTCGAAGTTCTCTCGCCGTTCCGCATTCGCGCTCGCTGCCGCGCCTTTCGCTGCCGCTGCATACGCGGCCGGTTCCTTGAAGGCTCGCTTGCGGCCTGCACTGTGCGCGTATTCGTTCCGCACCGAGTTGCAGTCGGGACAACTGAAGTACGAAGACCTGATCCGGATTTCGGCAGAGAATGACCTGGACGGCGTGGACCTGACGGTTTACTGGTTCCCGAACACCGAGGACAGTTTCCTGCTGCCGCTGAAGCGGACGGCGTACAAGGCGGGCATCGAGATTTACTCAATCTCGATTCGCACGGAATTGACGAAGGCCCCGGGCGCGGCTCGCGACCAGGCGGCGGCGGATCTGCGCAAGTGGATCGATGTCGCGGCGAAGTTGGGCGCGGGACATATTCGCGTGTTCGGCGGCGCGGTTCCCAAGGGCTCGACGGAAGCGGATGCGGCGAACTGGGTGGCCGAGATGCTGGGTCCGGCGGGCGAGTACGCGGGTAAGCACGGGATCATTCTAGGGCTCGAGAATCACGGCGGGATCACGGACAAGGCAGAGAATATCGTAAAGATCGTGAAGCAGGTGAATAGTCCGTGGGTCGGCATCAACCTGGACACGGCGAACTTCAAGACGCGGATTTACGAGCAGATCGAGATGATCGCGCCGTATGCGGTGAACGTGCAGGTGAAGGCGATGGTGAAGGACGAGAATGGTCCACGGCCGTCGGATTGGGATCGCGTGGCGAAGATGCTGGTGGCGAATAACTATCGCGGGTACCTGGCGCTGGAGTACGAGGAGAAGGAGCCGCTCGTGCATACGCCGGCGCTGTTCAAGAAGCTGCGCGAGGTTTGCGCCCGGCATTCGGCTTAGTTCGTGAGAGGGCGGGACTGAAGTCCCGCGCAGGCTGAAGCCTGCACTACCAGGGTTCCTGATGCTGTTTCGGTGGCGGAGTCTGCGGTTCGTTTGTTTGGCGGCGGAGGGGAGTGTTTACTTTCCTCCGGGGAAGGCGTCGAATGTGCTTCGCGGGGCTTTGGGGAGTACGCTTCGCGAAGTGAGTTGCGTGCCGGAGTGTGAGTCGGCACGGACTTGTGCGCGACGGCTGGAGTGCGACTACGCTCGGATTTTTGAGCCTGTGCTTCCTGAGGGTCCTAGCGGGTTGCAGGATCCGCCGCGGCCTTTCGTGCTGCGGGCGTCACACCTCGACGGAGTGACCGCCACGACGAAGTTTCACTTTGATTTGAACTTGTTTTTGATCGAGCGGGCGCCCGTGGATGCGCTGGCTCGCGCGATTGCGCGTCTGGCCGAGACGGGGCTGGGCCCTGGACGGAATCGAGTGCGGCTGACGGAGGTTCTCGTGAGCGAGCCTCGGGAGATTTCGCTGGCGCCCGAGCCGGAGACTGGCGGCGTCACGATTGAGTTTGTTACGCCGACCGAGTTGAAGCACGAGGGACGGATCGTGTCGCGGCCAGAGTTCCCGGTGCTGATTGCTCGCGTGCGTGACAGGCTGGGTTCGCTGAGCCGGCTGTACGACTGCGGGGATGTGTCTCTCGATTGGACGGGACTCGTGGAGCGTGCGCAGGGTGTGCGGCTGGCGGAGTTTCAGGCGGGCCGCGTTTCGCACGTGACGCGATTCAGCACGAAGACGCACCAGACACATGAACTGGGCGGGTTCGTGGGACTGGCGCGCTATGCCGGTGCGGTCGGCGAGTTCCTGCCATTGCTGCGTGCGGCGCAGTTTACTGGCGTGGGCCGACAGACTGTTTGGGGGAAAGGCGAGATCCGCGTGGTGGCTGCGCCTTAGCGCGCAAGGACATTGCGCGCGGTCCAGCAGGGGTTGGGCTGGATCTTCAGTAGTGCGGCCGCTACTGCGGCGGTGTCGAGACTGGCGACGGGCTTCTTCAATTCACCAAGCTTCGGCACTCCGGGACCTGCGGCAATCCACGGGACTTCGAGTTCGACCATCGTCAATCCACCGTGCTTCGTGCCGAGGCCGCCGTGGTCCGCGACGAGGAGCACGTTGGTTTTGGTGATGTCGATGGCGTCGAGCACCTTGCCGACGAGCGTGTCGATCACGGCGACTTCCGCGAAGTATTTTTCGGAATGCCACTCGTTGTTGTGGCCGGCGTGATCCACGTCGTCGAGATGCAGGAAGAGAAGATCCGGCTTCGACGCGCGCCAATATTCGAGGGCGGCAGTGGTGGCCTCGGGCGAACCTTTCACGTGACGGAGTTCATTGGCGGCTTTGCGTTCGAGCAGGCGGGCAAAATCTTTCCAGTCGTGGATGACTGCAATCTTCGCATTGGGGCGCTGCTGGCGGAACTGACCGAAGATCGACGGGAATTGCTCGGGCGCGAGCGGACTCGTGCAGACCGGCTTGATTTCCGCGTTGAAGGTCTGCCACTCGTTCGAGGTGACGCCGTGCTGTTCGGGTCCCGCGCCCATGATGATCGACGCCCAGTTGGGCGAGGATACGGTGGGCATGACGCCGCGCGCGTTGAGGGTCCACGCGCCGGCCGCCATCATGCGGCGGATGTTGGGGACCGGCGCTTTGCGGACAGCTTCCGCGCTGAATCCGTCGATGCCGATGATGACGAGCGGCGGCGCCGGATCCGCGGCAAAGGCGGCTACAGCGAATAGCAGTGCGAGGCTCCGCATGGATGCTTACCGGCCCGAGGATCCGAAGCCGCCGGCGCCGCGGTTCGAATCGCTGAGGTCCGTCTCTTCGAACTCGACGGCTTCGTACTTGGCGATCACCATCTGCGCGATGCGGTCGCCCTTGTGGACGACATACGGATCGTTGCCGAGATTGAGCAGGATGACCTTCACTTCGCCGCGATAGCCGGGGTCGATGGTGGCGGGCGAGTTGGGCAGCGTGATGGCGTGCTTCAACGCGAGTCCGCTACGGGGACGCAGTTGGGCTTCGTATCCGGGAGGCACTTCGATCGACAATCCCGTGGGGACGAGGCGCGCGACGCGAGGTTCGAGCGTGACGTCTTCAACGGCGTGGAGGTCCATGCCGGCGTCTTCGAGCGGACCATGCGCGTACTGCGGGATCTGCGCGTCCGCGTGCAGACGCTTGATTTTGATTTTCATTATTTCTTCGTGAAGATGGCGATGTACTGGCTGTGCGGGATGTGTTCCTGCGGCGGCTTGGTGAGCTTGAAGCCGTTCTCTTCGACTTCGCGGATCACGTCGTCGATATCGAGGCGGATGTGCTGCACGGCGTTCCCGCTGGGCATCGCGTCGGGACGCTTGTAAAAGTCGATGATGGCGAAACGGCCGCCGGGCTTGAGCGCCTTCGCAATCGAGGCGAGCATCATATCGGGATAGTCGAAGTGATGGTAGACGTCGAGCGTGAGGACGAGGTCCATCGTGCCTTCGCCGAGTTTGGCGTCGCGCTCAGAGCCGACGATAAACTTCACATTATCGAGTTTCTTGTCGCGTGCGAGCGCTTGCGCCTTTTCCATGAAGTCGAACTGGATGTCTTCGCCGGTGACTTTGCCCTTGGGTCCCACGGCGCTGCTCAACCAGGGCAGAAGATAGCCGACGCCGGTGCCGACATCGGCGACCGACATGCCGGGTTTGATCTCGAGCGCAGTGATCAGTTCAGCAGGCTTCTGGCGGCCGTCGCGATGCGGATCGGCGAGGGTTTTCGCGATGTTCTCGCGGCCTTCCTTCGACTGGTAGGCGCGGTTCGCGTCTTTGGCGACTTGCGCGATCAGAGACGTTGCGACGAGTGCAACAAGAACGGCGATTCTCATAGACCTTTCTCCATGGGCAGGGCGAGCGGGGCTTCGGTGAGGAACGACATGCTGCGCATCGCAGCGAGCGCCTGCCGGACCGACTGTTCGGTGGTTGGTTCCACGGTGATGACGAACGGCAGGTTCCGCCAGTTATCGCTAGGGAGTTGGAACACAGCCTCGATGCTGATCTTCTGCTCGGCGAGCGCTGCGGCGAGGCGGGCAATGATGCCGGGTTGGTCCTCGACGCGGAAACGCAGGAAATACGGGGCTTTGTGTGTGGTGATGGGCGTGGGCTCGTGCTCGCGGAGGTCCTGGAAGGAGAACGGCGAGACGCGGCAGGGGTTGCCTCCGCGGATGTCGCGGGCAACCCGCATCAGGTCGCTGACGACGGCAACGCCGGTCGGGTGCGGACCCGCGCCGCGGCCGTAATAGAAGGTGTCCTGGCCGAATTCGCCGCGCATCCACACCGCGTTATAGGCGCCTTGCACGCTGGCGAGGATCGTCGAACGCGGAATCAGCGAGGGGCGAACGGAAAGCAGCAGCCCATTGGGGGCGCGGCGGGCCGAGCAGATGAGGCGGATGGTGTGATCGAGGCGATGCGCGTAATCGAAGTCGACGGGCGAGATGCGCCGGATGCCTTCCGTATAGATGTGGTCGGTGGGTACGCGTTCGCCGAATGCGAGAGCCGCGAGCAGAGCCAGTTTGGAGCGCGCGTCGTAACCGTCAACGTCCGCGCTGGGATCCGCCTCGGCATAGCCGAGACGCTGCGCTTCGGCCAGCACGACGTCGAAGTCGGTGCCGTGCTTTTCGATCTCGGTGAGGATGTAGTTGCTGGTGCCGTTGAGGATGCCGTAGAGCGTTTGGATCTTGTCGCTCGCGACGCCTTCGCGAATGACGTCGTGGATCGGGATGCCGCCCGCGACGGAGGCTTCCATGGCCAGCGCGACGCCTTTGTCACTGGCTTTCTTCCAGAGGTCGACGCCGGATGCGGCCATCAATTCTTTGTTCGCAGTGATGACGCTTTTGCCCGCAGCGATCGCGGCGTCGATGATTTCGCGCGCGACACCGGTTCCTCCGACGAGTTCGAGGACCACGTCCACATCGGGACGCGTGACGACTTCCTGCCAGTTGGTGGTCCGGAAAGGTTCACCGAGGCCGTCCGGCAAAGTCTTCGATGCGATGGACCGGCTGCAGACCGCTGTTACCCGAATCGGAAATCCCAGCTTGCGCTCGATCTGTTCGCGATTCTTCGCGAGGATGTCGAGCGTGCCGGAGCCTACGTTGCCGAGGCCGATCACCCCGGCATTCACTGCTGTTTGACTCATTTCCAGACATGGTAACAGCGGCCGCGGTTTCGCCCTAGAAGCTGAGGCGAAGCGCGAACTGGATCTGCCGCGGCGTGTTGTTCTGCCGCAGCGTGATCTTGCCGAAATCACCGGCCGTGATGCTGGTTCCCGGTCCCGCAAAGACGACGGAGTTCGTGAGGTTGAAGAACTCGTTGCGGAAGTCGAGGGCAAAGCGTTCGGTGAGTTGGAAGCGCTTTTCGATGAGCGCGTCCCAGTTCCAGGAGTTGGGGATGCGGACATCCGGCAGCGTGCGGCTGACGTTGCCGAACTGGAACTGCGGCGTGCGCGTGAAGGCGGCGGTGTTGAAGTACGTGCCGCCATCGCGCCATTCGATGTTGTCGACCCTGGCTCTCTGGCCGGTCGCCATCGGACGCATTCCGCCTCCGCCGAAGCTGTTCGAGTCATTCGGGGACGAGACGCTCAGCGGCGTGCCGGAATCAAAATTGATGAACGTACCGATACCCCAGCCATTCACGGCGTAGCCGAGAAGCTTGTTCTTCGTGACTTTCGGGAGGTCATAGCGCGTGGAGAAGCGCAGCGAATGCGGCACGTCCTGATAAGAGAGGCTGCGATCGCAGGCGAAGCAGTAGTTGTCCTGGTAGCCGGGCGCCGCGCCGAGGAAGCCGCCGAGTTCCGAAGTATTGTCGATCGTCTTCGACCATGTATAGGCGAAGAGGACTGCGAGTCCCTTCGAATAGCGGCGTTCGACGCGGGTCTGCAATGCGTGATAGCTCGACTGGCCCGTGCCGACCTGCGACCCGGTCATGCCGGTGAATTGCGGGTACGGACGCAGAAGCTGGCCCTGTTGGACGCGCGCCTGGCTGAGCGTCGAGGAGGTGTCGGTGATGATGCCGAAGAAGGGATTGTCGACGGTCTGCAGAAGACGGGAACCGTACTCGGCGACCTGCGCGCGGGTCAACTGGTTGTACTGCACACCGGCGGGAAGGCGATAGCCGTTGGTTCCGGCATAACCGGCTTCCACGACCCAGTTCCACGGCAACTGGCGCTGGATATCGAACGACCACTGCGATTGCAGCGGCAGTTTCTGGATACGGAGAGGTCCGCTGATGCCGGTTCCGAGGAGCGTGTTCAAGCCGAGGCTGTTGCCGGTGGGCTGCTGGAGTCCCGTCGGCCAGGGGTTCGACAGGTTGTAGCGCGGCGTGACGCCATCCGGTTCTGCTATCAGCGATGAGGTCGAGCGAGAGAAGCCGAGGGCAAGATCCGTATTGGGGACCAGCGGGTGATGGAAGATGCCGAAACCCGCGCGGATCACGGTTTTCGAATTGGCCTGGAACGCGAGGCCGACGCGGGGATCGAAGTTGGTTTTCTCGACCAATTGCGTGCGGCGTTCGGGTTGGTCTTTGGTTCCGACGAAGCCGAGTCCACCGGAGAGATTCGGAAGCGACGGCACTTGCGAGCGGAGCGGCGAGGGCGAATTCAAATCGAGATACACGTACTGATTGAGCGCTTCGGTGCGCGGCGTTTCGATCTGGTAGCGAAGGCCGAAGGTCGCCGTGAGTTTGCTGTTGATGCGCCATTCGTCCTGAATGAACATGCCGTTATAGAAATGCTGGTGGCGTTCGAGTGGACGGATGGTGTAGCTGACGGTGGCGATGCCGAGGAACATGTCGGCGAGGCCGTGGCCCGACGCTGCGGCGGCAGCTTGCGGATTGGGTCCGGCAGTGAAGGTGGAACCGGCGCCCATGCTGAGCGGTGGCACATTGTCAATCGAAACGCGGAAGCGGCGCCAGTCATAGCCGAATTTCATCGTGTGCTTGCCGAAGAGCTTTGTGGCTTTGACCTGATATTGCAGGGTCTTCGAGACGACGGCGTTGGAGGCGGTTCCTTGCGGGCCGAGTCCGGTGAGGCGGCCGATGCCGACGACGGGGAAGTACGCCTGACGCTGCGGGGTGACTACTGAATCCGGGAGTCCCAGTGTCTTCTGGTCGAAGCCGAGCGAGAGCGGGATGCGGTTGGTTTCGCTCTGATTCTGAGCGAGGAAGTGTTCGACGAGGAAAGAAGGCGACGCGGTCCATGTGTGGTTGCCCGCAATGTTGATGCCGGGGATGCGATTGGGCGTCTGGACGGGCGAAGCGACGTTGTCGAACACCAGCGGCTGGGCGTTGATGTTTTCGAATTTGTTGTAGCGGAAGAAGACGTTGTTGGCGCTGTTGATGGCGTGGTCGAACTTCATATCGATGCGGTCGCCATCGAGCGAGTTCGCGGCGGAACTGAAGAAATTGTTGGTATTGCTGAGTCCGTCGCCGCGCTGATTGGGCTTGGGGTAGTAGGCGAGCAGCGCTTTCGCCGTGACGCCGAGCAGGTTCGTGGGAATGATATTGCCGGCGAAGGGATCGCGGATGTAGCGTGTGGTCCCGGCCGGGCGGTTGGGATCGAGGCGGGTGGTGCGGGGATCGAAGATCTGGATCAGCGCGCCGTTCTGCAGGCGGGTTTCGGAGAAGTTGCCGACGCGTTCGAGGTCAGTGGGAACCGAGCCGGTGAAGCTGTTGATGCTGCGTTCGCGCAGGCCCTCATATGCGAAGAAGAAGAAAGTCTTGTTGTGGCCGTCGTAGACTTTGGGGATCCAAACGGGGCCGTTGAAGGTCCCGCCGAACTGGTTGCGGCGGAAGGCGCGGCGAGGCTGCAGCGCGCGGTTGGCGTTGAAGCCATTGGCGTCGAGGACGGAATTGCGGAGGAAGTTATGCGCGGTGCCGTGGAAGGCGTTCGTGCCGCTGCGCATAGCGAAGCTGATGACGCCGCCTCCGGTGCGTCCGAATTCCGGCGCGTAGGGGCTGGTGTTGACCTTGAATTCCTGGATCGCGTCGACCTGCGGCATCGCAGAGACCTGATTGTTGTAGGTTCCGGTGTTGGCGGCGCCGTCGATGAGGATTTCGTTGGTGGCGCCGCGGCCGCCGTTGATGCGGAAGTTGTTGGTGGTGGATTGGGATGCCGTGTTGATGCCGGCGTTGAGTCCACCGGTGACGCCGGGAGTGAGCGTCAGCAGGAGCATCGGATTGCGGACATTCAACGGGATAGACTTGAGGAACTGGTTTTCGACGACGGATCCGCGATCGGCGGTTTGCGCGTTGATGACGGGCGCGACATCCTGGACGCTGACGGATTGCTTCAGTTCGCCGGGCTGGAGGCGCAAGGAAACGGTACGCTGCTGACCGACTTCGAGAATGACGTCATCCACAACACCGTCGGCGAAGCCTTTCGCGCTGGCTGTGATGGTGTACTTGCCGGGCGGTTGGGGAGGCAGGTAGAAATAACCTTGGCCATTGGTCGTGGTCGAGGATTCGACATTGGTGGCCGTGTTACGAATCGAGACTTTTGCATTTGGGAGGACAGATCCGGAAGAATCGAGAATTGTGCCGGATACGATGGCGTTCTGCGCAGTTGCCAGCGCCGCTGTCAGTAACACACCCACCACTGTAAGCGTATGCTTCATAGACGAAGCATACCTGAAAGTTACCGATTTGTAACATGGAAATCCCGTCGTTGCCGGATTGACGGGAAGCATGGTATTCTTTATCATTCAGGGTTGCGCCAGCCGGGTAGTTCTGCGCGGTTTTGCCGCACGCCTTCGAATCCATTCCGCCGACAGCAATGCCATTCGATCAAATCCTCGCCAAAGTAGGCGCGCTCATGCTGCAAGCCGTGCCGACTTTGCTCATTGTCATCGTCTTGCACTTTTACTTGAAGGCGATGCTCTTCAAGCCACTGGCGAAGGTCCTCGCGGAACGCGACACCCTCACCAAGGGCGCCCGTGACAAGGCCGAATCGAGCCTGAAGCTGGCGGAAGAAAAAGCTTCGCAGTACGAGAAGGCGATCCGCGACGCGCGCAACGAACTCTATAAGGAGCAGGAAGCGATGCGCAAGCAGTGGTTGACGGATCAGGCGTCGCAGGTCGAGAAGGCTCGCGCCAGCGCCGATGCGTCGATCCAGTCCGCGAAGGAAGAGTTGGCGAAGGACATCGCGGCCGCCCGCCAGGGACTCGCCGCCGAAGCCGAGCAGATCGCAGAAAAGATCGCAGCGAGCATCGCCGGATAAATCGCCATGAAGAACTGGGCTATCGTTTTCCTTCTTTCCTCCCTGCTCGCCGGGCTCGCGCTCGCGCAGGAAGGTCACACCACTCCATCCCATGAAGCTACTCCGGCCGCTGCGGCGCCTGCCGCGGAGGGCGGACATGCCGCCGCCGGTGCTGAATCGCACGAAGGCGGCGCCGCCAAGCACGAAGAAGCCGGAGATCCCTACATCATGTGGAAGTGGATCAACTTCGGTCTTCTCGCGCTGGGACTCGGTTATCTGATCGCGCAGAACCTGCCTCCGTTCTTTGCCTCCCGCACCGCAGAGATCCAGAAAGGCATCGCGGAAGCGACGCGGATGAAAGCCGACGCCGACGCGAAGGCCGCCGAGATGGAACAGCGCATGGCCAAACTGAGCGCGGAAATCGAATCTCTGCGCGCTCACGGCAAGGCGGAACTGGCCTCAGAGGGCGACCGCATCCGCAAAGAAACCGAATCGCTCGTCGCGAAGATTCAGGCCGGCGCCGAAGCGGAGATCGAATCGACCGCAAAGGCTGCCCGTCAGGAGTTGAAAGCTTACTCCGCACAACTCGCGCTGGAACTCGCCGAGAAGCGCATCGGTTCGCGCATCGCCGGCGGAGCGGACACCCTGGTGCCGAAGTTCGTCCGCGACCTGGAGCGGAAGGGAGTCAACAACTAAATGGTTTCGGTAGTCGCCAGCCGTTACGCCACCGCACTGGTGGACGTGGTTACCGCGCCGGGATCCACGGTGGAAGGTTCGCAGGCCACTGCGCAGTTGCGCGCTGTTGAAGACGCGGTGAAGGAATCGCCGCAGCTCCGCGCCATCTTCCAGAATCCCGCCGTGTCGAGCGCCCGCAAGCGCGCCGTCGTTGGAAAGATCGCCGAGAAGCTCGGCCTTTCCCGGCAAATCAGGAACTTCCTCTTCGTGGCCGCCGATCGCGGCCGTATCGGCCAACTCAGCGAGATCCGGGAAGCGTTCGAAGCGCTGCTCGACCAGAAGCTGGGCTTCATTCGCGCGGATGTGACGTCGGCGAAGCCGTTGGACGACAGCAGCAAGCAGCAGATCGAAGCACAGCTCGCCCGCCTTGCGGCCAAGCGCATCCGCCCCAACTATGCGGTGGACCCGGCGCTGGTCGGGGGTGTGATCGCGCGCGTTGGCTCCACAGTATATGACGGATCGGTGCGCGGGCAGCTCGAATCGCTGCGCCGCAAGCTGACACGATAAAGAAGGTTTTTTATGGCTCAAATCCGAGCGGACGAAATTTCGACTCTACTTCGCCAAGAAATTGAAAATTACGAGCAGGTGGTCAACGTCTCCGAGACCGGAACGGTGATCTCGGTCGGTGACGGTATCGCCCGCATCTACGGCCTGGAACGCGTCATGGCCGGCGAACTCATCGAGTTCTCCAAGGGGCTGTCGGGCATCGCGCTCAACCTGGAAGAAGACCAGGTCGGCGCTGTGTTGCTTGGCGACTACTCGCACCTGAAGGAAGGCGACGAAGTCCGCCGCACCGGACGCATCATGTCCGTGCCGGTGGGCGAGGCCATGGTGGGCCGCGTCGTCAACGCGCTCGGCGAGCCGATCGACGGCAAGGGTCCGATCGAGACCAACAAGTTCCTGCCCATCGAGCGCATCGCTCCGGGCGTCGTGGACCGCAAGTCGGTGAAGGAACCGCTGCAGACCGGCATCAAGGCGATCGACGCCATGATTCCGATCGGCCGCGGCCAGCGCGAATTGATCATCGGCGACCGCCAGACCGGTAAGACGGCCGTGGCGCTCGACACGATCATCAACCAAAAGGGCGGCGACATGATTTGTATCTATGTCGCGATCGGCCAGAAGCGCTCGACGGTTGCCCAGGTGGTGAAGACGCTCGAAGACTTCGGCGCGATGGAATACACCATCGTCGTCGCGGCGACGGCGTCGGATCCCGCGCCGATGCAGTACATCGCGCCCTATTCGGGCTGCGCGATCGGCGAATACTTCCGTGACACGAGCCGCCACGCGCTCTGCATCTACGACGATCTTTCGAAGCACGCCGCGGCGTACCGCGAAATTTCGCTGCTGCTGCGCCGTCCCCCGGGCCGCGAAGCGTTCCCCGGCGACGTGTTCTATCTCCACAGCCGCCTGCTGGAGCGCGCCGCGAAGTTGAGCGAAGCGAAGGGCGGTGGTTCGCTGACCGCTCTGCCGTTCATCGAAACGCAGGCCGGTGACGTGTCCGCGTACATTCCGACGAACGTGATTTCGATCACCGACGGTCAGATCTACCTCGAAAGCGATCTCTTCAACTCGAACATCCGTCCGGCCGTGAACGTCGGTCTGTCGGTCAGCCGCGTGGGCGGCAGCGCGCAGGTGAAAGCCATGCGCCAGGTCGCCGGCACGCTGCGTCTCGACCTCGCCCAGTTCCGTAACCTCGAAGCGTTCGCGCAGTTCGGCTCGGATCTCGACGCCGCGTCGCAGCGCCAGATCAATCGCGGCCGCCGCCTGGTGGAAGTCCTGAAGCAGGGACAGTATTCACCGCTGGCCGTCGAGAAGCAGATCCTGATCATCTACGCCGGCACCAACGGCTTCCTCGACGACCTGCCGGTGGAAGCGGTCCGCAAGTTCGAAACCGAACTGTACCGGTTTGTGGAGAACGCGCATCCGGCGATCTTCAAGGACCTGCGCGAAAAGAAGACGATCGACGACGACATCAAGGGCCGCATCAACGCTGCCCTGAAGGAATGCAAGGAACGCTTCGTCGCCGAGTGGAAGAAGTAACTGCAGCCGCGGTTAGACAACGATGCCGAGCTTAATCGATTTCCGCCGCCGCATCCGGTCGGTCAAGAATACGCAGCAGATCACCAAGGCCATGAAGATGGTCTCGGCTGCGAAGCTGCGCCGCGCGCAGGATCGCGTGATCGCTGCCCGTCCGTATTCGAAGATGCTGCGGGAGATGCTGGCGAACGTGGCGGCAGCCGCGGGCGACACCGAGGCAGCCGCGGAACATCCGCTGTTGCAGGTGCGGCCTGAGAAAAAGGCTCTTCTGGTCGTCGTGACGGCCGATCGCGGCCTGTGCGGCGGCTTCAACGGCAACCTCATCAAGAAGGCGGTTTCCTTTGTCCGCGAGAACGAGGGGATCGAATTCTCGTTCGATCTCGTGGGGCGCAAGGGACGCGACTTCTTCAAGAAGCGTTATCAGAACGTCGTGGGCGAGATGGTCGGCATCTTCATGAAGAGCCCGGCCTACAACGACGCGATGGAGTTGTCCAAGCGCGTGATGGAACGCTACGCGTCGGGTGAAGTCGATGCGGTGTATCTGGCGGTGAACGAGTTCAAGAGCGTGATGGCTCCCAATATCTCGTTGACTAAGATCCTGCCGCTCGAGGTTCCCAAGGATGCGGGCGTTTCGGACTACATTTACGAGCAGGATCCGGGCGAGTTGCTGGGTACGCTGCTGCCTCGCTACGTCGAGGTGCAGATGTACCGCGCGTTGCTCGAGTCTGCGGCGGCGGAACATGCCGCGCGCATGACGGCGATGGATTCCGCTTCGTCGAATGCGTCGGATGTGATCGACGCGTTGACGCTGCACATGAACCGGGTTCGCCAGGCTGCGATTACGAAGGAAATCATCGAAATCGTGTCGGGCGCTTCGGCTCTCGAATAGTGTGTCGGGGCGGGACTGAAGCCTACACCACCAAATATTGCGGCCGCTGCGATGAAAAGCAGCGGCCGTTTACTTTTGCGGGAAGAGTCGCGCGGCGGTGTTCCAAAGGATGTCGGCGCGCTGGGCTTCGGTGATGCCGTCGGTGAGGAAGAACTTGGAGAGTTCGACTCGCGTGCTCTCGACGAGGTCCGAGCCGGCGAGGAGCCGTGACGACGGGATGTGGTGCAGGACCTCCAGAATGTCGTGCGGCATGAGCGAGGAAAGTTCCAGATAGATGTTGGGGCAGAGCGAGGCGGCGACGATCGCTTCGCCTTTGAACATGCCGCCGCCTCCGCAGTGCGCGAGGATGATGCGGAGGTCCGGGTAGCGCTGCGCGACGGGGATTTGCAGCGAAGGGAGCGCGTGCGGGATCCCGCTGCCGGTGTGGATGATCAGCGGGAGTTTGTGCTGGAGCGCGGTTTCGTAGACGAAGCTCGTGACCGGCAGGAGCGGGTTCACGCCCTGATACTGCGGCTGCAACTTCATCGCGACGAAGCCGAGTTCTTCGACACAGCGGCGGATCTCGTCATCGAAGAACCGGCGAGGGACAAACGGGCTGACGCAAGCCGCGCCGGACAAGCGGCCGGGGTGTTCGCGGATTGCGCGTGCGATTTCGTCATGTGCTTCGCGATGGTCCTCGACGACGGGGAACGGGATCACGAGCGAATGGTCCACGCCGAAGCGGTCCATCTCGCCGATGAGTTGCGCTGCTGACTGGACGCGTCCGGAATGCAGGCCGCGCCCGATGTGCGTGTGCGTGTCGAAGATGCGCTGGCCCTGGTGCACGGAGGCGTTAGCGGGCTTCTTCGATGCGCTCGACGATGCGGGTCCCCATGTCGGAGGTCGAGAGACTGCCGCCCATGTCGCGGGTTCGATTGAGCGGGTTCGCGAAGACTTCGGCAACGGCGCGCTCGACCAGCGCAGCGGCGTCACGCTGGCCCCACCAGTCGAGCATCATGCGGGCGGAGAGAATAGTCGCGACGGGGTTCGCAATTCCCTTCCCTGCGATGTCCGGCGCGGATCCGTGCGAGGGCTGGAAGACCGCGTGCTGCGGCCCCACATCCGCGGACGGCGCCATGCCCATGCCGCCGATGAGTCCGGCGGCGAGGTCCGAGAGGATGTCGCCGAACATGTTTTCGGTCACGATCACGTCGAAAGTGTGCGGGCGCTGGATGAGGTAGAGACTCATCGCGTCGACGTAGAAGCGCTCGGTTTCTACATCCGGATACTCTTTGGCGACCTCATCAAAGATGCCGCGGAAGTACGCCATCGACGGCAGTACGTTGGCTTTGTCGACGAGTGTGACCTTCTTACGGCGCTGCATGGCGTGTTGGAAGGCCGCGCGGAACAACCGCTCGGATCCCCAGCGCGAGATGCGCATAGTGTCGATGGCTTCGGGCTGGTTGATGGCGTATTGATTCGACCTGTGCCAGAACAAGCCTTCGGTGCTCTCGCGCACGATCACGAAGTCGATGAA
Source organism: uncultured Solibacteraceae bacterium (assembly GCA_964627455.1). GTDB lineage: Bacteria > Acidobacteriota > Terriglobia > Bryobacterales > Bryobacteraceae > F-183. Next base: position 76,611 of record CAZVKC010000021.1, on the reverse strand, counting down.
CTCGGTCTTCTTGAGCGGCGTGTCGCCGGGATGGTAGAGGCGGATGGGCCGCAGGCCGCAGAAGAGATCGAGTTTTTCGCGGATGTCGATCTGCGGCGTCATCTCTTTGCCGTTGGGCCAGCGGACGGAGGGGAGTCCCATGGCGCCGAGGAGGATCGCGTCGTGTTGCTTGATTTGGTCGAGCGTTTTCGGGGGCAGCGGGTCGCCGCTGGCGAGGTATTCGCCTGCGCCGACCGAGTATTGCGTGAACTCGAAATGGAGTTCCGGCATGACGTTCTGCACGGCGAGCAGGACGCGGACCGTTTCTTCGATCACGTCGGGGCCGATGCCGTCTCCGGGAAGCAGGGCAATGTTCAGTGTAGGCAAATCACTATTGTATGCGGCGGCGGTAGAGGATCGAGAAGCGGGTCCGCGCGATCTCGGTGTAGGCATCGCCGGCTGGGAAGGCGAGCGCGGGGTTCAGCAGGCCGAGTCCGTCGACGACGTAGGTGGAGCGGATCGCGTGTGGATCGCCTACGGGTTTCAGCGAAGGTTTCGTGCTTTGCAGGTGGCGGTCCGCGAGGACGCCGTTCAAGGGTTGGGAGTCGAGATAGGGCGCGCCCAGCGGCATGCGCGTGCGCATGAGGATGTCGGGGCGGTATCCCCAGACGAAGAGCGTGTCGGTCGCGGCGGCTTTGTTGCGGAGCAGTGTGGCGGCGGCCTCGCGGCTGTCATCGGCCAGCGCGAGTTGGTTCCACTGGTGCGGGCGTCCGGCCAGCAGATCCGCGGCGAGGATTGGATACTGGCGGCCAAAGCGAATCGCTGGGATCAGCAGCAAGGCGAGCACTGCGATGCGAACGCGCGGCGGCACGAGCCAGACGCCTCGCGCCGCGAGGATCACCAGCAGCGGGAGCAGTTGGAAGAAGTAGCGGGGGTAGAAGCGAAGTCCAAGTACGACGGCGCACAGGTTGAGAGCGAGCATCGCAGCGACCGTCCAGCGGCGGTTTTCGCGTGTGAGTGCGATCGCGGCGCCTGCGGCGAGCGTGAGATGGAACCAGATCCAGGATCCGGTTTGTTTGACGCCTTCCCACACAGGCGCGGCGCCGGGCGGATCCGCAGAGTAGGCACGTCCCCACACGACGACTTGTTCCCACCAGCCTTGCCAGACGGGGGCCAGGAGCGCGGCGCCGGTGATCGCAGCGCTGATCGCATAGGCGGGGGACCGCGACCACAATAATCCTGCGGCGCCAAGGAACGCCGCTTTGGGATTGATCCAGAACGCGACGCCCGTGGCGATCCCGGCGGGGATGTGTTGACGATAGGCGAGCAGGCACAACGCAGCGAGATGCGGCAGGACCATCAACAGATCGGGCGCGATCGCCATCGCGGCCGAGGGATGATCGAAGGTCAACGAGAAGACGAGGAGCGCTGCTGCAGTGAGCCCCTCACGTTCGCCCCAGGCTTTGCGCGCGGCGCCATAGGCGAGGAGCGCGCAGGCGAAGACGAAGAGGGTCCCCGCGATGCGTAGAGGCAAGCCAGGTTGCGCGTCGAACAGGCGATAGAAGTACGCGGCGCCGGGCGGCTTGTCGAACCAGAAGTCCTGATAGATGGTTTTGCCGAAGTCCGCCATCTGGATCGCCGCCGCTGCCGGGTAGGCCTCTTCCACCCAGACGATGTCGAGATGGCAGAGGCGCGACGCGAAGGTCAGCAGAAGGAGCGCGGCGAGAACGATCCAGCGGACGCGGCGATGGTGGTTCATCCCAGCATCTGTTTGAGTTTGGCGCGGAACTCCTCGCCGTATTGCGGGTCCGCGAGCGCGAACTCGACGAAGGTTTCGAAGTAGCTGGGGAAGTTGCCGATGTCGTAGCGTTTTTCGGTGGACGGCAGCTTTACCGCGAGTACGCGCTTGCCTTCTTCGCAAAGACGCTGGATCGCGTCGGTCAACTGGATCTCGCCGCGTTTGTCGGGCTTCAGGCCACGGATCATGTCGAAGATGATCGGCGAGAAGACGTAGCGCGCGGCGATGGCCAGGTTGCTTGGCGCTTCTTCCGGCTGCGGCTTTTCGACCATGCGGACAACGCGCATCACGTCGCCTTCGACATCGGCCGGGGCGATGACGCCGTAGTGCATCGTTTCTTCGCGCGGAACCTCTTCGACCGCAACGACCGCACTCGCGCCGCGTTCCTCGAACAACTCGACCATCTTTTCGACGGTGCGGGACTGCGCGTTGAGGCCGAGAATCGAATCGCCGAGCGCGACCACAAACGGCTGTTCGCCGGCGAACTTTTCACCGCACAGGATTGCGTCGCCGAGCCCCTTTTGAATGCGCTGGCGCGTGTAGTAATACTGCGCGCCCATTTGCTCATAGCCGAGTTCCGCCAGCAAGTCGCTCTTTTTGGTCTGCTCGAGCATCCGGTTCAATTCCGGATCGAGGTCGAAGTGGTTCTCGATGGAGTGCTTGCCGCGGCCAGTGACAAAGAGGATTTCGGAGAGTCCATTGGCCGTCAGTTCTTCGGCGACATACTGCACAATGGGCTTTCTTGCCACGGGCAGCATCTCTTTAGGTTGGGACTTGGTGGCGGGAAGCAGGCGCGTGCCATAACCTGCTACGGGAACAATTGCGCTACGGATCACAGCTTTTAGGATAGCCTTGTAGAACCCCTCATAACATGCTGGTTCGACGCATCTGCTCTGCATTGCTTGCCGTGGCTGCCGCGGCGGGACAGGACGTGATCCGCATGAACACGTCCGAGATCCTGCTGGACCTCATCGTTCGCGATAAGCGTGGACGGCTGGTGAAGGATCTGAATCCCGCTGACATTGTGATTACGGACGGGGGCAGGCAATATCCGGCGACGAGCCTGCGATTGATGAGCGTTGCTTCGCCAGGGACGGACAGCGAAGCGCCGAAGAGCAAGTCTGCGAAGGATGCATTTCGCCAGTTGCGACTGGTGACGTTCCTGTTCGAGCCATTGCCACGCGAGTCCGCGCGACTGGCGAAGGAAACGGCGACGGAACTGATCGCGCGCGCCGGCGGGACCAA
>CAZVKC010000021.1:54556-73489 GCA_964627455.1 uncultured Solibacteraceae bacterium | reverse complement strand
ACGCGCTACGCGCCGCAGTGCGCGCGCTGGCGCCGTTGCCGGGCCGGAAAACAATCGTATACGTGTGCCGCGGCGTCACCAGCCATCCGTCGCTGACTCAGACCTTCCGCGATCTGACGGAAGCGGCCAATGCAGCGGGCGTGTCGATCTATGGCGTCGACGCGACGGGACTCGAAGTGAGCGAACGCACGCGAGAAGCCGCGCAGATGCTGGCTCGCGCGGCGGCGGCGTCGATGTCGGTGCGGAACTCGACCGGCGGCGAGGCGGTGACGCGCGAACAAGTGATGGCGTTCGAGACGGCGGAACAATCCGCGATGGCGAACCCGAGTACGCTGCTGGCGGAACTCGCCGCGGCGACCGGCGGGCTGGTGCTTTCGGACTCGAACGATTCGCGCAAGATGGCGCAGCAGATCGCCGAGGACATCGCCGGATACTGGGAGGTCACCTACAAGCCGGAGATCGAAAATTTCGACGGCAGCTTTCATCCAGTGGCGGTGAAGGTGCAGCGCAACAACGTGAAGGTACAGGCACGCAAGGGATACTTCGCCGTGCCTCCGGGTGTCGAGGGACAAGTGGCGCCATTTGAGATCCCGCTGCTTGCCGCGCTGCAGGCGCAAGGTCCACCGCCAGGCGGCCTGCCGTTCGACGCGATCACGACGGATCTTGCTCCGGCGGCGGGTGGCCGCACGCGCGGCGAGTTATCGCTGGAACTGCCGGTGGAGCGCTTCGGGATCGAGACCGAGCCGGCCGAAGGCGTGTTTCGTGTGCGCGCAGCAGTGCTGGCGTTGTTTCGCGATGAAAAAGGCGAGATCGTCGAACGGCTATCGCAGACCGTGCCGTATCAGGGTCCGCTGGACCGGCTCGAAGACGCGAAGCATGGGATGTTCCACTGGCACAAGCCGTACACGGTTCCGCCCGGTTCCTATAGCCTCGAGATCGCGGTGCAGGATCGCGTGGGACAGAAGATCAGCACGCAGAAATCGAAGGTAACGGTCCGGTCGATTGCAGATCACGGGTTGGACTTGAGCGCGGTGCGGTGGGTGCGGCCGGAAGCAGCGCCGGCCGGGGCTTCAGAGGAGGATCCGTTGTGGAGCAACGGGGCGGTGATGAATCCGCATGCGGTATCGAAGGCGGCGCTTGCCGGATCCGCGAGTGGGCTGCCGCTGCACCTGGTGTTGCACAAGCCGGGCGCTGATCCGGTGAAACTGGAGGCGGCGATTTCGCGCGATGGCGAGGCGCTGGCGAAGATGCCAGTGGAGGTTCCGGCGGCAGTTGGGGCGCAGAAGAAGGCGATACCGATCGTCATCACGCTGCCCACGCGCGATCTGGATCCCGGCCATTACGAGATGGAGTTCACAGCATCGCAGGGATCCGAAACGGCGCGACAGGTATTCGCGATCGACATCGAAGCGGCGCCGGGGTATGTCGCGAAACCGAAGCCGGTTGTCGCGGCGGCTGCCGTCGAGGAAACAGCGATCCGCCTGAAATTGTCCACCAGCGACAGCTTCACCGCCACACGGTTGGATGCGGACCAGCAGCGCGATTTGATCGAAAGATTGCGGCAGCGAGCAAAGGATTGGAGCGGGTCGCTGATCGACTTCGTGTGCCTGCAGGTGACGGACCGGTTCGTGGACCGGAGCGGCAAAGGCGAGTTCGCAGCGGCGGACACGATCCGCGAGATGGTGACGTACGTCAACGGCAGGGAATCGTACGATCTGCTCGCGGGCGCCACGCAGGCGACATCATCGGCGACATCAAGGGGCGTACGCTCCTTCGGCGAATTCGGCGGCATGATGCGAAGCGTTCTCAGCGAGCAGGCGAAGGCGACGCTGCGATGGAAAGGCATCGTCGAGCGGGATGGCGCGCGGATGCACGTATTCGAATACCGCGTGCCGCACGAGACGTCGATGTACCGGCTGACGCAGGAGGATCCGTACCGGGTGTTCAAGCCGTCCTATACGGGCGAAATCTTTGCCGAGGAAGAGACACTGCACGTGCGGCGCATCACGCTGCAGACCTCGGAGATCCCCGGGAAGTTTCCCTTCCAGGAAGCCACGCACGAGATCGAGTACGACTTCCAGCGCATTGCCGGGGTGTCGTACCTTCTGCCTTCGCGGTCGGTGATGCAGACGCGCATCGGCAAGCGGCGGGTGGTGCGGAGCGAGATGCAGTTCAGTAATTACCGCAAGTGGGCGACGGAGAGCACAATCCGGTTCGCGGGCGCCTCGGAGCAACCGCCGCAAAAGTAAAACGGCGGAGACCCGAAGGTCCCCGCCGCTCTTCAAACTGAGTAGAAATTCCGTTTAGCGCTTGAAGCGCTTCCGCAGCAGGCCCAGGCCAACCAGGCTGCTGGAGATCAGAACGTAGGTCGACGGTTCCGGGATGGTGGTGTCGGTGATCACCGCCTGGATGGACGTGACACCGGCATTCACCGAAGGAGGAACCAAGCCCAGCGGGTTATTCAGGACCGCGTAGCTAATCGTGCCGATGGTGATGGTATTCGGCACCGACCAAGTGATGACGGCCGAACTTGCCGTACCCGCAATCGAGCCAGTGATGACACCGCCCGTAATACTGCCGTTTCCTACGGACGGAACGGTTTGAGAGATGTTGATGAACAGATTCAGCCCGGCGAGAGACTGGCTACCGCAACCGGTGCCGCCTCCGACGCAGGAGACGTTGATTTCGCCGAAGCTGCCGAAGGTAGTAGGTGCAGCGTTCACCGTGCTGGAGGCAACGGGGTTAAACGTAATGACCACACCCGATCCACCACCGATGGTTTGGGTGGCCACACCACATCCGGACGCACCGACACAAAGCTGCGACGAACTCGTGCTGTAGGTTACCGCGGACGCGGCTGCGATTCCGGCCGAGACAACCGACAGAAGCAAAAGAAGTTTGACTTTACCCATTCTAGCCCTCCGAGGCTATGCCCCGAGTACTCTACCCGGGTCCCTATATCGTACGACTATTCCAGTACTAGGGTCAATGGGACTCCGTGAAAAAGTCCACAGTTCGAGTACTTTCTTCTCAGACGAAGGCGTTTTGTAAACGCTTGTTCACAAAAGCCGAAACTGCCCGGCGGAGCCCCTCCCAATCGTTGGCCCGAATTGGTATGATGACCGATTCATGAGCCAGAAAAGCAATTCATACAAGCCATTCGTACCCGAATCGATGCAGATGACGGAGTTCACTCTGCGGGCTGTACTGCTGGGCCTTGTTTTGACGATCGTGCTGGGCGCGGCGAACGCATACCTGGGTTTACGCGCGGGCATCACGATCGCTGCCACGTATCCTGCCGCCGTCATTGGCATGGCGGTGTTGAGGATCTGGAAGGGATCGATCCTCGAAGAGAACATCTGCCGCACGGCGGGATCGATCGGAGAGTCTGTAGCCGCGGGCGCGATCTTCACGATTCCTGCATTTGTGTTGACCAAAGCGTGGCCGAGTTTCGGATTCGGCGACGCCTACCTGAAGTCCACGGCGTTGATGATCGTGGGCAGCATCGTGGGCGTGTTGTTCGTGTCGCTGATCCGGCGCGGCATGGTGGAGGATCCGGAACTGCCGTTCCCCGAGTCGGTGGCGGCGGCCGAGGTCCACAAGGCGGGCGCTCGCGGGGCGCAGGCGGTGAAGTTCCTGTTCTACAACATCGTCATCGGCGGGGTGCTGTATCTGCTGGGTAAGTTCCGGCTGTTTGCACTGGATCACACGTTCGAGAACATCGCGATCGGGTCCATCGGCAGCCGGGTGCGATTGAACCAGAACAACGCGGATGTCGCGGCGACCGTGGGCGGTGTGACGTCGATCCCCGGGCCGGAGGTTAGCCCGGCGTACATGGGCGTCGGATACATCATTGGTCCGCGGCTTGCAGCGCTGCAGTTTTCGGGCGGCGTGCTGGCCTGGTGCGTACTGGTTCCGCTGCTGATCTACTTCCTGGGCAAGGATCTCACCAAGTTCTTCCCCGCCGGCACGGATACGACGAACTGGACTGCGATGTCCTCGGCGGTGTGGCGTTTCATCGTGCGTCCCATCGCGGTGGGCGGCATGCTCGTTGGCGCGGCGACGACGCTATTCAAGATGCGCAAGAATCTCGCGGCGGGATTGAAACGTGCGGTGGACGAGATGAAGTCCGGCACGCCGAAACTCGAGACGCTGTCGCGCACGGAACGATACATGGCGTTCAAGACCGTGCTGGCGCTGATCGGCGTGATGTTCCTGGCGATGATCGGGCTGTATGTGTACCTGTCGGGGAACGTCGTGGCCGGAACGGTGGCGGCGGTGGTGATGATCATCGTGGGATTCTTCTTTGCGGCGGTGTCGGGCAGCCTGGTGGGCATCATCGGATCCTCGAACAATCCGATTTCCGGCCTGACGCTGGCGACGCTGATCATCGCAGCGTTGCTGATGGTCGCGCTGGGCGCCACGGGACCTGCCGGCGTAGCGGTGGTGCTGGGCGTGGCGTCGGTGGTGTGCGTGTCGTCAGCGGTCGCCGGCGAACTGCTGCAGGACTTCAAGGTCGGCTACATCCTCGGCGGAACGCCGCGCACGATCCAGATTGTCGAAATCATCGCGGTGATCGTGGCGTCGCTGGTGATGTACTTCCCGCTGCTGCTGTTGCATGAAGGCAATATTCGCGCGGGCGGCATCGGCTTCGGCGACCGGCAGCTTTCGGCTCCGCAGGCGGGCCTGATGGCGATGCTCGCGCAGGGCATCGTGGGCGGAGAGATGGCGTGGCCCCTGGTGATTTGCGGGATGTTCTTCGGCCTGATGCTGGTGATGGCGCAGGTGAAGAGTCCGATGCTGGTTTCGGTGGGGATGTACCTGCCGTTCGGCACGACGTTCGCGATCATGCTGGGCGGCATCATCCGCTGGATCGCCGACATGGCGGGGGAGCGCAAGGGATTCAACGAAGCGCAAAAGGCGCGGGTGGAAAATGCGGGCGTTCTGACGGCATCGGGATTGATCGCGGGCGAGGCGCTGGTGGGGCTGGTTTGGGCGGCTCTGCAGTTCGCGCCGCCGCAGTTCATTCCGGACTTCCATAATGAGTCCTACCTGCTAGGCGGGGTGGTGATCCTGGTGCTGGCGGCGGTGATGATCCAGATGCCGCTTTCAAATGCAGGAAGTCCCGATGAACCGGCTCCGCCTACTGCGATGATGTAGTTTCTTGTGGTACTCTAGGGGTGTACCAAGCACCCCCGTGCTGGGAGATCGTCTAACGGTAAGACTGCGGACTCTGGATCCGCCTATCGGGGTTCGAATCCCTGTCTCCCAGCCATTCCTTTTCTTTTGGCTCTTCTCTATCAATGGGGCCAGCCCCCCCGATCCAATCTACCCTGCCAACACCCTAACGTAACCGGAGTCGATCGTTCTGGATTTTGCGGAACGAGAGTTTCGATTTGGGGCCAAGGTGGGGCGTCACTTTCCCAATCACTTCGCAGAATCGGATTCGCCGAGACGGCGCCGGTAGACTTCGCGGTGAAACTCGCGGGCGGCGGCGACCATCTCCGGATACGGCGCATCCACTACATTCAGAAATCCGATGTTGTAGTTCTCGCCGTCGCGCGGACGGCCGGAGATCGCCTGATCGGTGAGTTGGAACCAGTGGGCGCCGACGAAGTTCGGATGGTCGGCGGCGGACCGAAGATACCGCAGGAAGGCCGCGGCCCGATCGTCCTGGGAGGCCGTCGATTGCAGGCCCGGATGAAACATGCCTCGATCGAGGGCGCCGAAGTGGAACTCGCCGACGATTGCGGGGCGATCAAGCCTTTCGAGGAGTGACCAGCTGGCGGGCGCGATTGCGGCCTGGTAGACGTTAAAGCTGATCACGTCGGTTTCGGCAGCCGCGCCTGTCACGACATCAGGATTCACGTTGTTCATGCGGGAGCCGAGGTACAGATGATTTGGGTCGATCTGGCGCATTTCGGCGCGGACCACTCGGAAGTATTCACGAGCGAAAGCCGTGGTCAGTTCGGCAAGGTCGGCGCGCATGCCGGCCGTGATCGCCGCCGGGGCAGTCAACGACGCCCAACTCGCGAACTGCGTACCCCATGCCGCATTGAGTTTGTCGATCGTCGTGTAACGCACTTCGAGCAGCGCGCCTAACGCCCGCCGCGCCGGCGACGCCGCAGGGTTCTGGCCGAGCGCTCCGAGCGCCACGCCGTAGCGCGCGCGGTCGCTCCCGTTGTTTCCCCAGTTCAACTCGTTGTCGACAAAGTGGCCCAAGCAATGCGGATCATTCAGAGCAGGCGTCAGCACGGGCGTCAACCGGTCCCGCACGCTGGCGGCAAAGCGGGGATCAAAGGGGTCCGGCAGGCGATCCCCCGTGACGCCCGCGTTTGGCACGGTGTTGTAGTTGCCGAACAGCGTGGTGGTGGTGACGTAGGGAACGCCGCGGCGGGCCAGTCGCGCGTCCGACCAGTTGCCGACGGTGTTGAAGCCCCAAGCCTTGAGCCGCGCGAGCGTCACGTCGAGCCAGCGGTCCACATACTCGCCGCCGTATTTGCGTTCGAGGTTGGCGGTGTGGAAATTGTAGGTGTCGCCGCTGCGGACCGGACCTTGTGCGGCGGTGGCCGTCGAATAATGGTGCGCGAGGGGATCGTCGCCCGATGGCAGCCAGGTGAAAAGGCTCTCGCGGCCAGTAGTGAAGGTCGTTTGCGCCAGCGCCATCGAATTGAAACCCGTCGAGAAGAAGAGGTAACCGGCGGGATCCACGAGCCACCAGCGGCCTTCGTGTTTGGCGACGCGGAAGAAACCGGTGGCTTCGAGCTGTGGTCCGGCGGCGAATCCGCCGAACTCGGAGCGTTCGTCAAAGCGATCGATTCCCGCCAGGGAGTCTGCTTCCTCCGCACGCTGCCGCTCGAGATCCTCTTCGGATTCCACTTTTCCCGGCCAGGAAGCGCCGGTGTATTGACCAAAGCGATCGACGATCCCGTCAAGCGGAGCCGGCGGCCGCACGCGCACGTTATCGACGATGAGCGTGAAGGTCTCGGCTGGCGAGGCCAGGAAGATCTGCATCTGTGCGATGTGCGAAGTCTTCAGTACGTACGTGCCGTTCGAACCCAGGTTCCGCGCGCCTGGCCCGACAGGAAGCCCACGCATCCCGAAGGCCATGGGATCCCGGTTGGCGAGAGGGAAGGCGAATGTAGCGGTGGCGCCGGGTTCGATGTAGCTTGTGCCGGTGCGCCACACGACCGCCCCATCATTCCGGATCTCATCATCGACTCGCACGCTGAAGCGCACGGGCACCGTGCCGGGGTTCGTAATATCCCAGGCAATCTCGCCCCCATCGCTGAGGTCCCAGGGGATTGCGGGACGAAGAAACAGCGCCGGAAACGGCACGCGCTGGAACTCGATTTCGAGCGCACGATCGCCTTGCGTAACGCCCTGCGACGTGATTCGCACCGTGGTATCGCGCGGCACGACGATCGCCATCTCGTCGTCGGTCTCAAACGAATTGAGCACCCGATCCTGGCCGCTCGCAGCGGTCATCCCCAGGAGGAGGATCACCGCGCCGGCCCACACCCTTTTCATGACTACCGAGTTTATCGCGACGAGCAGATCAGGACTGACGCGTAGCCGGTCGAGCCCAGGCGCGCACTTCGGCCGATGCGCGATAACGCAATGCGGGATGTGACTCGGCAACAGCAACCGCTGACTGCAGATCGCCTGCCTCCAGAAACAACAGAGCCGTTGGCCGTGAACTCTGGTCTGGCGGGTCCGCGTGGCTCCCGTAGCCGAGGTACGCGGCCGCCGATTCCAGGATATGTGGATCCAGATGACGCCCGGCATCGTTCTGCTGCCTCGCCCACACCGCGGTCTCTTCGGCTCGGCGCTGCCTCCCGGCGTCGCTGAGATCAGGAGAACGTTGCCGGAAAATGACAACGAAACACGCCGGTGGTCCAGGGAACTATTTGCTGGTCGTGCCCGCGGGGTCGATCCGGTCGTCCGGCACGAGTCCAGCTAAGCCAGGATATCCTTGACCACGTTCCCGTAGACGTCGGTCAGGCGCATGTCGCGGCCTGAGTATCGATAGGTCAGTTTGGTGTGGTCCATGCCCAGGAGATGAAGGATCGTGGCGTGCAGATCATGCATGTGGACCTTGTTTTCGACGGCGTAGTAGCCGTATTCGTCGGTGGCGCCGTAGACGAGGCCGGGCTTCACGCCTCCGCCCGCCATCCACATCGTGAAACCGAAGGGATTGTGGTCGCGGCCGATCTTGTCGACGTAGCCGCCGTCGGGCATCTGCGCGCAGGGCGTGCGGCCGAATTCCCCGCCCCAGATGACGAGAGTGGAATCGAGGAGCCCGCGAGACTTGAGGTCGCGAAGGAGTCCTGCGATCGGCTTGTCGGTGGACTGCGCGTTGATGCGGTGGCCGTTTTCGATGGCGCTGTGCTGGTCCCAGCGGTCGAGGCCTTTGCGGGCGGGTGTGAGGAGTTCGACGAAACGCACGCCTTTTTCGACGAGGCGGCGAGCGATGAGACAGGAGCGGCCGAATTCCGAGGTGATCTCTTCATCGAGGCCGTATAGCTTCTTCGTGGCCTCGGATTCATTGGCGAAATCGAGGAGTCCCGGGACCTCGCTCTGCATGCGGAAGGCGAGTTCGTAGTTCGAGATGGTGGCTTCGATTTCGCTGACCTGCCCGAATTGATCGAGGACGCCGCGATTCAGTTTGCCGAGCAGGTTCAGCTTGGACCGTTGCAGTTCGCTTGAGCCTTTAGGTTCGAGGTCCGCGATGGGGTGCGCGCCGCGGCGGAAAACGGTCCCCTGATAGCTGGCGGGCAGGAAGCCGGCGCCGAAACAGTCGAGTCCACCGGGAGGGATGAGGCCGTTGTCGAGAACGATGAAGCCGGGCAGGTTTTCAGAGGCGGATCCGAGGCCGTAGTTGATCCACGCGCCCATCGACGGGCGGCCCTGGAAGCCGGATCCTGAGTGAATGAAGTAGTTCGCGGCGGTGTGCTCGGAGTGATCGGCGACCATCGAGCGAATGATGCAGAGGTCGTCGACACACTGGGCGACGTTGGGGAAGAGTTCGCTGACCGCGGCGCCGCTTTGCCCGTACTGCTTGAACTGGAAGGGCGAGCCGAAGACCTTGTCGCTGATGTTGAAGACGGTGGTCGGCGGCTGGAACGGCAGTTTCTGGCCGTTTTCTTTGTTCAGGCGCGGCTTCGGATCGAAGGTGTCCATCTGCGACGGTCCGCCGTCCATGAAGAGGAAGATCACGGACTTCGCTTTCGCGGGATAGTGCGGTTGTTTGGTCGCGCCACGCGCCATCATCTCGAGGAGCGCGAGTCCGCCGAAGCCGTTCGCGGCCCGGCACAACCATTCGCGTCTGCTACTGGACATAAATAAACTCCGCGGAATTGAAGAGGACGTGGCACAGATCGGCCCACGAATTTGCTTTGGCGAAGGCCAGCGTTTCGGCGGCCTCGTCAGGCTTGGGAGGACGGCCGAAGGCTTCTTCGTAGAGTTGCGCGATGCGCTTTTGCTCGTCGGGTTGCTCGCGCGTGACCCGGTCGGCCCAGAGCTTGGCCTGCTGCAGGACGAAGTCGTTGTTCATCATCAGCAGCGCTTGCGAGGGGACGGTCGAGGATCCGCGGCCGCCAATCGTGGAGATCGGCAGCGGGTAATCGAATGCGAGAAACATCGGGGTTACGAAGTTGCGGCGCACCTCGATGTACACGCTGCGGCGGCCGTTGCCATCGAGAGGTCCCGATTTAGGTTTGCCGCGGCCATCCTGATATTCGCTGATGTGCGGCGTGATGCTCTTGCCGTAGAGCTTGCGATCGAGGCGCCCGGACACGGCGAGGATCGAGTCACGAATCGCTTCTGCTTCGAGCCTGCGCACGGGCAACTTGCCGCGATAATACTTCGACAGCAGGATCTGGCGATGCAGCCATTTCACGCTCCAGCCGTTGTCGATGAAGCCGCGCGCGAGCGCATCGAGCAGGTCCTGATTGGAGGGCGCTTCGCCCATTCTGCCGAAGTTGTCGACGCTCTTCACGATGCCTGTGCCGAAGTGGTGTTTCCAGATACGGTTCACGAAGACGCGCGCGGTGAGCGGATTATCGGGCGAGGCGATCCACTCGGCGAGTTCGAGACGGCCGCTGTGCTGCTTATCAATAGGGGTCCACTCGCTGTGCACCGCCTTGAGGAATCCGCGCGGGGCAATGGGACCGAGGTTCTCATGCGATCCGCGAATGTGCACGGGGACGTCGTGCGGGTTCTCGTCTTCGCTGATGAGCGCGAAGGTGCTCGCGGGAGCGTGATTCAGCTTTGCGCGCTCGGCTTCGAGCTTGGCGATACGCTCGGCGTCGGCCGGTGCGAGTGTGGGTTCGGGATCCACTGTGAACGACGGCGGATCTTTCTCTTCGCTGAAGACGACACTCGCCACTTCGATCTGTTTATCGGGCGAACGGTCGACGATCTCGAAATAGCAGATGCGGCCGATTTCGAGCGTCATGCGCATCGAGTGCCATTGCCAGCCTGTGATCTTGCGGGGCGAGGCGTGCTGACTTTTGTACTCGCCGTTGACGAGCGTGAAACGTAGAGGTCCACCGTCTTTGGCGTTGGTTTCCGCGAGGTCGCCGCGCAGCAGGACGTGGGCCCAGATCTTGGGCATCTTGAACTTCGGCGAGGTGAGGGATCCGGTAAGCGACGGCAGCTCATTGCGCGAGGCGAAGGCCTGACCGGACACGTACCAGTTGTCCATGCGCATCGCCTCGTCAGTGGCGCGGAGGTTCACCTTCGGCATGCGGCGGCCTCCGCGGATCGCGTCGATTTCCGCGGTGATCTTTGTGGCTTTCTCGCGCACCGCGGCGATCTCGGCCTGGCGTTGCGGACTGTCGATGACGGCTTCGCGGACGTTGGTGCTGTGCATGATGCCAGCGAGGCCGTAGTATTCGCGGGTCGGCATCGGGTCGAACTTGTGATCGTGGCAGCGGGCGCAGGAAAGCGTGAGTCCAAGGAAGGCTTTGCTCAGTACGTCGATCTGGTTGTCCACTTCGTCGGAGCGGACTTTCACGGGATCGGTCGCGCTGTTGAGCACTTCGCCGAACCACATCATGCCGGTGGCGATGGGCGATTCGAAATACGAGCCGTCGCGAGAGAGGCGCGGCTTGGCGAGCAGGTCGCCGGCAATGTGTTCGCGGATCAGCTGGTCGTACGGGAGATCGTCGTTGAAGGCACGGATGACGTAGTCTCGATAGCGCCACGCGTCGATCTTGTCGTTGTCGTATTCGTGACCGTTGGTTTCGCAGAAACGGACGAGGTCGAGCCAGTGGCGTCCCCAACGTTCGCCGTAGTGCGGCGAGGCGAGCAGGCGTTCAACCACCTTGCGATCCGCTTCGGCGGAGTTGTCAGCGAGATAGTCGCGAAGTTCCTGGACGGTAGGAGGAAGTCCCGTCACGTCGAACGTGACACGACGCAGCCATTCGCGTTTACCGACCGGCGCGGTGGCTTGCATCCAATCATCGACACGGCCTTTCGCGGAGGCTTTCAAGGGCTGGAAGGCCCAGTGCGGTTTTGCGTTGGAGGAAGTCGCGGTGACAGCCGGCGCGGTGTCGACGCGAGGATCCGCGGCGCCTTCGGCGATCCACCGGCGGAAGTCCGCGACGACGGCGTCGGGCAACTTGCCGGTGGGCGGCATTTTCACGCGTCCGTCATAGCGGAGCGCGCGATACAGCAGGCTTTCGTCCGGCTTGCCCGGAACAATCGACGGACCGGAATCACCGCCGCGTTTCCAGCCCGCCGCACTGTCGAGTTTGAGTCCGCCGAAGGGCGCTTTCAGCTTGGCGTTGTGGCACCCCTGGCACTTTTCCACCAGCACCGGGCGAATCTTCTGTTCGAAGAACTCGTCGTTCGCAAGCAGGGTCGTCGCGGTGAGGAGGAGAAGTGTTTTCATCGTCGTGGTTTATTTGTACGCCGCCACGCCGGTGACGCGTTCGCCGATCACCAGCGTGTGGATGTGGTCCGTTCCTTCGTAGGTCTTGACGGTTTCGAGATTGCAGAGGTGCCGCATGATCGGGTATTCCTCCATGATCCCGTTGCCGCCGAGCAGATCACGGCTGGCGCGCGCGACATCGAGCGCGATCGCGACGTTGTTCCGCTTGAGCATCGAGATGTGCGCGGGATCGAGCTTGCCCTGATCTTTGAGGCGTCCGCAATGCAGCGCGAGCAACTGCGCCTTGGTGATCTCAGTGATCATGTCGGCGAGTTTCAACTGCACGAGCTGGTGCGCAGCGATCGGCTTGTCGTCGAACTGCTTGCGAGTGACCGAGTACGAACGCGCAGTTTCGTAGCAGTCCATCGCGGCGCCGATCACGCCCCAGCCGATGCCGTAGCGCGCCTGTGACAGGCAACTCAGCGGACCTTTCAGTCCCTTCGCGCCGGGCAGCATCGCGGAGGCCGGCACGCGGCAATCCTGGAACGCGAGGCTCGAGGTGACTGAAGCACGCATCGAGAGTTTGCCGTGCAGCACCGAGGTCGAGTAGCCGGGCGTGCCGGCTTCGACGACAAAGCCGCGGATCCCTTCATCGGTGCGGGCCCAGACCACGGCGACGTCCGCGACGGATCCGTTGGTGATCCACGTTTTTTCGCCGTTGATCACCCACTCGTTGCCGTCCTTCACCGCGCGGGTCAACATGCCGGCGGGGTTCGAACCGAACATCGGCTCGGTGAGGCCGAAGCATCCGATCGCTTCGCCTGCCTGCAGTTTCGGCAGCCACTTCGATTTCTGCTCTTCGGATCCGTAGGTGAGGATCGGGTACATGACGAGCGCGCCCTGCACCGATACGAAGCTGCGCAGGCCCGAATCGCCGCGCTCGAGTTCCTCCATGATGAGCCCGTATTCGACGTTGCTCATGCCGGCGCAGCCGTAGCCTTCGAGGTTCGCGCCGAGGAACCCGAGCTGTCCCAGTTCCTTGATCAGATGCTTGGGGAAGGTCGCATCGCGGAAGTGGTCTTTGATGATCGGAACCACCTGCTCGTCCACGAACTGACGCGTGGTTTGACGGACCATCAGTTCCTGTTCGGAAAACTGAGAGTCAATGAGAAGGTAGTCTACGCCAGGGAAACGTGCCATAACCTCTATTCTATTGAGCCGTTTTGTGGATGGCGCGGGTGTTCGATAGTCTCAGGCAAAAGCCTTGCGCAGGACCTCGAGGCTCTTGGGCACGGCGGTGGCTGCTGCTTCGTTGCCTTCCATCTCGAGCGAGATCCAGCCGTGGTAGCCGTGCTTGCGCAGGATGCCGGCGATGCGCGGATAGTCGAGGTTGAGTGTGTACCAGACGCCTCCGCCATAGTAGGTTTTGCACTGCACGATGGTCGCGTGCGGGGCGAGCTTTTCGATCTCCGGGTACGGATCGGTCGGATAGTTGCCGGTGTCGAGGTTCACGCCGAGCCACGGCGAGTTGACCTTCTTCCAGATCTCTAAAACATTTTCGACCTTCGTCGTGAGACCCCAGTGATTCTCGAGCGCCATCATGACGCCGGTCTTTTCGGCGTGCGGGATGCAAGCGTGGATCGAGTCGATGCACCACTGGAAGGCGTCCTTGTCGGTGTAGCCTTCGATCGGCGGTTCGTTGCCTTTGACCTTCATCAGGTCGTCGAAACTCTTGATCGTCTTCCAGCGGCCGGAGTTCAGGCGGATACACGGGATGCCGAGTTGCGCGGCGATGTCCATGCATTTCTTCGTGTGGTCGATCTGCTTCTGCCGCTCAGCGGCGTCGGGCGATACGAAGTCCTGGTGGATCGAGAGCATCGGCAGGCTGAGGCCGTTTTCGAAGGCCATTTTGCGCAGCTTGTTGCAGTACGCGGTGGTCTCGTTGTCCATCTGCCGGTGCAGGATCTCGACGCCGTCGAAGCCGAGTTTGGCGGCGTCGAGGATGACGTTTTCGATCGGGGTCTTTTCGCCCTTGAAGTGCCAGTACGAGTAGGTCGACACGGCGATCGGGATCTTCTTTTTCGTGGTTGCCGCTGCGGCTTGGAGCGGAGAACTGGTGGACGAAACGGCTGCAGCAGCGGTGGCCGCGGAAAGAGAAAGGGCCTGCCGGCGGGAAAGGGTCATAGTCCCAATCTTATAATGGCGATCGTGCTGCTCGCGATCGTACTTCTCGCGCTGCATGCTTTCCAGGGGAAGGCCGCGCGCAGCCTGCTTGCGAGCGGGAGATCGCTGCACCAGTTGCTGGGCAAGGCCTACCAGCAGATGCACCGGCCCACGCCGGCAGGCCTCGCGTTTCGCCGCGCCGCGGAATTGCGAAAAGCAGCCGCCCGTTAACGTTCTTTGGCGAGCTGCGCGTGGAAGTCCGCGCGGGCCTTGCGGATGAACTCACCGAGTTCTTTAGGGTTCACGAAGTCGTTCTTCTTGCGCTTCTCATGCAGGTTGCACTGGCTGGCATGGGCGGTCAGCAGAAGATCGCAGGGCATCTTTTCGAGCGTGTCGAAGGTTTTGTTGAAGTCCGCGACGATGGTGGGGTACGACTTGTTCTGCTTCAAGCGATAGCCCGGCGCGGTAACGCCACAGACGAAGACAGCGTTGTGATTGCCTGTGCGCGCGGCCCACGTGGTGCAGCCTTTGGTGTGTCCAGGCGTGATGAACGCCTTGAGTTGGATGCCGTTGAGATCGAGGCTCTGGCCGTCCTGGATGATGGTGTCGGCCTGGACGGGCTCGTACTGCAACTGGTCCTGGAACGCGAAATCCCCACGCCCGCCGCGCGCCAGCAGACGAGCGTCTTCCTCGGAAGCGAGTAGCTTGGCTTTGGTGAGCCGCTTCAGTTCCGCAATGCCGGCGGTATGGTCATAGTGCGCCTGGGAGACGATCAGATACTTGATGTCCGCCATGCGAAAGCCCAGTTTTTTCACATTGGCGACGATCTGCGGGACGGTTTCACGAAAGCCGCTATCGAGAAGGACATGTCCTTTCGGCGACGTCAACAGGTACGCGGACACATCGTTCGCGCCGACATAGTAGAGGTTCGCTTCGATGCGGAAAGGTTCGACCGGCTTATTCCATTCGGGGTTCGCCGGTGCGTATTCCTGCACCAGCATCGTCATGACAATCAGACTCAACAATGTTTCAAGGCCTCTCTTTTACTCAAATTCGATAGTTCCGGGTGATCCTCGACGAAGCGGATCACGGCTCGAGCGTCGGTACGCGCATACTGCCGGAGCGCCCAGCCGATCGCCTTGCGGATGAAGAACTCGCGGTCGTGCGCATTCGCGGCGCAGTATTCGAACAATCGCTCGACGTCGGTGCGATCCTTGCATCCGAGTTGATGGATGATCGCCGTGCGGCGGATCCACATGTTTTCATCGGTGCTCCAGGCATCCATCTCGCCGCGGAGTTTTGGATAGCGGGCAACCAGGGGTCCGACACAACGCGTCGCCAGAGCGTCCACGCTATCCCACCAGGACTTCTCAAGAATCAACTCTCTCAGCAGCGGCAGGCTTACAGGAGTGAGCCGTTTTTCGCAACGATGCAGGATATACGCGGCGGCATGGTGATACTCGCGTTCCGGCCGGCGCCAGAGTTTGCGGACCGCTTCCGCAAGGAATGGTTCGTCGATCTCCGGCTTCGCAGCCAGCAGGATGGGGCGCAGAGCCGCCGTGGCGACCGGCGTCCGGATGCCCAGGAATGGAAACTGGTCGAGCATGTAGCGCGCCATCGGAACCGCCAATTCCGGATCTCGCAGCGCTTCGAACTCACGGCGAACCTCGCGGACAAAACCGGCCGGCGTCATTCCGGCATCATTTTCTTTTCGCAGAACGCGACCTTGCGCCGCGCCTCTTCCAGACGCTTGCGCGTGTAATCGCTGGGCGGATCCCAATTGCGGAAACGCATCACGTTGTTCTGATACAAAGCGCGCGCATCGCCCCAGTGGCGGTTGCCGGCGAGCATGTCGCCGTACAACTCGTCGTGATCCGCGGCCAAGTGATACGCGAGCAGCGAGGGACGGGGTGTTTTGAGGATCTGCATCACGATGGGCTGTGCGCGCTGCACGCAGGCGCCGGCGTTCTCGCGATCTCCGGCTTCGAAGAAGAGGCGGCCGGCGCGAGTGAGTTTCGCAACAACATCAGCGCGGGTCGCAAACGAGGAATCAATCGCAAGCTGCACGCTTGTGGCGGCGGCGAACAGTTCCTGCGCCGTGCCTTGCGGGACCTGGAACTGGGCCGGGTCCATCCACAACTTCGCGACAGCTTCACCTTTGACGTCGCCGGTGGCGTGGAAGGCATCGATCGCCGTTTGCGCGTCGCCTTCTTCGAGCGCAAGTTCGCCGAGTTTCTGTTGCAGGTCTTTGTTGGTGGGATTCTGCGCGATCATCACGCGCAGCTTTTGAATCTGCTGGCCGCGGCTGAGCTTGGACAGGTCCTCACTCGAGGTGGATCCGCTGCCGCCGCCGCATCCGGCAGCAAGCATCAACAGGAGGAGCAGGAGCGGCAAATGCATCATCACCGCGAAAACACCATGTGCCGGGGTTCGACGCCCTGCGCGTTGCACCATTCGATATACAGCGCGCCGTAGCTCTTGGTCGAGAAATCGCTTTCGGTGAAGCCGAGTTCGTGGGCGGTCGCGTCGATCCAGGCGGGTTCGCCTTCGAGTTCAATGAAGTTGCCGATTGGCGTCTCGTCGACTGTCACCACGCCGCCGCCATCGCCGACACGCTGGAACTCGGTTCGGTACTTTTCATAGCGGAACATCGGCTTCAGTCCAAGACGCTCGAGGATCCGCGCCAGCGCGAGCGTATCGCTCATCTCGCATTCCAGCTCTTCGCGGCTCTTGTACTTCGTGGTTTCGGCTTTGCCCTTGTAGGTCAGCACGTGCGTGCCCTGCGTGTCGCGGATTCGCACGATTTCACCGGAAGCGCGCAGCATACGTTCCGGCGTATCCCAAACTGCATTGGCCTCGAAGGAACGTCCACTCATCTCTTCGAAGCCGCGCGCCCGCAAGCGCGCTTCGATCTCTTCCACATCCCCAACCCGGATCTTGATCTCGGTCTCGACACCGGCGTTGATCATCATACCGATTATTATGCCCAAAACAGCCGCTCGGTGATAAGCTGGCAATTCCCGCCTTGTGCTATGAAGATCGTTGATATTCGCCCCACCACTGTGACGGTTCCGCTGCAGGCTCCGCTGCGCCACGCTAATGGCTGCCACTGGGGCCGCTTCGTGCGCACCATCGTCGAAATCGAGACCGACAACGGCATTATCGGACTCGGCGAAATGGGGGGCGGCGGCGAGTCCGCTGAAGCGACCTTCCGCGCGATGAAGCAGTACCTCGTCGGCCGCGATCCCGCCCGCCTCGAAGAGATGCGCTTTCTGATCTGCAACCCGACCGGTTCGTTATACAACAACCGAACGCAGATCCACGCGGCGTTGGAATTCGCCTGTCTCGATATTCTCGGGCAGGCGTGGGGCGTGCCGGTTTGCGACATCCTCGGCGGACGCCTGCGCGACCGAGTGCCCTTCGCGTCGTACCTCTTCTATCGCTATCCGAATCCGAAAACCGGCGAGGGCGAGGTGCGCACGCAGGAACAGATGCTCGAGTGCGCGCGGCAGTTGGTAAAGACGCATGGATTCACGACGCACAAGCTGAAGTCCGGCGGTTTTCATCCGGATTACGACCTCGAAGTCTACAAGGCGCTGGCGGCGGAGTTCCCGCAGCACAAGCTTCGCTACGATCCCAACGGCGTGATGTCGGTAGAACAGGCGATCCGTTTCGGCCAGTCGATTGAAGGACTCAACAACGACTATCTCGAGGATCCGACGTATGGGCTGCACGGCATGCGGCGCACGCGACAGATGATTCGCGTGCCGCTCGCCACAAACACCGTCGTGGTTGGCTTCGAGCAGCTTGCGGCGAACATTCTCGATACCGCGATCGACGTGATTTTGCTGGATACGACGTTCTGGGGCGGGATCCGTGCGTGCGTCAAAGCGGCCGGCGTTTGCGAGACGTTCCAGATCGGCGTCGCGGTGCATTCGTCCGGCGAACTCGGCATCCAACTGGCGAGCATGCTGCATCTGGGCGCGGTGATCCCGAACCTTTCGTTCGCAGCGGACGCGCACTATCACCAACTCGCCGACGACGTCATCGAGGGCGGCCTCATGAAGTACGAAGGCGGATCGATCGCGGTTCCGAGCGCGCCGGGCTTGGGCGTGAAGCTCAATCGCGACAAGGTCCGCGAATACTCGGAACTGTACAAGCGCCTCGGCCCGTATCCCTACGACATGGATCCCGGCCGGCCGGGTTGGTTTACGCTCGTCCCCAACGACCGGTGGGCCGATCCCAGCGACGGGACGGTTCCGGCAATTCCGTACTGAAATACCCTGAAAGCAGGAGGTGAACGTGGATCACGCGCTCGCCCTGCATCGGTTTCATTTCGCATTTACCGTTACTTATCACTACCTCTTTCCCCAGCTCACAATGGGGCTCGCTCTGCTGATTTTCGTGCTCAAATCGATTCACCTGCGCACGAACGACGAACGTTACAATCAGGCCGCGCGGTTCTGGGCCAAGATCTTCGGCGTCAACTTCGCGTTTGGCGTCGTGACAGGAATTCCGATGGAGTTCCAGTTCGGAACCAACTGGTCGCGGTTTGCAAAAGCCGCCGGGGGCGTCATTGGACAGACGCTCGCACTCGAAGGCGTCTACTCGTTTTTCCTCGAATCGACCTTTCTCGGGCTTTTTCTCTATGGCGAGAAGAAACTCGGCCGCATCGGACACTGGTTTTCCGCACTCATGGTCTTTCTCGGATCCTGGCTTTCGGGATTCTTCATCATCGTGACGGACGCGTGGATGCAGCACCCCGTCGGATATTCGGTTGGTGCGGACGGGCGGCTGCAGATCGAGAGTCTGTCGGCACTGCTCTTCAATCCATGGGTCCCGTGGATGTACCTGCACAACATGATCGGCGCCGTCGTTACGGGTTCGTTCGC
>CAZVKC010000021.1:0-54456 GCA_964627455.1 uncultured Solibacteraceae bacterium | reverse complement strand
CGCGACCAGTGGCCCGATCAGATTGAACTGCTCTATTACAGCTTTCACATCATGGTTGGACTCGGCACCATCTTCATCGGCCTGATGAGCTTGTCGAGCTTTCTGCTGTGGCGCGGCAAGCTCTTCGACTCGCGCTGGCTGTTGTGGATCCTGATGCTGGCAGTTCCCTTCCCGTTCATCGCGAACACGGCTGGATGGATGGCCGCCGAACTCGGCCGGCAGCCGTGGCTCATTTACGGCCTGATGCGGACCAGTGCCGGCTATTCGGTGAAAGTGACGGCGGGCAACACGCTATTCACCTTGCTCGGATTTCTCGGCATGTACACGGTGCTGAGCATCCTGTACCTGTTCCTGATGCATCGTGAAATCGAGCACGGGCCGTCACATGGAGAGGGGGCGCACTAGCCATGGAAGCACTCTGGTTTTGGCTGGTCGCGATCATGATCACCTGCTATGTCGTGCTCGACGGTTTCGACCTCGGCGCGGGGATCGTGCATTATCTGGTGGCGCGCAACGATGACGAACGCAAGCAGGTGCTCGCATCCATCGGTCCATTCTGGGACGGAAACGAGGTCTGGCTGCTCGCCGCCGGCGGGACGCTGTACTTCGCGTTCCCTGTCCTCTACGCCTCGAGTTTCATGGGCTTTTATCTGCCGCTGATGATTGTGCTGTGGCTGCTGATGATCCGCGGACTCTCGATCGAATTGCGTTCGCATGTCGAGAATCCGATGTGGCGGCCGCTGTTCGATACGGCGTTCGCGGGTTCGAGCGCATTGCTCGCGATCTTCTTCGGCGCGGCATTGGGAAACGTGGTGCGCGGCGTGCCTCTGGATGCAGACAAGGAGTTCTTTCTGCCGTTGTGGACGGACTTCCTGCCGGGCCGCGATCCGGGGATTCTGGATCTCTATACGATCCTCGCGGGACTCACGGCGTTCGCGGCGTTGATGCAACACGGCGCGCTGTGGTTGAACTACAAGTCCACCGGCGACCTGCAGCAGAGGGCTCGCGCCGTCGCGGCGGGGGCGTGGAAAAGCACCCTCATTCTCACTGCCGGACTTACATCGTTCAGCTTCATGCTGCGTCCGGAATTACTGCAGCGATTCCTGCAGTATCCTGTGGGGCTCGTGTTTCCGGCGCTCGCCGTTTCGGGACTCTTGCTCGCCGTGATCTGGCGACGCAAGGGTGAGGAGTTGAAGCCGTTCCTGGCGTCATGCCTGTATCTCGCGGGGATGCTGACGAGCGTTGCGTTCAGCCTCTTTCCGGTCGTGCTGCCGTCGTCGAAGAATCCGCAAGAGGACCTGACGATCTTCAACACGGCTGCCGGCGCGTACGGGCATCAGGTGGGATTGATGTGGTGGATCCCCGGGATGCTGCTGGCGTCTGGGTACTTCGTTTTCCTGTATCGCCGCTTCCGGGGCAAAACCGCAGCCGCGTGAAAACTACAATAGGAGTCGTGAGCAAACTGGCCACGACTCCTATTACGACTCTCGGCGGCATTCCGCTCGAACCCGTGTACACGGAGACTGCCGCAAACACGCCGCCACCGGCGCCCGGGCAATTCCCGTACACGCGCGGGATCCACGAGACGATGTATCGCGGCCGCTTGTGGACGATGCGCCAGTTCTCGGGTTTCGCGACGCCTGAGGAGACCAATCGACGCTTCCGCTATCTGCTGCAGCAGGGGCAGACGGGATTGTCGGTCGCGTTCGATCTGCCGACGCTCATGGGCTATGACGCCGATCATCCGAACTCGTTGGGAGAGGTCGGCAAGTGCGGCGTGGCCGTGTCGTCGCTCGAAGACATGGAAACGGTGTTCGCCGAAATCCCGCTCGGCGAAGTCAGCGTGTCGATGACCATCAACTCGCCCGCGCCGATTCTGTACGCGATGTACCTCGCAGTGGCCGAGAAGCAGGGTGTGCCGTTTGAAAAGCTGCAGGGGACGCTGCAGAACGACATCCTCAAGGAATACATCGCACAGAAGGAGTACATCTATCCGCCGCGTCCGTCGATGCGGCTGGTCACCGATGTGATCGAGTTCTCGACGCATCGCACGCCGAAGTACAACCCGATTTCGATTTCCGGCTATCACATCCGCGAGGCGGGATCGACGGCTGTGCAGGAACTCGCGTTCACGATCCGCGACGGCGTGGAATACGTCGAGTGGGCTTTGCAGCGCGGCCTCCCGGTGGACAGCTTTGCGCCGCGATTGAGCTTCTTCTTCAACGCGCACAACGACTTCTTTGAGGAGATCGCGAAGTATCGCGCGGCGCGCAAGATCTGGGCGAATCTGATGCGCGACCGTTTCGGCGCGAAAGACGAACGCAGTTTGAAGCTGCGGTTCCACTCGCAGACGGCGGGCGCGTCGTTGACGTGGCAGCAGCCGTACAACAACGTCGTGCGCACGGCAGTGCAGGCGCTTGCCGCGGTGCTGGGCGGCACGCAATCGCTACATACGAACTCGCTTGATGAAGCGTACGCGCTGCCATCTGAAGAGGCGGTGACGATCGCTCTTCGCACGCAGCAGATCCTCGCGCATGAGAGCAACGTGGCGGCTGTCGCGGATCCGCTGGGCGGCAGCTACTACGTCGAAGAACTCACCAATCGCGTCGAGGCTGCAGCGATGGATTACATTCGCAGGATCGACGAGATGGGCGGCATGATTCCGGCGATTGAGCGCGGATTCCCGCAGAGCGAGATCGCCGATGCCTCGTATCAGTTCCAGCGCGCGGTGGAAACCGGCGACCAGAAGATCGTGGGAGTGAACGCGTTCACCGAATCTTCGAGCGAACCGATTGAATTGCTGCAGATCGACGAGAGTGCGCAGACACTGCAGTGCGACAAACTGCGCGCGCTGCGGACGCGGCGGGATCAGGCTGCGGTGGATCAATGCCTCGCGCGGTTGCGTGAAGCCGCTCGTGGAACGGAGAACACGATGCCGCTCATTCTCGACGCCGTGAAATCGTACGCGACGGTCGGCGAAATCTGCGAAGCGTTCCGCGACGTGTTCGGCAGCTACACAGAGACCAGCATTCTTTAAAGATAGCGGCGGGCTGTCTCGAATACGTCCCGCAGCATCGTCGCCGTGAGGCGTCCGGTGGACGTGTTCTGCTGGCTGGGATGATACGACGCGATCAGCACCGGCTTGCGGTCTTCGTGGACGACGCCATGTCCGAAGTCGTAGCCGGACGTGCGGATCCCTTCGGTGTCGCGCACGACGCCCAGATACGTATCGAACGCAAGTTTGCCCAACGCGACCACGACCGTCACGTTTTTGAGCGCCTTCAACTCACGCTCCAGAAACGGGCGGCAGCGGCGGAACTCTTCCGGCAACGGCTTATTGTCCGGCGGCGCGCAGCGGACACTCGCGGTGATCCAGCAATCCTGCAACTGCAGTCCATCGTTCACTGCAACGCTGGTGGGCTGATTCGCGAAACCAGTTTCATGCAGCGCGCGATAGAGGAAATCGCCGGAGCGGTCTCCCGTGAACACACGTCCCGTGCGATTGGCGCCGTGGGCCCCGGGCGCAAGGCCGACGGTCAGCAACCGCGCCTTCGGATCCCCGAACGGAGGCACGGGCTTTCCCCAATATTCCTGATCGCGGTACGCGCGGCGCTTCACGCGCGCGACCTCAATGCAGTGTTCACGCAGACGCTGGCACTGGTTGCAATTGATGATCTCTTTCGTCAGAACGCGCAGGGTTGTCGACACGGTTCGGCTAGCCCTTCATCGTATCGGCGAGCGAGAAGATCGGCAGATACAGCGAGATCAGCACGAATGCGACGAAGATGCCCATGAAGATCATGATGGCGGGCTCGATCAACGCAAGCACTGCAGTCATCTGCGTGCCGACGTCTTCCTCATAGAACTCCGCGACGGAGTTGAGCATCGCCGGCAGTGCGCCGGTCGATTCGCCGACTTCGATCATGTCGATGGCGAGTCCCGGAAAGACGCCTGTATTCTTCAAGGATCCCGAAAGCGGTTGCCCTTCGCGAACGCTCTGCCGGACCTTCAACAACATCCCCTTCAGCAGCTTCGAACCCAGCGACTCACCGGCTGTTTCGAGGGCCTGCACCAGAGGGATGCCGCCGACGAGCAGCGTGCTCAACACGCGAGAGAACTGCGCCACCTGGTACTTGGTCCAGATGTCGCCGAAGATCGGGATGCGCATTTTGATGCGGTCGCCCTGTTCCTGGCCTGCCTCTGTTTGCAGCCACAGCCGGATTCCGACGACGACGCCAGCCAAAGCGAGAAATCCCAGCACCACGTAGTTGCGAGCCGTGGTTCCCACCGCGATGAGGATCTGCGTCATCGCCGGCAACGTCGCCTGCATGCCGGAATAGAGTTCCGCGAAACTGGGCACGACGTAGGTGACCAGGAACACGATCAGGCAGATCACGAGAAAGATGAGCACTGCCGGATACAGCAGCGACACCAGCACCTTCTTGCGGATCGACAGCGCGAGTTTGGTGTACGTGATGTAGCGCTCGAGCGTCTCGGCAAGCGAGCCGGACTTTTCACCCGCCAGGACGGAACTGACGTAAATCGGAGGAAAGACGCCCTGGCGGCCGAACGCCTCACTCAGCAGCGTGCCGTTCTTGACCTCGTCACGCACCGCCACGATGTACTGGCCAAGCTTGGGATCGGTCAGGCGATCCGCTAGGAGGTCGAGACCTTTCAGGATCGGCAATCCGGCCTTGATCAGCGTGACGAACTGCTGATTGAAGATCAAAAACTTGTCGAGATTAAGCTTCTTCTTCCGGCCGCGCCCCACGCGCAGAGCCTGCACCGCGCCCGCGGGCTTGATCGAATAGATGAGAAATCCCTGCTGCGAGAAGCGTTCGCGCAGTTCCCGCTCCGAGGCGGCTTCCGCAACTTGCTGCTTGATCTCGCCGCGCGCATCGGCGTACTTGAGGACCCAATCAGGCATGGCTCACATCTATTTTGACGTGCGAGCCGTCAGATCCGTGCAACCGCGGGATCAGAACTGCCAGAACAAGCCGCCTGCGACGCGGCCGAACACGTCCGTGAACCGTCCCGTGGGCTTATAGACTTTGGCCTCCATGCGGAATCCCCAGCGTTCGGTGATGTAGATACGCGCGCCGCCGCCGAAGTTCGACGCGAACTCCGTCGAGGATGCGATGGTCACGTTGCTGACGCGGCCATCGGCCTGGGTTCTCGTTCCGGTCCCGCCGCCGACGCGGATCATGCCGACGCCGAGGATACCGTAGGGCACAAAGCGCCAGCCTGGCTTGGTGAGGCGCAGGTGAACGCCGCCGTGGAAATCCGTGACGGGCAGTTCGTAGTCAATGCGAGAACCGGCGCCTGTCTCGCGGCGCATGATGCCCGGCAGGTAGCTGACCTCAGCGTAGGGAAAGATGTGCTTGGTGATCGCATATCCGACGTTGGCGCCGCCCATGACGCGGAACGAATCGAGGCCGTAGCTCGAACCGGCGAAGGTGCCGACCTCCCACGTCTTGGCCTTCACTTCGGGAGCGTCCTGCGCGCTCGCCGTGATCGAAGCGAAGAAGATTCCGAAGGTCAGGGTAAGAAGTCTGGTGGAGAGTCTCATCGAAATAGCTTGGGACAAGTATGCCATAACACGTTTCGGTGCGTCACTCAAATAAGCGCAATTCGCGCCACAATCGGGCAACTTTGCCTACGAATGGCTCAAAACGCGGCCGTTTCACGCGTATGATTGATAGGAACGTTCGCGCGAGCAGGAGGAGCCAATGCAATCCGTAACCAGAGCCACAATCTGTAGTCTGACCTTGTTCCCGGTACTGGTGCTTGGCCAGGCCACACAAATCATGCGAACGATCGGAGGCGGATACCTGGGCGATGGCGGTCTTGCCACCAGGGCCGGCCTCTACGAAATCCGCCGTGTCGCTGTGGCTCCAGACGGGACGCTGTACGTCGCGGACAAATCGAATCATCGCGTGAGGCGCATCACCCCCGATGGACGCATCTCCACGGTTGCAGGCAACGGTGAATCCGGCTTCTCAGGCGACGGCGGCCCGGCTAATCTGGCTCGTCTTTACTTTCCCGAAGCAGTCGCGCTCGACAAAGACGGCAACCTGTATATCGCCGACGTAATCAACTCCCGCGTTCGCAAAGTTTCGAAGAACGGCATCATCTCCACCTACGTCGGCAATGGAACCGCATTTGGATTCACCTACGGCGCGAGCGCCCTTGCGCAGTCGGCAGGCTACCCGAAGAGCCTGACCTTCGATAGCGCCGGCAATCTCTATGTCTGCGATCGCGACTATTACCGCGTGTACAAGGTGTCGCCGCAGGGCGTCCTCACGCTGGTCGCCGGCAACCCTTCTTCCCCGACATCCACCGGCGACAACGGTCCATCGACCAGCGCGACCGTTTCGCGCCCGACGTCCGTCGCGATCGGACCCGACAACTCGATCTACATCTCCGAGCTGACCGGCAACAAGATCCGCCGCGTCGCGCCCAACGGCATCATCACCACGTTCGCCGGCACGGGCGAGTTGGGATTTGCGGATGGACCGGCAGCAACGGCGAAGTTTAACCAGCCGGAAGGCATGTGGATGGTCGGCAACGACCTGTATGTCGCCGATGCGCTGAATCACCGTGTCCGCAGAATCCGCAACGGCATCGTATCGACAATCGCCGGCACGGGGGAACCAGGGTTTTCGGGCGACAACGGACCCGCCGAACGAGCGCGCCTCCGCGACGTGAGGAACGTCATCGCAGACGCGCAAGGCAACCTCATCATCGCGGATATGGGCAACGGGCGCATCCGCAAAATCGACGCGCGCACCGGCGTGATCACCACGATCGCCGGAGCCGGCAGCACGATCCCGAACGGCGACGGCGGACCAGCACTTGGATCCTTCTTCCTCGCCCCTACCAGTGTTTTCCTGGATCCCAGCGGATCTCTTCTCATCACCGATTTCGCGCGCAACCGGATCCGCGCCATCGACAAATTAGGACTCGTCTCCACTTGGGCAGGCGGCGGTGAAGAAGGCGCCCTGACCGGTGACGGCGGACCGTTGATCAACGCCCGGTTTGCGAGTCCGCGCCGCGTCGCGACGGACCGCCGCGGGACCTACTATATCGCCGACACGGACAACAACCGCGTGCGCCGCATCAGTCCACAGGGGATCGTTTCGACCCTCGCCGGCACGACGCAGGGCAATAGCGGTGACGACGGCCCCGCTACGCGCGCACAGTTCGACACCATTCGCAGCATCGCCGTGCATCCGGTGACCAATGACGTGTACATCGCCGACAGCAAGAACCATTGCATCCGTTATGTGGACGGCGGCGGTATTCTGCACCGGTTCGCAGGCATTTGCGGGACCCCGGGATTCTCAGGAGACAACGGGGATCCGCGAAGCGCGCGGCTCAATGAGCCTTACGACATCACCTTCGACTCGAAGGGTACGTTGTACATCGCAGACTGGAAGAATCAGCGCGTCCGCCGCGTGCAGAACGGCATCATCACGACGTATGCCGGTGATGGACGCAACGTCAATGAAACCGTTCTGTCCAGGCAAAATCTCAACTACGGAGGTCCCGCCCTGCAGGCCGCCGTCGGCGACCCGCAAGCTCTGGCCGTCGACAAAGACGACAACCTGTACATCGCAACGGCGGTGAATGTCACTCGCGTGGACGTGAAGACGAACATCATCTCATTGGTCGCGGGCGACGGCACCTATCAGTACAAAGGCGATAATGGTCCGGCAACACAAGCCACGGTGAACAACCCGCAGGGCATCGCGGTCGACAACGAAGGCAACATCTATGTCGCCGACGTCAACAACGCCCGCATCCGGTTGATCACCACCGCTGCAGCAACGAGCACGATTACCTTCCGCACCGATCCCCCCGGCCAAGCCATCGTCGTAGACGGTCAGGAATTGAGCGATGGCCAGCAGGTGCGATGGATTGCCGGCAGCGCCCATCGCTTTTCCACTCGAAGCATTCAAGGGACTGGCGACACGCGCTATGTATTCGAACGATGGAACAATGGATCGACCGCTGCCGCGCAACAGGTGACAGCCGGTCCCGCGAACGCCGTGTTCATCGCCTCGTTCCGGACGCAGCACAAGCTCACCGTAGC
This sequence comes from uncultured Solibacteraceae bacterium, assembly GCA_964627455.1. Taxonomy (GTDB): domain Bacteria; phylum Acidobacteriota; class Terriglobia; order Bryobacterales; family Bryobacteraceae; genus F-183. The sequence continues at coordinate 46,361 of CAZVKC010000021.1, read as the reverse complement.
GGTGAATGGCGCAGGATTCGTGGATTTCAATCCCCCGCTACCTGATGATGGATTTTACGACGCAGGGACGGCGGTGAGTCTCAGTCCGATACCGGAGGAGACCTGGACCTTTGCAGGATTCTCGGGCGACGCCGACGGTTCGGATGCCGCCCTCGTCACGCTCTCCGCACCGAAGCGGGTGATCGCGGATTTCGCAGCCCCGATACCCGATCTGAGCGTGTCGCCCGCAAATCTGACATTCCGGTTCCAGGAAGGCGGGCAGAATCCCGCCGAGCAACTTCTCACCGTCGCGAGCACAGGCGCATCCATCGGGTTCGACGCGTCTGCCGACGCGCCATTCGTGCGGCTTGCTGCGGAACAGTCGACGACACCAGGATTGATTCACGTCGCGCTCAACGGGGCCGGACTGGCGGCCGGATCTTACTCGGCTTCGATTCAAATCTCATCGCCGTCGGGCGCAGCGCCGGTGACGATTCCGGTGGCGATCGAAGTCACGCCCGCACCCGTGAAACCCACGTTGCAGGTGAATCCGGGCGTACTCGACCTCAACGTGACGACCGCGGATCAGCAACTGACGCGATTCGTTGACGCCGCGTCGAGTGGATCTCCGCTTCGACTCGGCTGGGAAGTCAAAACCGGCGCGCAGTGGCTGGTGGTGCAAGCCGTCAACACCTCCGACACACCCGCGAAGTTCCGCATCGACGCGCTGCCACAGGGACTACCGCCCGGCAGTCATTCGGGTCGCATCGAATTCTCGTCGCCGGATTCGTCGAATGGGCCGCAGGTTCTGCTGGTGAATCTGAATATCCAGCCGGAGGCGCCCAAGGAAGTCTTCCCATCGACGCAGCGACTGAGTTTCCAATACAAGCAGAAACGGCTTTCGCCCGGCGTACCGCCTTCACCGCAGCAACTCGATGTGATCTCCAATCCTTCGGGACTGCGCGTCTTCCCGCGCGCAGCGTTCTCATCGCAGACACCGTGGTTGACGGTCCGCACCGGAGACGCCAGTGCTGGATCCGCAGCTCCGACATCGGTTTCCGTGGAAGCCAGCGGAGCCGGTCTCGACCCCGGTCTTTATGAAGGCTCCGTCGAGTTCCGCCTCGAACCGAATGGACCCATCGTGTCGCGCGTGCCCGTTCAGTTGGAAGTGCTTCCGCCTGCGCCCCTGGCTTTGACCTCCGATCGCCCCGACGTCCGTTTCGACGTGCCGTCCGGTTCCCCGTCGCCTTCCGTCGTGTGGAGAATCGATAACAAGGGAGAAGAGCCGGTGCAGTTGGATGTCGTCAGCAATTCCGACAGCCCCTGGCTGCGCGCCAGCGGAGAGCGAACATTCGTAACCGCGGACGATCCCGGCCTGATTCGCGTCACAGCCGACACATCCGGACTCGCGCCCGGCACCTACGCCGGCACAGTCCAGGCCGGAACCGGAGACGTGAAACTGCAACTGCAGGTCGTGCTGACGGTCAACGCCAGCGCCCGCAAGATCGCGGCTGCGGAGCGTTCGATCAAGATCATCGGAAAATCCGGCGACAGTTTGGGACGCTACCTCGATCTGCTGGTCGACGGGCAAGGCGCCGTGCCCTGGTCCGCCACCACAACGACCGAGCGCGGCGGCAACTGGCTGCGCGTCCGGCCGCCATCCGGCACGATCACTGGCGGCCAGCCACAACGCGTGACGATCGAAACGACGGGCCTGCCCGCGGGACTCTACGGAGGACGCATCCGCATTGAGTCGCCGCAGACCGCGAATGCAGAAGAAATCGTCGTAAACCTCGAGATCACCGCCGACCGCGACGCTCCGCCGGATGTCGATCGCGCAGGCATCATCCTGGTGGCGACGGGCGGGAACGAGACGAATCGCATCCCCATCGAAATCCTGTATCCCAAACTCGCGGGACGCGACGTTTCAATCAGCGTGCAACCGTCAAACTGGCTGCGAACCTCGTCCTCGAGCGTGCGGCTCTCTTCGGGCCCGGGCCTCGCGACGTTCCAGGTATGGGCGCAGGCATCCGGACTCGCGCCCGGGCAATATCAGGGTACGGTGATGCTCTCGTTCACCGACGGGCAGCGCATCCCGGTTAGCGTTGCACTGGTGGTTCCGGGCGGACTCGGCAATGTCATTTCCTCGAAGATTCCCGGCGCCGACGGATGCCAGCCCACGCAGTACACCTCCGTTTTCGCAAGTCCCCAGGGCATGAATGTCCGGGTTGGCGAAGCGGCCAAGACGGAATTCGTCCTGGTGGATAACTGCGGTTCTTTGTTGACCGATGGCGCGGTATCGACATCGTTCTCGAGCGGGGACCGTCCGGTAGACCTCCGTCCGCTCGGCGACGGCGTCTGGCGCGCCAGTTGGTCACCGCGGCTGGGCGAAGCGAGCGGGATCGCATTGCAGGTCGACGCGATTGGCCCGAATGGCGCGCTTCCCGTGAGTTCCCCGCGTCTGGTGACGTTCTTAACCGGGCGCTCGGACGCGCCGCTGATCGATCGCCGCGCGCCGTTCCTCACGCCGGGTCAACGCGAATACACCTACGCAGTCGCGCCCGGCGGACGCGTCATCATTCGTGGCGAACGTCTGTCGGACGTGCGCATCCAATCGTCAACACCCGCGCCACAACTTGGCAACACCCGTGTGACGCTCGGCGGACTGCCGATGCAACTTCTCTCCGTCGCGCCCGATGAGATCGAAGCGATCGTGCCGGAAAGCGGATTGTCGCAACACGTCGCGCACCCTCTGATCGTGTCCCGCGGGCAGCAACTCTCGGCGCCGGAACCGTTGTCGGTCGCCGACTCGTGGCCGACCATCGTCGCTGCCGGCGCTGCGCGGACCAGTGGCGTCGACCTCATCCTGACACACGTCAACCCGGGGGCCAAGCCACAGATCTCGATTGAAGCCGGAGGAACCCCGTGCGTCCTGTCCGGAATCGAACCGGTCCGCAAGGAACCCGGGTTTTACTACGCTCGCGCGACCGGATGTGGAGCGGCGGCGGGCGCATCGATCCAGGTCCATACCTCGAAGTCCCGCGCGGCTTCTCGCGCGGTGGTCAAGCCGCAGGCGCGCCGGGGAACCACGGCGCAGGCGATCTCGCAGTCACGGGAAAGGTAGCCGGAGGCCGGGAGGGTATAATCATGAGACTGCGTTCGATCGCACTCTCCAGACTCTGCGGCGATGTCCTCCCGGATTGAAAAGTACGAAATAGCCGGCCTGATCGGCGAAGGCGGCTTCGGCAGGGTGTTCAAAGCCCAGGACACCCAGATGAAGCGCTGGGTCGCGATCAAGGTCATGTCGGTCGAGCAGAACGAGACAGCGCTGCAGCGCTTCCGCAATGAAGCCATCGTCGCCGGCGGACTGAATCATCCCAACCTCGTGACGGTGTACGAACTCGGCGAGTACAACGGCCGGCCGTACATCGTGATGGAGTTCCTCGAAGGCCGCGATCTTTCGCACTTCATCGGCAGCGAAGAGGAACTGCCACTGCTCAAGAGGATCGATGTGCTGGTCCAGGCGGCTCGTGGGCTCGAACGCGCGCACCGGCAGCAGGTCATCCACCGCGACATCAAACCCGCCAACGTCATGCTGCTGAATGACGGGTCCGTCAAGGTGATGGACTTCGGCATCGCGCGACTGACACACGAAGTGTCGCGGCGCAACACCGCAACCGGCATGGTGGTCGGCAGCCTGTTGTGGATGGCGCCGGAGATCTTCAGCGGCCAGGACGCGGACGCCCAGTCGGACATCTGGTCGTTCGGCGTGATGGCGTTCGAGTTTCTCTGCGGCCAGCATCCGTTTCAACCCAGTGAGAGACAGGCGCCGTCGAGCACGGCGCAGTTGATCTTTCAGATCACCCAGTCTGAAGCGCCGCTGCTCTCGTCGCGCAACGCTGAAATCCCGGTCGCGCTGTCGGAGGTCGTGCGGCGTTGCATGGCGCGCGACCGCAACGAGCGTTATCATTCGCTCCGCGATGTCATTCTGGACCTGGAACCGGTCCTGAACCAGCAGCGCCGCCATCAGGCCACGGTGCTCGCCGCACAAGCAGATGCAGCAACCACGACAGGCGCGCTCGATCGCGCGATGGACCTCGTCACGCAGGCTCTGGAGTTCGACAACGAGTCCCAACCCGCTCGCCAGCTTCGCGAACGGCTGCAGCGCGAAATCAAGCGTAAGTCGTCGCAGGACCGGGTGGAATCGCTGATCCAACAGGCCAGTGACGACGTCGCGGCAAGACGGATCGACGCTGCGATCGCCAAGCTGAAAAGCGCGCTTGAACTCGATCCGGACAGCATCGCGGCGCGCAGCCGCCTCGCCGAACTGCAGGTCCTGTTGGACCGGCGCAAGCAGGTGGAACAGATGGCCTCGCAGGCCAGCGCCAAGTTGGTGGCAGGCAATCTCGAGGATACAAGCAAGCTGCTCGAACAGGCGTTTTCGATCGAGCCGAACAACTCGCAGTTGATCCAGTTACAGCAGTCGCTGGTGGCAGAACGACTACGGAGGGAAAAGCGGCAGCGTTTTCAGGAAGGGCTGACCCAGGCCCGAGACCGCCTCAACCAGCACCGTCCCGATGAAGCGCTGGTGATCCTCAGTAGAGCGAGGGACCTCATCACCGGTGAACCCGGCCTTGACAGCCTGCTCTTCGAACTTGAAGAGCTGCGTCGCGAGTCGGAGCGGATGGAGATCGTCCGGCAGGCGCTGGCAAAAGCGCGGATCCTCGAAAGCAAAGGCGATTGGGACGGCGTCGCGGCAGTTCTCGAACCCGTCGCGATTTCGAGCGGCGCGGACTGGCCGGATGTGCAGAGCCTGCTCGCTATCGCGCAGCGCGAGGCTGCAGCCAAGCGCCGCGCAGCGGAAGTTCAGAAGGCGCTGGATGAAGCGAAGAACCTGTTCAAGGTTGGGGACCTCAGCGGCGCGCTGTTAAGTGTAGAGCGGTCCGCCGTTCTGTATCCGGAAGACAAGCGCTTCCAAGCGCTCCAGCAGCGGCTCGCGGAAGAGCGCAAGCGGCGGGAAATGGACCAGGCGTCCACGCGCGTGCAAGAGGAGATCCGCGATCTTCTCAATCGGCAAAAGTATTCCGAAGCGATGCGCCGCGTGGACGCCGCAGCCCTCGAATTCCCTGAAGCCGATCTGCGGGAACACCGGCGGCGGGTCGCGATCGATCATGCACGGGCGCTGCAACTCGCAGCCAAGCATGACGAAGCGGTGGTGGTGCTGGAATCCGCCATCGCGCGGAACGGATCCGACGAAATCCTGCAGCGCCTCAAGAATGAGATCGAGGCCGATCGCGAGACCAGCAGCCGGCGCAACGAAATCCTCGAAGCGGCGTCTCGCGCACGGCGTATGCTCGACACCGGAGAACTCGAAGCGGCGCTCGATCATGTCGAACAATCTCTCGCCGCGCACCCCACCGAACCCGTCCTGCTCGACCTCAAGGCGCGCACCTCGGAACGGCTTCGCACGCGCGAAATCGACCGTCGCAACCGCGATCTCGAAGCGCGGCTGTCGCAAGTGGAAACCAGCATCGCGCTGCACGACTGGGACCGCGCCGCATCGCTTCTCGACACTGTCGAACGCGAGTATCCCGGCAATCCATCGGCTGCGGACCTCCGCGCCAAACTCGCCCTTTCGCAAAGACGGCATCAGTTGGCGATGCGAAAGGCCGACATCGAAGCGGCCATCAAGTTACAGGATTGGGATCGCGCACAACAGCGTCTGAACGAGTTCCGCCTCGACTTTGCGCAAGAACGCACGGCTGCCGATGAACTGCAGAGGCTCATCGGCAGCGGCATGCGCGAAAGCCGGTTGCGGGCGGGCATCCGCGCGTTGGAATCGGCAATCGAGGCCAAAGACTGGAAGTCCGCGGAAGCACAGATGGCGGCGTTGCGCACGGAGTTCCCCGGCGAGAAGGCGGTTCGCGAGTGGGAGACTCGATGGTCCCAGGAACGAACCATCGGCCAGTCCGTCGAGCGCGCCAGGAGCCTCATTCGCGACGGCGATCTCACCGCCGCCAAGAGCGAGATCGCCAAGGGACTCGCGGTGCGCCGCGACGCCGAGTTAGAGGATCTGCTGGCCCAGATCGAAACGGGGATTCAGCAGGCAGCGCCGGACAGCCGCATGCATGCCACGCCGGCGCCGCCTCCTGATTTTGGAACGGGCGCATACGGCAGGTCGGGCCAGCATACGGCGCAACGTCCCGCTGCATCCCCCTGGAAGTGGATCGCCGGCGCGGGATCTCTGGCCGTGATCGCAGTCATTGCGTTTCTTGCGCTCCGCCCCGCAAACAAGCCAGCCCCGCTTACGGCAAGTGCGCCGGGCCGCATCGAAACCCGCGAAGGCGCCGCATTGCGACAGACGCTGATTGCGGCAGGTGGATCGAGTCCTTACCGCTGGACCATCGATTCCGGCACATTGCCGGACGGAGTCCAACTCGACGGCGCCAGCGGGGAACTCTCGGGAACGCCGTCGGCACAGGGTACTTATCGAGCCAGCGCCAAGGTCAGCGATCAGACGGGTGCGTCGCAGGTGGTCGGTGTCGAGATCGTCGTGGAGAAGGGCGAGACCAAGCCTCCGCCGCTTGCGAAGGAAGCCGAACCGCCGAAGAGTCCTCGCAGCGACACCAAGAAACAGGAAGTCGCAACGAACCGCACGAAACCGGTTGACCCGCCGCCCCCACCGGTGAAGAACACACAGACGCAGCCGCAGCAACCCGTCACGGAACCGGAACGCAGCAGTGACGTCGGAGTAGCCGAGTTTGCGCGATCCGGCCGGCCGGTTTGGACTGGATCGCTCGCGCCCGGCGCGGTGCTTCGCATTGATGGATCAAATGCATCGGCGGGCCGGCTGGTCGGGCTTCCGGTCCCCGGGCGCATCCCGGTGGAGGTTCGCGTGTTGAGCCCCGCGGGAGTTGTCGTGGCGAAGCAACCGGGCGCTGACGGCGGCTGGCGGACCTTCGAGGTACGCAACGACAGCGCCGACGCCGTGAACCGAATTCAACTCCAATGGACTCGGCGCTAGAATAAGGTCTATTGAACTCCCGGACCTCTGCAATCGCGCTCTTTCTGATTGGAATTTGCTGCCTGGCAATACCGGCGCCGGCACAGTCCCGGCGGAAAGCGTTGCTCATCGGCAATGCGAACTATGCAAAACTGCCGCCCGTGCCGGGCGCTGAGGCGGACCTCACGCTGATCCGGTCCGCGCTCGAATCGATCCGGTTCCAAGTCACGACAGCGACCAACCTGCCGTTCGCGCAGATGGGGCAAACCGTACGCGCGTTTTCCGCGTCCATCCGCCCCGGTGACGAAGTTTTCCTATATTTTTCGGGCATTGGAATGCATTCGCAACAGCAGGGAGACAACTTCCTACTTGCCGCTGACTTCGACCCTGCGCGCAGAGACAATGCCTTTTCGCTCACCGCGATCATGCAGGACATCGACGAGAAGAACCCGGCCAACAAGATGGTGTTCATCGATGCCGCACGCTCCGGCAAGGCGCTCGGCGAGGCTGCCGGATTGATCCTTCCGCTCGAGCAGGTATCCGAAACATTGATGGTGTTCTCGCATCAGTTCGAGCAGGTTTTCGCGGACACGACTTCTACGGGTCAAGCGGGACCGTTCGCCCAGGCCATCGCCGCTGCGCTTCGCAAGCCAGGACTCTCGTTGTTCGCCATCTCGGGCGAAGTGATCGTCGCGACGGCCAACCTGAGCAAGGGGCAGTTGCAGCCCGTCACCGCGATGCAGAAGCTTACGAAGAACTCGGTCTATCTCGAGCCCGAAGCGGTCAAGCCGATTGTGATCGAAAAGCCCGTGGTCGTGGTGCAGAAGGCCGAACTCGAGGCAGGCGCGACTCGCGAACTCAAGAAAGCCGGGTTGCTGTTTTCGTGGATCCCGCCTGGAGAATTTCAGATGGGATGCGTACCGGCTGACAAGGAATGCGCACCCAACGAATCGCCCCGCCACGTCGCGAAAATCACCCAGGGCTTCTGGATCACGAAGACCGAAGTGACCGCCAAGAGCTTCAATGAATTCTCCCGCGCGACCGGAGCGCCAATGCCGAAACCGACGACCACAAACAAGGACTGGTTGCTGCGCGCCAATCCCGTGACGCGAGTGTCGTGGGACTCTGCGCAAGCTTATTGCCAGTGGATCGGCGGTCGCTTGCCGACCGAAGCTGAGTGGGAATACGCAGCGCGAGGCGGCGTCGCGGACCGCATCTTTCCATGGGGCGACACGCCGGACCCGGACCAGGCCAACATGTTCGGCAAGGCCAAAGACAAGAGCAAACGCGACCAGTGGGACGAGTACACCTCAGCGCCCGTCGGGTCGTTCGAAGGCAATCCCTGGGGACTGATGGATGTTTCCGGCAACGTGCGCGAGTGGGTGTTCGACTGGTACGATCCCGCTTACTACAAGCCCGATGCGATGACGGATCCCAAGGGGCCGGAATCGAGTCCCGTCAAGGAGCGTGTGGTGCGGGGCGGCGATTTCTATTCGAAGATCAAGATGCTCCGCCTCTCGTCACGCGAGTTCCGCCCGCCGGACGAAAGCGACAATCGTACGGGCTTCCGCTGCGTCCTGCAATCCTGGCCCGCGAATTGAGAAACTAGGGGGTTGCTCATGCAAGCCAGTCCCCTGCAAGCCATCCGGATCTCCGTCGCCAACCTCGCCTCAGCCTGTCATTTTTGGGAATCCGCATTCGGATACCAGTTCGTGCGGGAAACGCACGTGGAAGATCCGGCGCTGCGCAAGGTCTGGGAAGTCGAAGGTGGATCGCTGCATGTCGCGCGGCTCGAACGGCGCGGTGAACCCTATGCGCGTTTGGAGTTGTATCAGTGGGAAAACTGCGCGGGCGAACCTGCCCGCGACCCGCACCGGCCGTGGGATCCCGGCGTGCGCGAACTGCAGTTCCACGTCGACGACTTGAGCAGGAGCCGAGGCCATCTCGAGCGATTGCGCTGCCAGTTCCCCGGTGACGATCCCGTGTTCGTGACGCCCTTCGGCGAGCGCTGCAGGCTTGTGACGAACGGCACGACAGCGGCATCAGTTGCCTTGACCGTGCCTTCGATCGAAGAGGCGCGGGCGTTCTTTCAGGACGGCCTTGGCTGGACTTGCAAGGAACTCGGCGGCGCGCCTGACGCCGCATCCATCAGCAGCGCCGCACGGTTGCTGTGCGCATCGAACGGCAGCGGATTCGGGCGCATCGAAGCGAGCGAGTACCGCCGGCTTGCGGATCCGCGGCCGCCGCTCGATCGCTCAGCCCGCATGTCGCCGCGACACACCGGCGTTTGGATGCTCACCACCTCAACGTCGCGCCTGCCGGAAGGTGATCCGCGCATCATCGATTGCGACGTGCCGTTCGTTGGACGTACGCGCGCCATTGTCAGCCGCGCTCCCGGCGGCGTTCGTTTCGGAGTCTTTGAAGCCCTATGATTTGGATCTCCGCTTTGGTGTTTTGTGCTGCGGTCGTCGAGGTGAAGCCTGGCGACTCGATCGAAGCCGCCCTGGAACGTGCAGTTTCCGGCCCTGCGGGAGAAAAGATCTTGCGCTTGTCGGCCGGAGATTACACCGTGACGCAAACGCTGCGTCTCGACAACCGGCACAATGGCCTGCGCATCGAAGCCGCGCCGGGCGCACGTTGGATCGGAGGCGCTCGCATCGGCGCCGGACAGTGGAAGTCCGCGTCGGATGTGACGCGTCTTTCCGCGGAAGCCCGCAAGCACGTGCTGGTCGCAGACCTTCCGATCGCCGAAGCCGCACCGCTGACATCCCGGGGATTCAGCCGTCCCACAACTCCCGCGCATACCGAACTCTTCTGGAATGGGCAACGCATGACGCTGGCGCGCTGGCCCAACGCAGGTGAGTTTGCGCGCATCGCCGCATCCGCGGATCCTGAGCCTCCGGATGACGGCCATGGCAAACGGCTCGGCCGCATCGACTACGGCTTCCGTTACAGTGGCGACCGTCTTTCGTCCTGGAAGCCGTCACCCGACATTTGGGTGCATGGATATTGGGCGTGGGATTGGGCGGAGACCTACGAGCGCATCTCGGAATTGGACACCGCCCAGCACCTCATCCGCACAGCGCCTCCCAAGGGACTGTACGGATTTCGCGAGGGCCAGCGATACTACTTCCTCAACATTCTCGAAGAACTCGATTCACCCGGCGAGTACTTCATCGACGCCACGGCGAAGCGCATTTATTTCTGGCCACCCGAACCTTTGACCGCAAAGACCGAAGTCGCGGTGTCATCACTGGGAGCGCCATTTCTCGAGATTCACGCCGCCGCCGGCATTCGCATCAGCGGACTCTCCCTGCAGTATGCGCGCGGCAACGGCGTATTCATCGAGAACTCGCGCGACGTTGTGCTCAGCGGGTTGCGCCTCGAGGACATCGGCAATAACGCCATCGTCGTGCGCGGCGGCGAGCGCGTGCGCATTGAAGAGTCGCACATCGCGCATACCGGCGATGGCGGCATCGAACTCACGGGCGGGGATCGCAAGACGCTGCAGGCGGCCGCGCACATTGCGATCAACAACCATCTGCACGATTTCGGCGAATGGTCCAAGACCTACAATCCGGCCATTAAGATCAACGGCGTCGGCAATGTGCTTTCGCACAATAACATTCACGACGCGCCGCACGCGGGGATCCTGCTCACCGGCAACGAGCATGTGATCGAGTACAACGAGATGCACCATCTCGCGAAAGAAACCGGCGACGTCGGCGCGTTCTACATCGGCCGCGATTACACGGAGCGCGGCAATATCGTGCGCTATAACTACATCCACCACATGGGCGGCGTCGGCAGCATTGGATCGATGGCCGTATACCTGGACGATTGTTCGAGCGGCACGACCGTCTTCGGCAACATCTTCTACAAAGTGCAGCGCGCCGCCTTCATCGGCGGAGGCCGTGACAATCGCGTCGAGAATAACCTGTTCATCGATTGCACGACGCCGGTGCATGTGGACTCACGAGGCGTGAGTCCGCGGCCGGTGTGGCAGAACATGGTGTACAAAATGATGCAGCCGAAGGTGCTCGAGATGAACGCAAAGCAGCCTCCATACGGCACCCGCTATCCGGAACTCGCGCAGCTCGATCCATACTTCGCAAAGCCCGGCGGCGTTCCGCCGGAAGGCAACCGCATCCGGCACAATCTCATATTCGGCGGCGGCAAACCGTGGTTGAAAGCGCATGAGGAAGCGCCGAAGTATCTGCAGGATGTCGGGGAGAATCTCGAGGCCGAAGGTCCCGGCGTCGTCAACATCGACGCTGGAGATCTCACGCTTCGTGATCCGGCAGCGGCGAAGAAAATTGGCTTCGAGCCGATCCCGTGGCGCGAGATCGGCCCTCGAAAAGGCCGCTGATAGCGGCGCTATTTCATGATCTGGAAGAGATTGCTGAAGGCGTCGGTCCACTGACGGATCTTCTTGTCGTCTTGCGGGAACGATACGCCTTGCTTCTCCTTGAACAACGGATCACTGAAGAAGTTCTTGTTCTTGGTGCAGAGCATCCATGAGGTCGACGAGTAAAAGTCCGCGCCTTCGCCGTCATCCTCGACCAGCGCCACCGTCATGCCATACGCGTGACCGTTCGCGGTGACAACCGGAACCAGATTGAGATAGCGATTCGAAACGTTGATCGCCAGAATGCCATCGTGCTTGAGGTGCTTTTCGTACTGTCCGAACGCTTCCTTGGTCAACAAGTGCACAGGCACCGAGTCGCTCGAGAATGCATCCATCGCGAGCAGGTCGAACTGCTGGCTTTCCTGCCGTTCCAGCGCCAGGCGTCCGTCGCCAAGGTAGACGTCCTTATTGCCGGGGCAATCGCCGAGAAACGTGAACTGCGATTTCGCGAGATCGAGCACCATCGGGTTCAATTCGTAAAAGCGGAAGTAATCGCCTTCGCGGCAGAAACTCGCGGTGACGCCCGCGCCGAGTCCCGTGATGCCGACGCGAATCGAGGGCGACTGCTGCAGCACCTTGATCGCACGGCCAAAGCCGGAATGCGGGCCGTAATAGCTGGTGGGTTCGCGGCGCCGCGCAGGATCCAACAACTGAACGCCGTGGTTGATCGTGCCATGCACCAGCGCGCGATTCGCAGTCGTATTCTCATCCTGCTCTTCATCGCGGACCTTCAATCCGCCATAGAAATTACGGGCGACGAGGCGATAGCCCGTGCCGTTGTACCACTGGTAGTAACCGAGGTATCCAAGAAGCGCGATCGATAACGTCACCGCAGCGATGCGCATGTTTGCAGGATCGATGCTGCCGTCTTCGCCGCGGCGCCAGCAGAGAATCGTACCCGTCAACGCGCAAACTGCGGCGAGCAGGCAGAACTGCTTCCATCCTTCGCCAGGAGCCGGCGGCACGAACAAGCGCGCGGCATTCGCCAGGGTCAGCGCAAGCCAGACCAGGCGAACAGTCCACGAAGAACCAGCGTCGGATCGCTTCATGAAATCCGCCCACGTCACGCCGACGGCAATCACGAAGCTGAACGCCGTGACAATCGCAAACCACTTATAGCTCGACCACTCGTCTTTATAAGTTTGCGAGTGATACCAGACTTCAGAAATCACGATCAGCGTGATGCCGACCGCTGCCCAGCCTTGCGACTGCTTCCATGTCGCAGGCGTCTCTTTCCAGAGAATGCCGGTGGCGAGGAGTCCGCACATGCCGAGCGAGATCGCGAGTTCGTAGTAGTTGTTGAAGAACACCGGAGCGACCATCGCGACGAAAGTTCCGCCAACAGCGCCTCCGACCGAGACCATCAGGAAGAAAAGCGTCAACTGGCGCGGATTCGGCTTCTGCAGCGCGAGTTCGCCGTGGCAGACCATGCAGCAGATGAAAAGGATCGCCGACCAGAGATAGATCGGCCCGAAGCCGTCGCGATTCTCTTCCGTCAACAAAAACGCAGACACACCGAGCGCAGCGACGAGCAGCGGCAGGAAGGTCCCGCGGCTGTAGACGCGGTCGCTTTCAAACGACAGGATGAACGTCAGCAGATAGATGCTCAGCGGCAGCACCCACAGGAAGGGCATCGGCGCGACATTCTGCGTGAGGTGGCTGCTGACCGAGATCAACATGATCGACGCACACGCCGCGAGAGCAACCCACAGCAGTAGCCGGCCAAACGAGATGGGCGTTAGAGGTTCGTCGCTCTCGACCTTGCGGCCCTCAGGAAGCACCGGAGTAGCCTTCACCATGCTCCAGCCCGCGAAGATCGCGCACGCGGCAAACACCGCAAAGGCCACAGACCACATCGTCGTTTGTTGCGGCGACGTCAGCATGGGCTCGAACAGGAACGGGAAACTCAGCAGCGCGAGGAACGATCCGAAATTCGAGAGTGCGAACAGCCGGTAGGGAATCGCGCCGCCGCTCGCCCGCGTGTACCAGGCCTGCAACAGCGGGCCGGTCGTCGACAGCATCATGTACGGCAATCCGACGGTCGCGGACAACAACAAAAGGATGCGCAGCAGCGGCTCTTTCTCGTCGGCCGGTTTCCATTGCGGACCCGGCATGATCGGCAGCAGCGCGACGGCCGCTACAAGAAGGATGGTGTGCAGGATCGCCTGCTGCTTCGCTTTGAGGAACTTCGTGGTCGCGTGCGAATACAGGTATCCCAAGAGCAGCGCCATCTGAAAGAACATCATGCAGGCGCTCCACACGGCGGCGCCGCCGCCAAACCACGGAAGAATGATCTTCGCGATCATCGGCTGCACCTGAAAGAGCAGGAAGGCACTGACGAAAATGGTAAGAGCGTAGATGAGCATCTGACGAATTCATCATGTTCTCACACACGCGGCGGCGGCGCATGAAACAGACTTAATTGAAGCGTTCCGGGGCAAAGATGCTATCCTGAAAATTCATGACGACTGCTGCTTTCCGCCATCATCATCGCCACCATCACGGCGCCTGACAGCGGCTTGCGATCGTCTATTGATTTCTCATCGTCGAGCCCGCTGTGCATACCACAGCGGGCTTTTCGTTTTCACCCGGCAGGCAGTAGGAACTATGCAACTGGATTTCTCAAAACTCGATGGACTCGTCACCACGGTCATCCAAGACTGGAAGACCGGCCGCGTGCTGATGGTCGGATTCATGAACGAAGAGTCGTGGAAGATGACCGTCGACACAGGCTATGCGACCTTCTGGTCGCGCTCTCGCAAGAAGCTCTGGCTCAAAGGCGAATCGTCGGGCCACAAGCTCGCCGTCAAGGAAATTTACACCGACTGCGACATCGACGCTGTGGTGTTGCAGTGCGAGGAACTGGGTCCCGGAGTTTGTCACGAAGGCTACCAGAGCTGCTTCTTCCGCAAGCTCGAAGGCCGCGAATGGAAAGTCAACGAAGAACGGGCATACGACCCCAAAGCAGTCTATGGCAAGCCGTAAGCTGATCGTGTTCGACATGGACGGAGTCCTTGTCGATCCCACCCGCTCGTATCGCCAGACCGTGGTCGAAACGGTGGCGTCGTTCGGCGGGTTGATCACGCTTGCCGGCATCGAGGACTACAAAAACCAGGGCGGCTGGAACAACGACTGGGCGCTCACCCAGCGGATCCTTGCGGACCAGGGCATCAGGGTTTCGTACGGTGACGTGCAAGTGCGGTTCAACGGCTACTTTCACGGGCCCGGCGGTTACGTGATGCAGGAAGAGTGGCTGGTCGCTGATGGCATGCTGCATCGCCTCGCCTCGCGGCACAGCCTGGGCATTTTCACGGGACGCCTGGAAGCGGACGCAGTCCACACGCTGCGTCGCTTCGCACCGGACGTTGCCTTCGCACCCCGCGTTTGCGCGGAGCACGTCGCCAATGGCAAGCCCGCGCCGGACGGATTGCACAAGATCCAGCGCGAGCATCCCGGCGCGGAGATCGTCTTTCTCGGCGACACCATTGATGACGCGCGTTCCGCTCGTCTCGCCGGTGTGCCGTTCTACGGAATCGCGGCGCCGGGTCATCTTCGCCGCGCCGAACTTCTGCAGTTGTTCGAACAGGAGCAGGCCGTTGGCGTGCTCGAAACAGTCAACGAAATCGAGGCTCTCGTATGATTGCAATCATCGACTACGGCGCCGGGAACCTGCGTTCGGTCGCAAATACTCTCGAGGAGGTCGGCGCGGACTATCGCGTCCTCACCTCACCCGAAGGCCTGGAAACATTCGACAAAGTGATCCTGCCGGGCGTTGGACACTTCGGCCAGATGCTGCGTGCGCTCGACGCGCGCGGCTTGCGGGCGCCTGTGTTGGAACGCGCCGCAGCGGGCGTTCCGCTGCTCGGCATCTGCATTGGCCTGCAATGCATGTTCGATGGCAGCGAAGAGGCGCCGGATCAACGAGGCCTGAGCCTGTTTCCGGGCACGGTCACTCGCTTCCCATTGCACGCCCGCGTGCCCCACATGGGCTGGAACAGCCTCGATCGCACGAAGGACTGCCGTTTGCTCGAACGCCTCGACGAGCATCCCTATGTATACTTCGCGCACAGCTACTACGCGCCGGTCTGTGACGCGACCGTTGCCACCTGCACGTATGAGAATCCGTACACGGCCGTGCTGCAACGCAACAATATCTACGCCGTGCAGTTTCACCCCGAAAAATCGGGCCCCGTAGGAATCCAGGTCATGAGGAACTTTGTCGAGCTATGCTAGCGCGCCGCATCATTCCCTGCCTCGACGTGGATAAGGGCCGCGTCGTCAAAGGCGTCAACTTCGTGAACCTTCGCGATGCAGGAGATCCCGTCGAACTGGCCGAACGCTACAACCTGCAGGGCGCCGACGAACTCGTATTCCTCGACATCACTGCGTCGTCCGACTATCGCGACACCATGGTGGACGTCGTAGCCCGCACCGCCCGGCGCGTCTTCATCCCGCTCACCGTTGGCGGGGGCATCCGTTCAGTCGCCGATGCGCGCAAGGTGATTCTCGCGGGCGCCGACAAGGTCAGCATCAATACCGCGGCAGTGCGCCGTCCCGAACTGATCAGCGAACTCTCGCAGGAGTTCGGCGCGCAAGCCGTGGTCCTCGCGATCGACGCGCGCCGTAACGGCAAGGGCTCGTGGAACGTGTTCACGCGCGGCGGCCGTGACGATGAAGGGATCGACGCCATCGAGTGGGCACAGCGCGGTGAATCACTCGGCGCAGGCGAAATCCTGTTGACGTCGATGGACACGGACGGTGTGCAGACCGGTTTTGATTGCCCGCTCACTCGCACAGTGTCTCGCGCGACGAAGATCCCCGTCATCGCATCCGGCGGCGCCGGTGGACCCGATGATTTCGTTCGCGTCTTTCAGGACGGCGAAGCAGACGCCGCGCTCGCCGCATCGATTTTCCACTTCGGAACGTACACCGTGGGCAGCCTCAAGAGCGTACTCATTGCAGCCGGAGTCCCAACCAGACCATGATCATTCCTTGTATCGATTTGATGGACCGCAAGGTCGTCCAGCTTGTACAGGGGCGCGACAAGGCGCTCGAAGGCGACTCGCCGGAAGAGATGCTGCGGAAGTTCTCCGCCTTCCCCGAGATTCAGGTGATCGACCTCGACGCAGCGATCGGCAAAGGTTCCAACGATGACCTCGTGGAGTTTCTCGCCGCACGCTGCAAGGCCCGCGTAGGCGGCGGCGTTCGCAGCGTCGAACGTGCGAAGAAGCTGGTCGAACAGGGCGCGCACCAGGTGATCATCGGGACCTCCGCCTTCACCAAAGACGGCATCAACGCTGCGTTTCTCGAAGACGTGGCGGCCGCGATCGGCCGCGAAAAGATCCTCATCGCGCTCGATTCGAAGAACGGCAAGATCGTCATCAAAGGCTGGCGCGAGTCGCTGGACTTCACCTCAGAAGAGATGATCGCGAAGTTGACGCCGTATGCCGGAGGCTTCCTGTGCACGTATGTCGACAAGGAAGGCATGATGCAGGGTACGGACCTGGATTGGTTCCGCCGCCTGCGCGCCGCTACGCATCTCGACATCACCGCCGCGGGCGGCATCACCACGCTCGATGACGTTCGCGCGCTGCTGCAAATGAACGTTCACGCCGCGCTCGGAATGGCCATCTACACGGGCCGCCTCGATCTCGCGGAGCTCGCACGCATCAACAACGCCGCCTAGCGAAGCGTGACGTCCTCTGGCGACAGATCGAACGGATACGAATCGACGGCCCCAGCCTTCATTCGCGCAAGGGTCACCGCGCGCATCGGCGAGAACACGATCCGGGAATGGGCGCAGACGCTGACGCCCGGCACGTTAGTCCTCGACCTCGGATGTGGATGCGGCATTCCCGTCGCCGAAACATTACTGGCGTATGGCTGCAAGCTCCACGCGATTGACGCCTCACCCGCAATGGTCGAGGCGTTTCAACAGCGGTTTCCTTCGGTCCACGTCCAATGCGCCGATGTCACCGTAGACGAGCCAGGCTTCTTCGAACTCCAATTCGATGCAGTCGTCGCATGGGGACTTCTGTTCCTGCTCACAACCGAGCAGCAAACGGCCTTGATCGCGCGAGTCGCGCGTGCGTTGCGGCCAGGCGGCAGGTTCCTTTTCACGGCGCCGGCGCCCGCCTGCGAATGGAACGATGTGCTGACCGGCCGAAAGTCGATCTCGCTCGGAAGGTCCGCTTACGCAGAAGTTCTCAAAACCGAGGGGTTCACGCTCGACGCTGAAACCCTCGACGAAGGCGACAATCACTATTACTGGGCCACCAGGCAGATGCGCTAGGCCAGCGGCATCGAAGATCTTGCCGACAGTGTGAGATCCGCAAACTCACCGGCATCGAACTTGCGGAACGCCGCCGCCGCAATCATCGCGGCGTTGTCGGTCGACAGCACCGGTTTCGGAAACAGCACCGGCAATCGCATGCGCTCCGCAGCCGTGCGCCGCAAGCCTGCGTTGCACGCCACGCCGCCGGAAATCACGATGCTCGAGGCGCCGATCTCTGCTGCCGACGCGGTCGCCCGCTGCAACAGCTCGTCGATCACCGCCGCCTGAAACGACGCAATCAGATCCCGCGTAGGCTGCGGCGTCACAGCCAGCCACTCTTCAATCGAAGGGGCACTCTTGGACTTCCCCAAAGCCTTGCGCACGGCGATCTCTTCCTGGATCTCGTGCGCTTCCACCCATCGCAACGCCGCCGTTTTCATGCCGCTGAAGCTGAAGTCCAGATCATTCCCCTTCATCTTCGGCGACGTGAACACAGACCTCCTCGCATGCCCGTACGGCGCAAGCTTGTCGAGAATGGGACCGCCTGGATAGCTGTAGCCGAGCAGCTTCGCGACCTTGTCGTACGCCTCGCCCGCGGCGTCGTCGCGCGTGCGCCCAAGCAGCCGGTAACGGAATCCCTCGCGGACCTCGAACAGATGCGTATGTCCGCCGCTCACGATGAGCGCCAGCGCCGGAAACTCGATCTCTTCCTCGAGGTCCATGAGCACGGCGTGGATGTGCCCTTCGATGTGGTTTACCGCGATCAGCGGCAGAGCGTGCGACAGCGAGATCGCTTTGGCGTGCATGATGCCAACGAGCAGAGAACCGATGAGTCCCGGCCCCTGCGTCACCGCAACGGCCGCGAGATCCGGATACGCAACGCCGGCCTTTTCCATCGCTTCGCGCACGACCGGCACGATCGCCCGCAGATGCTCGCGCGATGCCAGTTCCGGCACGACACCACCATATTTTCCGTGAGTTTCGAACTGCGACGCGACCACCGAGGAGAGGATCCGCCGGCCATCCGCCACGACGGACGCGGCTGTCTCATCGCAGGAGGACTCGATGCCCAGAATGAGTTTCAAATCGTAGTGTACCGTTCATGCCAAACTGAAAGATTGGGAATGCTGCTGTCGGACTTCCACTATGAACTCCCGCACGAGTTGATCGCGCAGGAGCCGCTCTCGGATCGATCGGCCTCCCGTATGCTGGTCGTGCACCGGGAGTCCGGTCGTATCGAAGACCGCATTTTTCGGGATCTTCCGGAGTATCTTACGCCCGGCGACTGCGTCGTTTTGAACGATTCGAAAGTTCTGCCGGCGCGCCTCTTCGGAGAGCGGGAAGGCTACAAGATCGAAGTCTTTCTCGTTGAGCCGGTCACCAACGACCGTCTCACCTGGAAGGTCCTGGTGAAGCCCGGCAAGCGCGCGCATCAGGGACACCGCATCGTCTTCGATCCGATGCTCGAGGGCGTCGTGACCGAGCGCATGGATCGCGGACTCCGCCTCATCCGATTCGAAGCGCGTGATGATTTCGACGCGATTATCGACCGCATCGGGCACGTTCCGCTGCCGCCCTATGTGAAGCGTCCGGACTCGACCGCGGACAAGGATCGCTATCAGACAGTCTACGCGGCGAACCGCGGATCCGTCGCCGCCCCAACTGCCGGACTGCACTTCACGCCCGAAGTTCTCGAGCGTTGCCGGCAACAGGGGGCCGACATCGCGCACGTCACGTTGCATGTTGGGCTCGGAACCTTTCAACCGCTGTCCACAGACGTCATCGAAGAGGCTCATTTGCACCATGAGCACTTTCAGGTCAACACCGAAAACGCCGCGCGAATCCGAACATCGAGGCGCGCCGTATGCATCGGGACGACCAGTGTTCGCACGGTTGAAACAGCTCAGGCGCTCACCGGGCTCGAACAAGCCTGCTCCGGTTCGACGGACCTCTTCATTTACCCCGGATACCAGTTTCAGAGAGTTGGCGCGCTGCTCACCAACTTCCATCTGCCTTCCACCTCGTTGCTCCTGCTCGTCGCCGCCTTCGCCGGCAAGGAACTCACCATGACCGCCTATCGCCACGCGGTCGAAAACAAATACAGATTCTTCTCTTACGGCGACTGCATGTTGGTTCTTTGATGCAAGCACTCGATAAGTCTGACCTCAAAGCTGCGAACGAGCGTGTTGTACTTTCGCTGATCTATCGCCAGCCTGGAATCTCGAGAAATGAAATTGCGCACCGGAGCGAACTCTCTCCGGCAGCGATTACTGGCATCGTCGGCCGGTTGCTTGACGCCGGATTGGTGCGCGAAGAGCGAACCGAGGCACAGGGCAAGCTGGGCCGCAGGCCTACGGCGCTGTTCGTCATCCCGACCTCGCGCCTGCTGGTGGGTGTCGAAATCACGACGTTCGGCGCCACGGTTGCGATCGCGGGCCTCGACGGCGCCGTCATGCGTCAACTCAATATCGATTTTGACGAAGATCCTAATCGGTTCCTGTCCGCGATCCATGAGGCAGTCCTCATGCTGATCCGCAACTCGTCGACCCCGATTCTGGGAGTCAGCGTCTCTGTGCCGGGCACCATGGATCCCGACACCGGCCGCATCGTCGCCGCCACCAATCTCCACTGGCGCGACATCGATGCTGTCGCCGCGATCCGCCCCGGCATTTCGCAGCCGGTCTTCTGGGAAAACAACTCGAATCTCTCGGCAATGGCGGAGCGCTGGTTCCGCCCGTCGAAGCTGAAACCACTCGACGATTTCGTATTCGTCACCTTGCGCGTCGGCCTCGGGACGGGTCTCATTATCAACGGCAAACTGGCTCGCGGCGCCCGCGCGCATGCGGGTGAATACGGCCACTCCATCATCTGGCCCGACGGCAGGCCTTGTATCTGCGGCAATCGCGGCTGCTGGGAAGAGTACGCCAGCGACCGCGCGCTTCTGCGCGAGTACGGCGGAGAGTTCGGGATCACCTCCACGCAGATCGCGCAAATGGCCGTCGAGGGAGATCCGCAAGCCCGGCAGGCCGTGGAACGCGTCGCCGAAGCCCTGGGGCTCGGCCTCGTCAACATTGTCATGTCGGTGAATCCGTCGGCGATCGCGCTGGACGACTTCGCGGCCGTCGCCTGGCCCGTGGTGGAACCGGTTTTGTGGCGTGTGTTGCGCGAGCGCGTGCCGTCGTACTGGCTCGGCGATCTCGAAATCTTCCCGTCGCACCAAACGCCGCTCAAAGGCGCGTTCGCTGCACTGCTGAGCCGCTACTTCGAAGGATCCTTGGGCGGCGTAATCGGGTGAACCCGGTTCACAGCCAGGCGTTCGAGAGTTTGCTTTGCTCCTCCGGGCCAGGTGATTTCGACACGATCCACCTGCTTCGCGGATCCCAGGCCGAAATGCAGGCGCAAGTCGCTTTGCGATAAATACGATCCGCCGCTGCGGACCTCATCCGTCTGCGTGACGCCGCCCGCTGTCACTCGCACGCGCGCGCCCATCGCATGGGGACCGGGATCCAGCGTGATCCAATTCGCGCCTTCAGGCTTCGAGCGCAGCTTCCACAACGACGGGGGCTCGTTCTGGTTATTGATCACAACCTCGATGGACCCGTCATTATCGAGGTCCCCGAAGGCCGCGCCGCGAGAGGAATGGAGTTCCGCTGGCGCGCCGCCCGACTGCAACGAAATGTCCTCGAACTTGCCTCCTCCGGCGTTGCGATAGAGAATCGCGCGTTCCTTGTACCGGACATCGCCCGGCAACTTATCGACCTCGGGAAATACGTGGCCGTTCACCAGCAACAAGTCCTTGCGGCCGTCGTTATCGAAGTCGAAAAAGCCGCATCCCCAACCGACGAAACTCGTGTTGCGCGCCAGGCCTGCGGCAGCCGTCACATCGTCGAAATCGCCATCCCCACGGTTGCGGTACAGCGTCTCACGCTCGTCGCTGAAGTTCGTGCGGAAGATATCGAGCCAACCGTCGTTATCGTAATCCGCCGCAGCCGCCCCCATGCCCGAAAGAGCCTTGCCGTGCTCATCCAACGCGGCGCCGCGCAGGAGCGCTTCTTCTTCGAAGGTCCCGTTTTTCTGGTTGATGTACAACAGCGAGGGCGTCTGATCACAGGCGACGTAGATGTCCGGCCAGCCGTCGTTGTTGAAGTCCCCGGTGAGCACGCCGAGCGCGTAGTGCCCCTTGGGACCCGCCACCCCGCTCTTTTCCGACACATCCTGAAACACGCCGCCGCCGGTGTTGCGCAGCAGGATGTTGCGATCGAACGGAAGTCCGCGCGGGCCGCAATTGACGGGCATGTTGCGGTAGAAGCAGTACGGATTCGCGCCCGGCAGCGGCGTCTTCTCGAAGTCGAACACCAGGTAGTTCGCAATGAACAGATCGAGATTGCCGTCGCGGTCGTAGTCGAGGAACGCGCAGCCCGTGTTGTACCGCTGTGGACCGGTCTTCAAATCGACTTCATCGAAGCCTCGTCCACCGCCGCGGTTCACGTACAGTCGCGAACTTCCCCAGAATGTGATGACGAAGTCCACGAAGCCGTCGCGATTCACGTCGCCGGCACAGGTCCCCTGCGCCCAGCCGCGCGCGGCAAGTTTCAGTTCCTGTTTGAACTCCCCGCGCCCGTTGTTGTGATACAGGCGGCTCTCGCCGCCGTCGCCCGCAAGCACCAGAACGTCCTGAAATCCGTCGTTGTCATAGTCGAACAACCCAACGCCGGATCCGGTGGTTTCGATGATGAACTTCTTCGCGGTACCGTTAGGGAACGCGTGCACCAGGCCGGATTTCGCGGCCACGTTGTCGAACACCGGGACGAATCCCGTCGCCGCCGCCAACGCCAGCAACAATCCAAACAGCTTCATTGTTGTTGCGGTTTCGGCTTCTCGCCCAGCTTCTTCAAGAACTCGCTGAACTCGCCCTCGGGCGGTTTCTGCAGCTTGTCGAGTTCCTCTTTTTGCTTGCGCGCTTCGGCGGACTTGCCCGCGTTGCGATACGCCAGCATCAGGTTGTAGCGCGCCGCCTCGCTGCGCGGAGCCTTCGCCACGGCCTTTTCCAGCAGCCCGATCGCGGCGTCATGCTGCTTCTGTTCACTGCGGATCTTGCCCAGCGCCACCATCGCTTCGACAAACTCGGGATCCATCTTCGAAGCCTTCTCGTAACGTGCCGCCGCTTCATCGCGCTTCTGCTGGGCAACGAGGATCTGTCCGATCTGATACTCGGCCGCCGCGTCGCTCGGATTCACCTTCAACTCTGCTTCAAACTCACGAATCGCAGCCGCGAAGTTCTCCGCTGTGTGCGACTCGAGCAGCAGCGCGCGCCCCAACCGGTAGTGCAGATTCAGAGTCGTTGCCGGGGCCTTCTCGATGGCTTTGCGATACTCCGCCGCGGCATCCCCGAAGCGTCCCTGGATCTCGAAAATCTCCGCCGACACCTGATTCACGCGAAACGAACCCGGCGCCTTCTGGAACATCTGGTACACGACATCGTTCCAGCCGCGCAGATACAACTTCGCCGCCAGATACAGTACGTCGGGATCATCCGGATACTTCCTGCGCAGTTGATCCACCACGGGCCAGGCATCGGAATACCGTTCCTTCGAGATGTCGCATTGCGCGAGCGCCAGACCGGCCACGCGATCCTGCGACGTGCGAAAGGTGTTCGTCAACTCCGCGCGAATCGAATCGCAACTCGGCTGCTGCTGCGCAAAGGCGGCAGCAGTCAGCACGGCCAGAAGACTAATGACCCGCGTCATCCAACACCAGATCCAGTTGGCCGAAACGATGCCGGTCTTTGCCTTCGAAGTAGCGAAACGCCAGCAACGGGGGAGCGCCCGGCGCAATCAGCCGCGGAACCGCCGCAACGCGATCCGAGTTGGATTCGCCAAGCAACAGTGGATCCGGAATCTGCAGCAAAGCAGTCGCAAGAAACAGGAACAGCATCAGTAATCCTTGATTTCGCCGCCGCTGATCTTGCGCTTCTCACCGCCGAGATCGAGTGGATGGTCGTAGCCCGCCAGGATTTCTCCGCCCGGCGTGTAGAACGGTCCGAGGTCGCAGGCCATACTGCCCTTGCCCTGCTCGACAAACGTGATGGTGTGGATCAGCTTCGCGGACTTGTATCCGTACTTCGACGCATCAATCATCCGCAGCGGCGCGCCGTGATTATCGGTCAGCGGCTTGCCCGAAAGGTCCATCGCCAGCAGGACGCTCGGCGAACGCATCTCCGCAAGCGACATGTATTCGTACCACTTGTCCGCGCAATCGAACCGCACGGCATGAGCGTTCGTCTTCGGCTTCACTCGTTCGATCAGTTCCTGAAAGACGAATCCGCCCCAGCTATTGCGAGCGGACCAGCACTGGACGCACTTCATCCGCAGGCTTTTCTCCGTGCGCGGCAGCTTGCGCAAATCCGCGATCGTGAAGCGCATGGGCTTTTCCACCAGTCCCTTCACTTCGAGTGTCCACTTCGACGGATCGACGGGAGGCACCGGGGCGTACCACATGGTTCGCAGGTTGAACTGATCGGGCTTGTCGGTCGGAAGCAGCAAACGTTTCTCGTCTGCGGCGCCGGCGAGCAAACCCGCGGAACCTATGCCCGCAAGAAAAGCGCGTCTCTTCATCTTCTTTGAGTTTATTACGCTGGATCTATGAAGGCGTTCCTGCTCGTGCTCCTGCTCGCCGCCGGCAATCTGATGTTTGCCGACACGATTGAACAGTTGATTGAATCGACCAAAAGCAACATCCCCGAAACCCAGATCCAGGCCACCGACGGCCTCGTCGACCACTACCTGCCCGGCTACATCAAGACGGGCTTGAGCGGCATGATCAGCAAAGCGGGCACGTCCGTGAAGGCCAAATTCACCGACGTCAACACGCAGACGATCGAGCCGTGGATCCAGGTCCGGCCCGATGTCATCGAAGCTCTGGGGCGCGTCGCCACCGGAGGCTCGAGCTTTCTCTCCCGCGCCAACGCCGTTCGCGCTCTCGGCATTCTGCGCGCGAAAGCCGCACTGCCACAACTCGGCGAGACACTGAAGTCGCGCGATAGCCAGGTCCTCTACGAGAGCCTCATTGCTTTGCAGAAAATCCGCGACCCGCAAACGGCGCCGCTGTTCCTGCATCTCATCGGGGACCTCGACGAGCGCATCCAAATGACTGCGATGGAAACCGCCGGCGTCATGGCCGCGAAACCTGCGGCCCCCGCCATTCAGGAGGCTCTCGCCAAGACGCGCAGCAACAAGGTCCGACGCATGGCCATCACGTCCCTGGCGATGATTGCCGACCCGTCGTCGCGGCCGGTCTTTGAACAGTACTTCAACGACAAAGACGATCAGCTGCGTGGATCCGCCGCCGAGGGATTCGGCCGCCTGCGCAATCCCGCCGACCGTGAGCGCATCGACAAGGCCTACGAAAGCGAGAAGAAGACAGGACCCAAGCTCTCGCTCGCCTTCGCTTCCGCGCTGCTCGGCAACCGCGCCATCGCCACCGGAAGTCCGATCTCCTACTTGATTGATCAACTGGACTCCCGCTTCTTCCACGACACCGCGAAACCGTTTCTGGTCGAACTCACCCGCGACGCGGATCTGCGAAAATCCATCTATCCATCAATCCGCACGGCCAGCAAGAAGGAAAAGATCCGCCTCGCGCAGGCGCTTGCCATCAGCGGCGACAAAGACACCGTCAAGGTTCTCGAAGCCGTATCGATGGATCCCGACACCGAAGTCGCCGCGGAGGGCATCAAAGCAGTTCGCGCATTGAAGGCGCAGCTCGGTCTCTGATGCGGCAAGCCCATCTGCTGTGGTTGATTGCCTTCATCGAAGGCTTTTCCACGCTCGCCGTCGAAGTCATCGCCATCCGCCTAGCGGTGCCCGTTGTCGGCTCCAGCATGACGCTCACCGGAGTCATGCTGGGCGTCGTCCTCTTCGCACTCAGCGTCGGATACTGGCGCGGCGGCGCGCTCTCCGCATCCTGGTCACCGGCCGACACGCGCAAAGGACTCGCCCGCAATCTGATGATCGCGGCGTTGCTCTACGGCGCCGTCGCGTTCCCGTTCGAAGCGTCGCTGCTCGAGAAACTCCTCGACTGGGGACTTCCGCTCGCCCTCGCCATCGGCACAACCGCATCGATCCTGCTGCTCCTGCCGATCTACCTCGCCTCGCAAACGGTGCCGATGCTCGCCGAACTCACCAATATCGACGGCCACGCGGGCCGCGCGTCGGGACGCGTCCTGTTCTTTTCCACCGTCGGATCCGTCGCCGGAGGCATCGTCACACCCGTCTGGTTATTCCCGTCGATCGGGGTGAACAAGACGACTTATGTGGTCTGCGGATGTCTCGCGGCCGCAGCGTTTGTCGCGGGCTGGCGCGCGTTTTCCATGAAGACAGCCGCAGCCGCTGCAATTGTGATCGCGACCGCCACGGGATCCGCCGCGTTCGTCACCGCGCAACGCGACGCCCTCTATTCGTTCGATAGCCCCTACCAGAACATCAGCGTCGTCGAAGGCAAACTCGACGACGGCCGCGTCGAACGCGTGATGATGATGGGCGGCGGTCGCGCGTCCGGTCTCTACGCAGCCACCGGCGAGACCTCGTTCGCCTACGCGCACAAAGTGATGGACGCACTGAAAATCACGCAGCCCGAAAGCCTGCTGGTAGTCGGCGCGGCAGGCTTCAACGTCCCGATGGATGCGGCGCGTGATCCGCGCATCAAAGTCATCGACGCCGTGGATGTCGACCCATCCGTACTGCCGATCGCCGAGCGCCACTTCCATCGCAAAGCGCTGCCGAACCGTGTCCGCTTCATGCCGCTCTCAGCGCGTTATGCCGTCCGCAAACTCGATCGCGAAAACCGCCACTACGGCTTCACGCTCATCGACGCCTACTTTGGCCAGGGGATCCCCGAAGAACTCGTCACCATCGAGTTCTTCCGAGACGTCCACAAGATCTCCGATCGCGTGGCAGCCAACATGATTCTCGACCGCGACCTCGAATCTGACTTCTCCTGCCACGTGCTGGCCGGCTTCCGCGAAGCCTTCGGCGCCGTCTGGATCACGGATGTCCGCCCCGGTGATTCCTATCGGGCCAATCTACTCGTCACGAGCTTCCCGATGGATGGCGCGGAACCGGGTCCGCCGTGCGCCGCGACATCCTCGCCCTATCGCGACGATCAGCACAGCGCGAGCCGCGATTTCATTGCCCTGAGATGGTAAGCTAACGCCTACATGCTCGCTCTCGCAGTTGCTTTGCTGTACGTCGCGCAAGACTCACCACACAACACGCTCACGCCGCAGGAACAGAAAGAAGGCTGGACGCTGCTTTTTGACGGCAAGTCCACCACAGGTTGGCTGGAAGTCACCGGCAAACCCTTCCCCGCAGCGTGGCGCATCGAAGACGGATGTCTCCGCGCCGTCGACCCCGGCAGCGGCTACCAGGACATCCGCACCACCGCGGAGTTTGATCCCGCGTTCGAGTTTCAATTCGACTGGAAGATCGGCCCCAAGGGCAATTCCGGCGTGAAGTATTTCGTCCAGCGAATCGACGAGTGGAACAACGCCAAAGGCCGGCAGGCGCGCGCCCGCGGCGTTGAGTATCAACTCTACGACGACAAGGCGGATCCCAACCAGCCCGGCATCAAGATCACCGGATCCGTTTACGACGCGGTCGCTCCATCCGCAACGCCCGCCCGTCCGCTCGGCGAATTCAACCACTCGCTCATCCGCGTCCAGGGCCATCACATCGAGCACTGGCTCAACGGCGTCAAGATCATCGACACGAGTCTCGACGCGCCGGTTGTTCTCGACCGCGTCCGCAAAGAAGCCAAGAGAGATCAACTCAGCGAGCGCAGCTTCCTTTCGCTGCAGAACCACGGCACGCCGGTCTGGTTCCGCGACCTCAAGGTTCGCAAGCTGTCAACGGCTCAGAACTGAAAGTACACGAACGGAACCGCCGCTTCGGTATACCCGAGCGCTTCGACCGCGAACAAGAGCAGTGCGCACGCCACTCCGTAGATCCACGCGGGTTTATCCGCCAACCCGTCGATCCACTGCCATTTCTCCTCGAGCAAAGCGAACAGCAACATCAGCAGCGCAAGCCCCACCATCCACAGAGGAACCGGCATCGCCCCGCTCGCACTGCCGGCAAACATCTGCCGCACGACATAGACGCTATCCTGCAGCGTTGCCGCGCGGAAGAAGACCCAGCCGATGGTCACCAGCGCGAAGGTCCATGCGACACGCACGGGATACAACAACCGCCACAACGGCGATGAAGACCGAACATCCAGCAGCCGTTCCACCGCCAGCAACGCGCCGTGGAACCCGCCCCAGATCACGAAGTTCCAACTTGCCCCGTGCCACAACCCGCCCAGCAGCATCGTCAGCATCAGGTTGCGATACGTCAGCAGTGAACCGCCGCGATTCCCTCCGAGCGGAATGTACAGATAATCCCGCAGCCAGCGCGACAGCGACATGTGCCAGCGACGCCAGAACTCCGTGATGCTCGGCGCCAGGTACGGCCGGCGGAAGTTCAACGGAAAGTGGAACCCGAACAGCTTCGCCATACCGATCGCCATATCCGTGTACCCCGAAAAATCGAAGTAAATCTGGATCGCGAACGACACCGCGCCGCTCCACGCCGCAATCATTCCCGGATGCGCCGCGACGTTCTGAAAGTAACCATCGGAAACCTGCGCGAAGCGGTCGGCAACCACCATCTTCTTCGCCAGTCCCACGATCACCAGCAGCATCCCTTCCAATACCTCGCGCGTTACCGGCGCGCGCCAGTGGTAGAGATCCACGAAGAACTCCCGAGCCCGCACGATCGGACCCGCCACGAGCTGCGGAAAGAACGCCACGAACAGCGCGTAGTCCACCGGATTGCGAATCGGCTCCTGCTCCCGCCGGTACACGTCGATCACGTACGACATGCTTTGGAACGTGTGAAAACTGATGCCGAGCGGCAGGATGATCTGCAGCGCAAACGCCTTGGAATCCTGCCCCAGCACCCACGCCACATTCGCCGCCGCGAAGTTGTAGTACTTGAAAAACGCGAGCAACCCGAGGTTCGCGCACAAACTCACCAGCAGCGCCTGCGTCCGCTGCCGCTGCGTGGCGGCCCGTTCGATCCAGAACGCGGCAAAGAAGTCGATCGCCGTCAACCCCAGTAACAACGGCACGAACCGCCAGTTCCAACTCATGTAGAACAGATAGCTGGCCACCAGCAGCATCGGCCTGCGCCACGCGTCGCGCCGCAATCCCGGCAGATAGAACAATGCCAGCACCACAGCGAGAAAGACAAAAAACTCAGCGGTATTGAAGAGCATCCGGCGGTTACTCTCCTGAAGACGGCGGCGGCGGACCCAGGATCTTGCGGACCTCTCGCGCCAGCATGCGCGACAGCCGCTCCATCCCCGGCCGGTTCAAATGCAGGGGATTCGCAAAGAACTCCGGGCGCTCCAGTTCATCGAACCGGTGTTCGTCAATCAGCACGGCGTTTGGCCGTGTCTTCGCGAGTTCGCGAACCGCGCTGTCCGGCTTCGGCGGATACTTCGCCGGCTGTGGAACCGCTCCCCGCGGAAACCGCAGAAAGATCACCCTGGTGCGGGTCCCGCGATAGTAGTCGACAATGCGTCCGAACCAGAGCCGGAAATAGGCCGTGAAGATCCCGCGATCCGGCGGCGTCGCCTGGAACAATTCGATATCGAACTGTTTCCGCTTTTCCGGCGGCATCGTATCCGGATAATGAGCGACGTTGCGGGTCCAGTCGATGTCGATCCCCACCATGTTCTCGTCGCTGCCTTCGTACGAATACAGCCAGTCGGCCGCGCCTTCGCGATACAACTTCACCCGCTCCATCCGCTTGTCCGGATCCTGCAGGTACTCGATGAAATCGCGCTTGAACACGTACCCCTTGAACAGAATGCCGAGAAACGCCTGCCATTGCAGCCGCGCCTTCGAGTACGACGACGGAAACTCCACCAGATCGCGCAGCCCCAACCGGACGCCGAGGTAATGCAGATCAGCCGCGCGGTTCCGCCAGTCGTCGTAGCGGTCGCGCTCGTCGTAATCGTTCGAGGGTACGATCACCGCCGCATAGCGATTGCGGCCCGGGTCCACGGCGCGGATGTCGTAATACCAGCAGCGCGGCGAAGTGCCGCCCAGCGCCACCGATCCAAAGGTATAACCCGTCTCGCCTGTCAGTTCATTGGCGACACGCGCGCGAAACCCGTCCAGGCGCGAATCGCCCACCACCAGCACCTGCGCATTGCGGTTGCCGGTGATCTTGCGCTCCATCTCGATCCGCAGCCGCGTTTCCATCGCGCCGGTCGTCGAATCGGGCTCGAGGATCCGCTCATACAGGCCGGAATGAAACACGCCCGCCTCGAGCGCCGCGAAACACACGACGGTGATCAGCAAGCGCACCAATACCGGCCGCATCATGTCAACAAACGCCAGTCGGAGAATTGTGCAGTGGTCGCGAGAAGCAAGTTCTCATGATACTGCGCAACAAGGAGGGAGAACCAAAATGAAAACGGGACCGGATAACCCGATCCCGTTTCCTGAACTATTCGACGTCACGGACGCGCTTCTTGCGGTTCCGTTTGCGCGCCAAGGCTTCCTTGGTGCGGCGCTTTTCGCCCGGCTTCAGATAGAAGGAGTGCTTCTTGATCTCCTTGATGATATCTTCCTGCTGGACCTTGCGCTTGAAGCGGCGGAGAGCGGACTCTAGTGTCTCACCATCCTGCAATACGACTTCAGCCAACTACAACTCACCTCGCTTTCAACTCTGTCCATCAGAGGATAACACGCTACACTGGAGGTGCACCTCCTTTTCTCCCCTATTTAGGAACACCATGGAAATTGTAAAAGTAGTTGGACGTGAGATCCTCGACTCGCGGGGCAACCCGACCGTCGAAGCCGATGTATACCTGATCGATGGCAGCATGGGACGCGCCGCAGTGCCGTCCGGAGCCTCTACCGGCGAGCATGAAGCAGTCGAACTGCGCGACGGCGACGCCAAGCGCTACCTCGGCAAGGGAACTCAAAAGGCCGTCAAGAACCTCAACACCAAGATCGCCAAGGCCATCGAAGGCATGAATGCTTTCGAACAGCGGGCCGTGGACCGTGCGATGCTCGCCGTTGACGGTTCCGCCAACAAGGGCAAGATGGGCGCCAACGCGATCCTCGCGGTCTCGATGGCCGTCGCCCGCGCCGCTGCCGACTCCCAGGGCGCGCCGCTGTACCGCTACCTCGGCGGCGTCAACGCCTGCACGCTCCCCGTCCCGATGATGAACATCATCAACGGCGGCGCGCACGCCGACAACTCCGTCGACATGCAGGAATTCATGATCGTCCCCTACGGCGCCTCCAAGTTCTCCGAAGGCCTCCGCATGGGCGTCGAAGTCTTCCACAACCTCAAGGCCGTGCTCAAGAAGCGCAGCTACTCGACCGCCGTCGGCGATGAAGGCGGCTTCGCGCCGAACCTCAAGTCCAACGACGAAGCGATCGAAGTGATCCTCGAAGCCATCACCAAGGCCGGCTACAAGCCCGGCACGCAGGTCGGCCTCGCGCTCGATTGCGCCGCCAGCGAATACTACGACAAGGCGAAGAAGAAGTACGTCTTCAAGAAGTCCGACAAGAGCGAATACTCGGCCGAACAGATGACCGAGTTCCTCGCCAACTGGGCCAAGCAGTTCCCCATCGTGTCGATCGAAGACGGCATGGCGGAAGACGACTGGTCCGGCTGGAAGACCATCACCGAAGCGCTCGGCGCCAAGGTGCAGCTCGTCGGCGACGACCTCTTCGTCACCAACACCGAGCGCCTCAAGCAGGGCATCGACAAGGGCATCGCCAACTCGATCCTCGTCAAGGTGAACCAGATCGGCAGCCTCACGGAAACCCTCGAAGCCATGCAGATGGCGGCCGGCGCCAACTACACCGCGGTCGTGTCCCACCGCTCGGGCGAAACCGAAGACGCCTTCATCGCGGACCTCGCCGTCGCAACCGGCGCGGGCCAGATCAAGACCGGCTCGGCCTCCCGCACCGACCGCATCGCCAAGTACAACCAGCTCCTCCGCATCGAAGAAGAACTCGGCGCTTCGGCGAAGTACCCCGGAAGGAAAGCATTTAAGCAGTAATGTCCAAGAAACCGGTCATTCTCACCATCCTCGATGGATGGGGTCAATCCGAAAAGGTGGAGGGCAACGCTGTTGCCCTCGCCCAAAAGCCCACGTTCGACCGTCTGTGGGCGAACTACCCGCATACGTTCATCAACACCTCGGGGCCCTTCGTCGGCCTTCCTGAAGGCCAGATGGGCAACTCCGAAGTCGGACACATGAACATCGGCGCGGGCCGCGTCCTGCTGATGGACGTCACTCGCATTGACGTGGCCATCGACACCGGCGACTTCTTCAAGAACGAGAAGCTCCTCGCCTCGATGGAACGCGGCCGCCAGCATGCCCTGCATCTCATGGGCCTGCTCAGCGACGGCGGCGTGCACTCCCACATCAACCACCTCTTCGCGCTGCTTGAAATGGCGAAGCGTTCGGGCGTGGCGAATGTCTACGTGCATTGCTTCCTCGATGGACGCGACACCCCGCCGACCACCGGCGCCGGTTTCGTCCAGCAGTTGCAGGCGAAGATGAATGAACTCGGCATCGGCAGGATCGCCAGCGTGTCCGGCCGCTACTATTCGATGGATCGCGACAAGCGTTGGGAACGCACCCAGCGCGGTTTCGAATCGATGGTGCTCGGCAACGGCGTCCACGCGACCGATCCCGTCGCGGCGATCCAGGCCTCATACGCCAAGGACGTCACCGACGAATTCGTCGAACCCATCACCATCGTCGACGCGGCAGACCAGCCCGTCGGACTCGTGAAGGATAACGACGCCTGCATCTTCTTCAACTACCGCGCCGACCGCGGCCGCCAGTTGAGCCGCGCGTTTCTCAACGAAAAGCCCGGCAGCATCGGCGAAGCGCCTGCGAACCTGCACTTCACCTGCATGACGCAGTACGACGCGACGATCAACGCTCCCGTAGCCTTCGCGCCCATCCAGCCGACCAACATCCTCGCGGATGTCCTCGGCAAGGCGGGCCTCAAGAACCTGCGCACCGCGGAGACTGAAAAATATCCGCACGTGACGTTCTACTTCAACGGCGGCAACGAAAAGCCGTACCCCGGTGAAGAGCGCGAACTCGTTCCCTCGCCGAAGGTCGCCACCTACGATCTGATGCCGGAAATGAGCGCCGCGGGCATCACAGATGTCGTCGTGCGCGCGATCGAAGAGAAGAAGTTCGACGTCATCATCATGAACTACGCCAACGGCGACATGGTGGGACACTCGGGCAAACTCGAGCCGACCATCAAGGCGATCGAAGCCGTCGATCAGGGACTCACCCGCATCGACGCGGCGTTGCGCGCCAACGGCGGCGGTTCGTGGCTCATCACCGCTGATCACGGCAATGCGGAAACGATGGTTGACCCGGTCACCGGCGGTCCGCACACCTATCACACCACCAACGTCGTGCCGCTGGTCTATGTCAGCGACGAAAACGTGAAGGGCCTCAAGTCCGGCGGCGCATTGAAGGACCTTTCGCCGACCATTCTCGGCATCCTGGGCATCCCCAAGCCCGCCGAGATGACCGGCGAAGATCTTCGCGACCTGTAAACCTTACCGTGCCGCCGGCGCAGCGACCTCGTGACCGGCGGCAACCTCTCCCTTCGGCTCGGGATTCGTATACTCGAGCACCCCGTCATCCAGCGTTTCCCACTTCAAGCTGAACGTGTCCCGGAAGTAGTTCTGATACACCAGCCACGGCGCACGTTCGCCCTGCTTGGGCCAGTTCGCCAGCGAACGCGCGACATACCCGGAAGAGAAATTCTCAACGAACGGCGCCGCCGCGACATCGCCGGGCAAACGCCGCGGCGTCACCTGCCGGGCGCCCTTGCTGTCCATGTGATTGAGTAACCGGCAGACGTACGAGCAAATGAGATCCGCCTTGAGCGTCCACGAGGCGTTGATGTATCCGAACACAGACGCGAGGTTCGGCACGTCGGACAGCATCACGCCCTTGTACGCGAGACATTCGCCGAGGTTCACCGTTCGGCCGTCCACTGCAAGTTCCGCGCCGCCGAACGCCTGCATCACGAGTCCGGTCGCGGTGACGATGATGTCGGCTTCGAGTTCCTCGCCGGATTGCAGGCGGATTCCCTTCTCCGTGAACGTCTCGATCTGATCCGTCACCACGCTCGCCTTCCCGTCGCGGATCGACTGAAACAAATCCGAATCCGGCACCAGACACAGCCGTTGTTCCCACGGGTTGTAGCGCGGAGTGAAGTGCTTGGCGACATCGAAGTTCGGACCCAGTTCCTCGCTGACCTTCTTGATCAGCCCGTTGCGTACGAAGTTCGGATACCGCGTCGCCAGTTGATACACATACGCCGTGAACGCGATATTCTTCCATCGCGCCAGTTTGTACGCCCACATCGACGGCAGAATCTTGCGTAGAAAACCGGCGATCGCGTCGCTGCCCGGCAGCGAGATGATGTACCCCGGCGACCGTTGCAGCATCGTGACGTGCGCGGCTTTTTCCGCCATCGAAGGCAGCAGAGTCACCGCCGTCGCGCCGCTGCCGATGATCACCACGCGCTTGCCCGTGTAATCGAGATCTTCCGGCCAGTGCTGCGGATGCACAATGCGCCCGCGAAACGAATCGCGCCCGGGGAACTCCGGCGTGTAGCCGGATGAGTAACGGTAATAACCCGCGCACGAAAACAGAAAGTTCGCCGAAAGCGTCACCGGCTCTTCGGATCCATCGGCCAACGTCCGCACCGCATCCACGATCCAAGCCGCATCGCGCGTCGACCATTCCGCCCGCACGATCCGGTGCCGGAAGCGAATGTGCCGGTCGATGCCTTCTTCCTTGGCGGTGTCCTCAATGTAGTTGCGGATATCCCCGCCGGGCGAAATCGTCTGCGGCAGCGTCCACGGGCGAAACGAGTAGCCCATGGTGAGCATGTCGGAATCGGATCGAATCCCCGGATAACGAAACAAATCCCAGGTCCCGCCGATGCGCTCGCGCTGCTCGACGATCACATAGCTCTTCTTCGGACACTGCTCCTGCAGATGATGCGCGGCGTCGATCCCCGACAACCCGGCGCCGACAATCAGCACGTCGAAATGTTCCGCAGCAGCCATGGGGTGGATACTCCTTGGTCCAAAAAACTTTCCCCGAAACATACCACACGCAGCGTCCGAACCGAAGTCCGCTATAGAGTCCGGCATTATCCAAATAGTGAACAGCCGCTATCCTCCGTGTTCCATCCGTTGGCAAATCCCTCATCAAACACTCGCGAATCCCGTTTGGACCACCAACTGCTCAGGATGCGAGACACTGTAGCAATCGCCGACTCATGATCCAGGCTGGCAACAAAACGGCAATCCTGCTCGCGTGCGCCCTTTCGCTCTCCGCGGCGGACCTCTCCGTTTGGCTGGACCTCTCCGGCAACAACTGGCGCTTCCATGAAGGAGACAACCCGGCCTACGCGCAACCCGGCTTTGACGACTCTGCGTGGCGGCAGGTCCCACTCCCCCGCAAACAGGATCCGCCCATTGGCGTTTCCTGGCTCCGGAACAGGTTCGTCCTACCCGCCACGGCGAACCCGCAAGAGCCTCTCGCCATTACCCTCGGAACCTTCGCAGAAATCTACGAAGTTTTCTGCAATGGCGTCTCCATCGGAGGCCCGTCGTCCACGGACACGATGCAGATCCGTTCCGCCCGCCCCCGCACGATCACACTCCCTGCAGGCTTGCTCACACCGGGACACCCCGTCGTACTCGCAATCCGCATCACACGGGTTTCGAATGCCGGGCCATTCCCCCGGCAACTGCGGGCACTGCCGGATCGTGGCCCGTATCTGCTCACCAGCGTCCGCGCCGCCCCGGCAGAAGCTCCGGAACTCGGTGGACTCCTGCGTGAACGCCTCGTCGCATTCGGTTTCGTTACCGCCGCGCTGCGTGCTCTGTTGCTGTTGTTCCTGCTTGCCGCCTGGATCACGGAACCGCGTCAGCGTAATCTGCTGGCCCTCGCCATGTTGCTCGCGGTGGATTGTGGCGTACGTTTCTGCGAATCCCTGAACATTTCCCTGGACGGACCACTGAGCGTCTCCAGCCGTATCGCGGTTTTTACGGTCCTCACCACCGGATTGCTCGGCTGGTTTGCTGTCGAGACATTCGGCATCCGCCGCCGCTGGGTGCACGCGGCGATCTGGATCCCAACCATCCTCTCGGCCGTCGAGCCCGGTGGTTATTCGTATTGGCCCGTTAGCCGTTCCATCAACGGGCTGCTCGATTTCGCAATCGCCATCCTCGCACTCTCCCGCGCACGAATTTTCTGGTACGAAACGCCTCGCAAATCCGGCCCATTCGGGATGGCTCTCGCAATCGCCGCGATCGCAATCCTGCACAGCCAGCGCATGGGCTTCCTCGCCTTCACGAATCTCTACTGGTTCTACGGCGGCTATCTCTTCCATATCTATGACGTCGTGATCATTCTGATCAGCGCCACCATGACTTTGCATCTGCTGCTCAGCCTCGGTGCGGACCGGCGCGAGAAAGAGCGGCTGACCTCCGAGATGGACGCCGCGCGTGTCCTGCAAAAGGTTCTCTTAACAGCGCCGCTCGAAACCCCTGGATTCACAGTCGAGGCCGTGTACGAACCCGCGCAGGAAGTCGGCGGCGATTTCTATTGGACCCGCGTTGAACCCGGCGGCGGCATCACAGTCGTTGTCGGCGACGTCAGCGGCAAGGGCCTGCGTGCGGCCATGCTGGTCGCAGTCGTGATGGGGATCCTGCGCCAGACCGCCGCGGGCGTCCGCCCCGCCGAGCTCCTCGCCAATCTCAATCGTGCGATCCAGGGCCAGACTCACGGAGGCTTCGTCACCTGTTGCTGCGCGCGAATCGAGCACGATGGATCTGCGGTGATCGCCAACGCCGGGCACATGCAACCGTATATCGACAGCGCCGAAGTCCCCACAGCCGGCCTGCCGCTCGGTCTCCTTGCGGACGTGGACTTCGAGGACCTGGAAGTGCACGGGCGCACGTTTACCTTCGTATCCGACGGAGTTGTCGAAGCTGCTGGCGCAAACGGCGAACTCTTCGGATTCGACCGCACACGCGACATCAGCACACGCTCCGCCCGCGAGATCGCCGAAGCCGCCCGCGCCTGGGGACAGAATGACGACATCACCGTAGTGACCGTCCAAAGGACCTCCGCAGCATGAACCCGAGACGAGGCATCCTCTTGCTCCTGCTGTTCGCCATCGTCTCGGCCGCACACGCGCAAGTACGCTATCTACTGGGCGATGACGCGAAATGGGCAGCCCCCTCCTGGGACGATTCTTCCTGGCAGTCGCTCTCGCCCACGGATCCATTCCCCACCCCACCTGTGGCAGACGGCGGCGGGATCCTGTGGTTCCGCTACCGCGTGTCCGTACCTCCATCGACAACTGGCAACCGCGAATCACTGGCAATCCGATCCACCAACGAGAATATGACCTCGATCCCCGATGAAGTCTGGGTCAACGGCCGGAAAGTCGGTGGTCATGGCAAGTTCCCGCCGCATCCCGAATCCCGCCTCCGTCCGGACACTGTCGTGTTCGATCTTCCGCCCGGGCTCGTACAACCCGGCGACTCTACAGCGCTGGTGGCCTGGCGCGTCTGGGTGCCGCCCATCCAAAGGACCCTCGTCGAGGGCCTGTCGCGTCCCTTGAAGCAGGTTGAGTTCGAGATTGCACCCGCGGAAACCGCTCGCGAACGAGAGAAGCGAGCCATCGCCGATCACCGTTTTGGCTACAGCCTCGGGATGCTGCTCTTTGTTCTCGAAGCCCTGTTCGGATTCACCCTCATCGCCCTCTGGCGAACCGTCCGCGGCGCGCCGGTGCTGCGCAACTTCGGCTGGTTCGTCGCGGCCACCGGCGCACTATTCGGATGGGCTCTGTGGCCAAGTCTTGCAAGGATCGACCTGCCGCTCCTCTGGTACGGCGCCATCCTGCGCCTGTGTAACGCCGGCTTCGGCGTCAGCCTCACCGGGTTCTTCGGACTCGCCTTCGAAATCCGCTCGCGCTGGATCATCCGCACGATGCAATCCACGCTGGTCGTCGCGTTCGTCTGTTGGTTCTCACTCGAGTTCTTCGAGAACGCGCCACCGTTCCTGAATACGGTCGCTTCCGTGCTGTTCCTGGGCGGCGTCCTCTCGCAGTGCGCGCTGGCGATCTATCAGGCGAAAGCCATCCCGCGGACCCGGGCGCTCGCCGTCCCCCTGCTCCTCTTCCAGGCAGGCAACGCGCTGCAGGAGTTTTCCCTGGGACCCATCGTCATCACGAGCCAGGGATTCTCGGCCATCGCCATGACCGGCGTCATGTCGTACATCCTCCTGCGGCGTACCTGGAAAGAGTGGCAGATCCGCGAAGAGTTGAGCGCGGAATTCGAAGCGGCGCGAGCCGTGCAGGCGCGGCTCGTGCCTCCGGCCCAAGATGTCCCGGGCTTCCGCATCGAAAGCGCGTACCAGCCCGCCAAACAAGTGGGAGGCGACTTCTTCCGCATCCTGCCGCGTGAGGATGGATCCGTCCTGGTGGTCACCGGCGACGTCAGCGGAAAAGGCCTCAACGCCGCCATGATCGTCGCGACGGTGATCGGCGCACTGCGCAACGAGTTCTCCTCGAAGCCCGCGGAGGTCCTCGCGCACCTCAACCGGTCGCTGCTGGGCAACACCGGAGGCGGCTTCGTGACCTGCTGCTGTGCGCTACTACATCCCGGCGGAACCGTCGTCATCGCTAACGCCGGCCACATCGCCCCTTACGTCGCAGGCAACGCCGCGCCGATGGATAGCGGCCTGCCCCTTGGCGTCATCGCGGATGCGGACTACACCGAGACCACGTGCGCCATAGGCGAGGAACAGCTCACTTTCGTCTCGGACGGGGTAGTCGAAGCCGCCAACGCGGCCGGCGAACTCTTCGGCTTCGAACGCACCCGTGAAATCAGCACGAGATCCGCAGCCGAAATCGCCGAAGCCGCCCGCGCCTGGGGACAGAACGACGACATCACGGTTGTCACCGTCCGTCGCACAGCAACTCTCCTCTGAGCCTTTCAGCCCTGCGAATCCGCAATGGTCGAGTGGAGGCGCCATGCGTCGAAAATTTCTATTGCTCACCATTACAACTTTTGCAGTCGGCCTGACCTTGTCTGGCCAGCCGATTCCGGACTTCAAACCGCCGACACCTTTGTTTGCCGCCATTTTGAAAAAAGATCCCGCCGCGGCGCAAAAGCTGCTCGACGGCGGAGCCGATCCCAACCAGGGACGCTTCCTGGGTTACACGCCGCTGCACATGGCGTTGATGGATCCAAATCCCGCAATTGCGCGGGCGCTGCTGTCGCGCGGCGCCGACGCCAAGGCTCTTGATGGAAACGGCTCGACACCTTTGATGTGGGCCGCCTCCAATGACGTGCCCGATCGCGAACTCATCGAATCCCTTGTCAAGAAAGGCGGCGCGGATCCGAACACCGTCAACAAACAGAATGAATCCGCCCTCACCTGGGCCATGCGCCGCGGCGACCTCGACACCGTCGCGCAGTTGAAAGCGCTCGGAGCCTCCGACGCCGCGGCTGTGCGCTCTTCGGTCGAGCGCGCCGTCGCGTCCCTGCAAAAGAGTGGACCCCAGTTCGTCAAAGTATCGGGATGCGTCTCCTGCCACCACCAGTCGGTCCCGCAGATCGCCTACGCGGCAGCCCGCGAGCGTGGATACCAACTTGACGAAGCCGTCTCCGCACAGCAGATGAAAGCCGTAATGTCGCTGGTCAAGCCCATCCGCGAACCTCTCGAAAAAGGCCTCATCGATCTCCCCAACCCGCCGGTCAGCGTCGGCTACCTGCTGCTCGGCATCGCCGCCGAAGGCTATGCGCCCGATGAATACACCGCGGCCGCTGTGAAAGCCATCGAGCGTACGCAACTCGCCGATGGAAGCTTCATCGTCCTCGGGGCGCGCCCGCCATTCGAATCGAGCATCTTCTCGGGGACCGCACTCGCCATCCGGGCCATGCAGTTGTACGGCGGCGGCAGCAACCAGGATCGAATCGCCCGAGCCCGTCAATGGCTCGAGACCGCAAAGCCCCTGACGCAGGAAGATCGTGCGATGCGCCTCCTCGGCCTCGCGTGGGCAAAAGCCGAAGCGAAGCTCGTCGACCAGGCGGCCTCAGAAGTTGTCGCAGCGCAGCGTCCCGATGGAGGCTGGTCCCAACTGGCGACTCTCGAGTCCGACGCCTATGCCACGGGCCAAGCGATGTACGCGCTCCAGCAGGCTTCTCGCCAGGATCGCGACAAACAATCCCTCGATCGCGGCGCCGCCTACCTACTGCGCACCCAACTCGCCGACGGCACGTGGCTGGTCCGCACTCGCGCCAATCCGGTCCAGGTTCTGAAGGAGAGCGGGTTCCCCCACGGCCGCGACCAGTGGATCTCCGCCGCTGGAACCGCCTGGGCGGCAACAGCCCTCGCGCAGACGCAACCTATGCAGAAGCAGCCGGCTGCGGTCTCGGCCGCTCTTCGCTAAACAATTTGATCGGGACATGACGCCGAGGCTCCAGTTTCTGGGGCCTCGAGTCGTCTATCTGGCGCCGCGTTTCGCGGTTGTCAATTTCCGCACAAACGCGGCATATTCAGGGGACTTCAGACCAAGCTCCACGGCTGTCCGCAAGGACTTCCGCCGATCCCACACCGCTTCCGGATCCAACCACAATCCAGGAAACGCCTGCGAGCGATACAACCCGTCCTCGCCCGGCTGCATTTCGCGATACCGCCCGCGCGCCAACTGTCTCCAGATGACCTGCCGCGTTTGCAGCAGAATCGTCACATACTCGCGGACACCCGCTCGCCGGTACAGATCCAGCTTCGCGCCCAGATCTCGAGATGTGCTCGAATCGGTCAGCTCCACTACCAGTTCGGGAGCGCCGCGATACATCCAGCCGGAATCGCCCGACTGCCCACCGTACTCGGGCAGGATTCGCAGGGCTGCGTCCGGTTGCGGGATATCCCCGGTTCCCATCAACCAGGTACTGTCACTCGCAGCCTCACAGGCGTGGGCAACGTCGCAATAGGCGGAAAGCCAACCGCCGATTCGCACTAGCAGGGCGCCGTGAAGACGCCCGACTGGAGAGGCCATGAAAACGACTCCGTCGATCAGTTCCGCGTGCTGAAGGTCCGGCATGGCCTCCCACCGGCGCAGGAATTCCGCGCCCGTCAGCCGGTCCCCTTCCCGCAGCACCGGAGGTAGTTCTACTGCAACACTCGGCATGCCAAGCTCAGATTACCACGCACCCCTCAAAAATCTTTGGCCCTTTCTCCTTCCCGCATCCGCTAACGAACGCAGCCACCCCCAACTGACCGGGAGCGTGGACCAAACGACCAAGGAGAAGTATCCACCAATGAGAATCCGATTCCGTATCTTCGCCGCTGCCGTCGCGGTGGCGTCAATTGCGACCCAGCTCTTGCCGGCCCAACAGCAGCAACAGCAAAATCCCCCCATCTACCTCAGCACCGGCAGCTACCACGTCGCCGACGAAAACCGCGCGGCCCTCGACTCCTGGCTCAAGGATAAGTTCCGCCGCCTGGTCGAAGGCATCATGAAAGAGGACTCCACACTGCGCAGCGTCACCGTGACGCGTGTCATCTACGGAGGCGTCCAGGAGCCGGAAGCCAACTACTACATCCAGTACGCCAATGAAGGCATCCCCAAGCCTCGCACCGCCATTCAGAACAAGGTCGCGCAACAGCTGTTCGGAAAGTCCTACGCGGACTTCAACGCCGAGGCCCGCCCCCTCCGCAAGCGTCTCGGCCAGACCCTCTCCCGCCGCCAGTTCGGAACCCCACCCAGCGCTGAGGAAGGCGACATCATTCGCATCGACTTCAAGAAGATCGCCGCCGGCCGCATGGGCGACTACATCCAGATGGAACGCGAAAACCTCCGCCTGCGTGAAGCTCAGGTCAAGGCCGGAAAAATGAAGGCGTGGAGCACCTCCACCCTGGTCCTGCCCGTCGGCACGGAACGCGAATTCGACGCCTACACCACCCACACCGCGAAGGACCTGGCGCAATCCATCAACTGGAACCAGGGAAGTACCGCCATCAATGCCCAGCTGAATCCGCCCGTAAACATGACGGCCGCCACCATGCGTGCCAACGACCTCAGCAAGACCGTCCGCGGCGAAACCCGCGTCGTCGTGATGGTCGTCCGCCGTCCCTGAGTTCCCGCGCCAGGCCACGCAAGGGGACGAACGGTTCGTCCCCTTGCGCTGACTGCAAAAAAAATCTCGCACTAAAGTGGCAGAGACGCGCGGCTGATCTCCCTATACAGATCATGAAGACTTCACCCGCGATCTTTGCGTCCATCGCATTCGCGACGGGCCTTATTGCCGCCAACGCGCCTTTAACAGACGACGCAACCATTCAAACCGCGTTCCCCGCAAACAATTTCGGAGGTCTTCCGAACCTTCAGATCGGCCAGGCTTCCTCTTCGTTTCTTCGCTTTTCCCTCGCCGACCTGCCGTCCGGATCCGTATCCAGCGCCATACGGCGAGCAACTCTGACCGTGTTCATCAACCGGGTGGTCGCCCCGGGCAGCGTCAGCGTCCACTATGTGCCGCCGTCCATTTGGACGGAGAAAGACGTCACCTACGGCAACGCCCCCGTGGCACTGCCTGAAAGCCTGCGCTTCACCGCCAACACCGCCTTGACCTTCGCCAGCGCGGACGTCACCAAACTGGTAACTGCCGCCCTCGACGCCAATCAGAACCAGGTCGCGCTCCGCCTTTCCGCCGTGGGAGCCACGGAAGTCTTCCTCGACAGCAAAGAAAACACCTCAACCTCGCAAACCGCGCGCCTGGACATCGAATTGACCGGCCCGCAAGGCCCCCAGGGCATCCAGGGACCCAAAGGAGACACGGGCCCCCAAGGCATCCAGGGCATTCAGGGTATCCAGGGCCTGCAAGGACCTCCCGGTATCGCGGGAGCGCAGGGTCCCGTTGGACCGCAAGGCCCGAAAGGCGATACCGGCAGTTCTTCAGTCCTGGGCAACCTTTCGACCTTTCAGGTGGTCGATTATTCCATCCCGTCGTACTCCGACCCCACGGTTCGCACGCTGTCTTGTCCATCCGGCTACCCAACACTCGTCTCCGGTGGATGCGGATTCCCGTTCGTGGGTGACCTCGACTCGCTTGCTGCGTTCAAGATGCTGTACAGCGGCCCGGATCCGGCCAATTCGAACGGCGCCTGGAAGTGCTATGCAGGCAATAGCTCAGCCCGATCCCAAACCATGCGGATCTATGTCAACTGCGCCCGCTAACCGTCACAGGATCCGCCTATGAT
Source organism: uncultured Solibacteraceae bacterium (assembly GCA_964627455.1). Taxonomy (GTDB): domain Bacteria; phylum Acidobacteriota; class Terriglobia; order Bryobacterales; family Bryobacteraceae; genus F-183. Next base: position 3,290 of record CAZVKC010000021.1, on the reverse strand, counting down.
TCGACCCAACTCCTGCCGCTCCGCCCTGTTCGCCTTTGCCGTATCGCTACTGGCCGCCAGCCATCTCCGCGCCAGCGCCATTCGAACCGGGACGTTCACTTCAGACGACGAACTCCATTTCTTTGACGTCAACCTCGCCGGTCCGTCCACCCTGTCGATCCAGACCTTCGGATACGGCGCAGGCAGCGGCTTCGATCCCTACCTCTCTCTCTTCACCCAGTCGGGACTCCTCATCGCGGTCAATAACGATGGGACATGCCCGCCGCTCCAGGCATCCGGCGGCGGCGTCTGTTTCGATTCGGACATCACCCTGGCGCTGCCCGCCGGCAGCTACATCGCCGTGATCTCGCAATACGACAACGTGCCCATTGGACCCACTCTGCCGGACGGGTTCACGCGCACGGGCCAAGGCAACTTCACGCCCGGATTGTGGGGCTATCCCGGCACGGCCTTCATCGACGCATTGGGCAACCAAAGGACAGGCGCATACTCCATCTCCTTCGACGGAGCCACCAGCGTCTCCGCCGACGTCCCGGAACCCGGCCTCTGGTTGACCACCGCCTCGGGCCTCGCCCTCTGTCTCTTCATCAGAAGCCGCCGCCACAAGCACGCCGTGGGGCGGACTTGAGTCCGCGCGGGGCTTCAGCCCCGCCCAAACACTTCCCCAATCCATCGGAACCAAAGGAGTGGCGTTGGAATCCCAAACAACGTCACTCCTCCCGCAACACCGCCGCTGGAGCCATCCGCGCCGCACGCAGCGACGGCAGCAGCGCCGCGGCTATCGTCACACCCAACACGACGCCAACCGCCCCCGACAGCGACCGCGGATCCCGCGCCTGCACTTCATACAACACGGTAGCCATGCGGGGCGCCAACAGCCATGAACACACCATCCCAACCGACGCGCCGCACAACGACAACCACGCCACACGCGTCAGCATCAGCCGCAGGATATCGCCGGGCAGCGCCCCCAGCGCCATGCGGATCCCGATCTCCCGCCGCCGCTGCATCACCGCAAACGCCGCCAGCGCATACAACCCCGCCGCCACGATCACCATAGCCGCCCCGGCAAACAGGCTTGCCAGCCACGCCGCCGCGCGTTCCGGCCAGATCGAGTCCGCCACTTCCACAGCCAGCGACGACACTTCCACGAACGACAATCGCGGATCCGCCTCCGCCAGCAAACGCCGCACCGGCTGCATGATGACCTCCGGCCGCGCCGTCCTCGTATGCACATGCAGAATCAAACTCGGATTCGCCCCCAGCGGACTATACAGCGTCGGCTGCATCGGCTCCCGCAGCGACCGGTACTTCGCATCCCCCACGATCCCGATCACCTCGAACTGCGGCTCGGCCGGCTTCCCGCCGCGAGGGATCGACGACCCGAACTTCCCGCCCAGCCGCGCTCCCAACTTCCGCGCGAACGCTTCATTCACCACCACCGGCGTAGGAACTCCCTCCCGCACTTCACCCTCCACAAAGTTCCGCCCCGCCACCCACTTCATCCGCATCGTCGCGAAATAATCGGGCGTCACCGAATTCAGGCTCGTATTCATGAAGTCCTCTCGCCGCGCGGCCTCCCCCGCGGGCAACACGGTCATCTTGATTCCCGACCCGCGCATCAAGCCGCGCGTCGCAATCGCCGCGGAATCGACCTCCGGCAGCGCCCGTGCGCCCGCCAGCAGCCTCCGCTGCAAGTCGAGGATTTGCGCCTTCTCGTACTTCTCGAGTCCCCGGTCCACCGTGAAGGTCACCACGCGCCCCGCGTCAAATCCGGGATCCAGCCCGCGCAACCGGTCGAGCGTCAGCAGCGTCAGCCCCGCCCCGCACAGCAGGATCGTGCACAAAGCCACCTGCACCGCGATCAACAGTTGACGCCCCGTGTGACGTCTGTGCCGCGCCTGCTGCAACGTGCGCTGCAACTCGTACCGGTTCCGCATCACCGTCGCCCACGCGGGCAGCAACCCGAACAACACCAGCGTCAACGCCGAAATCCCCAAGCCGACCGCGGCCACCCGCAAGTCCGGCACAAGGTCGAGACTCAGCGTCAACCGCACCGTGCCCTGGTCGCGAACCGGCGGCAACGATCCCGCCACGACCGGCAGCGCCGCGTACGTCAATGCCGCTGCAAGCACGGTCGCCCCCGCCAGCAGCATCACCGCTTCCGCCACCAGTGGACCCGCCAATTGCCCCCGTGTCGCCCCCAGCGCCGCCCGCAGCGCCAGTTCGGACTCCCGCCCCGCCGCTCGCGTCACCAGCAATCCCGCCGCATTCGCGCACACGATCAGCAGCAATAGCGCGACGCCCGCCAGCACCATCCACAGCACTCCGCCGAAGGGACCACGCAATCTCGAAATCCCCTTCGCCGCGGACTGCAGTTCGAGCTTCGCATCGAGCATCGCAGTCCCGGTCTGGTCGCTCTTGCGAACCGAAGTCCAGATCCGCTCGGCTTCCTGTCGAGCCGCTTCGAGGCTCACGCCCGGCCGCAACCGGCCCGCCACTTCGTAGCCGACGTACTGATACACATCCGGCGCCACGAACCGCAGTTCCCGCATCCACTTCGCGGGCAGCCGCAAATCCGGACTCGTCTCCAGAGTCAGCCCGTTGAACCCTTTCGCGGTCACGCCTACGATCGTCACCTTGTGACCCTCGAACTCGAGCGTCTGCCCGATCACCGACCGGTCGCCGCCGAAGCGCCGCTGCCAGTAGGGATAACTCAGCACGGCAGGCGCGCTCCCTTCGGCCGTCGTGAGCAGCGTCCCCAGAGCGGCATCGACACCCAGGGCTGAAAAGTAGTTCTCGCTGACGAAATCGACCCGCACACTCTCGCTCGGAGTCCCGCGTCCCACGGTCACCGCAGCGTCGCCCGTGGACCAGGCAATCAACTCCGCGAACGAGGATCCAACCGCCTCACGCTTCCACGCTTCGAACTCATCAATGCGAAAGTCCCCCATCGGAGGCAGGGGCGGATGAATGCTCACGAACCGCACGAGGCTCGCGGGATCCCGCACCGGCAGCGGCCGCAGCAGCACGATATCCACCAGCGTGAAGATCACGAGGCACGCCGCCATCCCGAACGCCAGCAATCCCACGACACCCAGGCTGAACAGCGGACTCTTACTCAGCGCCCGCGCCGCCAACCGCAGATCGTTCGTCGACATCCACATATACAGAGCAGTATGTCGCACCACCGCGTATCATGGTGGGGAAACACAAACCATGCTCACCGTACTCGACACGAACGCGATGCCCTGGGAAGATCGTCCCAACGAAAAAATCGGCCGTACCCT
>CAZVKC010000020.1:98239-102399 GCA_964627455.1 uncultured Solibacteraceae bacterium | reverse complement strand
ATCCCAGCGCCGTATTCAGGTCATCCGCGGCGATGAACAGGATATTGGTCCTGCGGTCTCGCTGGAAGGCGAGCGCGGCGAGAGAAAGGAACGATCGTCGGTGCATCATTGCCAGTTTATGCTGCGCGCACGCAAGCGGACGTTTTTGGGCAAATGCAATCCTGTCCAGCCAGTATCCTCTTCACCGAAGTCCTCCGGCATACTGATGCTATGCCTCAACACCCTGTTCTGCTCACCCTGGCATTGGCCGCTTCCGCGCCCCTGCTTCTCGCGGCGATCCCTGAAGCGCAGCGCGAAACGATCGATCGCAACACAGCCGCAAAGGGAGTCTACACCGCCGCCGAAGACGTGTACAAAGTTTCGTTTCCGCGAACTGACGTCGCGGTGACGGTGGACGGGAGAGCCTTGCATCCATTTCAAGGCTTGACCTCATGGGCTGCGTTCACGCCGGCTCCACATGGAAACGAACTCATGGTGATGGGCGACCTTGTCCTGCTCGAAGACGAAGTCAACCCTGTCATGTCGGCGCTCTTCGATGCTGGACTGGAAGTGACGGCTCTGCACAACCACTTCTTCTTCGAGTCGCCGCGGGTGATGTTCATGCACATTGGCGGCTCGGGTACCGCAGAGAAGTTGTCGGTCGCCGTAGCGCGCGCCATAAATCTCTGCAGGGAGATTCGCAAGAATACGGGCCGCGCGGCATCCGGCTTTTCGGGCGCTTCGATTCCAGCATCGAATAGCATTTCCGCGGGACCGCTCGATTCGATTCTCAGCGTGAAAGGGCAGGTCAACGCTGGAATGTACAAGGCAACCATTGGACGAAAAGCGTCCATGCACGGGCAGCCGGTCGGGAATCAGATGGGTGTCAATACCTGGGCTGCCTTCGCGGGATCCGATGATGCAGCGGTCGTCGACGGGGACTTCGCGGCGCTCGAATCCGAGCTGCAGCCGGTGTTGAAAGCCCTGCGCAAGGGTGGGATCAACATCGTGGCGATTCATCACCACATGACCCATGAGGAGCCTCGATACATGTTCCTGCACTACTGGGGCAAGGGATCCGCGGCTGCGCTCGCGAAGACACTTCGTGCGGCGCTCGACACGCAGCAAAACGCCGCGGGCGCTGCCCCTGCTGGCGGGCATTAAAGCGCTTAATCGCCCGGCCGCGTCCCACTCTGCAGGACCCGCGGAGAACCAATAGAATAGTGGCGGTTGTCCCGACATGACGATTTCCCGCCGCTCGTTGCTTCGATCCACTTTGAGTGTTATACCTGCTTCGGCTTTGGGGTTTGGCGCAACCCCTCCGAGCGATCGTGTAACCGTCGGAATCATCGGCAGCGGTGGACGTGCGGTCTTTGAGACGTCCCAATACCCTTCGTTCGATAACGTCGCGATTGTCGCCGTTTGCGACGCGCAGGAAAGCCGCCGCGTACGGGCCAAAGAGGAACTCGAGAAGCAATACGCGAAGCAGAATCCGGACCGGCCCAATCGCGGGATCCGGATGTACGCTGACTACCGCGAGTTGCTGGCGCAGAAGGATATCGATGCCGTGTACATCGCGGCGCCGGATCACTGGCACGTATCGATGCTCACTGCGGCTTTGAAGGCAGGCAAGCACGTTCACTGCGAGAAGCCGCTGGGCGTGAGCGTCGAGCAGGACCTCGCGGCGCTGCACGCGGTGCGGAAATCCGACAGGGTGTTCCAGTATGGGGCTGAGCGGAGATCGACACCGGATGCCCGCAGGGGGATCGAACTGATTCTCAACGGACGCATCGGTGAGGTGAAAAAGATCTTTGTTGTCGCGCCGCGCTCGATTGCTGGCGGATCCGCGACGCCGGTCATCGAGCCTCCGAAAGGTTTTGATTACGACAAGTGGTTGGGACCCGCGCCGAAGAAGCCGTTCTGCGCCGACCGCTGTCTTGAAGGGGCCGGCCGCAACGGGATCTTCGTCATCTACGATTACGGACTCGGCAATATTGCGAACTGGGCGGCGCATCCACTCGACCTCGTGCAATGGTGGGCCGACCGTTCCGGCCGAAAGTCGCCGCCGGTGCGGTACGAAGGCACAGGTTCCATCCCGCGCGAAGGCTTGTTCGACGTGGTCGCACAGTGGGACGTGCGATGCACTTACGCGGACGGCGTCGATCTGCACATGGTCGATAACGAGACCTATACGAAATACAAAGACGCGCCGCATCCCGAAATGCCGTGGGGACGCGCCGGCGTCAACAACGTCCACAACGGCGCCGTGTTCATCGGATCGGAAGGTTGGGCGATCGTTTCGTATGAGAAGGTCGTGTTCAGTAATCCCGCGGTGATGGATTCCGTGATTAGTCCCAACGAAATTCACTTGACGGATTCGTCGCTGGCTAAGGTTCCGGCGTTGATGCCGAAGGGGCATCAGCAGGTGGCGACCGCAGGGCATCATCAGAACTGGATCCGCGCCATTCGAGGCGAGGGCGTCGCGACGGTGAGCGATATCGAAGGGGCGGTGCGATCCGACCTCGTCAGCAATCTGTCCGATCTCTGCATCCGCACGGGCAAGCCGTTGCGCTGGGATCCGGACAAGCAAACCATCGTGGGCAACGACGCCGCGCGCAAATTGATGAAGCGTCCGATGCGGTCGCCCTGGGGACTTTCTTAAATGAGATCCGTATTGCTGATCATGGCGGCTGCTGGCGCCTTGACTCATGCCGCCGATTTGTTCGTGTTCGACAACGGGGCAGGACGTGGCGCGATACCCATCGAAGAGCAGGTCGCGCTCGCCAAGCGCACCGGATATGCGGGCCTGTTGTTCACGGGCACGAAAGACATCCCCGTCATGCTTGCCGCGCATCGCGCGAACGGTTTGAAGCCGCTGGGCATCTACACCGGGATGAATCTGTCGGATGCGAAGCCGGGCTATGATCCCGGGTTGCCCCAGGCGATCGAGCAGTTGAAAGGATCGGGCGCGCTGATCACGTTTACGGTGCAGGGTAAGCATGACCGCGGCGATGCGATCGCAGCGCAGGTCATCGGCGAAGTCGCGGATCTTGCCGCTCGCGCGGGTCTTCGCGTGGCGTTGTATCCGCATTACGGATTCTACGTGGCGCGGATCGAAGATGCGTTGCGGATTCGCGAGAAGACGGGACGCAGGAATGTCGGGATCATCTTCAACTTGTGTCACTGGCTGCGCAGCGGCGATGAAGCAAATCTCGATTTGCGATTGCGGCAGGCGATGCCGCATTTGCTGATGGTGAGCATCAACGGGTCGGATCACGAAGGCGATTGGGACCGGTTGATCCAGACGCTCGATCGCGGCCAGTTCGATGTTGCTGCGTTTTTGAAGAAGTTGCACGCGGCCGGATACAAAGGCCCGGTTGGACTGCAGTGTTACAACATTCCCGGCGATCGCGAGGAAAACCTCCGCCGGTCGATGAACGCATGGAAACGGATGCAAGACAAATGAGAATCCTGAGTTCTTTTGCCATTGCCGCTGGTCTCGTACTGGCGCAGGGCGCATGGAAGCCGGCGCCTGTGACGCTGAAGACGCCATGGGGCGAGAAGGTGACGCCGGAGAATGCGTGGCGTGAATACCCGCGGCCGCAGTTCGTGCGGGATCGCTGGATGAATCTGAATGGACTGTGGGACTACGCGATCACCGCGAAAACCGCGCCTGCGCCCGCGAAGTTCGACGGGCAGATTCTGATTCCCTATGCCGTGGAATCGTCGTTGTCCGGTGTCGGCAAGGTCTTGCAGCCAGATCAGCGGCTTTGGGAACGCCGCCGCTTCACGACGCCCGCCGACTGGAAGGGCGAGCGCATCCTGCTGCATTTCGGCGCGGTGGATTATGAGTGCACTCTGTGGATCAACGGCGGACTCGTCGGTTCGCACACGGGCGGATTCGACGCCTTCACGTTCGACATCACCGCGTTCCTGAAGAACGGCGAGAATGAACTACTGCTTGGCGTGACCGATCCGACGGATACCGGCGAACAGCCTCGCGGCAAGCAGGTGTTGAAGCCATCCGGCATCTGGTACACACCGGTGTCGGGCATCTGGCAGACCGTGTGGCTCGAGCCTGTGCCGGCGACGCTGCATCTTGCGGAACTCCGGCTCACGCCGGATGTCGATGCTGGGGGATTGCGTGTCGTCGCGCTGGCGAACGAGGCGATTGAAGACGA
>CAZVKC010000020.1:68769-98139 GCA_964627455.1 uncultured Solibacteraceae bacterium | reverse complement strand
CCGCGACGGCGGCGGGTCAGCCTGTATCGACGGTGCTGCTGCGCGTGAACCGCGAATCGTTTCTGCCGGTTGCCAATGCGCGCCTGTGGTCCCCCGCGGATCCGTTTTTATACGACCTGAAGGCCGAACTGGTTCGCGTGAAGAATCCATGGCCGAAGGATGCCCGAGAGCGGCGGCTGCCGCGGTTCGGCACGGCGGAACGCGATCTGTATGCGAAGGCGGAAGTCGAAGGCGCTGCACTCGACACGGTCACGAGCTATTTCGGGATGCGCAAGATTGCGCTTGGGCCCGGCGTGGTTGGGGGACAGCCGGCGATCCTGCTGAACGGGAAACCGCTCTTCCAGCATGGTCCGCTGGATCAGGGCTGGTGGCCCGATGGGCTGCATACACCGCCTTCCGACGAAGCAATTCAGTTCGAGATCAAATGGCTGCGGCAGGCCGGATTCAATATGCTGCGCAAACACATCAAGGTCGAGCCGGCGCGTTATTACTACCATTGCGACAAGCTCGGCATGATGATCTGGCAGGATATGCCGTCCGGCTTCAATCGTGCACTGCGGAATTCCCCGAACGATGCAGGCGAGCCGTTCCGGTTGGCGACCGGACAAGCGCAGCATGAACACGAGTTGCGCCGCATGCTGGATCGCTTGCACAATGCGCCGAGCATCGTCATGTGGGTGATCCACAACGAGGGCTGGGGACAATACGAATCGAAGTCGCTATCGCGTTGGGTGAAGTCGCTCGACGCCAGCAGGCTGGTGAATTCCGACAGCGGCTGGCTCGATCAGAACGTGGGCGACGTCTACGATATCCACACGTATCAGCCGGATCCGCTGCAGCCCTCGTCGAAGCCGGATCGCGCGATCGTGGTCGGCGAGTATGGCGGGGTGGGCTGGCCCGTGGCCGATCATCTGTGGAACCCGTCGATGCGCAACTGGGGATATCAAACGTATCAGGACCAGGCGGCTTACCTCGCAGCCCTGAAGAAGAAGATGGATGCGCTCGTGCCGATGAAACAGAAACTCGGTATGTCTGCAGCCGTGTACACGCAAACGACCGACGTCGAAGGCGAAGTCAACGGGTTGATGACGTACGACCGGAAGTTCATCAAAGTGGATCCCGCAGTGCTGCGCGAATGGAATGCGCCGTTGACTGGGGACAAGTAGCATGATGACCCGCCGCAGCCTGCTCGCCGCCGCGCCCGCGCTCCTGCTCAAAGGCGCCCCGCAGACGCCGAAACAGAACATCCTGTTCGTTGCGATCGACGACATGAACGATTGGATCGGATGCCTGCGAGGGCATCCGAACACGATCACGCCGAACCTCGACCGTCTGGCGGCATCGGGTCTGAACTTTACGAGCGCGCATTGTGCGGCGCCCTTGTGTAATCCAGCGCGGGTTGCGCTGATGACGGGCCGGCGTCCTTCATCGACGGGCGTTTACGACAACAATCAGCCGTATCACGGATCGAAGGCCCTAGCCGGGGTGGTGACGCTCAACCAGCACATGAAGAACCATGGATACCTGACGCTGGGATGCGGCAAGATCTATCACAATACGCTTGGCGCCTTCGCGGACAACGAGGGTTGGCACGATTACGGCAGGGCTCACGAACGGAACATGCGTCTATCTGGGCAACCTCCGCTGGCGGGCGCAGCGGCGAATGCCCATTTTGACTGGGGTCCGACAACGACAGGGGATGAGGCGATGCTCGATTTTCAGACCGCGGACTGGGTGTCGAACCATCTGTCACAAAAGCACGATCAGCCGATGTTCCTCGCGTGCGGATTCGCTAAGCCGCACCTGCCCTGGTATGTGCCGAAGCAGTATTTCGACATGCATCCGCTCGATGGCATCCAGTTGCCGGTGGTGAAAGAAGACGATCTCTCTGACGTGCCGGAGATGGGCCGGAAATTCGCCGCGGCCGGTGGGGATCACGCACGAGTGACGAAGGCTGACGCCTGGAAGAAAGGCGTGCAGGCGTATCTCGCGGCGATTACGTTTGCAGACGCGATGGTCGGCAAGGTCCTGCGTGCGCTCGAAACAGGACCACACGCCAACAACACGATGGTCGTCCTCTGGAGCGATCACGGCTGGCACCTGGGCGAGAAGTTGCACTGGCGGAAGTTTACGTTGTGGGAACGGTCGACTCGCAATATCCTGATGATCCGTGCGCCGGGCGTAACAAAAGCGGGTAGTGTTTGCGACCGGCCTGTGAGCATGATGGATCTCTACCCGACGCTGCTGGAACTCACCGGCTTGCCGCCTGCGGGGCAGCAGGAAGGCGAATCACTCCTGCGTTGGACGCGGGATCCCAAAGCGCCGAAGAAGACGCCGGCATTGACGACGTACCGGTTCGGCAATCATGCCGTGAGGTCTGAGAGTTGGCGCTACATCCGGTACAACGATGGCACGGAAGAGTTGTACGACCGCCGCAAGGATCCGAACGAGTGGACCAACCTTGCCGCAAAGCCCGAGACGGCTTCTGTGAAAGCGGAACTGGCGCAGTGGCTGCCGAAGCATAATGAACCGAACGCGCCGGTACGAACCGGCGGTGCGGAGTAGATCCAGAAACCTGTTGACAGCGACGGCCATTTGGCCGTACCATCACATCTAACCTCGCCGCCGCGTCGCGCACCCCGAGTGTCCCTGCGCGACTCTACTTCACCCACTCTGTCGTAGCCCTCTGCATATCGTTGATCGGGCTTGTTGTAACAGCCAGCCCGCGGTGCAACCCCTAGCTGCATTTGAGGAGACTACACATCATGAATCGCAACATCGAGCAGAACCTGCAGGCCCGCGGATTTTCCCGCCGGCAACTTGGCCGTGTCGCACGGATCGTTACGGGAGGCGCCGCCACGCTGCCTTTCTTCAATGAATTTGCCCTCGCACAGCAGGCGCAGCGCGCGTCCGGCCGCGGAACAATGCCTTCCGATGCCGTACGCATCAGTTCCAACGAGAATCCGCTGGGCCCATGCCAGGATGCGCTCGATGCAATCTACAAAGTGGCGAAGTTCGGGGGACGCTATTCGCCATTCAACGAGCAGGGCGACTTCATCAAGGCGGTCGCGGAAGTCGATGGCGTAAAGCCCTCGTATGTGGCTCCCTATGCGGGTTCGAGCGATCCGCTGCATCGCGCGGTTTGTGCGTTCACATCACCGACACGCAGTTTCGTGATGGGGGATCCCGGCTATGAGGCCGGTGCGCGGACGGCTGAGTTCATCGGGTCAAAGGTCCACAGAGTCCCGTTGCGCAAAGACTATTCGCATGACGTCGAGGCGATGCTCAAAGCGGATCCGCAGGCGGGTGTCATCTACATCTGCAATCCCAACAACCCGACTGGCACGATGACTTCGCAGAAGGACATCGAGTACGTGCTGGCCAACAAGCCCAAGGGCTCGATCCTTCTGCTCGATGAAGCGTACGTGCACTTTGCCACCGATGAGAGCGGCATCCCGTACGTCAACAAGGATCAGGACGTCATCATCCTGCGCACGTTCTCGAAGGCGTACGGCATGGCGGGTATCCGCGCGGGCATCGCGATCGGGCGTCCCGATCTGCTCGAGAAACTGCGCCCCTACGGGTCCGGCATGTTGCCCATCACCGGCCTCGCCGCCGCGACGGCCAGCATGCGCAGCAAAGGACTTGTCGCCGAGCGCCGCAAGATCAACAAGGACATCCGCGATAACGTGTTCGAGTTTCTGGACTCGAAGAAGTTTTCCTACGTACCTTCGGTGAGCAACAAATTCATGCTCGAGGTCAATCGGCCGGGCATGGAAATCGTGCAGGCGCTCGCGAAGGAGAAGGTGTACATCGGACGCGTGTGGAAGGCGTGGCCGACACACGTCCGCGTCAGCATCGGGACTCAGGAAGAGATGGACAAGTTCAAGGCCGCTCTCGTGAAGGTCATGGCGTAACGGTCCCAACAGGAGTCCACCACCAACATGAAGACCTTTGCCAAGCTCACGCTATACGTGTGTCTGCTCGTTGGGACTGCCTTGTTTGCCCAGTCGTTTCATGGCGCGTTGCGCGGACAGATCACGGATTCTGCCGGCGCCGCGATTGCCGAAGCCATGGTGACTCTGACCGAGGAGGCGACAGGTTTAACGCGATCTTCGATCAGTTCGAGCACCGGCGAATTCAATTTTCCCTCGCTCAATCCGGGAGTGTACACGCTGCAGGTCACTGCGCCGGGCTTCAAGAAGTTCGAGCGCAAGACGATTGATGTCCCGACACAAGCGGCCGTCACCGTCGATGCCCGCATGCAGGTGGGCGATGTCTCGGAGACGGTCAACGTAACCGAAGAGGTCCCGTTGCTCGAGACCGCCAACGCCTCGACGGGGCAGGTCGTCGACAGGCAAAAACTGATCGACCTCCCGAACCTCGGCCGCAATCCGTTCATGCTGTCCAAGCTCTCGCCAAACGTGGTGCAGGCCGGGAACCCGAAGTTCAATCGCATGCAGGACCAGTCGGGTTCGTCGCAGATCAGCATCGCAGGCGGTCCGGTGCGCGGGAACAACTACCTGATCGACGGCATCCCGATCACCGACTCGCAGAATCGTGCGGTGATTATCCCGTCTCTCGAAGCCGTGCAGGAAGTTAAGATCCAAGCCAATACTTACGACGCGGAAGTTGGGCGCACCGGCGGAGGCGTGTTCAATACGCTGTTGCGTTCGGGTTCGAACGATTTGCACGGCAGCGCATTCGGATACATTCGTGAAACCGAATGGCTCGCCAATAACTTCTTTTCGAATCGTGCGGGCCAGCCTCGCATCGATCAGCCGTTTCGAAATTATGGCGGGTCGATCGGCGGTCCTGTGGTGATCCCCAAGCTGTACAACGGACGCAACAAGACGTTCTTCTGGATATCCGCCGAGGCGTACCGGCAGACAGAATCTGCAGGCACTCGTCTTGCCGTTCCGACGCTCCTGGAACGAACCGGGGATTTCTCGAAGAGCCTCGCTCGCACCGGCGGCCAGCAGTTGCTCTACGACCCTCTCACGACCCGCGTTGACGCGTCGGGCAACTACGTTCGCGATCTCATTCCCGGTGGAATCCTTCCCGCCAGTCGCATCAGCCGGACGGGCCGCAGCCTCGCCAGCTACTTTCCGAACCCGACGACTACGGCTGCGTTCTACGGCGACCTGAACTTCGATTCGACGGTCGCGGCCTACAACCGTGCCGACCAGACGGCGTGGAAACTCGATCAGGAGATCACGCGGGACCTGCGGGTGAACGCGTCGTACCTGCACTATGGTTCGCGCGAACCCGGCAATGCGTGGTTCCCCGGCATCGCGTCGCCAAACCAGGGGATCCTGTTCCGCAAGGTCGATGCGACGCAGGTGAACGCTACTTATACGATCACGCCAACGACCGTGCTGACGGCCCGCTACGGGTTCAATCGTTTTCCGAATCTGTCGGCGCCGGGCAGTTCCGGCTTCGATATCTCGCAGTTGGGATTCCCGTCTTCGCTGGCCGCGCAGATGCAGACCACCTACTTCCCTTCGATCACCATGAGCGATATGACGAGCTACGGCGGCACGGGCCTTTCACAGAACGTGTATCACTCCCGCAGCTTCTCTTCGGGACTGTCGAAGTTCCGGGGCAACCACAGCTTCAAAGCGGGTTTCGATTTCCGCACACTGCATCACGACGGCATGCCGACGGTGACGGCGGGCGCGTACAGCTTCAGCGATGTGTTCACGCGGGCAACGCCTGCGCGGGCTACGAGCGGTACGGGCGCGAGCCTCGCCAGTCTGCTGATGGGACATGCGGCCAGCGGCAGTGCGATCGTCTCGACGCCGGTATTCAACTTCGTCCGCTACTACGCCGGATACTTTCAGGACGACTGGCGGTTCTCGCCAAAGCTGACGTTCAACCTCGGTTTGCGGTACGAGTGGGAAACCGGTATCGCGGACGCGAACAACAACTTCATCTCCGGTTTCGATCCGCTGAAAACCAACCCCCTGCAAGCCAAGGTGACGGGACTTGCACTGCCCGGCGTCATTCAGTATGCGGGCGTCAACGGCAATCCCGTGGCCAGCGGGAATCCGAACCGGAACAAGTTCTCGCCTCGCCTTGGCGCTGCCTATTCGCTGAACACCAGGACGACGATTCGCGGTGGTTACGGCATGTTCTGGGCGCCGATCCCGTTCAACCTGCAGGATCCGCTCGGGTACACGCAAACAACGCCGATGGTCGCTTCGAACGACAACAACGCGACGCCTGCCGCCAGCCTCGACAATCCGTTTCCCGGTGGATTGTTGAAGCCCGCCGGCAACTCGCTCGGCGAGGCCGCCGGCGTGGGGCAGGCCATCAGCGCGTATGATCGCGACGCCCGTTCGACGCTCGTACAGCAGTATTCGTTCGACGTGCAGCGTCAACTGACCGGCGGGATGGCCCTGGCGTTTGGCTACGTTGGTTCGCGGACCTCGCACCTCGTGCAGGGAACCGGCGGCATCAACATCAATCAGCTTGCGGCGGCCAACCTCGCTCTCGGATCCGCGCTCAATCAGCAGATCGCCAATCCGATGGCAGGCAATGGCGGAATCTTTGCTGTCGCTGCCGCAACGCTCCCGCGTTCGCAGCTGCTGCGGCCGTTCCCGCAGTTCACCACGGTGACCTTGTTGAACTCCGATCAGAATCGCGCCCGCTACCATTCGCTGTACGCCAAGGTGCAGAAGCGGTTCGCGAGCGGCATGACGTTTGTGAGCACCTACACCTGGTCGCAGAATATGGACGCTTCATTTTCGGGCGCGGGCAATTCTTTGAATGGCCAGCCCGGTTCGGCGCAAAACAATTACGATCTGGGCTCGGAGTATGGACTGGCCACAGTGAATACGCCGCACCGCTGGTCGACCGCAGTCACGTATGAGTTGCCGTTTGGCAAAGGCAAGGCGTGGCTGAGCACGAACCGCTTCCTGGACTACGTCGCGGGGGGCTGGTCGATCAACACGGTTTCGGTTTTCCAGAGCGGCTTCCCGCTGGCGATTTCGCAGTTGAACAATAACGCGGCGATCGGTACCAGCGTGCAACGTCCGAATGCAACGGGCCTGAGTCCGGTGACCAGCGGTTCGCTTATGGACCGGCTGGATAACTACATCAACCCCGCGGCATTCACGCAAGCGGCGCAGTTCACGTTCGGCAATGTGTCGAGGACGATCGGCATGCGCGGTCCGGGCCAGGTGAATTGGGACGTTTCGATGTTCAAGACGTTCCGCGTGACGGAGCGCGTCAAGGCGCAGTTCCGGGCCGAGGCATTGAACTTCACGAACACAACGCTGTTCAACGGCCCGACCACGACGTTCGGAACACCCCAGTTTGGGCGCATCACCAGTCAGGCGAACTTCTCCCGCCTGGTGCAGTTGGGCGTTCGCTTCTACTTGTAGGGTTGGATGAGGAAGGCGGTCCGAGTTGGTTAGGGACGGGCCGCCTTCAGATCCTGCTTGGCTGAGGATCCCTTCTCGACCTTCACCGACTTCGCCTGATTCTGGAACTGCGCCCGCACATCGGGATCGAACCACGCTCCCTGCTCGATCTCCTCGAAAGCGAGAATGTCGTAGTCGCCGGGCGCGAGATTCGCGAACTGATACTCGCCCTGCGGACCCGTGTTGGTGGTCAGAATCTGGTCTGTGAGTCCGGCGAACTCTTCACGTCGAATCAGCACCACGGTGGTGTTCGCTGTGGGAGCGTCCTTGCTGTCTTTCACGATGCCTTCGATCGATCCGGCTGGTGAAGCAAGCGTGATCGTCAACTCCCCTGCCGATGCCGCGCCGGAGGAGAAGTCGAGTCCCGTGGCGCGAACATCCTGATTGCCCAGCAGGATGTTTTTCACGTAATAGCCCTGCGGAAGTCCGGACAGGCGAATGCGATAGCGTTCCGCGGCGACGTTGGCGATGGTGAAGGTTCCGGTGGCGTCCTTCGTGGATCCTCCCGCCATGCCATTCGCCCAAGCCTGGGCAAACGGCTCCAGCGAAATGCGCACGTAGGTCTGCACGCCGGCCGGCGCTTCACCCTCGTACTTCACAACGCCCTGCAATGTGGCGTTGGGCTGCGCAATGATTTGGATTCCCGAGAGATCTTCACTATGGATCTCGACGCGAGTCGTTCCGACAGCGGCGCCGCCCTGCAGCTGGGCTCGCAGGAGGTATGCGCCAGGCGCGAGTCCGCGGACGTTGAACTGTCCTTCCCGGACCATCGCGCCTCCTCCCCGATTGCCGCTGGACGAATCGCCCTGCGCTCCCAAAGCAATCACCTGGACCGAAGCGCGGTTCGTGGGCTTGCCTGTGGCAGCGTCGGTGACGATGCCCGTGATGGTGTACAGCCGGGCCTTGCGCAGCCGGATATCCATGTTGGCCGCTTGCGTCCCCGGACCAACAGCTACGGGCGTTGCCGACTCGACGGATTCCGCGCCCGGATAGTAGGTTGGCGCGTAGGTCTCACTCTTGCCGCGACGCTGCGGCATATACGCATCGAAGGGCACAGCGCTCAGATAGTAGGTACCCGGAGCGAGCCCGTAGACGCGATACTCGCCGAGATCGTTGGTGGTCGCGCTCGAGATGTTGCTCAACGCCCTGCGTCCACCCTGGTAGGTGTACCGATACGCGCTCACTGCGATGCGCTGAACGGGGTCGCCATCTTCGTCGAGTACCCGGCCCGTGATAACGCCATGCGGCAGCATGCGGATGGTCATGCCCGTGATCGATTGTCCGCGGCCGATCTGTACGCTCGGAAGTTGCGGCGTCACCGCGTTGGTCCAACCGCTGCCCTGCCGCGTGAATCCGTTCTTGCGAACGCCGACCGCATAGCGGCCCGGGGGCACTTGTGCAAATGCGAACTTGCCGTCTTCGAGGGTGGTCACGCTGTAGGAGTTCTCTTCGCCATCCGGGCGGCCTCCCTCGCGGCTCACGAGTTGGACCTCGACTTTTCGCAAAGGTTCGCCGGTTTGGCCGTTGATGACGGCGCCTTCAACCTTGCCGTAATCCTCTGGTGCGAGTTGCTGTGGTTGCGCGGAGCGCGGCGGAGTCCTGCGTCCCGGTGGCTGTGCGGCTGCTGCGATGACTGCAGCGAGGGCGAATGCGGCGACTCTCCAGAGCGGCATGTTGTGGTTACCTCTGACAGCCGGGACAATAGTAGGTCGAGCGTCCGCCTTGCGGCATGCGGCGGATCCCGCGATTGCAGGTGAAGCAGGGCTCGCCCTCGCGATCGTACACGGCCACCGGGAACGACTCGCCTTCCGCGAAGTAGCCGGGTTCGGTATAGGCTCGATAGGCCGACTCCTTGGCTTCTTCGAGCATCTGCACGATGATGCCGTGCAACGCCCGCAGCTTCGGCTTCGAGATCGAGTTTGCGGCCTTGGCTGGATGGATCTTCGCCTGAAAGAGGGCTTCCGCGGCGTAGATGTTGCCGAGTCCCGCGATCCTGGATTGATCCATCAGGAAGAGCTTTGCGGGCGCTTTGACCAGTTTCGCCATCGCGACGAATTCGTCCGCTGTCAGTTCGTGGGGTTCGGGGCCGACGTCAGGCACGAAGGTTCGCGGCTGCAACTGGATCTTGCCGAGCGCGCGTGGATCATCGAAGATTATGCCGCTGCCGTTGCGCAATTCAAACCAGGCTCGCGTGGTCGCCACGTGGAAGCGAACGTCGGGGATCACGTAAAGGTTGCCGGTCATTCGCAAGTGAATGTGCAGCGATTCGGCCGCGCCTTCGAGATCGATCAGGATATGCTTGCCTGCGCGGCGTATCGCTTCGATGCGTCGCCCCGCGACGGCGCTTTCGACCTGCGTGACAGGTTGCGGACGCGAGACCGATGGGCGCAGCAGTCGCGCTGCCACGATCTCGCGATCCTGGATCCGCGCCGGCAGGTTCTCGCGAAGCCTGCGGCACACGGCCTCGACTTCGGGTAGTTCCGGCAGGGCGTTACTTTCCTTTGCTCAGGCGGCGGAAGTAATCCGCCACTTTCTCTGCGTAACCATCCGGAGGACGCTCGCTCGCCGCATTGCGCACCTGGCCGCCGCGCGACTCTTCGAGCTTACGGCGCAGCATGAGTTCCAGCGCCTCGATGTTCGGCATCACCTGACGGCGCAGCCGCTCCTCGAGTTCCGGACCTTGCGGGAGTTTCGAGAAGTCCATCTTCTGGAGTTCCTGGAAAACGTCCGCGAATTCGCGCTGCAGTTCCGGGTTGTCGCGCAGGGCTTGCCGTAGTTGCGCCACGTCGCGGGAGGCCTCACGCAGTGCGCGCTCCGGTGAAACATCGCCGGGCATGCGACCTCCTTCGAGCGAGCCGCCGTTCCAGATGCCGCCACCGAGGCCGCCCGCTTCCCGGTTGCCGCGGTTCATGCCGCCGCGCTGGTCGCCGCCGCCGGACTGCTGGCCGCCTTGTTGGCCGCCTTGCTGTTGTCCACCCTGCTGCTGACCACCTTGTTGCTGGCCGCCCTGACCCTGCTGCTGTTGGCCTTGCTGTCCAGGTTGCTGGCCCTGGCCGTTGCGCTGCAACTGCCCACTCTGGCCCTGTTGCTGACCTTGGCCTTGCTGCTGCTGTTGTCCCTGTTGGCCGGATTGTTGGCCTTGCCCGTTGCGCATCAACTGCTGCAACTGGCTGCGCATCCGTTCGACGCGTTCGAGAGCCTGCTCGACGTCGCGCTCGCCCTTCGTCCCGGCTCCGGCCTTCTGCTGGTCCTTGTCTCCCGACTTCGCGTTCGGATCCAAAGCCTGCTGGGCGCCCCGCAACTGATCCCGCAAGCGTTCGAGGTTCTGCGTGGCCGCCTGCTCGCTGCCCATCAGATACTGCCCCTGGCCGCGGCGGATCCACTCGGAACTGCGTTTCATGCGCAGCTTGGTCTCGGATTGCTGCAGATCGCCAAGAGCCTCGCGGACCTGCGAGGAAGCCTTGGGCTGCGTACCCGCCATGTTCTGCACGGCCTTCTGCATCTTCCGTTCGAGGTCGTCGAGCTGGCTGAAGATCTTCTCCTTCTCCTGCGCCAGTTCTTCTGCCTTCGCGCGATCCTGTCCCGCGGCGCCGCTGCGTCCGTCGCGACGTCCGAAGGTTTCGCGCATCTTCTTCTCGAATTCGGACTGCTGCTGCGCAAGCTGTTCGGCTTGCTGCGCGGCGTTTCCAATCGCGTCCTGCGACTCTTCGCGACGCATCCGCTTCAACGCGTCTTGCGCTTCCTGCAGGCGTTCCGCAGCACGCCGCGAACCCGCGCCCGCCTGCTCCGGCGACTGTGCGGACCTGCGCATATCCTCGACCGCCTGCTTCAAACGATCGAGCGTCTGCTGCAGTTGCTGATCCTGCTGGCGCTGCATCGGGCTGCGCGACGAGGCGGACTGCTGCTGTTGTTGTTGCTGCCCCTGCTGCTGTCCCTGCTGACCCTGGCGCCCGCTGCTGCTGCTGCCGGACTGCTGTCCGCTCTGGCCACCCTGCTGTTGTTGCGACGACTGCTGGCCCTGCTGTTGCTGCTGCTGGCCGGTCATCTCCTGCAGCTTCTTCTGCAGTTCCTCGGCTTCGCGCCGCAGCAATTCCTGCTGCCACTTCTGTTGGAACGACTGGCCCTGCTTCTGCTGCTGTTGGGCGAGTTCCTGCTGACGGCGCGCGAGTTGTTCGAGGCGCTGCGCGGCTTCGTCGACTTCCTTCTGGCGCTGTTCCGCTGAAGACTTCTGGCCGGTCTCGTACTGGTTCTTCTCGGTGTCGAGTTCGAGATCGAAGAGATTCTCGAGGTCGCGACCCGCGCCGCCCCCGCCACCGCCGCCACGGTTGCCGAAGGCGACCTGGATGTCGCGGGTGCTCTCTTCTACTCGAAGGATATGTTGCAGCGCCTTCTGCTCGGGCGCGAGCGCGTCTTTGAATCCGCCATCGCGCAACTTGTCAGCCGCTGTCGACAACTCCTGCACGGCGCCGTCGATCTCCTTCACCAGGAACTTGAACTCATCATTCGTACCCGCAAGTTGCCGCGCCTTGACACGCTGCGACAGCATCTTGGCCTGGTCGCGGAGCTTCGCTTCCATCTCCGAAAGGAACTTCGAGATGTCAGCCTTCTCTTTTGCGCCGCTGGGCTTGCGGACCTCATTCCACGTCGCAGCGATGATTTCCTTCTGCCGGCGTGAAATCTGCTCCTCGCGTTCCTGCTGGCCGCCGCCGCCACCGCCACCCATCTGCTGGCTCTGCGAGTAGCTCTTCTCGAACGGCTGCGCCTCGATGAAGAAGATGTCGGTCTGGGTTGTCGCGCGCGCATCTTTTGCTGAAGCGTAAATGCCGATCACATCGCCCGGCTTCATGTTGAAGTCCTCGAGAGCGATGAGTGTCTTGCCCTCGGCGGTCTTTACGCCGCGCTGTCCACCGAGCAGGTTGAGGTGCTTCTCTTCGCCGCCGTTCACGGTGTAGTGCAAAGACAGGTCCTGCAGGCCGAAGTCGTCATCGGCTTCCACCAGCACGCCGACTTCTTCGATCGGACTGACCTTCGCATCCTTGCCGGGCTTGCGCAAGCGCACGTTCGGAGCATTGTCCTTGCGGGCTTCGATGAAGTAATCATCGCTGAGGCGGACCTGTTCTTTGTCCGTCTGCACCGCGAGATGATACAAGCCGTCTTTCTGAATGTTGACCTTCGCCGATAGCGTATTGCCGGATCCCGACAGCGGAATGCGCTCGCCGCTTTCGAGCATCACGATACCGTCTTTCAGCGGCTGGTCGGTTTCCACTGTGATCGTTGCGACCGTGCCCTCGACGGCGCGCAGGTCGCCGCCCGGATCCTCCGTGAACTCTTTCATGCCGGTCCACGAGGGATATTGATAGGTGACTTTGAGCTTCTTGACGTTCGGCAGGTCGATGACCTTGAATTGATAGCTCTTCGAGCGGATGCCGTTCGCCTCGACGTAGTATTCGACGCCAGTGGGCAGCGAAGCAAACAGGAACTCGTATCCGGCGCCGCTCGGTTGCGGCATCATCGGAACCTCTTCCCACTTCGACGTGCCGTCGTACTTGGCCTTCAGCCGCACGCGCGTCGAATCGAAGCCGACCAACTGCGCGCTCACGACCTGATCGGAGCGGCGGCGAACTGTCTTATTGCCGGGCGTAACAAGGATGTCGTAGAAGGCGGATCCCACGCCGGACTTGGGCGCGCCGGCCCAGAGCAGGGAAGCGCCATGGCCCCAGTAACCGGGGGCGGAGGTGATCATCCACAACAAGGCCAGCGCAGCAAAGGTTCCCGCGACCCACAAACCCGCAACGATCGGCAAAGGCGCAAAGCGGTCAGACTGCGTTTGCGACGCAACGGCGTGCGCCTCGCCGGCGACGAGTTCAAGAAATGGGTCCTGCTTGTCGGCCTTGTCGGCGAACGTCAGCAGGCTCTGCTGAAACTCGGGGAAGAGTTTCTCTGCTTCTTTGGCTGTGTTCCGTTTGTTGATGCTCAACTGCGGAACGATGAGGCCGAAAGTCACCGCGAGAGCGACGGAGACAAACAGAATGACTCTGGCCCAGAACACGCTCGATTCCGAAAACGCGAACGCGTTCGTGAATGAGACGAGCACCAGCGTCGCAAGCAGCGCGACACCGCATGCCAGCGCGACGCCGCGTCCCAGCATTTTCCAGCGAAGCCGTTTCTCCGCGCGCTGCAGATACGCGTTGAGGAGATCGAGTGCGTTCATACTGCCTCCTGCTTCCTTGAGAATGTCAGCGGCTCAGCGTCTTTGCTCTCGGAAAGATACCGGCTGCCGATCCATGATTCAGCTGCTGCAACCAACAAAAGTAGCAGCAGAATGATGCGCCACGGACTATAGGTCCGTTCCTGTTCTTCCTGCGCCGATCCCGGTGCGCCCGTCGTCGATCCGCCCGGCGTACCCGTCTTCTTCCAGAGATCGATGGTTTCCTGCGCGATCGGCGTGAGGTCCGACTCGCGGCGATCCGCGTTGACAGCGAAGATTTCCGGCTTCTGATTTGCGCGCCGAACTTCGTAGAAGCCTTCGTTTTGGAAGGTAAACGAGCGCGCCTTGGTCGATTCCGCGAGGCTCAGTTCCGATTTGCCGGAAGGTCCAATGACTTCTGCGGCCGCAACGGATTTCGTGTTCCGCAGTTCAGTCGACGACATCACGTTCACCGACGCCGGCTTTTCCGAAGTCCCGCCCATGTAGTTGAACAACCGTTCTACAAAGGGCACGAACGTCGCATGCAACGGAAAGTCGTTCGATAGGTTGTCGAGCGTCGACGCCATCACCAGCACTTTGCCTTCGCCGAACGAGGATTCGACAAGCAGGGGTCCACCGTCGCCTACGCGCGCGATGGTCCGACTGGGACCCGGCGTCATGCGCACGAGTTGGTAGAAGCGGATCGTCTCAAAAGCGTCCGCACGGCGCGTCACGGGATGTCCTGCATCGACCTGCGTCGCCACCAGGAAACGCTCCCCTTCCCGGCCGGCGTAACGCGAGGATTCGATGTTCCAGTCGGTGAGCGGGACCTTCGCGCGCGACAACGAAGACGAACCCAGCGTGATGAACACGGATCCGCCCTGCTGCGCGAAGCTGCGCAAATCGTTTTCGAAGGTGTTCGGCAGCGTACCGCAATCCGCCAGAATCACGAAGGCATACTTGGACGGCGTGACGCCGGAGGTCGTCTCGCAACTCATCGGCTCGATCGTGAAGGGCGAGTCGCCGGCCGACTCGAGCGCGGCGCGCAAGTACGTCAACGCGCGAGCCTGACGCGAATCGTGCGCAAACAGGACCTTGCGGGGTTCCACGCGTTCGAACCCGATCAGGAAGCGATCGTCGGCCGGCAGCGGATCGCCGCCGTCGATGCGGACTTCGCCGCGATTCAGCCCATACGACGCATCGATGCCGGTGAACTCGACACGAGCGCGTCCAAAGGGTTGAATGTCGACCTGCTTGCTCTGAACGGTCTGGCCGTTGATGACGATCGATACGGTCTTCTTCGCAGCCTCGGTCTGATAGCCGGCGACCGTCGCTTCAAACCGGACCTTCTTGGGATCCGTCAGCACGCCGGGCGCGCGGACGTTCTCGACCGCGAAGTTGCGAGCCTTGCCGTCGGTGGCGGCGTGAATCTGCAGATCTGTGCCGGTTGGCAGTT
This sequence comes from uncultured Solibacteraceae bacterium, assembly GCA_964627455.1. Classification (GTDB taxonomy): domain Bacteria; phylum Acidobacteriota; class Terriglobia; order Bryobacterales; family Bryobacteraceae; genus F-183. Next base: position 83,069 of record CAZVKC010000020.1, on the reverse strand, counting down.
GGAGATCCGCGAAACCCGGCGGCAGCGAGGACTTCTGCACGTCGCTGATGAGATGAACCTCAACGGGCGCCTGCGTATTCTGCACGAGCGTTCGCACGTAGCGTGCGAGTTCGCCATACGCGGACCGTCCGTCGCCCGGCACGATGCCGTTGACTGCGGCTTCGAGCGCCGCCGGATCCGAAACCGATTGTGTGAGCACCTCGACGCCGTTGTTCAGCGCCAGGATCTGCGCCAGCGTTCCGGCGCCCTTCGAGGAAATGAGGCTGCGCGCCTCGCTCTTGGCTTTCTCGAGCGCATTGCTCGTCCGCATGCTGAACGAACGGTCGACTACGATCAGTCGCGCCTTGTTGCCGCTCGCCTGCGGATTCGCCGTGCGGAAATACGGCTGCGCGAACAGCAATGCGATCAGCACCAGCAGTGCGATACGCATGGCCAGCAACAGCAGGTACTTCAGACGCCGGTGCTTCACTGAACTCTGCGTGCGCTGCTCAAAGAACATCAGTGAGCTGAAAGGCTTCGGTACCGTCTTGTGGCGCTTCAGCAGATGCAGCCAGACCGGAAGTCCAACCCCGAGGGCGCCCAGCAGGAACAACGGCGAAAGGAATCCCATTTACAGCCGCCCCCTTCTGACGCCAAGGTACTCGCGCAGGGCCGCGTCGAGCGGCTTGTCGGTGGACACCAGATAATAGTCCATGCCCGCGCCTTGCACCTTCGCCTTCAGTTCCGCGATGTGGCTGCTGATGCGTTCCGTATATTCGCTGCGGGCGTAATCGGGCGACACTTCGAGCGACTGCTGCGTTTCCATGTCCAGCAGGATCACGGGTTCGCCGAGCTTGGGCTTGATCTCCTCAGGATCGAGCACGTGGAACAGCACGACTTCCGTGCCCTTCGATCCCAGCGGCAGCACAGCGTTCTTGATGACTTCCGGATCCTCGTAGAAATCCGAAAAGACGACCACGACGCCGCGGCGGTGCAGGAACTCCTGGCAATGCAGAAACGGTTTGGCAAAGTCCGTGCGCGCCCCGGTCTGCGCCTTCTCAATCGCATGCAGCACTCGATGCAATTGACCCTGACGCGTCGACGGCGGCACATACTCGCGGACCTCGTCATCGAACACGATCAGGCCCACGGCGTCGCGCTGCTGGCTCGCCAGATACGCGATCGAAGCCGCGAGGTAACGCGAATACTCGAGCTTGTCCGTCTCATGCGACGAGAACTTCATCGAGTTGCTCGCGTCGATGAGGATCGTCAGTTGCGAATTGGTTTCGCCGCGGAAGCGCTTGAGGTACATGCGCTCCGAGCGGGCGAACACGTTCCAGTCGACGTGCCGCAAATCGTCGCCGGGATTGTAGGAGCGATACTCCGCGAACTCCTGGCTAAAGCCGAAGTCCGGCGAGCGGTGGAGCCCCGAGATGAATCCGTCGACAACGGTCTTCGCCACCAGATCCAGTCCGGATATGGAAGCAAGAACCGTCGGGCTGAGATAGCGCTGGTCCATTTAGGCCTTCGGTTGCGGAACCGTTTCGAGCAGGCGCTTCAACAAGTCGTCAGAAGACATCTTCTCGGACTCGGCGTGGAAGTTCGTAAGGATGCGGTGACGCAACACCGGGCGCAGCAGCGCGGCGATGTCCTCATATGTCACGTGATAGCGATGCCTCATCAGGGCGCGGCATTTTGCCGACAACACCAGGAACTGCGCGCCGCGGACCGATGCGCCGAAGTTGACGTACTTCTTCATGAAGTCCGGCGCCTCTGGCGTCGAAACGCGGGTGGCGCGCACCAGGCTCAGTGCGTAACGTGCGACCGGTTCCGCGATCGGCACCATGCGAACCAGTTGCTGAAAGTCGAGGATCTCCTGCGCGGTGGTGACGGCTTCCGCCTGGTTAATGGCGGTGGTCGTGGTCATGTCGATGACCTTCATCTCGTCTTCCATTGGCAGGTAGTCGAGCATCGTGTTGAACAGGAACCGGTCCAACTGCGCTTCGGGCAGCGGGTACGTGCCTTCGAGTTCGATCGGGTTCTGCGTCGCGAGCACGAAGAACGGCCGCTCGAGCTTGTACTGCGTGCCGCGAACGGTGCACGAATACTCCTGCATCGCCTCGAGCAGCGCGGCCTGCGTCTTGGGAGGCGTGCGGTTGATTTCGTCGGCCAGCAGGACGTTGGCGAACAGCGGTCCCGGAACGAAGGTCCACGTGCGGCGGCCGTTGGTCGGATCTTCTTCGATGATGTCGGTGCCCGTGATGTCGGTGGGCATGAGGTCCGGCGTGAACTGGATGCGCTTGAACTTCAGGCCGAGCGTATCGGCCAGCGTGCGGACCAGCAACGTCTTCGCCGTGCCCGGCAGGCCCGTGATGAGGCAATGGCCGCCGACGAACAGGGCGATCAGCACCTGTTCGAGCACTTCGTCCTGGCCGACGATCACACGGCGGACCTGGCGCACGATGTCGGCATGAACGGCCTGAAACCGTTCGACGCGATTCTTCAGTTCGGAGGAGTCGATTGTAGTAGTCAAGGCGTTATTTGGTCCTATTGAGTTCTAACAGCAGTTTCTGCGCGGGACGGTAGCCGGGGGCGACCTCGAGGGCCTGCACCACCTGGTCCTTCGCGTCTTCGATCCGGTTGGCGTCGGCATACGCGCGTGCGAGCAGATATCGCGCCCCGGCCTGATCGGTGGGCTTCGATGCGACGAGCGCCTCGAATTCCCGAACCGCGCCGGGCTTATCGCCGAGTTCCAGGTACAGCGTGCCGAGTTTGCGATGCAACGCTTCGTCCTGGGGATAAATGTAGTTGATGCGCTGCAGGTTCTTCGCGGCATCGGACTTCATGCCGGCCGCCGTCTGCAGGTCCGCGAGTTTCTTGAGTGTTTCAGGATTGCGTCCACCCTGATCCGAATACTTCTGCAACACCTCGATCGCGGCTTTGTTGTCGTTCTTCGCGACGTACGCTTCGCCGAGCAGTTCGTAGGCAGAGCCGGCTTCCACATAGTCCGGATACAGGTCGCGGACCTTGACGCCTTCGGCAATCACCGCGTCCCACTGCTTCTTCGACGCATTCTCCGAAAGCGGCTTCATCTGTTTGCGCCACTCGTCGAAATTCTTCACTTGCGATCCGACCTTGGTGTCGAGCCATGCGAGAAACTGCTTGTCGAATTCCTCGGGTTCGAGCCCCAGTTGTTGCTTGATGACATCGACGGTCGCGATGCGTTTATCGAACGCATGCGTGATCGCAAGCAGTTTGTCGAAGCCCCATTTCTCGTCGATCCAGTCGCAAATCCTGCCGGCCTGGAAGTACGACACCACGACCTGCGTCGGGTACGAGGGGCGGATGAAGCCGCGATCGAGTTCCGCGATCGGCAGCAGCTTCTTTTCCTTGATCGCGCGGATCGCTTCAGGATCCAGCCGGTCGCCCCAATCCTTGTAGATCGCGGTTTCCTCGTGCACCGCCATGCCTTCGGTGAACCAGCGCGGGATCTTGTGATGCGTCACGGCGAGCGTGAACACGTGAGACAGTTCGTGCCACAGCGTCGACGCCCAGTGGAACGAGCCCGGCTTGCGCGCGGACGGTGAATCCATCGCGACGGAATAACCAAACGTGACGCCCAATGCGCCGAGTCCAGGCATGCCCATCGTGCGGACCGCGAAGTCCTCATGGTCCGGGTAGAGTTCCAACTGCACGGGCGCGGTCAGCTTGTACTTGTACTTCTTCTCGAACGTGTCGATCGCCTTCTCGAGTTCCGTCTGCATGTAGGGCAACAGCAGGTCGGCCTCGCGTTTCTCGAGGCGGATGATGGTGCGCGGCGTCTTGTAGGTGTTGTAGCGCTTGTAGCTGTCCATCAAGCGCAGCGAGTTCACGGTGGTGTTGCCCTTGTACCCCGCGTTGAACGCCATTTCCAACTGCTCGCGAGCTTCTTGCTCTTTGCCCATGCGCATGAGGTTGACGCCGAATTCGGCGCGGACGGCCCACAGGTTCGGGGTGAGTTCCAGCGCTTTGCGGAACTGCACCATCCCTTCGTCGTACCGCCGATTGATCACATAGAAGTGGCCGATCATGCCATGCGCCTTGCCGTACACAGGATTGATCTTCGCGATCTTCGCAATCCACGGCGATCCATCGCGATCTTCGAGATACTCGATCGCCGCGTGGACCGCCATCGCGTCGAGCGCTTCGGGCGAAATCTTCAGCGCCTTGTCTGCCTCTTCCGCGGCTTTCTTCGGATTGTTGTCTTCAAGCGCGAGGCGCGCGAGCAACTCCTGCGCGCCAACCAGTTTCGGATCCGCCTTCAGAGCTTTCTCTGCGAGTTCGACAGCCTTTTTCTCGAAGCGATCGGAGGCGACGGTCGCAAGTCCCAACAGCGCCGGCGGATAATCCGGCTTCGCTTCGAGCGCTTCCTCGAACAACTCCGCCGCATCGCCGGGTTGCTCATGATCGAGATAAAGCAAGCCCCAGCGGGTCTTCAGATGGGCATCTTTCGGATTGCGGCCGATCGCGATGCGGAACTGCTCGTTCGCAGCCTGATGATTGTCGAGTCCCCAGAAGCCTTCGGCGCGAACCGCCGGATCCTGGCTCGAAACGAGAGCGTTATAACAAGTCTTCGCCTGTTGTTCGCGACCATAGTGCCGGTGCGCCGCGCATTCCTCTACCGTCGCCGCCGAAGCAGCGCCAGCCGCGAGAAACGCCGTAACAACAATGAGGCGCGGGTACTGCATTTACTTGTCCAACTCCTCCTGGACCTTCGCCAGTTCCAGCAACAGGGCGCTCAGTTGCCGCCGGTATTCGGCCGACGGAATTGCCGCCTTCTGATACTTCAACTGATCGATCTTGCTTTCCAGTTCTTCCTTCTTCTGGAACAGCGCGCGCTTCGCCGGATCCCTGGTTGCAGCCTGTGCGGATCCGATGCGCAGCAGCGCGAACTGCGACGCGGTGAGTCCCTGGCCGTTTGCAGGCGAGGGATCCTTCACCGGGTTGCCCTTGCCGGTGTCTTCGAGCACGGGATGCTCGGTGGCCAGCCGGTTCTGCGTCTTGTAGAAATTCTCGGTCTTCGATTCTGCGTACTGAAACGCTTCGAGCGCGGTGATGACGTCGTTCTTATCCTTGTCGGCTCCGGTGTCGCGCATCGCTTCGATCCAATAACGGGCGAACACCGTCGCGTTCTTCTCCGTGCCGGACTTCGTCGCGCTGATCACCGTGCGGCCGGCCTTCTGCAACGCGGGAACCGCGCCGCCGGAACAACTCGTCATGTTCACGACCAACTGCTTCTTCGCCGGAATGCGATCGAGCAGCGCGCCGAGTTCCACGCCGGAAACATCAGGTCCTGGGACGTTGAACTTGTAATCCGCGCCGTCGAACGTGCCGTGGCCGATGAGCAGCAACACGAACAGATCCTCGGGTTTCGCCTTCTTCGCGATCTCTCCGGCCGCGGACGTGATGCGCGCCTTGGTGGCTTCCGTGCCCTTCAGCAGCGTCGCCTGCGAATCGCCTGCGGACTTCAGGATCTTCTCGAGATCCGCGGCCCAGCCGCCGAAGCGCTGGTCATATTCCGGCTCGCCGCCGAGTCCCGCAATGGCCAGATAGTACGTGCTCGCGTGCAGCAGGCTGCCGCCGAACAGAAGCGCTGTCACCCAAATCAGTCGTCTCATATCACGCCCCAGCGCCTCCGCAGAAGCCATTCTGTCGATCGCAATGCCAGAGCTAGCAGGAAGACGATTGGCATGTTCCAGAGATCCTTGGTTTCGCGCACCGTGATGCCGGCGTCGGAGTACGAAATGTCGGTTCCCAGCTTCTTGGCATCGGCGGCGCCGCGGAAGGTCCCGCCGGTCTGCTGCGCGAGCTTTTCCAGCAACTCTCTATTCTGTTCGACGTGGAAGTTCTCGGCCACTCCGTCTTCGCGGCGGAACGTCGCAACATCGCGGCCCAGCTCTTCCGTCCCCTTGTGCGCGACCATTTCGACCACATACGAACCTTCGCGTTCCGCGTTGAACTCGGCTTCGAACACGCCCGATTCGGTCGGCACCGGCGTCATCACGACTTCGGATCCCGCGCCGCTCGGGCCAATCACGCGCGCCACGACATTCGCATCGCCAGCCGGGGCGTACGACTTATCGCGAGCCTCCGCGCGGAACCGGATCTTCGCCTCATCCGCGAGCATCGACTTCGACAACGACGCCTGCACCTGCGTCGGCGTCCCGGTCACGGACCAGCGCAGGAACTGCTGCCAGAACACCTCGTGCGACTTGTCTTCGAGCGGCTGCAACATCTGCCAGCGCCAGGTCCCCGCGCCCGCAAACGCCGCGACGCGTCCGCGCCCGTAATTCTGCGTCACGAGCAGCGGTTGCCGCGCCTTGCCGCCCGCGGTCATTTCCGCGAGCACCAGCGCGCCGGGTTTCGGCGTGCCGAGTTCCTGGTAGCCGAGGATATACGGCAGTTTCTTCCACCGCTCCATATTGCGGTCGGGATTCTCTTCGATCCGGCAGATCAGCGAATCGCGCCCGGCGACCGTGAGTTCCGCCGTGGCGGGATCCCGATAGAACGTAGCCTTGCGATCCGGCAGCGTCACGGGCAACATGCCGATGAACGGTTCGCGTCCATACCCGCCGTCGGAAAACGACGCGCGCCCCGCCAGGAAGATGAGACCGCCGCCGCGCTTGTCGACAAAGCGGTGGATCAGTTCCTGCTGGTTCGGCGTGAACCATGCCGCTTCCACAGTCCCCAGCACGATCGCCTGGTATTGAAACAGTTCCTCGAACGTGTTCGGGAATCCGTTCTCGAGTTCCTTGGGATTGTTGATGCCCTGGCGATAAAACTTGTTCTGCGTCGTGCGCAGCAGCGTCACCAGTTCGATGGTCTTGTCTTCTTCCATCGCGCGGCGGATGAACTTGTATTCCCAGCGAGGTTCGCCCTCGACATACAGGATCCGCGGCTTGCCCGCCGACACGTCGAACACACGCGTCAGTTTGTTGTTCTGGGCGTTCTCTTCGCCGGGCAGGGGATCAATCGAAAGTTCGAGGTTCTTCGCGCCCGGGCTGCCCGCATTGAACAGCGCGGATTCGGTCTGCTGCACGCCGTCCTGCTTGAACACGACATCCTGCGACGCAACCACCTTGCCGCTTTCGCGCAACGTCAGCTTGCCCTTCTGGCCGGCGTATCCATACTGCCGGAAACTCACGACCGCGGACAAGCGCGAATCCTGCAGCGCTTTCGCCGGCGTCTGCGCGTCGCTCAACTCGATATCTTTGACCAGCTTTTCGCGGCCCACGCCGATGGTGTGCACCGGGATCTGATGCCGCCGGATCTCCTGAATCGTTTCGAGATCGATGCCGCCCGAGTTTTCCGCGCCGTCGCTCACCAGCACCACCGCGCCGATCGGCAGCGAGCCGGCCTCCGCGACGACTTCTTTCATCGCGTCAGCGAGGCGTGTCGCGCGATCGGACGAATTCAACTGCTCCAGCTTGTCGATCTTTTGCAGCCGCTCGCCGGTGCGATACAAACGCACCTGGAACTTCTCGCGCAGTTCGTTCAACAGCCCGCCATTCAAAGCCTGCATCGCTTTGTCGCGCCGCGGCGAGCCGTCTTCCACGAGTCCCATGCTCTTCGAGTCGTCGACCACCACGGCCACGACATTCTGCTGGGCTTTCAATGCGGACACGCTCAATGCGGGTTGCCACAACATCACCAGCAGCAGGGCGAGCAGCATGGTCTGCAGTGCGAAGACGGCCGCCTGCCGGGATCCCTGCAGCAGCGACGCGGAGCCTGCGCGGCGATAGATCACGTACCAGATGCCCGCTGCGCCTGCCGCGATCAGAACCAGCAGCAGCCACACCGGCCAGCCCCCGGCGAACACGATTTTCCCGCGATCGAACGCCGCCGCCGGATACTTGAAGAAGAATTCGAACATCGCCTGTTGTTAGCCCGCCCCGCCAGTTTCTTTCGTTCGTTCTAATGCGTCAACGCGTACACTACGTAGTTCATTCCAATCCTGTAGGCGAGCGAGGCCCACTTTTCCGGATACCTGGGATCATCGGACCATTCCCACGCATCTCCGAGGTCCATGTTATGGCACAGAGCCACCATCAGCCGGCCTTTGTCGTCGTAGACGCCGCGCCAGCGCGCTTCGATGCCATCACGCTCGTAGGTCCGTCCTGTCCAAAGATACTGCGCTCCCGGAACCTGATAGCGATCATCGAGATCGTATAGTACGTGAAATATTGCGTCTGAATTCTCGATGTCGACTACCGGCCGGTCCGGAAAGACTTTGCGCATGCTCTCCATGAAGACTTCCCACTCCTCGGTGCCGTGGAAGTCGTCGCACATGAGGAAGCCGCCGCGCAGCAGATAGTCGCGGAGGCGCTTGGCCTGGGCATCCGTCAGTTCCCAGTGCCCCACTTCGACTGCGTATAGAAAAGGCCAGTTATAAACGTCGTCGCCGTCGTCGAGCGAAATCGGCTGCTCGACCGAACGGACATTGGTCCGGGTCAGGCGCCGAATGCCTTGCGCAAGGTGGCGGTCGGAGCGAGGATAATCAATGGTCCAACTGGAGTATCGCCGGAACCCGTAGGCGACGGATTTGTACATCAGGCGGCCGATCACGAACTCCGCTTTGTCGGCGTAGTCGGGGGGGAGCGGAAAGTCGTCGTACTCGCTGCCCTGATACTGGCGGAAGGGCAACTGCGCGTGGAGCATTCCCACAACTACCGTGAGTAGCGCGGCCAAAGCCGGAATGAGAACTTTCAGGCGCATCCAATCCCCTGTGGTGGCTTTCAGCGTATCAAAAACTACGCCTTATGTACTTGGACTATAAGATGCCGGGAAACGTTGCCAAAGATTAATCATTTAACACCCTTAACGTCGCCTGGGCTGTACGGATCCAGGTGAAGTCGCGGATGCGCTCGTTCGGGCGGGGTTGGGCGTCGACAATCCGGAGCAGGGCGGCGGTCAGGGCGTCGTCCGAAGAGGGGTCGAACAGGATCGCGTCGCCGTCCGCCAGGCCCCGCATGGGCTCGATATCCGAGCACGCGAGAGGGATCTCCGCCGCCAGCGCTTCGAGCACCGGCATCCCGAAGCCTTCGAAGGTGGATGGGTACACGAAAGCCGTGGCGCGCCGGTAGAGATCGAGGAGTTCCTCGCGCGGGATCCACCCCGTGATCCGCACGGCGTCCTCGACGCCCGACTTCCGCACCTGCGCTTCGACTTCCCGCGCGAAAAAACCCTTCATCCCCGCGAGAACCAACCGGAAATCGGGGCGCTGCTCGCGGAACTTCGCAAACGCCCGCACGAGCCGGTCGATGTTCTTGTGCGGATGCAGGGTCGAAACGCACAACAGAAACGGTTCGGGCCCACTACGCCGCTGGCGGGCGATGTCGAAGAATACCGGATCCACGCCATGATGGACCACCGCCGAATCGACGCCGTAGAACTTGCGCAGATCGTCGCGCGTCGCGTTCGAAACCGAGATCAGGCGCCTGGAAAACCGCGCCGACGCCCACAGCAGCAGGCTCCAAAACGGCAGGTCGAACCAGCGGAAGTACTCGGGATGCCGCTTGTGCTGCAGGTCGTGAAACACCGTCACATTGTTGCGATGCAGCACCGGAGCAGTGAAACCGGGGTTGAACATCACGTCCACGCTCGGATTCACGAACGGCAGCACGAACTGCTCATACAGGATCCGGCCGGGCCGGAACGTCGCGCGGATGTTCAGCGGCACATGTTTGAAATTCGCGCGGCCCGCGGGCACGAGATCCGCGCCGGTTTCCTGGTTGGTGAAGATGAAGTACTGGTTGACGGTGTCGATCTCCGCCAGCGCCTGCAGCAGGCTGCGAAGGTAGATTTCCGTACCGCCGACGCCGCCAGGAATCAGGTAGAGCGCGTTAACGCCGATTCGCACGCGCCAATCCCCGCGCGGCTTGCGCATTGCCTGGGTTGATCTCGAGCGCCTTCCGGTAATCGGCGGCGGCCCGGTCGTTGTCGCCGAGCATCGCGTAAACGTTGCCGCGGAAGAAGTAGGCCGGGTCGAAGCGCATGTCCGTCGCGATGGCCTCGTTCAAGGACTCCAGCGCCTCCTGCGTTCGATTCGCCTTGGCGTGCAGCATACCGATGAGCGCGTACGCCTGCGCGGTCTTTTCGAGAGCCAGCGCTTCCTGCGCCCGCTGCAACGCTTGCGGCTGCTGGCCCGCACAATCGAGCGCATTGGCCCAGTTGATGAGCAGGCGATAGTCCGGTTTCGCCAGGGCGCTCGTCTTTTCGAACGCCGCCGCCGCCTGCGCGCAATCGCCACGGCGATACAGCGCGTCCGCCACCTGGAACTGCACGCGCCATTTCGCCGGCGACTTTTCCGCAGCGTCCTGCCAGAGCGCGAGCGGCTCGGCCCACAGGACATTGCGCTGGTACGTCATCCCGGCGAACAACACGATCGGAATCGCGAACACCCACCTGGGGATCTCGACTCTCCGCACCACCTCGGCCAGGATCAGCAACAAGCCGATCGACGGCAGGTACACGCGGCGTTCCACCAGCACGTCGCGGATCGGCACGAACGACGAGGTCGGCGCGAGCAGCAACAGGAAGACGAACCATCCATAGCTCGCCAGCGGATATTGTTTGCGGAACCAGAAGGCCGCAGCCGAAGCCCCCAGCAATCCAATCATGCCGAACAGCGCGCCGTGATCCAGGATGCCCCGCGAGATCGCGAAATCATGGTCGATGTTGAGTCCCACGGGAATGAAGAACTTCGTGACATACACCCAGATCGCGCGGCATTGCGTGAAGAAGTAATCGGCCGCGCTCAGGTCCTTCATGTTGAACCCCGCCGTATCCGCCTGGCGCAGGATGTTCCACACGAAGTAACTGCCGCCCGTGCCGACCAGCACGATCGGAGCGTACAAGCGCCAGTTCGCCTTCGGACCCTCGTCGTTGAAATACAGATCCGTCAGCAGAATCAGCAAAGGCAGCGTCACGGCGTATTCTTTCGACAAACACGCGGCGCCGAACAACGCCAGCACGCCGGCCGACGTCACGAAGTCGATGGACTTCTGCTTGCGATACAGGAACAACACGAATGCGGAAAAGAACAGGAACACCGTCAGGTTTTCCGAACGGCTCGCGACATACGACACCGCTTCGGTCTGCACGGGATTCGTGAGGAAGATCGCGCCGCACACGAAGCCCAGCCAGCCGGATCCTGACAGCTTCCGGATCGCCAGTCCCACCAGCAATCCGTTCAGCGCGTGGAGCAGAACGTTCAGCGCGTGATAGGGCGTCGTGTCGAGTCCGCTGATCTGGAAGTTTACCCAGTACGACGCCATCAGCACCGGGCGAATGCTCGCCACCCAGGCCGAAAACGGCAGCCGGTCGTAACCCGGCGCGAGGAAGGGAAGCGACAAATCGTCATAGACGAATGGCCCGCTCATCGAGGGACCGTAGATCGCCAGCGTGACGACGAGTGCGGCCAGCGGCAGCGCCCACTGCCAGGGGAACGGCTTGCTTCCCGCGCCGGCCTGGGACTCAGTTGGATTCTGCGGCCGGACTGTTTTTGACTTTTTCATGGATCGAGTGGATGTGATACTCGAGCATGGCGACGCGTTGCGCCAGTGCGATATTGGAATCTTTCAGGTCGGAGATCCGGACCGTGAAGCGGTAGAAGACCACCAGAAATACTGCGAAAACGATCAGGATCAGCGCCAGCGGCCGGTCGGGCAAGCCCAGTACATTCTGCAGCCACAACGCCGGACCCGCCCAGCGCGACAACAAAAACAACGCCGCGCAAGCGCCCAGCCACGCAACCGCGTATTCGGGCCGGATCCGCTGCCGGCGCAGCGACAGGACGACGATCAACGTCAGCAGAAGGCTGACGATGTTGATGAGATGGATCAGTCTTTCCATGTCTGCCGCTTGGGAATTCTCAGTTTAACGTGCCGGACGGCCTTCGAACCGCAGAATGTTGACCACCACGCCCAGCAACACATGCACCATGTAGCGCAGTGATTTCCAGGGCGTGATCGTGCTCCGTCCCGCCATCCGGTCGCGGAACCTGCAGGGGACTTCTTCGAACTTGAACCTCTTCCGCTGCAGCACCACCAGCGCTTCGATCTCGGGATACTCGAGCGGAAAGCTGTGGCTGAATACTTCCAGCGCCTCGCGATTCACGGCCACGAAGCCTGAGGTCGGATCGTGCACCGGCTTGCCCATGATCGGCCGCAGGATCCAGCGGAACAGTTGAATCCCCACGCCGCGGGGCAGGCTCGAGTATTCGCCTCCGCCGCCCTCGACAAAGCGCGAGCCGATCACCATCTGGCAGTCCTTCTCTTTGAGGACCTTCAGTAGCCGCGGGATATCGATGGGATCATGCTGCCCGTCGCCGTCGACGCGGGCCACGTAATCGAAGCCGAGTTCATAGGCCAGCTTGTAGCCCGCCTGCACGCAGCCGCCAAGGCCCAGATGATGCGGCAGCGGCAACACTTCTGCACCCGCCGCGCGCGCCAGTTCCTTGGTGTTGTCGCGCGAGTAATCGTCGATGACGAGGATCGGCGCCCCGGGAACCGCGGCCTTCACCTGCGAAACCACCGTCTGAATCGCGCCCGACTCGTTGAAGGCTGGAATGATGACCAGCAGTTTGTCGGGCGCCGTCACAGTTCCGCCACTTGCTTCGACGTGATGCGATAACCCGACAGAAGCCGGGCGAATTGTTTCGGCGCAAGCCGGGCCGTTTGTTGGATGGTCCGGCGCTGTTTCCACAATTTCGGCAGTTCGATCAACGTGTCTTTCCAGGCCCGCAGCGCGATCCATGCCAAGCTCCCGCCGCTGCCCTGATATTGCGCCGCTGTACCTTTGCCTCTTCCCCGGAACCGCAGATGCCACCAGTAGCGGATTGCGGTGTGACACGGCGAAAGCAGCAGATCGCGCAGAGGAAAGTTGCGAACGATGGTGCGCAAACGGTTCCTCTCCACATAGTATGCCTTGAGCGCCGACGCCACGCCAGAGGAGTGCGAATAGCGATGCTCCACGCGGGCGTCCGCGGCGTACACACATTCCCACGCCCGGAGCCGCGCCCGCAGGCCCAGGTCCGTATCTTCGCAGTAGAGGAAATACGACTCTTCGAACAATCCGATCTCGTCGAGCATCTCGCGCTTATACAGCGCCGCGCAGCCGGACGGCAGCAGAACTTCCTGATTGCGCGGGAACTCCGCCGGAGTCCGTCCCTGGCCGCGTTGCTTCGACGTCCCGTCCGGCGCGATCAGCATGCCGCCCGCGGAATCGACATCGCCCGTGGATCGCACGATGAGTGGCGCGCACATCCCGATCTCGCGTCGTTCCTCAGCCGCGCGCAACATGCGGGCCAGACAGTCGGGCGCGAGCGTCGTATCGTCGTTCAGCGCCAGGATCCAATCGCCCGTCGACTCCGCGATCCCGCGATTCACGCCGCCGCCGTAGCCCGTGTTGCCGCCCGTATTCTCGATCACATGCACGCGATCCGAAGCCAGACGCCGTGCATGTCCCTTGCCGCCGCTGTTGTCCACAACGATCGTCTCGAAGTCGAAATCCGAAGCTTGCTGGGAGGCGAGGCTTTGCAGGCAAGCCTCCAGTGCCTCATCTGCCGCCAGCGTTGGAATGACGACCGAGATTTTCATAGAGTTTCAGGTTCGTTGTCGCGGATCCGATACAGGCCAGGTCCGGGCGTCCGTCGCCGTTGAGATCCGCAATCGCGCATCCCGCGGCGGAAATCCCGCCGTTGTCGACGGTCTGCCGGGTCCACTGGCCCTTCTTCTTCGCATCCTGCGTGTAGAGATAGACGCTGCGACCCGCCCCGCGATAGCCGGCGACGATCTCATTCCGCCCATCGCCGTCGAAATCCGCCGTCAACAGCACGTGCCCGTCCACCAGTTTGGTCTCGATCACGTCCCGCTTCTTCCCCTGGTACACGACCACCTGATTGCCGTGCCACGGCTCGAGCGACGCGTACCAGCCTTCGCCGGGCGCGATCTCGCTCGATCCGGAACGCGGCCACGGCGACGGATCGCCGGCCGCCAGTTTCGTCCGCTTCCACTTGCCGCCGCCTACGTACTCATGCCGGAAGATCCCCACAAAGCTCGATGTCAAAACACTGTCGGACTTGTCGCCCTTCTTCCATTTTCCGACCCACAGGCCATGCACGACGCCTTCATCCGCCGTCGAAATGACCTCACGCTTCCATTCGCCGGGACGATAAAACACCAGCGGCACATGACCGCGATAGTCTTCCGAGACCTTCGCGTTCGCATCCGCCAGCGGCGCATTCACAAAGATCACCTTGCCGTCGATGCGCGCCGCGCGAA
>CAZVKC010000020.1:13488-68669 GCA_964627455.1 uncultured Solibacteraceae bacterium | reverse complement strand
TCCGCCAGCGGCGCATTCACAAAGATCACCTTGCCGTCGATGCGCGCCGCGCGAATGCGATGCGAGGTCGACAAACGATCGATCTCGCGGACCTTCCACGGTTTCTTCGGATCCCCGTCGTGCGTCAGCAAAGAGACAATACCAAAGGACTTCGCGGGGTCGTTATTGAACTCGTGCGCGATGACGATCTCCGGGATCCCGTCGCCGTCCGTATCCGCTACGCCCAGGTTGATCATGCGTTGCAGGCCCGAAACCAGCAGATGCCGTTTCCAGGAAGGCGCCTCGAACCAGTACAGTTCCGGCATGCCGGAAGCCAGCGCGATCAGGTCCGTCTTGCCGTCGCCGTTTACGTCCACGGCCGTGACCTGATAGCCGCCCCGCAGGTCCGTAGCAAGGACATGCTCTTTGAAATCAACGCCGCCGGCAGCGAGCGTCAACGCGGCGAAAAGGGCTGGAACCATCGAATCCAGCTTACAATGAGTGCTATGCGAGGCATTCTCATCCTGCTCGCGCTTGGCTGCGCGCTGGTCGCGCAGACCCCTGCCAAGCAGCGGCTGTCGAACTTGAAGCAACTGACCAACGGCGGACAGAACGCCGAAGCATACTGGTCGCCCGACGGGAAGAAGCTGATCTTTCAGTCCACTCGGGAACCCCACCAGTGTGACCAGATTTACGTGATGAACGCGGACGGCAGCGACCTGCACATGGTGTCCACTGGCAAAGGCGTCACCACCTGCGGGTACTTCCTGTCGGACAACAAGAACGTGGTCTTCGCCTCCACGCACGAAGCCGGAGACGCGTGCCCGGCGCGCCCCGACCGCAGCAAAGGTTATGTCTGGGCCGTGTACGAAGGCTTCGACATTTACCGTGGATCCGAAAAGGGCGGCCCGTTGACGAAGATGACCAACACCCCGGGCTACGACGCGGAAGCGACCGTCAATTGGAAGACGAAGAAGATCATCTACACCTCGAAAGCGTCCGGCGACCTCGACCTCTGGTCGATGAACGAAGACGGCAGCGACAAGAAGCAACTCACGAAGTCCAACGGCTATGACGGCGGCGCCGTGTTCGATCGCGCGGGCAAAAGTCTGGTGTGGCGCGCGAACCATCCGAATACGCCCGAAACCGCGCAGAAGTACAAAGAACTGCTCGCAGACAATCTCACCGCGCCGATGAAGATGGAAGTCTTCATCTCCGACGCGAAGGGCTCGAAGCCGCGCCAGATCACCTCGCTGGGATGCGCCGCATTCGCGCCCACCTTCTCGCCCGACGGCAAGAAGATCGTCTTCGCCTCGAACAAGCACAACTGCGACGGCCGCAAGTTCGAACTGTACATGATGAACACCGACGGCAGCGGACTCGAGCAGATCACCGACTTCGGCGGCTTCACCTCGTTCCCCGAGTTCTCGCCGGATGGCAAGCGTCTGGTCTTCTGCTCCGACAAGGGCGCCAAGGGCCGTTACGAGTTCAACATCTTCGTCGCGGAGTGGAACAACTAGCAATGCCTCGCCGAATGCTGGCGGCTTGGGGACTCGCGCTATCGCTTCCCGCGATGGCGCACCACCTGTTCCTCATGCCGTCGGCGTTCCAGGTCTCACCAGGCGAACGCATCACCGTCGGATTCCATAACGGCGATAGGTTTCCGGATAGCGAGGTTCCGCCGGCGCTTGCGCGTCTGCGCGATGCGACGCTATACGCCGGCAAACTGCAGTACAACGTCACCAATATTCGCGTTGACGGCAATCGCGCTCTGGGCGATGTGCGTGCCGCAGGCAAAGGTACTCTCGTCATTGCCGCCCGCACGACGCCCAACTTCATCGAGATGGATCCCCCGGCCTTCGAGAAGTACCTCAAGGGCGAAGGGATGGGACAGGTCGTCGAGTGGCGCGTACAGCACGGCGAATCCGCCAAGCCGGGCCGCGAGATCTACAGCAAGTACGTGAAGGCTCTCGTCCGGTCGGATGGCGCAGGCGACGATACGTACTCGAAGCCTGTTGGACACGCGGTCGAACTCGTGCCTGACAAGGATCCGTATTCGCTCAAGACCAGGGACACATTGCCCGTGCGCCTGCTCTGGCGCGGAAAGCCCGCGTCAAACGTGATGGTGGAAGCGGCGATCGCGCCTTCCGCTGGACCCGCCGAAAGCCTCCGCGTCGGGCGCACAGACGCCAACGGGTATGTGAATGTCTACCTCAGCAAGGCCGGCAAGTGGCGTCTCACGGCCATCGTCATCGAGAGATCCAAAGATCCCGCCCAAGCCGACTGGGAAAGCTTCTGGTCCTCGCTCACCTTCGAGCTTTCGAGATAAGATAACGCCCATGCGATCGCTTCGTCTCATCGCCATGGGCGCGATGCTTGCCATTGTTGCCGGTGTGGTCATCGCCCCCGCCCAACCTCCGCAGCCACGTAAGAAAAAGAAACTCCTCGCCATCGGCGCCGTGTCCGGCTTCCAGCATGATTCCGTATCCAACGGACTCGCGACGCTCTGGAAACTCGGTCAGGAATCCGGGCTGTGGGACACCTACATCCGTACGGACGTCGAACTCATCACCAAGAAAAACATCGGCAAGAACGCCAAGACGCTGAACTACTTCGACGCGGTGTTCTTCTACACCACAGGCGAACTGCCGCTCACCGACGATCAGAAGGCTGACCTGCTCTCGTTCGTCCGCGATGACGGCAAGGGCTTCATCGGCGGCCACAGCGCGATCGACACCCTTTACAAGTGGCCCGAGTATGGCGAGATGATCGGCGCGTACTTCGACAATCACCCATGGAACCAGTTCCAGGCGCCGATCCTGGTCGAGGACAACGATCACCCGATCACGCGGCACCTGCCGAAGAAGTTCTACATCTACGACGAGATCTACCAGCCGTCCAAAGAATATTCACGCGATAAACTGCGTGTGCTGATGCGTCTCGATCCCAGCGAAATCGACTGGGAACATCGGGGCGTCAAGCGTCAGGCCGACAAGGACGTCGCTGTTGCGTGGGTGAAGAAGTACGGCAAGGGGCGGGTCTTCTGGTCGACCCTCGGACATCGCGAAGAAGTCTGGGAGCGTCCCGATATCCAGAAGGTGTATCTCGAAGCGGTGAAGTGGGCGATGGGCATCACGGAAGGCGACGCCACGCCGCGCCCGCTGCCTCGCTAATCGACTATCGTTTCTTTTTTGCTTTTTTCGCGAGGATCGCGTCGGGATCGGCTTTGAGCACCTGGTCCAGCAGCTTCTGCGATCCCGCGACTCCAAACCGTTCCCGCGCGACCGACAGCGCGTAGGCGGCGAACAATCGCGCCCGCAGCAGCGAGATCTTGCTCAGCACCGACAGTCCCGTCAGCGTCGCTGCATTCACGTCGCGATACAGGCGTTCGAGATCCTCGAGCGATGGGATCTCGGCTTCGAGCGGCGCTGACAGCATCAGCGAATCCACCGCCAGCACGCCGCGAACATTGCGCGACAATCCGTCGTCGTGTTCGGATTCCCGCATCGCTTCCTGCGCCAGTTTCGCGCGCCGGATCAAGGCTCCCAGATACTGCGACGCGTCACCGGTTTCCGCGGCCTGGCTGATGAGGGTCTGTCCCAATCGCACCTTCAACAACGGATTCCCGGTCTTCGCTATGCCCTCTTCGAGCACCCGCACGGATTCTTCAAACCGCCCGAGATAACGCAGCGAATGGCCCAGATAGCCGATGGCCGACGTGCTGCCGGGGTCCACCTGCAGGATCTCGCGGCTCAAATCATGCAGCCGCGTCCAGTCGCCCCGCAGTTGGTAAGCGCGTGCGAGTTGTTTCTTCGCGTCGATGTCCCCCGGCTTGTTGGCGAGGTGCGCGCGCAGGCGGTCGATCTCTTTCGTGAGACCGTGCTTCACCAGGAACGTTTCGCTGGGAAAGATGTACTGCCGGTTCTGCCCCATGAAGCGGCTATAAGACTGTTCGAACCGCATGATGAACAGCCGGTGCAGCGACGCCTTCCAGCGCAGCGTAGCGAACTTCTCGAGCACCCCGAACAGCCGCGCCACACGCGGGTACGCATCGCCGGTGAGTTCGACTTCACGCAAACTCGCGAGAAACTGCGCCGTCTCGCGATCCGCCTCGGCGCGGATCCGGTCGTTGATCGTCTGGAAAGACTCGAGCGGGATCCCCATGCGGGTTCCCTCCCACAGGCCGCGAACCAGTTCCGCCGAAGTCTGCGTAAAGCGAATGTCGCGATTGTGGAGTGAATGCTCCGGTTCCACCAGGCCCCGCCGGACGAGATCCTGGATCCATTCGCGTGACGGCGGCGGATCGAGGCGCAGCCGCAGGTCCTCGAGCGAGAGCCCCGCGGTTTCGTCGGCCTTCAACTTCTCGCGGATCACGTGGGGCTTGTACCCGGTTTCGCGGAACAGGTCGCGAATCTCTTCGAGATTCAGCCGGTGCTTCTCCTGCGCCAGCTTCACCAGGTTCAATAGCTCGACATTCGACTTCGGATAGAGGGCGGAGGTCCGGCTCACGCGGACCGGCTGCGGCAGCACGCCTCGCCGCAGGTAGTAGTGAATCGTCTGCCGGTGCGTCTTCGACTGGTCGGCCAAAGCTTTGATCGTCAGCAGGTCGGGGTTCGGTCGATTCATGCCTGTATACCTACACTCAATAACTATAGAGCAAAGTCAACAGGGATGATACCGTAAGCCAACCATGAACGTCTATTTCGAGGATTTCGAGCTGGAACGGGAGACCGTGACCGCCGGCCGGACCATTACAGAGGCCGACATCGTCAACTTTGCCGGGCTCACAGGCGACTGGTATGAACTCCACACGAATGTTGAATACGCCCGGTCGACAGCGTTCGGACAGCGCATCGCGCACGGCGCCCTGATCTTCTCTGTCGCCTCCGCGCTGAGTGTCCGCGCCATGCCCCCGGGCAATACGCTCATTGCGTTCTACGGCGTGGACCGGCTCCGTTTCATCCGTCCCGTTTTCATCGGTGACACGATCCACGTTCGTGAGAAGGTCGTCGCAAAAAGCGATCGCGACGCGTCAAGCGGCGTGGTCGATACACTCAGCGAGGTGACCAACCAGAACGGTACGGTCGTGCTTTCTTATACCGCCCGCACGCTCTGGCGAAAACGCCCGCAGGATTGATTAATCGTCTGGACGGGGATCATTTAGAAACTTTATAATCGAGGGATGGAACTCTACCCGTTAAAGGTCTTCCAAATGGTGGCCACGGAGAAGAGCTTCTCCCGCGCCGCGGAAAAACTGCTGCGGACTCAGCCTGCCGTTTCGCTCGCCATACAGCGCCTCGAAACCGAGTTGAACGAGAAGCTCATCGATCGTTCGGGCAAAGAGTTGATGCTGACCGACGCGGGGCAGATCGTGCTCGAGTTTGCGCGCCGCTTCGAGAATCTCGAATCCGAACTCTCCAATGCTCTCGCCGAACTGCGCGACAATTCAGCCGGACGCCTGATCATCGGCGCCAACGAATCCACGACCCTTTACCTGCTCCGGCACATCGAGGAATACCGCCGCCGTTATCCGAAAATCAAAGTGCAGGTGCGCCGGTCCTTGTCCAGCAAGATTCCCTCGCAGATTCTCGACGGCGACTTGGAACTCGGGCTCATCAGCTACGAACCGGGCGACAGCCGTCTCGTCTCTACGGTCATCTACCGCGACAGCCTGACGTTTGTGGTCGCGCCGACGCACCGTCTGGCGAACGCCGGGGAAGTCTCGATCGCGGACCTCGGCGCCGAGGTCTTTATCGCTCACAACGTGATGTCACCGTACCGGACGCTCGTGCTGCGCGAATTCCAGCGCTGTAAGGTGCCCCTCAACATGGAAGTCGAGATGCCGACCGTCGAGGCGATCCGTATGATGGTGCAGCGTGACGAAGGCGTCGCGTTCCTGCCGAAGCTGTGTGTGGATCAGGACATCCAGCAGGGCACGCTTCGCGAAGTGCGGGTGAAGGAATTGAACGTAGACCGCGAGATCCGCCTGATATCGCCAGCTCGCCGCGCTCTCAGTCACGCGGCTAAAGCGTTCGCGGACCTCGTGCGCGGCGACGGCCACCAGGCTTAGTTCTTACCGTTCAGGTACGCGATCAGATTCTGCGCCTCGGACGGTGTCAGGCGAGGCCAGGCCTTCTGGCGCTTCTCGATCTCTGTAAGCATCTTCGGGCCATGCTGCCAGAGAGCGGCGACCATCGTTACGGATGAGAACGCCTTCTTCCCAGGCTCCAGGGCCGGGGCGCTCTTGCCGTGGCATTCCGAACAGTTTGCCGCAAAGATCTTCTCGCCGCGCGCGGCATTGCCGCCCTGGGATCCAAAGAAGTTCGAACTCCACAGATAGCCCAGGATCGTCCGCATCTCCTGGCTGCTGAGTTCGGATGCCTTGGTGCGCATTTCGGGAGCATGATTCCACATCGCCGCGGCAATCTCGGTGAGCGTCTGCCGGCCAATGCGTTGGTCCAGCGCCTTGGCTCCGGAATGGCACTTCGTGCAGCCTTTGGATTCGAGAAGCGCTTTGCCGTCCGCGCCGCCCTCTGGCGTGCGGAACTCATAACCCGCTTTGCGCAGTTCCGGAATGTTCTGCAGGTACACCAGCATGTCGCCCATTTCGCTGGCGTCCAACTTGGGGAACTTCACCTTGCTGTTCTTTGCTGCCTGAATCATCTGGGGCGCGTGGTTCCACATCCGCTCCACCAATTCGACCGGATCCCGAAGTGACTTCCAGTTCTTCACCGGACTCGCCATGCCTTTTTCGGAATGGCACGTCCCGCATTGCTTCTCTTCGAACACACGCTTTCCACGTCCAGCGTCGCCGGGCTTATCGAAGTAGCGAGCTGCATAGAAATACGCGAAGATATCGCCAACCGCCTGCTCGTTCAGGTTCGGAACCTCGATCTTGGCGGCTTTCATGGCAGTCCACATCTGTGGCGCATGATTCCACATACGGCTGGCGAGACCGGCGGGTGTGTAATCGCGATCCAGACGTCTGCCGAGGTCCGGCGCTTTGGAGAGCGTTGCAGGTCCGGCGGCATTGCCCTGTACCGAGTGACATTCGGTGCAGTGTTGCTGTGTGAACAGGTCCGCGCCGCGCTTGGCGTCTGCCCCGGCTCCCAGCATCGAAACTAAGGTCAGGGGAAGTACCGCAAGTGTCAGTTCCATGATTGTTACAAGCCTTCATGTTTATTATGCACGCCAATGACCACGCACACCATCGGCAAAAACGCGGCGTTTCGTGCGATCTGCGCGCCTGCGCACAAGGGGAACTTGGGCAAATCCCCCAACAAAGGAAAAGGCCGGCTGCCTTTCCGCAACCGGCCTTCTACCCTTCCGTTTGAAAAACGCTTACTTCTTCTTCGGGACCACTTTGGCCGGAGCGGCCTTCTTGGCAGCCGGTGCGGCCTTCTTCGGCGCCGGAGGCACAGGAGCGCCGCCCACGCCAGCCCATCCGTTCACATTGGCCTTCTCCACATCGAACACAACCATGAAGGGTTCCTTCGTGTAGGAACTGGCCACGCCTTCGAACTCGATCTCGCCGCCCGGCTCCATCTTGCCGCGCAACGCAGCGTCGAGCTTCAGCGTCACGTCACCGATGTCGCCGGAGATGCTCAACACGATTTCCTTGGGGTTGGTTTCCGGCGTTGCCGAAACCAGCTTACCCTTGAACTTCGCGACCTTAACTCCAGCCTTTTCGATACCGCCGGGCAGCGCTGCGCCCTTCATGCTCGATTCGAAGTAGGCCTGGCCGCCATCGCCGGTCAGTGCCGTCTTGATGTCCTTCCACAGAGCCTTGTCCGGGAACTTCTTCGCGGCTTCTTCTTCCGCCGCTTCATTTTCCTTTTCGCGGTCGACGATGCTCTTGATCTTCCAGTCGGCGGGCGGCAGAGCGGTCAGCTTGGCGGCTTCAACCACCTTCTCGATGCCTTCCTTGTCGCCGTGATAATTCACGTACTGCTTTTCGAAGTAAGGAATGATCTGCTTGCGGCCTTCCGGATTCAGCGCGCCCGGACCTTCGTAATACGCGGCACGCGCAAAGTGGAAGAGCGCCGCGGGCAGCTTCTCCACCTTCTTTTGCGCCACGATCACGCCAGCCAGCCAGTAGGTGACCTGCGCGTTGTTCGGCTCAATCTGCAGGCTCTTGATCAGTTCGACTTCCGCCTTCTCGTTGTCCTTGCGGATCATCGGAATCCAGCCGAGCGCGTTCTGCGCGTACATGAGCACTTCTTTCTTGCTCTGCGCCCATTGCGCATCGGTTGCGCCCGCCGGCTTCTTGTCCGCCGCGAAGTAGGTCTCGATGCCCGACACCAGTTGGCTCGCAGCCTTTTCGGCGGTTGCCATGTCGTCCGCCGACGGAGCGGGGGAGAAGCGGAACACAAAAACGCTCAACGCGGTCAGCGCCTGAAGGTTGTTGGCGTCCGCCGCGAGGATCTCTTTCGCTGCCGAGAATACGTCTGCAGGACGGTTGAGCTGCTGGTACGTGGCGAGGTAGACCTGACGGCGATTGGCGATGAATTGCGTGTCGGCGTAGTCCTTCTTCCACTTGTCCAGCTTCTCGAGACGGGTCTGCGGATTCCCATCCTTGACGATTGAGTCGTACAGATCGTACTCGGCCCGATCCTTCCATTGCGGGCCGCCCTGCTGCGCAAGCAGCACCTGCCCGATCAGTAACGCCGCGGTAGTTGCCGCGATTCTGAGAAACTTCTGCCTCAAAATGGCCTCCCTCAATTGGTCAAACTTCATTGCCGGCTCTTCTCTGGGTAAAAGCGGAGTATACCGGATCGGCGATCTGAGCCGCAACCGGATGCGACGTCATGTTTCTCCGCCACGCTCATCTACTTGCTCAATCTGCCTGAACTATAGATACCACGAGCCCGCCGCAGGTTCCCAAACTCTGATGGCAACCTTGTATCCTGAATCGAATGCGCTATCTCGACCTCGGCGTGATCCTGGCATATCTGATTGGTATTACACTCTTCGGAGCACGCTTTCGCAAGGGGCAGTCTACGCTAAAAGACTACTTCCTGGGCGGCCGCGAAGCTCCCTGGTGGGCGATCGGCTTCTCGATCGTCTCGGCGGAAACGTCAACGCTAACCGTAATCGGGACTCCAGCTCTCTCGTTTGGCGGCGACTTCGGATTCCTCCAGGTCGTGCTCGGCTATCTGGTCGCCCGCATCCTCATCATTGCGGTCTTCCTTCCCACTTACTTTCGGGGCGAGATGTACACGGCATACGAAGTCATGCAGCGGCGCTTCGGCATCCGCATTCGCAGGCTGACCGCAGGACTGTTCCTCGTACTGCGCGCGCTTGCCGAGGGCGTGCGTGTCTTCGCGATCTCCATTGTCATCTCGATCATTCTCGGCACGGGACAAATGAGTTCGATCGTGCTCATTGTCGCCCTCACGCTCTTCTACACATTCGAAGGCGGCATGACGGCCGTCATCTGGACCGACGTCGTGCAGATGTTCCTCTACGTCGCAGGGGCGATCGTCAGTCTGTTCGTTCTCATGAATCTCATCGACGGCGGTTGGGCTCACGTCCTGCAAGCCGGACTTGCGGCCAACAAGTTCCAGGTCTTCGATTTCGGATTCTCGCTCACCCCGCAGTTCTTCACCAAAACCTATAGCTTCTGGGCCGGATTGATCGGCGGCTGCTTCCTCACCACTGCCAGCCACGGCACGGAGCAATTGATGGTGCAGCGGCTGCTCTCTGCGCGGGACGAAAAAGAAAGCCGCGCCGCGTTGCTGTCGAGCTGGGCCGTGATCTTCTTCCAGTTCACTCTGTTTCTCATCATCGGCGTCGGCCTCTGGGTCTACTACGGGCAGCAGAAACTCGCGCCGCCTTCGCCGGCCGATCGCATCTACCCCGAATTCATCTGGAATCACCTGCCGCCCGGCGTTGCCGGACTCGTCATTGCGGCGATCCTCGCAGCCGCTATGTCGAACCTTTCCGCGGCGCTCAATTCACTCGCATCCACTACCGTCATGGACTTCTACAAGCCCATGACCGGCGGCGGCCGCGGCGAAGACTTCTACCTCAAGATGGCGCGCGTCGTCACGCTTGTTTGGGGCGGCGTCCTGTTCGCCATCGCGCTGGTAGCGGAAAACTGGGGATCCGTGCTGCAGGCCGGCTTGTCGATTGCTTCGATCCTCTATGGTTCGCTGCTCGGCGTGTTCCTGCTGGGCCTTCTGACAAAAAGAACCCAGGAAAACGCGGCCATGGCCGGCATGACTGTCGGCTTCTTCCTGATGCTGTACATCAAGTTCTACACACCCATCGCCTGGACCTGGTATGTGCTGATCGGGACCAGCGTGACGTTCAGCGTCGCCTATGCGTTGTCTTTCGCACTCCCCCAACAGCAGAGTCAGGAGAACGCATAGCGTGCCCTCATCGCCGTCTTCAAGCCACCTGGAATTGCGCCGCGAGATGGGGCTCTCCGCCGCCATCGCCATCGTGATCGGCACCACCATCGGCAGCGGCATTTTCCTCGTTCCGAAAACGATGATCAATCAGATGGGCACACCGGGCATGGTGTTCGCCGTCTGGATCGCGGGTGGCCTCCTCTCCCTGTTCGGCGCTCTCACCTATGCCCGGCTATCGACCCGCTTTCCCGAGGCTGGCGGTGAGTACGTCTACCTGCGCGAAGCTTACGGGCCGTTCTGGGGATTCACCTATGGCTGGCTCCAAACCTGGGTCGCCCGCAGCGGAGCCTGCGCCACTCTCGCCACCGGATTCTTCTATTACCTCGGCAATTTCTATCCCGGGCTCGATCGCGTTCTGGTGACGGTTCCTCTGCCGATCGGGCCGGGCTGGGCGCCGCTCGAAATCCGATACGGGCAAGTGATCGCCATGGCGGTGATTCTGATGCTGGGTTTTCTCAATACGCTCGGCGTTCGGCTGGGCGCCGGCGTCCAGGTGAGTCTCACCGTTGTCAAGGTCGCCTTGATCGCCGTTGTCGTTGTGGTCGGCTTGTTGTCTGGGACCGGGGATGCGGCGAACCTGCAGCGTTCCGCGCCTGTGGCGTCTTCGTCCGGTTCGTTTTTGAGATTTTTCGCTGCCCTCGTCGCCGCTTTGTGGGCGTATGACGGATGGAACACGGTGGCTATGGTCGGCAGCGAAGTCCGCGATCCCCAACGGAATTTGCCCAGATCCCTCATCTGGGGGATTGCCGGAATTATCCTGATTTACCTCGCGGCGAACGCAGCGTATTTTATCGTATTGAGCCCGGCAGAGGCCGCTTCGAGCGACCGTATTGCCGCTGCGATGATGAACCGCGCTGTTGGATCCTGGGGCGCCGGTCTCGTTAGCTTTGCGGCGATGATGTCGATGGTCGCCGCTCTCAACGGGACGCTGCTCGGTGGATCGCGCATTCCGTACGCAATGGCCAGAGATGGTCTCTTCTTTCCGTCGGCAGCACGAATTCACCCGCGCTTTCACACTCCGTCAGCGGCCATTTGGATTCTGACGATCACTGCATGCGTGCTCGTTCTGAGCGGCCGCTATGAAGAGTTGTTTACTTCGGTCATCTTCTCGAGTTGGATCCTCTATGCGATGGCGGCCGCCAGCGTATTCGTCTTTCATCGTAGAGACGGCGCCCGTACTTCCGCATATTTGTTGATTCCGGCGCTCTTCACCGCCACCGCGGTAATCCTGCTGGGAGCCACTCTCATGCAGTCTCCGCGCGAATCTCTGCTCGGTCTCGGCATCATCGCCATCGGCGTTCCGTTCTATCGCCACTGGCGGAATTCCAGGCGCGCCGGGTGATTTGTAAAGAACGTGAATTGCCATTTTGCTCCCTCCAAATCCAGATAATCAATCTTCAGTCCCCCTGAAGGGGACTTGAATTCCAGTGCAAGATCGTGTACAACAGTAAAGACTCTTCCGGCGCCGAAACATCATGTCGGAATGAAAATTCGCGGCAGTGACGTGCTCCGGGAGGGGAATCCTCAGCAGTAGCGGGGCCGAGTAAAGGCTCCGTGCAGGTGCAGACGGAGTTCAGAATGGACGTAATCAAAGTTCTGGCGGAACTACGCCAAGAACGGCAACAGCTCGAAGAAGCGATCATCACTCTCGAAAGGCTGGCAAGGAGTCGCGGCAAGCGCCGCGGAAGACCGCCGGCATGGATGAGCCAAGGACCCTCGTCGACTACGTCGAGTGGATCCGGTGACCAACCCAAACGGCGCGGCAGACCGCCGGGAAGCAAGAATAAGCCCGCTGCGGCAGTAACCGCGTAAGTCCGTCAAGTTCTTACTGGTACAACAAATACCTGGCGCGTCGCGCCAGGTATTTTTCTTTCTCGGCTTCGGTTCGATCGAAGATCAGCCGGGGATCCTCTCCCTTACGCAACGCGTCAATCACCGCCCGGCTTCCGATCAGCTTCGCGTTTACTTCCAGATCGACCTTCCCCGGATACAGCTTCAGCAACGCAGCCGCGATTTCCAGACCCAGTCTCGCCGGGATAAACGCCTCCCGGTCGGTGATCACGAACCGGACTCCGCTGATCTTCTTCCCGGCAAAGTTCGACGAAGCCGGCTCCAACTGTGTCGGATACGTCCGTATGCCTGGAATAAACCGGCTGTTGAGGTATGCCGATAACTGCCGCCCGTTGATCCAGTCGGCCCCGATCTGCTCGAACGGCGCATCCGTTCCGCGCCCAACCGAATAGGTTTTTTGCAATTCGAGGATCCCGACGCCGGTATAGAGCAGTGCCGCCGTCAGGCTGCGCATGTTTGGACTTTGATTGATCCAGGTCAGATTTAAGGCGTCGAACCAGTCGCCCCGCTGCCACCCCTTCATCTTGACCACTCTCAAATCAACGCCCATTTTCCGTTCTGCGTTCGCCATGGTCGCCAATTCGCCGAATGTCAGGCCATGTCGGATGGGCATGTCATAGCATCCAACGAATGTCTGCAAGTCCTTGTCGAGACTAGGTCCATCGACCGCCGATCCGGTAATCGGATTCGGCCGGTCCAGCACGTAAAAGGGCAGTTTCATCTGTGCGGCGGTCTCCATTGCGTACAGGAGGGTGCAGGAATATGTATAAAACCGAGAGCCAATGTCTTGAATATCGAACACAACCGCGTCCAGGCCCTTCGCGAGTTCCGGAGGCAATTTTCGCTTTTCAGGACGGTACAAGCTCCACACTTTGACGCCCGTCGCTTCGTCGCGTGTATCCTCGACATTCTCGATATCCAGCTTCCCCTGCATTCCATGCTCCGGCGAGAAAATCGAGACCAGGTTGACGCCGGCCTGCTTCATCAGATCGACGTTGCGCCGGCCATCCCGGTCCATCCCGGTATGGTTTGTGATGATTCCGATTTTCTTGCCCTGCAGCGGCGCGAATTTCTGCTCGACCAATACGTCGAGTCCGGTCAGTACCTGCCCGTTTCGATTCACCACCCGCCGCACGCCATTGGGTGTGGTTTCGTTGTATCCGGCCAGGATCATCCCCGGCACGTCGATGCCGAACGCCGCCGCGGAAATCGTCGCGATTTTGCCGCGCAGTGAGGTGAGACTCTTGCCGCGTTTCGGATGCACGTAATTCGTCAACACGATCACGTAGCTTTTGGTCGACGGATCGATCCACAATGACGTGCCCGTAAAACCCGTGTGCCCAAACGAACCCACCGGGAACAATTCGCCGCGGTTCGACGAAAACGGGGATTCGATGTCCCAGCCGAGGCCCCGCAGGATCGGTTGGCCTGCCGGTGTATTCGGCGTCGTGAACCGGTGCACCGTCAACGGCTGCAGGATCCTGCCACCGCCGTCGAGCAGCATCTGCGCGAACTTTGCGAGATCGCCGGCGGTCGTGAACAACCCCGCGTGCCCGGCGACGCCACCCATGTACCGCGCCGTCGGATCATGCACCACGCCGAGCCACGGCGTGTTGTTCTCTTCGATTTCCGTGGGCGCGATCCGGCTCCGCCATTCGGCAGGCGGGTTGAATGTCGTATTCGTCATCCCCAGCGGCCGGAACACTTCGTCCTGCGTGTAGACATCGAGCGGCTTGCCGCTCAGTCTGCGAACCATTTCGCCGAGCAGCAGGAAATTGATGTCGCTATACACGAACCGCGTCCCCGGCGGATTCGTCGGCTTGTCGATGAGCGCCAGTTGGATGCCCGTTTCGTACCCGCTCCATTTCGGCTGCAGATCCACGTCGGGACGCATGCCGGAGAAATGCACCAACAGGTCCCGCACGGTGATTGTGCTCTTGCCGCCCTGAAATTCAGGCAGGTATTTCGTGACGGGATCCGCCAGCCGGATCTGCCCCTGCTCGAACAGTTTCGCAATCGCAGTCGTGGTGGCCACGACCTTGGTGAGCGAAGCCGCATCGAACACCGTATCCACGGTCATCGGCGTCTTTTCGGGGATCAGCGAACGGTAGCCGTACGCTTTGCGAAACACGATCTTGCCCTGATGCCCGACCAGCACCACGCCGCCCGGAATGAGTTCCGTATCGACGGCTTCCTGCATCTGTTTGTCGATGTTCGCCGCGCCCGCGAATTCGGGCAATTCCTGCGCGGACACACGCAGGGTAGTGGCGGCGGCAACCGCCAGAGTGAAGATCGTGCTGTGGAGTTTCATTGCAGTTTCGAAGCTACCGAGTCGAGCAGAGAGGCGAGGGAGAAATCTTTGGCTGTGATGCCGGAGGCGTCATGCGTCGTGAGATCGACCGTGACGCGGTGGTACACGTTGCGCCATTCCGGGTGATGGTTCATCTTTTCGATTGCGATGGCGGCCGTGGCCATGAATCCGAACGCATGCACGAAATCCGCGAAAACATACTCTTTGTGCAGTTTCCCGTCGACGACGCTCCAGCCCGGGAACTCGCGAGTAGCAAGTCGGGCATCGATCTCTTCAGACGTCATCCGTGCGGCCATGCCCTCATGGTAACTGCAACCGTTGATAAGCTCGAAAGAACTCTGCCATGCACATGACCAGACGCCATTTTCTGCAAGGCGCTGTAGCCGCCGCCTCGCTCGTGAACGCGCAACAATCGCAATCGAAGCCGAACCTGCTCTTCATCCTCGCCGACGACCTCGGCTGGAGCGACGTGGGATTCAACGGACGCAAAGACTGGCAGACGCCGAACCTCGACCGGCTCGCGTCCCAGGGCACGATCTTCGACCGCTGGTACACCAACTGCCCGCTGTGCGCTCCGTCGCGCGCGGCGCTGATGACCGGCAAATACGGCATCCACAACACGGTCCGCGCCAACACGACGGATCTCCCCGTGTCACAAGTCACCATCGCCGAGGCGCTGAAGCCGCACGGTTACACGACCGCGCTCATCGGCAAGTGGCATCACGGGGACCTGCCCGGCGGAGGCTTCACGCACCCGCTCGACCAGGGCTTCGATACGACCTTCGGCTATCTCGACGCCCGCCATGCCTGGGAACATTTCCCGAAGACTCTGTTTCGAGGCAAGCAGGAGGTTCCGGTCAAAGGCTATAGCTCCGACATCCTGGCCGATGAGGCGATCCAGTTTTTCAGGACGCATCGCGACAAGCCCTTCTATCTGCACCTCGCGTTTATCGAGCCGCATTTCCTCGTCGAAGCGCCGGACGAGGACGTGAAGGTGTACGAGGGCAAGTTCAAAGAGAAGGATCCCACGCAGCCCTACAACGCCCGCTATGCCGCGATGATCCGGCGTTTCGATGCGAGCGTCGGCCGCGTGTTGCAGGCTCTCGACGATACGGGACTCGCGCAGAACACACTCGTCGTTTTCACCAGCGACAACGGCGCGACGTTCGAAGCCGGCAACAAGGGCGCCTCTTGGTTTCACGATTCGAACCGTCCCTATCGCGGCCAGAAGCGCAGCCTCGAAGAAGGCGGCATCCGCGTGCCGGGCTGTGTTCGCTGGCCGGGGCGCGTCGCCGCGGGCAAGCGCACCAGCGCGCTCTCCACGAACATCGATATCCTGCCCACGTTCCTCGCGGCTGCAGGCGCGGGTAAGCCGGATCCCGCGTGGAAGGTCGATGGTCTCAACATGCTCGACGTTTGGACCGGGAAAGAGGCGCCGCCCGATCGCACCATTTTCTGGGAGTTCCAAACCGAAGGCGTGCAGATGAACGCGGCCATGCGCGGGGATTTCAAGTTACTGGAAATCGGCGGCAATTACTATCTGTTCAACGTTCGCGAAGATCCGCAGGAGCGGCGCACGGTGTATGCCGAGCATCCCGAAATCTTCGCCCGCTTGAAGAAAGAGCTGAAGGAGTGGCTCGCCACCGCGGTGACTGCCTGACGGCGATGTCAGCGGCGGTCGCGGGTCAGTCGCGCCCGCGCGGCTAGCGCCTTATCGGCTGCTTCGTGCGCCGTCGACGCCATCGCGGTGATGTGCCCCATCTTGCGGCCCTTGCGCGCTTCAGGCTTGCCGTACAAGTGCAGCTTGATGTCCGGATCCTCGAGGGCCGCGGACCAGTCCGGTTCGCCGTCCGCCCACACATCGCCGAGCAGGTTCGACATTGCGGCGGGTGCAAGCTGTTGCGTGGATCCGAGCGGAAGTCCGCAAACCGCCCGCAATTGCTGCTCGAACTGGCTCGTGATGTTCGCGTCGAAGGTGAAGTGCCCGGAATTGTGCGGCCGCGGCGCGAGTTCGTTGATCAGCAGGTTGCCCTGCCTGGTGAAGAAGAACTCGACGCACAGCACGCCGACCACGTCGAGCTTTTCGAGCACGGTGCGCGCGATGTCGACGGCGTCCGCAGCAGTCTTCGCGGGGACCTCGGCAGGCGCAATCGTGAGATCCAGGATGTGGTTGCGATGCCGGTTCTCGACCGCGCCATAGTGCACGAACTCTCCCGTGCACGATCGCGCTGCGACTACCGACAACTCGCAGTCGAAATCGACGAACTCTTCGAACACGGCTTCCGCGCGGCCAATCGAGTCCCACGCCGCAACAGCGTCCGCGGGATCCTTCACCCGCACCTGTCCCTTGCCGTCGTATCCGAACCCTGCGGTCTTCAGAATGCCCGTGAATCCGTTGAGATCCGCCTCCTCGCGCACGATGCGGAAGTTCGCTACCGGCAAACCATTCGACCGCAGGAATGTTTTCTCGCGGATCCGCTGCTGGGTCGTGTGCAGGACGCTGCCCGCAGGCCGCACCGGCGCGTGTTCGGCACAAGCCGCCGCCGTCGCCGCCGGAACATTTTCGAACTCGAATGTCACTGCCGCGACCGACTGCGCAAACTTGCGGACCTCGTCCAGATCGTCGTAGCTCGCCACCACTTCGGTATCGGAAACCTGCCCTGTTGGGGTGTCCTGATCCGGTGAAAAGGTCGCCACGCGATAGCCCATGCGGCGCGCGGCGATCGCGAACATGCGCCCTAATTGTCCGGATCCGAGGACCCCGATGGTCGCGCCCGGCAGAATCGGCTTCATTGCGCGGATCCCGACGGCGACGATGAGGGCAGGGAAGTGTTCAACACCGTTTCGGTCTGTTGCTTACGGAAGGCTTCAAGTTTCGCGCGCAATTCCGGGCGCGAGTTGGCGAGGATCGCAACGGCAAGAAGTGCGGCGTTGGTCGCGCCGGCTTTGCCGATGGCGAGGGTCCCAACCGGAATTCCGCCTGGCATCTGCGCGATCGAGAGCAGCGAATCCATGCCTTTCAGCGCGTGGCTTTCGACCGGCACGCCCAGCACCGGGACCACTGTGTTCGCCGCCACCATCCCCGGCAAGTGTGCCGCACCGCCCGCGCCCGCGATGATCACTTCGATCCCTCGTCCGGCGGCGCTCTTCGCGTATTCGGTGAGCAGATCCGGAGTCCGGTGCGCGGACACGATCCGGCATTCGTGTTCGACGCCGAATCGCGTCAGAACTTCATCGGCGTGCCGCATCGTTTCCCAGTCCGATTGCGACCCCATGATCACACCCACGAGAACTTGCATGTATGTTGGATTGGCTTTCCGAAAGTCGGGAGGAGGACTCCCTTCTTTCTATTCTACGCGGTAGATCGTGTTCTTCGGCTTCTCGAACACGCGATACAACGCCGGCTCGAACGCCTCGAGCGGAAAGCACTCGGCCTTGCCGTCGAACGCTGGACCATCGTACTTTTCGCAGAACTCCGCCGTGCGCAGAAAATGCGGATGCCCGCGAAAGGCCTCGCGCATGTTGCGGTCCATGCCGATGTGGTGGAAGAAGTAATAACCCTGAAAGATCCCGTGTTTTTCGACCATCCAGTGATTCTCTTCGCTCACGAATGGCTTCAGGATCGCCGCCGCGATGTCCGGATGATTGAAGCTGCCGAGCGTGTCGCCGATGTCGTGCAGCAGCGAGCACACGATGTATTCGTCATCGCGCCCGTCTTTCATCGCGAGCGTCGCAGTGAGAAGGGAATGATGTAGCCGGTCCACGGGAAAGCCGCCGAAGTCGCCTGCCAGCAGTTGCAGATGCGCGAGGATCCGCTTGGGCAGCGCCTTCGCGAACTGCCGGAAGTCGGTGGCGATGATCGCCCAGTCTTCGGCAGTCGACGCTTCCATGTTCGAGAAGGTGGCGTGGGGCTTGACGAGGTCACTCATGGCGTTCCGAACAGAGTATCCGATTTTTTGATGAAACCGGAACCGCTCTGCTGCGTTACTCGTAGGAACGATGGTGTCCGTACTGACCGCCGCCGCACTTGCCGTCCTGACGCTGTCGCAGGACCCTCCCGCCACGCCCGACATCAAGGTGGATGTCGAACTTGTGCGCGTCCCCTGCACGGTCACCGACAAAAAGGGGCTTCCGGCGCTGCATCTGACGAAGAACGATTTCGAGATCCGCGACAACGGCGCGCTTCGCAAGGTGCAGTACTTTGCGCGTGACACGGACCTGCCGCTGACCATCGGCCTTCTCGTCGACGTGAGCGGCAGCCAAAGCCGCTTCATCCGCAGTCATCGCCGCGCGCTGTCGCAGTTCTTCCGGCAGATCCTGCGGCCCGGCGATCGGGTGTTCATCGCGGCGCTCTCGCGTGACGTGCGCCTGATCCAGGACTTCACCAGTTCCGCCGAGGAACTCGACTCCGCCGTTGCGCGGGTCGCTCCCGGACTGGGAGACCGGATGGGGCAACCCTGCCCGGCTCGCGAGATCACTCTGCGCAATCGGGTCATCCACGTGTCGAATTGCGGCGGCAGCGTGATTTGGGACGGGGTCTATTACGCCACCGAAAAACTGCGCAAGGCCGATGGACGCAAGGCGCTCATCGTAATGACTGACGGTGAGGATTCCGGAAGTCCGCACACGCTCGATCAGGCCCTCGGCATGGCGCAGGCCGCTGAGACGATCGTCTATCCGATCAAGACCGTCTTTCGCCGTAAGCTGCGAGACGCGATTAAGAAGCCTCTCGAAAACCTTGCGGAAACCAGCGGCGGGCTCCTGTTCGACGGCGTCAAGCAAAAGCCGGAGGTGATCTTCGACCGGATCCAGCGCGAACTTCGCACGCTCTACATGCTGGGCTTTCACGCGGACAGCGCGCGAGACGGACGCTTTCACGAATTGAAAGTGACGTCCACCGCACGAGGCGGATACAAGGTCCGGACGCGAAGCGGCTACTGGGCGGCCGCGGCAGCGCGCAGCGAATAGAGGCTGACGCGATCGTGCAGGATCGCCAGCACGCGCCCACCGTAGAATGGGATCGCGTCGAGGATCCCCACGCCTGGTTTATCGATTACGACACCCCCGTCACCGGCGTCTCGAATCACCAGCAATCGCGAATCGGCGCCCGCGTCCTCGCCAACAAGCAGCCCTTGTGGCAATGCCAGCAACGCCTGCGGCCGGCGGACCTTCGCAGGAATCGGTTCCTCCACCCACAACTGCTTGGCGTCATCAGGCTTCCGAAACACGCTGAATACGGGCTTCTCGTCGTACTCGCGTTGCGCGCCGACGAGTCCGCCGAAGGCCTTCGCGAACCGGAAACTCGACGCCAGCGGCTCCTTGTAATGCATGTGCAGCGCGAACAATCGCCACGGCAGGTCGAACTCTTTGGGACTCTGGATCCAGTAATTGCCGCAGAACAGATCGACGTTGCCGTCGCCGTCGATATCTTCGATCAGCAATCCGGTTTGCGCCGACGGCGTGTAGATGGAGTAGATCTCGATGTAGGGCCAGCGCGGTTGACCGGATTCGGTGGGGCGCTCGTAAAAGCGCACCTGCGCATTGCGATGAATCAGCAGGATCCCGGTGCGCCCGAACAGCGTCACTTGCAGGCAATCGGCGAGGTACACGTTACGATCGATGGCGCCGTGCTTCTGTGACTCTAAAACATGGCCGCGTTCCGTGACGAGCCCGAACTCTTCAGTCCAACAGCCGCCGGCCGAGTAGTCGCCTTCGCTGATCTGCTGCACGTGGCGCTTGGCGAGGTTCCACTCGTAGAGTCCCTGCGGACCCCACGCATATAAGGTATTCGCATCGCGCAACGCCGCCGCGCGAATCGGACCCGGCGCCGGGATACTCCAATCCGGAGGTCCGCCGAATGCTAGGTTCAACAGCGCGAGAAAAAGAAAGAAACCGGGCAGCACGCAACGACATTCTAAACTAGTAGAGGACGAATGCGCGCGCTCAAAGACCTTTTGGTGAACGATGCCGAATGG
The DNA here is from genome assembly GCA_964627455.1 of uncultured Solibacteraceae bacterium. Lineage (GTDB taxonomy): Bacteria > Acidobacteriota > Terriglobia > Bryobacterales > Bryobacteraceae > F-183. The sequence continues at coordinate 48,138 of CAZVKC010000020.1, read as the reverse complement.
CCTCTCGATCTTGCCGCAACACAAATCGCCCGCATCGAATTCCCGGACCTCGAGATTGAACCCGTTCTAGCGAGGATCGACGAAATGGCGCAGGCGATTGCCTCGCGCAACCCGGGCCGCGGCGAGTCGTTTGTCTCCGTCGCGAATCAGTACCTGTTCGACGAACTCGGGTTCGCAGGTAACGATACTGACTACTACGATCCCGGCAACAGTTGTCTGAACGAAGTCCTGCGCCGGCGCCTCGGCATCCCGATCACGCTTGCCGTGCTCTACATCGAGATCGGACGCAGGCTGCAACAACCCGTACACGGCATTGGACTCCCCGGCCACTTCATCTGCCGTTACAACGATGGCGAGTACTCGGTGTTCATCGATCCCTTCAATAAAGGCCGTCTCATGACCGTCGATGATTGCGAAAGTCTGGTGCGTGAGACGACGGGCACGGAGATCCAGAACCGCACCACGGCTTTCCGCCGCTCCACCAAGCGGCAGATCCTCACGCGGATGCTGCAAAACCTGAAGGGCATCTACATCCGCAAGCAGCAATGGGCGAAGTCGCTGCAGGTGTCGGATCTCCTCGTCGCCGCGTATCCCAATGCGCCCGAAGAGGTCCGCGCTCGCGCCATTGCACACCTGCAATTGAAGAAGTTCACCGCAGCCCGCACGGACCTCAAACGTTATCTCGAACTCTCGCCGCAGGCCCCGGACGAGAAGATGATCCGCGAGCAGATCGCGAATCTCGACAAGTGGTCCGCTCAGTGGAATTGAAAACGAAAACCGCGCAGCCTGTTACGTGGCTGCGCGGTTTTGTTCTAACTCAGAGTTGGATTTAGTCGCCCGCCGCCGATGCGGCCGCAGCAGCGGTCGGCGCGATGTTCACCAGACTCGACGTCCCGTTGGCAATCGCTTCCGCTTCCGCCATCGTGAACTCCTGCGTCTTCGCCGAGTGGTTCATCGAGCAGAACTTCGGACCGCACATCGAGCAGAACGCCGCTTCCTTGAAGCCCTCTTCCGGCAGCGTCTCGTCGTGATAGGCGCGAGCCGTTTCCGGATCCAGCGACAATTCGAACTGCCGGTTCCAGTCGAACGCAAAGCGCGCCCGCGACAACTCGTCATCGCGATCGCGCGCGCCCGGACGATGCCGCGCGACGTCCGCCGCATGCGCCGCAATCTTGTAGGCGATGATGCCCTGCTTGACGTCTTCCTTGTTCGGAAGTCCGAGGTGTTCTTTGGGCGTCACGTAGCAAAGCATCGACGCGCCATGCCAGCCGATCATCGCCGCGCCGATCGCCGATGTGATGTGGTCGTAGCCGGGCGCGATGTCGGTCACCAGAGGTCCAAGCGTATAGAAGGGAGCCTCGTAGCAGAGTTCCTTTTCCTTCTCCACCTGCAGTGCGATCTGATCGAGCGGGATGTGTCCCGGTCCCTCGATCATCACCTGCACATCGTATTCCCAGGCTTTCTTGGTCAACTCGCCGAGCGTCTTCAATTCGGCAAACTGCGCCTCGTCGCTCGCGTCGGCGAGGCTGCCGGGACGCAGGCCGTCACCCAGCGAGAAGCTCACGTCGTGTTTCTGGAAGATCTTGCAGATGCGATCGAAGTGCTCGTACAGCAGGTTCTGCTTGTGGTTGCGAACCATCCACTCGGCGAGGATTGCGCCGCCGCGCGACACGATGCCGGTGATGCGCTTTGCCGTCAGCGGGATGTATTGCACCAGAACGCCCGCGTGGATCGTCATGTAATCGACGCCCTGCTCGGCCTGCTCTTCGATGACTTCGAGCATCACGTCGATGGTCAGATCCTGCACCCGGCGCACGCGCGCCAAAGCTTCATAAACCGGCACGGTGCCGATCGGCACAGGCGACGCCGAGATGATCGACTTGCGGATCTCCGGGATGTCGCCGCCGGTCGACAAATCCATCACCGTGTCGGCTCCGTACTTGATCGAGTACCGCAGCTTCTCCAGTTCCTCGTCGATGTTCGACGTTGTCGACGAGTTGCCGATGTTCGAGTTGATCTTGCACTTCGACGCCACGCCGATACACATCGGTTCCAGGTTGTGGTGATTGATGTTGGCCGGGATAATCATCCGGCCGCGGGCGACCTCGTCGCGCACCAACTCGGGAGTCAACCGTTCGCGTCGCGCGACGTATTGCATTTCCTCCGTGATGATGCCCTTGCGGGCGTAATGCATCTGGGTACGAATCGCGTCATTCTGACGTTTGGATGTCCATTCGCTGCGCATGATCTGTAACATTCAGGCTAACCTAGAACGTGACCGATGAGTTTGGACTCTCTTCTGACCGAACAGCGCAACGCTGCCTCTGAGAACCTCGACGCTCTCTCGACCTTCGAAATGCTGCGTGTGATCAACCATGAGGATCACAAAGTGGCCGACGCCGTGGGCCGCGCGCTGCATGAAATTGCGCGTGCCGTCGATGCGATTGCTGAAAAACTGGAAGCCGGCGGCCGTATGTTTTACATCGGCGCAGGCACCAGCGGACGCCTCGGTGTGCTCGATGCATCCGAGTGCCCGCCTACGTTCAGTGTCCCGCCGGACCTCGTGCAAGGCGTCATCGCCGGAGGCGAGAAGGCGCTGCATAGTGCGACCGAAGCTTCGGAAGACGATCCCGCACTCGGCGCCCGTGATCTCTCTGCGCGTGGATTCACCGCGGCGGACGTCGTGGTCGGCATCGCGGCCAGCGGCCGCACGCCCTATGTGCTCGGCGCGATTGCCCATGCGAAGCAGTTGGGCGCCTTGACCGTTGGCGTCAGTTGCACACCGCATTCGCAACTGTCGAAAAGTGTCGATATCGCGATCGAGGCGGCTCCCGGCGCGGAAGTCGTCGCCGGATCCACTCGATTGCGCGCGGGTACGGCGACGAAGATGGTCCTGAACATGCTGAGTACCGGAGTGATGGTTCGCCTCGGGCATGTGTACGGCAACCTGATGGTGAACGTACAGCCGAAGAACGAGAAGCTCGTGCATCGCGCGCGCCGCATCATTGCGGATGCCGCGGGTGTCACGGATGAACTCGCGGCGCAGTTGCTCGAGGAATCCGGGCGCGTAGTGAAAACCGCGATTGTCATGGGCCGTCTCGGAATCGGAAAAGAAGAAGCTGAGCAGCGCCTCGCGCAGGCGCATGGCCGCATCCGACAGGTTTTGGAAGGATAATTCGAATCGATGGCTGCCGCTGCTGCTGCCGCTCGTCGTGCTGTTGTCGCTATGGATAAGCTTTTGGTGAGCGGTGGAAAGCCGCTACAGGGAGAGGTGCTCACGTCAGGCGCGAAGAATTCTGCGCTGCCCGTGCTGGCTGCTTCTCTGTTGAGCAGTGAACCGGTGGTGTTGCGCCGCATTCCGCGGGTCCGCGACATCGCCACGATGGAAAAGTTACTGCGCTACAACGGCGCAACCGTGGATGTCGAGGGGGACACGGTGCGTGTCCACGCTGCCACGGTTCCGAACCCCGAAGCGCCCTACGACATCGTGAAGACGATGCGTGCGTCGAGCCTGGTGCTGGGTCCGCTGGTGGCGCGCACGGGGCGTGCTCGCGTGTCGATGCCCGGTGGTTGCGCGATCGGCGCGCGTCCGATCAATCTGCACGTCACGGCGCTCGAGAAGCTTGGCGCGAAAATCCACCAGGAACATGGTTATGTTGAAGCCCGCGCGGACAACGGCCTTCGCGGCGGCCGCGTTCGTTTCGACCGCATCACGGTGACGGGCACCGAAGACGTTCTGATGGCCTCGGTGCTAGCTGACGGCGAAACCGTGATCGAGAACGCCGCGCGCGAGCCGGAAGTCGTCGATGTCGCGAACCTGCTGCTGCAAATGGGCGCGAAGATCGAAGGCGCCGGGACCTCCACGATTCGTATCCAGGGCGTGTCGAGCCTCGGCGGCGCCGATCACACGATTATCCCTGACCGTATCGAAGCCGGCACGTTTCTGATCGCCGGCGCGATCACCGGTGGTGAGATCCGCGTCAACGGCTGCAATCCGGAACATCTGATGGCGACCATCGACCTGATGCGCAATGCCGGCTGCTCGATCGAATGCGGCGCCGATTGGATGCACGTGAAGAAGAACGGCAAGCTGCGTTCGGTGGACATGAAGACCGAAGAGTATCCGGGTTTCGCGACCGATTTGCAGGCGCAATTCATGGCGCTGATGACGCAGGCCGAAGGCATCTCGTTCGTCGAAGAGACGATCTTCGAAAACCGCTTTATGCACGCCCCGGAGCTTGTGCGCATGGGCGCCAACATCCGCATTGAAGGCCGCAAGGCGATCGTTGCGGGCGTGACGCCGCTGAGCGGCGCTCCCGTAACCTGTTCGGATCTGCGGGCGAGCGCATCGCTGATCCTCGCCGCGCTGGTTGCCGAGGGCGACTCGATTGTCGACCGCATCTATCACGTCGATCGCGGTTACGAATCGCTGGAACTCAAACTGGCCGGTCTCGGCGCGACCGTGCGCCGCGTGGTTTAATTTCGTTTCGGAGGTTGTTGCCCCGTGGCTCTCAGCGAATCCTACCTGGCTCTGGTGAACGACGCCAAGACTCGTATTTCGGAAATCGATGTCGGGGGCTACCGGAAACTGGTCGAATCCGGCGTCCCATTCGTGCTGGTGGATGTTCGTGAAGAGAGCGAATGGGAAGCGGGCAGGGCAGAGGGCGCCATCCACCTGAGCAAAGGAATCATCGAGCGCGACATCGAATCTCGTATCCCGGACAAAACGGCCAAGGTCGTGTTGTATTGCGGTGGAGGGTTTCGGTCCGCGCTGGCGGCCGACAATCTGCTCAAAATGGGCTATTCGGATCCGGTTTCACTCGATGGAGGATGGAAAGCCTGGCTCGAGGCCGGGCTTCCCGTCATCCGGTAGTTGTGATCAGATCTGCAGCGCGAGTTCCGGTCCGAAAACCGTACCCAACCCGTTCCACAGGATCATCACCAGCACAGCCATTTCGAGGTAGCTGATCCATTTTGTGAACCCGCTATTCAGAAACTCGAACCGCACCAGTGACGCCAGCGCCACGCCCAGAAGCATCAGGCGTACGTCCATGCCTCGATCGAACACCCGGTTGAAGATCAAAGCCACCGCGTAAAAGATCAGCGGCAGGTTCAGGTCCGAGCGGGCCTTCGCAACAGCGCTCATCGCCCAGGCGCCAAGGGCCAACACGAGCATCGTGGTGAAGTTGATCGGAGTGGGATCGAAGTACAGCATGGTCCTAGAATGCCCAACTAAGGCTTGTATAGCCGGTGTGCGCCCGGTATCCCTGGCCTGGGATCACCCGCGACGCAAAGTCCTGCCGGTAACCATAGTACTGGTACGCGGCGTTCCACCGCACCTTTGCGTGAATCTTCACCGAAAGGCGCGCCATCGGCGAAGTGAACGCCATCGGGAAAGTCTCTGCCGAATAGTAGAACGGCTGATTGCCCGCCTGGTAGAGGGGGCCTCCGTTGCGATTTGTTCCATCCGCGGTATCTTCGACACGCGACAACCCGGCCAGCAGATCCACTCGCTTCCTGATCGAGAGGTGCGCATTGGCGTAGATCGAGTTGACGTTGCTCAGATAAGCGTACTGGCCGCGCTGCAGACGCTGCGCGGCGAAGAAGGCAATGCCGGATAGGGTGTCCGTGTGGAGCCGCGCATATCCGCCATGGAAGGACAGCGACGTATTGGCCGTCCACGACAGATCCGCCCCGTAGCTCCGGTTCCGCGAACTGAAGCTCGTGATGCTGGTCGAGTTGAAGTTGTAGTTCGCCTTGGTGAATGCAGACACCAGCAACGACCTCGTCTTGTATTGCACCCGGCCTCCCAGAATATGGAAGTTCCGGTCACTCGTAGGATAGATCGGCTGATCTGCCCTTCCAACTTCAGAGTCCAGCGTGATTGTCAGTGGTTTTGTTGGCCGGAGACGCAATCCGAAGCGCCCGGAGTGTACTCTGTTTGACTGTTCGTTGCGCGCCGTTTCGGGATCCGAACCAAAATAGCTATCGCTGACAACGGATAGGATGCGCCGGTCGGTGAACTGGTAGCCTGCCACCAGGCTGATCCACTTCGCCGCCTGGAACGACGCGTCGGTCGCGTTCGAAATGGTGCGGATGCCCAGGTATTGGAAGCTGACCTGATCGAGGGCGATCTCGCCGGTGTCCAGTTCGCGGTAGTTCACATTGCCGTCCATGCGAACGTTCGAGATGGACGTGTGATTCGTCAGCGTCAGGCGTTCGATGGGGAAGAGGCTCACCGTGAGGTTGCCGGTCGCCACCGGCCGGCGCGCGTCGCCAAAGGTCACGATTTGCCGGTTCAGGGGGCCGAAGCGGGTTCCGCCAAGCAGGGTCTCGTCGGAAACAAAGTTCCGCTGGCCGTCCGTGTAGGTGAAGCGCCCATTGACCGCCCACTTTTCCTGATTTTCCCGGAACAGCGCGACCCTCCAGAACGGACTGTTGCCGTGATACGGCGCGCGTTTTGCGTAGGAGGTTAGTGTGTTCCGGTCCGTCGTGTTGGACCCGGGACCGGTAATGGTGGTGAAGTCGTAGGGCGTGTCTTCCTTGAAGTTCTCCCAACCGCGCAAGACGTTGAGTTTGATGCCCGCCAGGAGTTTTGCCTGGGCGCCGATCCGGTACTGGGTTTGTTGCCGCCGGACATTGGCGAACAAGGGGAACTCGTCTCCGCTGTGTTCGCCGACGTTGGCAGTCGTGAGCGCCGGCCCGGTCTGCGTGTTGCGCGAGTAGCCGAGGAACAACTGGAGACTCGACTGCGGCAGAATCGTGATGTCGTGATCCTGCAGGAGCCGCGTGGTGTTGATCCTGTGGAGTCCGAAAGCGATCGGCGCCGCGGCGTTCACGTAATCGTTGCTGCGCCAGATCATGTCGTAACGATACAGTTTGTTCTTCTGCACGCGCAGGGAAGAGAACTGGTACGGGTCGTTGCCGAGCCCCTGCGTGTTGAGCAGGATTTCATCGAACAAGCGGCCCTGGCCTTCGCGGCTGTTGATTGAAAGCGAACTGCCGAGGAGCCGCAGACCGTTGCCGAAATTGACGTCCGACTGGTATTTCGATTGGTCCCCGCCGACCGAGCGGAAGCGATATCCGGTCTCGAACGAGTTTCGGATGTTGTAGCCGGAGACGTTCGTGCCGCGGGGTGGTCCAACGGCTTCGTCGGTCGGAGCCGCAGTGGGCTGCGCGGTTGCGAAGACCGCGCCGGTGGCGGCAAGTAGAAAGAAACGTTGAATCTGGTTCTTCATGGCCGTTTCTCCTCCTTACCTCAGGAACCTTGCGTCCACGTTGGATCCGTGGATTCGCACGTGACAGGATGTGCAGTTCTGGTAGCGCGGGTCGGCCATGTTGTGGCTGCTCGACTGCCGCGGTACGCCGTCGGCCGTGTTCAGTCCGAATCCCGGCGTGCCGTTGTGACATTCGAGGCAGAGCGGGAATGTCGTAGGGCGTTTCAGGAGCCGCGCGTTTGCGGATCCGTGTGGAATGTGGCAGGTTTCGCACCCGTCGACCCGTACCGCAGCGTGTTCGAACGCGAAGGGGCCACGTTTGTCGGTGTGGCATTTCAGGCAGGGCTGTTCGTTATTGAGTCCCTGATCGACCATGCGGGGCCGGCCGGCGGCGCGCCAGGTCGGGGCGTTGGTCCCGTGCGGATTGTGGCAGTCCGAGCAGGTCATGAATCCCTCGTTGACGCGGTGCTTGAATGGCATGTTGAACTGCGCCCGCACGTTTTGGTGGCAGGAATAGCAGAGGTCCATCTGGCGTTTCGCGAGGAGCGCTTTGGGTGTCGGGGATTTGTGGATCGAGTGGCAGTTGGTGCAGACCACGTCTGCCCGTGTGTGTTCCGAGCGCCGGATATTGGCGCGTGACAGGGTGTTCGAATGGCAGGTCAGGCAGCGGTCGACGATTTGACGAGCCTGTTTCTGGGAAAAGGCAAAGATTTTGGACTTGTCGCCGCGAGCTTCGACGTGTTCTTTTGCCGGGCCGTGACAGCCCTCACATCCCTTCTGATGCGGATCGAGCGAATCGTTGACCGTGCTTTTGTAATGGGGATTTCGGAAGAAGTTGGTCGCAATATCCGGATGACAGGTGCGGCATGGTTGATTTCCGACAAAGCCCTCTTTAGGAGGAGTTTTGGAGTCCGCGCCCCATAGCGCGGCTGCAAATAGACACAGTTGGACCAGGTAGGTCCTTGGGACCCTGAAGCACATGTAAAGAATATAACTCTTGTGGCAGCGGATGGTTGCGGTCGTCCTCTGTAAAACGAATCCGGGCCCCGGGGCGGGATCATCGGATCGCCGCCGGAGGCCCGGTTTCGTTTGGATTGGACTTTGTTAGAACGAGTAGCTGAGGCCGATCATCGGCGTGAAGTCAAACAGCCAGCCGCCAACGGACGAGTTGACGTTCGGGGTGATGACTTTGCTCGGGAACGGGCTCATGAAGTTCCAGACACCCGCGCGGAGTGTCCAGCGGTCGCTGAGGCGGGCCTTAACTCCGGCGCCGACCGAAATGACGGGCCGGACTTCGGTGGTCTTAGTCAGCAGCGCGATTTTGCTCAGCGGTTGAGCTGCAACTTCAGGACCTGTACCCTGAAACAGCTTCATGCCGCCACCAAACGCAACGAACGGACGGACCTTCGATTCCCGGTCTGCAAAGTGCAGATGGAAGTCGTAGTGGATGGTGTGGGTCTGGGCCCCGAAGGAAGCTCCTCCGGCGCCCGAACCGAGTTTCAAGTCGCCGCGCTGGTAGTCGTAGCGGATTTCGCCGCCCCAGGTATCCGAAGAGTTATTGCCGAGCCAAGCTGCGCCGGAGATGCCGGTTCCGATCTTCGCGCTGGCTGAACCTGCCGAGCTGTTGGTGATGGTTTGGGAGGTATAGAAACCACCGCCGACGGCTCCGCCAAACTCCCACTTCTGGCCCCAGGCAGTGCCGGTGACCAGAAGTGCGGAGAGCATGCACACTACTCGCTTCGTCATATTTTTGTCCTTCTTATTTGGCGTGCTGTACTGCTTTGTCTATTCGACAACCCGCACGTTCAAGGTTGTCCCGTTGCTTCCCTGCCGGATTTCGAGGGGAACGGAGAGGCCGAGCGGTACATTCCGCGGCACGGTGGCCGTGATCTGGTACTGTCCGACTTCTCCGGGAACCAGCCCCGAAGCGGAGATGTTGAGAGCGATGCCGCCAAGCCGCACGGTGGGAGCCACCAGCGGAGTGGCGATCGGGTCGGCGGGCGACGGCACGCCGGCTTCCACCGGAGGATTCGTCTGGCCCAGGCCCGTCAGGTAGATCGTGATCGTATCGTTGCGGTGGAGCGGGTTGGACTCCGTCACCACCGTGCTGTTTGCCGCACGGATCACGGTCGGGACATCGTTGTCGAGTCCTTCGACCGCCGTACGGAATACGCTCGGCGCCTGCGGTTGGATCGTCAGGTTATATGTGTCGCTGACACCGCCGGGGGTGCGCAGGATCATCGCCACGTTTCCAGTCGCCTGGAAAGGCAACTGCGCATTGATCTGGTTTGGCGAGACGAACAGCACCGGCACCGGCAGACCGTTGACCGTCAGGCAGCTTTCGCCGAGCGCGGTCGGGAGGGGGAGTTCGCGGCTGGCGAGATTGACGGGGCTCAGGTTCGAACCCTGAATCGTCACCAGACCACCGGGGGCAACGGCGCCCGTTTGATCGGCCGCGTTGACAACTCGTGAGAGACGTGGCGGCGCAACTGCATCGTCATAAGACCAGGGCAACATCGTGAAGCCCGAAGTGGTGAGATTGACGATTGCGTTTCGCGAGTACATCGGAGCGACCGTCCGCGTGAAGGCTGAATCCGTGCTCGAAAGCAGCGGAGCTTCCGCCATGCGAGTGGCGCGGATGCCCGACCCGGCGGCAGTCACGCGCTGGATCACGCCGGGAGCCGAAGCGCTGGCGGCCGTCGTGCGGAATCCTTCATTGTCTACGAAGGCGAAGCCCGACGCCTGGCCGGACGTCGATTCGAACGTCGCCGTCCGAACGAGCGAGCGGTTGAGCAGGTAGTTGCCCACGACATATTGATCGAAGCTCGATGCCGCATAGGACCCGTTCAGGGAGGTGAAATCCTTGCGCGAGATCGTAAACGAGTCGACGTTGGCGTCGTACAACATCACGTTGCCATCCGCCGAAGCAAACAGGATCGTTGAACCATTCGGCGAACTGGTAAGCACCGTGTTCAGCGCAATCTTGTTTTCGAAGATGCCGAGACTCGGAAGCTTGGTGCTCGTACGCGTCACCATGTCGATGCGGTGCACCCCGTGGGAACCACCCGAAGAACTGCGGGTTGCCGCCAGGATCGCCCGATTCGAAGTTGCAACGGACTGCACGTAGTCGCCCTTTTCCATGCGGATCGGCTGCGTCGGCTCCAGTGTTTCGAGATCGTAAACGTTCATGAAGTGAGACTGATCGCAGCCCACCAGCAGGAACTGCCGGTCGAAGGTGACGGCCATGCTCATCGGCTTGCTGCAGGTCCGGAGAGTCGCCACACGGGCGCTGTTGGCTCCGTCATATACCAGGACCTGATTCTTGTCCTGGCGCAACACGTAAAAGCGGTCACGCACCGGGTCTGCCACCAGATCCTGAAGCTTGCCCGGAACATTCACGAACGTTCCCCGCTGATCAGGTTCTTTATTGTTGATCAGCACGCGCACTGACGGGGCCACGTTAACCGCCAGAGCGGAATTGATCTTGATGGTTGCCGTCGAGGTGCCCTTCTGGTTCGCCACAGCCGAAGCGTCCACGCTTACCTGGATCGTCGCCGGCGTCACGCCGCTCGTCTGCGAGAGACGAAGTCCGGCGCCTTCAACGGAAAGGGTGAACGGCGTGTTTCCACCGCCTGGATCGACGATCGTCAACTGCTGCGCCGGCACATTGCGCGCGCAGAAGTTCCCGCGGAATACAAGGTCTTCCTGGAGAGCTGCAACGCGAGGGGCGCGATCGAGTTGCCCCACCGGAATTACGGTGACGCCGCTATCGGAGATCGCGTACATCGTGCTGCCATCAGAAGACAGCACGCTCTTTCCGGCCAGATTCTCTGGAAGTTGAATCTGCTCGCGCGTCGTTAGGTTGTCCCACTCCCCAATGTGGAGAACCGGAGCCGTCGGATTTGCGCTGCTGGCTCCCTTCGCGGCTACCTGGCCATAAACAAGGCCCCGTGCCGAGTCAATCAATACGGAACCAAGGTTCAACGTGCCGGCCGGATTCGGATACTCAGCCAAATCATAGAAGTTGAAATCCTGAATGGCCCAGCCCATTGCCGCACGGCGGCCATCCTGGCTGACGCTGACGGCGCGTGGGCCAAGCGCCGGCGAGGCGGTGTACAGACTCGCAGAAAGAGCCCGGTTGGCGACGTCGTAACGGAACATCACATTGTCGCCGAAACCCCAGATCCACAACCCGTCACCGGAAGTCCCGACACTCGCCGCAACGATGTTCGTCGGGAAGTTGGCCTGCGGTTGCGGCAGAGTCTTCGCGGCGAGGCCCGAAAGCGTGTCGATGACCTGGGTCGTGCCGGACACCGGATCGAAAACGATGAATTCCTGCGTCGTCACGACCAGCGCCTGGCCGTCGAGACCAAACGCAACGCCGAGCGGCGGCGTCCCCATCGCAAACGTCTGGCGGTTGCCGGAATCCAGCTCCAGCACCGTCAGCGCATTTCCGGAACTGGCCGGAGGCGCGAAATTGCCATAGTGTGCAATCACCAGGTACTTGCCGTCCGGCGACAGAGCCAGAGAACTCGGCTGTGACGAGACGTTGATCGAAGTCTGAATCCGCTGCGTCGCCAGCGACATGACTTCAATGCGGTTCGCCGTAAAGTTGGCGACGTACAACACGCCCCGGGCTTCATCCAGGGCGAGATCAGCACCTTGGCCTCCAATGGGTACGACGCGACCCAAAGTGCCAGCGCCGAGCAATCCGGCAAATGCGGCTAAGGCCACGAGCGCGCGCAATAAAGGCTTCGTATTCATACTCACTCCACTTCTTCTTTTCGTCACTTCTTCCATTCGGATCTTTAACTGAAACTCACCAGCCGCCCACCAAGGCCCGCCATCAGCCGGGCCAGAGATTCCGCTGCCTGCGAGATGTGAGCCCGGACGGCAGGCAGTCGTACCCGCCCGCTACCCGGGCTCCCCGGGTGATTCGATTACTCGTCAGCGTTCTTCTTGCGCCGCAAAACGATAATCCCGAGAAACAGGATCGCCAGCACCGCACAGACAATACGCACCATTCCGCTTTCCATCGTCTTCTCTCCTTTCTGCCTGCCGGACCCTCCAAGATTCCCTCCGGAGTCCGGATCAGACTGACCGCGCTCTCAGATGCCATTCATCATCGGGATCAGCTCCCGGATGATCTTCACCGCTACTGGACCCACCGTCACAACGAATAGCGACGGGAGGATGCAGAAGAAGATCGGAAACACGAGCTTGACGCCCAGTTTCGCGGCCTTCTCCTCGGCGATCTGTCTCGCCTGCACCCGCATGAAGTCGGAGTGAGCCCGCAAACTCTGGGCCACGCCCGTTCCAAACCGGTCGGCTTGAATTAAGACCGCCACTAATTTCTTAAGATCGTCAGATGCCGTGCGTTCCGATAGATTGCGCAGGGCTTCGATTCTCCGTTTGCCCGCTTTCAACTCCAGGTTGACCAGGGCAAACTCTTCGCTGATATCGGGATGCGCGTGCTCGAGTTCTTTCGCCACCTGCAGAATGGCCTGATCGAGGCCAAGGCCCGACTCGACGCACACAACCATCAGGTCGAGCGAGTTCGGCAGGCCTCGCGAGATCTCCTTCTGCCGGCGCTTCGCCTTGAGGTTGACAAACTCGTTGGGCCCGAAGAAGCCCGCCGCCGCCGCGCCCGCAACCGCCATGAACTTGTTGGTCGGGTCGGAGTCCGATCCCGCCACAGCCGCGGTTGCCAGGATGGGGAACAGAATTCCCAACGCCACCTTCGACCCGTAAAGGTACTTCAATGCATTCGGATTCCGGATGCCGGCGCGAATCATGCGCTTCTGCATCACGGTCACGTCCTTCGGCGAGGCCGGAATTAGGGTCCCCAGCCGCTGCAGGACATCCCGGAACACCAGGCTGGGGTGGACGGGAGACTCCTCCTGCTCGACGGTCCCGACACCGGTGACGCGCTCGATCGCCTCTTTCGGCCGGACCCAGTATTTGAGTCCCAGCAGCGAGCCGCCGACCGTGATGGCGAGGAATAGGATTAGGCTCAACAGGATCATGTCAGTTGTGTCCTCAGTTCACATCGATTGCGACGATCTGCCGGATAACGAGATAGCCGATGATCTGCAGCAGAATCGCCGCGCCGATCATGTAATTGCCGACTTCGTCCAGAAAGAAGAACCGCACATAGTCCGGATTCACCCAGAACATCAGGACGCCTACGCCGATCGGAATGCAGGTCAGCGCGAGCCCCGTCAGGCGTCCATGCGCGCTGATGGCCTTGATGCGGCCGCGCAGCTTGAACCGCTCGCGGATCACGTACGCCAGTTTGTCCAGAATCTCCGCCAGATTGCCGCCCGTACGCTTCTGCAGCAGCACCGCCGACACGAAGAAGTGCACGTCGAGCGATGGCACCCGTTTGGCCATCTTCTGCAGCGCAACATCGAGCGGAAGCCCGAGATTGTGCTCTTCAAAGGAGCGGCGGAACTCGCCGGCGATCGGCTCCTGGAACTCACGGTGGATCATTTCGAGCGACACGGAAAAGGCGTGTCCGGCGCGCATCGAACGGGCCACGAATTCAAGACTCTCAGGAAACAGCTCTTCGAACCGGTGCAGCCGCTTGGCGCGAGTCCGGAAAATGAACACAATGGGCAAAGTCGAGAACGCCCCTCCGACCGGGTACGCCACCGAGCGGAACTGGGTCGGCAGCAGGAACCAGCAGAAGGCGAATCCGCCCAGAAACAGCCCGCAGCAGGCCTGTACGGTCTTCAGCGGGTCCCACTTCAATCCCGCCTGTTCGATTAGCGCATGCAACTTCGGCAGTAGTTCGTACTTCCGAAGCAGGTCCGCCATGTGGCTGCCGCGAAACTCGCCCTGCAACAGGTGCTTCGGCTTGGCGTTCGCCGCCTTGGCGGCGGAACCCTTCTTTTTCTTCTCTTTTCCCGCGAGGCGGTCCTTCATCTTCGTGAAGTCCGAGGACTTCAGAACACGGGACAGCACCCACCAGACGAGCATCGCCGATAGCCAGACCACCAATAGTATGCCGACAAACAAAAGCATGAGACTCTCCCTGACGCGCTAACGGATCGGAATCCTAGATCTCCACTACTTCATCGAACAAGTCCGGCCGCAACCGGATGCCGGCCGCAAGCAGTTTCTCGTAGAACTTCGGACGGATGCCGGTCGCCGCGAAACGGCCGACCACCCTGCCGTCCGGATTCAAGCCGCGTTTTTCGAATACGAAAAGATCCTGGAGCGTAACGACTTCACCTTCCATGCCCGTGACTTCCGTGACGCTGATGACGCGGCGGCTGCCGTCGCTCAGACGCGACGCCTGCACAAGCAGGTGCACCGCGCTCGAGATCTGCTGGCGAATCGAAACGAGTTGCATGTTGGCGTTGGCCAGCGAAACCATTACTTCGAGACGCGACACAGCGTCGCGGGGTGAATTGGCGTGCACCGTCGTCAACGAGCCGTCGTGACCTGTGTTCATCGCCTGCAACATGTCGAGCGCTTCTTCGCCGCGGACTTCGCCGACCACAATCCGGTCAGGACGCATACGCAGGCTGTTGACCAGCAATTCTCTCTGCCGGACCGCGCCATTGCCTTCCAGATTCGGCGGACGCGTTTCGAGACGCGCCACGTGCGGCTGCTTCAGCTGCAATTCGGCCGCGTCTTCGATCGTGACGATGCGTTCTTTCGGAGAAATGAAGAAGGACAGCGCGTTCAGAAGCGTCGTTTTGCCCGCGCCGGTTCCGCCCGCGATGATAATGTTCATCCTGGCCTTCACCGCCGCTTCGAGCAACTCCATCATCCCCGATGTCATGGCGCGGCGCTCCACCAGATCGTGCGGCAGCAGTTTGTCCTGGCTGAAACGGCGGATCGAGAGCAGCGGACCATCGACGGCCAGCGGAGGAATGATCGCATTCACGCGGCTTCCGTCCAGCAGGCGGGCGTCCACCATGGGCGTCGATTCATCGACGCGGCGGCCGACCTGCGACACGATCTTGTCGATGATTCGCAGCAGGTGCTGGTCATCCCGGAACGATACGTTCGTCAGCTCCAGCAGGCCCTTGCGTTCGACGTATACCTGTTTGTGGCCGTTGACAAGAATATCCGAGATGGTCGAGTCCTGCAGAAGCGGTTCGAGCGGCCCGAGCCCGAATACTTCGTCCAGAACCTCGTCGCTGATCTGCTGCTTTTCGAGAGAACTGAGAAGCGTGGGTTCGCTATCGATCAACTGGATCAACGCCTGGCGGACTTCGCCGCGAACCCGCTGGTTGTCGATCGTCGCCAGCGCTTCGAGATTGATCTTGTCCACCAGCTTGCGGTGAAGGGTGAACTTCAACTCCTGATATTCCGGCTTGAGACTCGTTTTGGTGCGGCCCGAGTTCTTCAGGAGACGTTGTTCCCAACTGATCTGATTTGCTTTGTTCTGTTCGAGAGGTGAGAACATATGGGAGTCCTAGTCGAATTTCCTCAATTTGAAACCGAAAGAGCCGTGCGACCCGGCGCTACTTCCGGCATGGCTCGCTTGCCACTGTTCTGGACGGGGTTCGATAAACGCATCGCCAGATTCTCAATTGCTTTGCCCAGATCGCCTTCGGCTCCGAGCGGCTGCCCGAGCGTGATCACGCGGTGCAGCGAGAAATAGTCGTTCGGAAGACTGGCGTACACCGGGCAGTTAAAAAGCTTTTCCAAATCCGCAGTCCCGATCCCGTCCCAGCGGCTGATCCGGTTCACCAGCATCTGTACCCGGTCTTTCGGCAAACCGATCTGCTCGACCAGCGCGACCGCCTTGCGGGCCAGATGCAGACTCGGGAGTTCGGCCGTGGTCACGAGAAAGGACCTGTCCG
This sequence comes from uncultured Solibacteraceae bacterium, assembly GCA_964627455.1. Classification (GTDB taxonomy): domain Bacteria; phylum Acidobacteriota; class Terriglobia; order Bryobacterales; family Bryobacteraceae; genus F-183. Next base: position 32,099 of record CAZVKC010000020.1, on the reverse strand, counting down.
ATTGCGCCGACGCCATCATGCTGATGCGCTGGAAAATGACCGGCAGGTCCACCACAATCCAGTCGTAACTCTGGCGTGCGGAATCGAGAACTACACCCAACCGGTTTCCATCAACCGGCAGTACCGCGGGCGTCGCAGGCGCGGGCAGAATGTCGATTCCTCCACAGGGCTCGGCCAGGGATTCCCAACTGCTCTCGTCCAGATGCTCGGCATGCTCTAGCGCGTCCACCAGCGAGCAGCGATGGTTGAGCCTCAAGTAAAACCCCAAGGCTCCACCCATCAGGTCGAAATCGGCAAGCAGTACCCGTCCTCCGGTCAAACGGCTGAGTGCGAATGAAACCTGCGCCGCCACCGTCGACGATCCCGAACCGGGCTTCGTGCTCGAGAACACAATGAGGTTGCCCGCCGCCTGCCTCCGCTGCGTTCCTTCGTCAGCCGGTTGCCGCATGCGAACGAGCCTCGCGATCGCTTCCCGCTGTGTCGAAGGATCAAACGGGGCATGCAGGAACTCAGTCGCTCCTGCCCGCAGCGTTCGCAGGATCGCGGTCGAGTCGTTGCTGTGATGCAGTCCGATGACATGCAACTCGCGGCCCGAAGAGACCAACTGCTGGATCAGGCCCGCCGCTTGATCCAGATCCGTGGCTACATCGACCAGAACCGCTTCCGGGCCGAGCTGATTCAACCGCATCTCCAGTACCTGCGGGCTCGGATAGCCGGTCAATTCGCCAAGAATCTGGAAAGTCTTAGCGCTCTGCAGGCTGTTCTGAAACTCCAGGCTCAGATTCGGGTTCGCCGAGATCAGCAGCGCCGTGATTCCAGATGCCGAATTGGGACTCTTCCAGGTCATTGCATTCTCGAACGTGAGTGTTCCTGTTTACTTCTTTTCCTTCTTCTTGCTGCTTGCCGAAGATCCGCCGTTGTTCTTGGCCTGGGTGCTCGTGGCCCCCGCCGGCGCGGTCCGAGGCGCCGCAGTCGTCTTCAGCGGAATCAGAAACTCGTTCGGGAAGTCGAGCATCGGCTTCGTGTCGCCCGGGTTCATCGGAGTCGTGATCTCCGGCGTCACCATGACCACCAGTTCCGTCAGCGATTTGGTGACATCCTTGCTCTTGAACAATGCTCCGAGGACCGGAAGCGAACTCAAGCCCGGGATCTTCGAAAGCCGCTCGACGTCGCGATTGTCGATCAGGCCGGAAACGAGGAAGGTTTGGCCGTCGCCGAGTTCGATGCCGGTTTGCGTGCGGCGGGTCGACAACGCCGGGATCGTGAAGCCGTTGAACGTCACGCCCTGCGCGATGTCGATCGATGAAACTTCCTGCGTGAGGTCGACTTTGATCGTCTTGTTCGCGGTCACGGTCGGAGTGAACCGGAGCCGGATGCCGAATTCCTTGAACTGAATCGTCACAGCCGCCGCGTTCGCGCCGCCCTGGAGCACCGGGATCGGGAATTCGCCGCCCACCAGGAACGCTGCTTCCTTCCCGTTCGAAGTCACCAGGTTCGGTTCCGCCAGGATCTGCAGTACGCCGCGATTCTGCAGCGCCTTCACGAACGCCCCCAGGTTCAAGTCGGGACGGAAGGCAAACAGGGTCAACGCGTCGGAGATCGAAAAGCTGTTTGTGACATCTCGGCCTGATTGAATTGCGTTCAGTGTCGGCGCTCCGAACATGCCCGTCGTAATGCGTCCGATGGTGCCGCCTGCGGCGCCTGTCGAGAGGATGTTTACGCCATACTGCGCGCCCAGGTTGCGGTCCAGTTCGGCGAACTTCACCCGCAGGACAATCTGCTTTTCGACCGGCGTCGTCACCGTCAGGTTATTGATGACGGTCTTTGCGAACCCGGCCGCCATCGCCCCGGCCCGCTCGGCAATCGCCGGACTGCTCACCGGCCCCGTCAGCGACAACGCGTCGCGTGAAGAGGAAACCTTGATTTCCTCATTGGGGAACGTCTCCTTCAAAAGTTTCCGCACCGTATCGAGATTCATCTCGACGGTAATGTTGTAGAAGGAACGCTGCCCGGCCTTGTTCCAAACGACCATCGTCGCGCTGCCGAATCCCTTGCCATGCAGCAGGATTTCGCGGGTCGTAATCGGGCTCGCGTCCACAATCTCGGGATTGCTGGTGGAGATCTGCCGGATATCCGACGCGAAGTCGATCACCACACTCTTGCCGAGCGTTAGCCGCAGGTCCTCTCCCGACTGCGCAAATGCCGGGGTCGTAAACGGCGCCAGCAGCAGGAACGGCGTCAGGATAGCCGCTGATTTCATAGTGCGATTCATACTTTCTCCCGTACCTTGGACTGTTCTCGCTCTTTACTGCTGTGCCGCGCCCGTCGAACCGGGGCGAACCACTTCCACGGTCTTCTGCGTGCCGCGAATGACGACCACCTGATCCGGCGGAGCCGGCGGCGGAGGCGCGGAGACCGGAGCCGCGGACGCCGTGGCGACCGGAGCAGCCGGACGCGGGCGCGGCCGTGGACGAGGCGCTTCGCCATCGTTGTTCGATCCGCCATTGCGGCCTTCACCCTTCCCTGTGCCTGCTGCGCGGAACAAGTCCGATACGCGGCGGCCCGGAGTCTGCGTAATCTCCTGGTCGCTGCCGTTGCGGAGGATCAGTTGGATGTGGCCCTCCTGATTCGCCAACGTCAGAATTTCAGCCTGCTTGGGATCCGCCAGCAGCGTCACGGTCGGGGCGCTGATCGCCTGGCCGCGGTTGTCCGCCTGCAGATTCTGGCCCGCCGACAGCACAATCATGTTCTGCAGGCAGGTCTGTGTGATCGACCCTTCGCCGCTCGGCGGACGCCCCGTTACGAGCACGTCCACACGCATGTTCGGCAATACGAAGCCGGCGACGCCCGACACGTCGTTCACACGCACCGTCACGGCTCGCATTCCCGGAGGAATGATCGGAGCGAGACCGACGCCCGCGCCACGCGGCGCCAGGCGGCCTTCCAGAATCGGCTCGTCAGCGAGGATGTTGTTCGACACCGGGCGATCCAGGACATCGGTATCTTTCGAGAATGCGCCCTTCGGGAACGAATCCGTGGAGATCTTGACGATCTTGACGTCCCCTGGCTTGACTGTGACGCCGACGCTGAGCGGGCGGGTTGCCACTACCAGGTCCTTGGTCTCCGACTGCGCCGGTGAACCGGACGGACCAGAACCGGCGCGAGCGTTGATCTGGTAGAAAATGCTCGAGACCACGAGCGCAAATACAAGGCTGATGCCCAAAACGGTCAAAAATCTGCGATCCATTCCTTACTCCAGTCCTTCAGCCTTACCCGGCTGTTTCGTCTGCAATAAAAACCGCACTGCCGAACACTCCATTTCGTCCCTACTCCCGCGCCTCATCACTTCGGGATGAGCGCAACCCATGCGCCAAGCGTGATCGCCGGCGCGTAGGGAATGTGTCGCACCCGCTCCCCGTTCTTACGGAGAGCGCCAAATCCAATTGCCCCCAGGGCAAACAATCCGCCGAGCGCGGCGGTCCACAACGACGCTTCGAGGATCCGGCTCGCGCCAAGCACGGCGCCAAGCCCCGCCATCAACTTCACATCGCCCCCGCCCATTCCACCCAGCAGGTAGAAGACGAGAAACACGGCGAACCCCAGAACCACGCCAAGCAGAGAAGATCCAAGTCCGGACCAGCCCGACATCCACGCCGAAGCGCCAATCCCGCCCGTCAGCGCGACCACCGGGATCCAGTTCGGGATCTCCCGGCGAATCAGGTCTTCGACCGTCGCTACCAGGCCGATGAACACTGCGAGAGCGATCTGTGGATTCCACTGCATTGCCCTACGATTTCCCCTTCTTCGACGGCTTCTGCGACCCCGGACGCGGCATCTGCAACATCAGCGGCGCCAGAAACCCCGCCTGCAACGCGAATTCGGCCAGCGCCTTACCGGAGGGCAGCCGCCACGAGAATCCATCCATCCACTCGATCGGCACCGGCCCGCCCATCCCGAACCGGGTGTCGGCCGGTTTGTGGCGCCGCCCGGAACCTGATTTCTCAGTCCCGGTGGTCCGCGTGTCGACCTTTCCCGATTCCATGTAAGACCTTCCTTCTATGAATTTCGGCGCCGTGCGGGGTTTTCATTAGCCTTGGTTTGAGATTCCGTCGAATCCTCTAGAACTTTGGTCCCTGCCCGGATCCAGCGTCCCGGCTGAAAACCAGGACCTTGCCGTTATCTTCCAGCAACTTCCAATCCGCCGAACGCTTCAATAACGATGTCAGCGGCCACTCGGCCGGCACGACCACGAAGTTGAAGCCCCACCGCTGCATGATTCGTTCCCAGTCGTGCCCGGCGTTGATCAACTGGAGATAATCCCCGCCAACCTCCCGGCCATAGAAATCGCTCCGGCCGTCCACAAAAACCTTCTGCCGGGCAGGGTTATGGTAGATGAGATAGTCGCCCCACTGATCCGTCGTCAGGGTCCGCGACCCGGCGATCCGATCCTTGTACTTCTGGAGAATCGCCGTCGGGAACATCAGAGACGTAAAATCTGACGGCCAGTGCATTGCGGCGCCATCGAGCGCCAGCAACGCGACCATCGCCAACCCGATCCAAATCGAGTTCCACCGGAAGACCGGCGTCAGGTCGCGGGACAACTGCCCCAGGATCCCTCCCAGGCTGTTCTTCGATTTCCCCTCGCAAAGCCGTTCCCACCAGCCGCTCACCAAAGCAGCCACGAACGGGCCGGCCACCGAGGCATACAGCGTGATGTGCCGCTGCGAACCCAGTGCCATGTGCGCCAGCCCAACGATCCAAAGCGTTTCGACGATCCGCCCTTCACGCAACAGGTAGGCCGCGGCCACCAGCCCCAGGATCAGAAGTCCCTCGAACTCCATCGCGCTCTCACCGCGAAACGTCGGAGCCTGAAACTCCTTGACCACCTCGCGGATCCAGTCCGATTGCAGATACGCCGCCACATGCTTGTGCAATTCGATGCCGTACGGGTTGACGATCGTTGCGGCCGCGCAGGCCGCCGTAAGAAGCCCATAGCGATACGCCGGCGCCAGCGATTTCCGCGCTGCAACGCACTCGATGGCCGTACCCACTGCCGCCGCGCCCAATAAGATAATCCCCGCCACGAAACCACCATGCAGATTGGTCCACAGGGCGACCAGAGGAACCCACAACCAGATCCGGTTCGATGGTTTTCGCCGGTCCGCCTCGATCATCCAGGCCAGAATCGGAACCAACACCAGGGTCGTCAGGTGCGGCCGCGCCAGAAAGTGAATCGAACAGGCGCCGACGGCTACCAGCGTCGTCACCAGGGCCACAAATGCGTTCGAGCCCTTCCACATCATGTAGCGAAGCAGGACGCCTGCGAACGCGGCGATGAGAACCCCGGAAAACCAAACGACCGCCTTCAGCCCGCCTGTGCGATGCAGCGCCGCAAGCCCGACATCGGACAGCCATTCCCAGGCGAACCAGGGCTGCCCGGGCTTTGAAAATGAGTAAGGATCCGTGTAGGGAACCGCGCCGGTGTCGAGAATCGTCTCGCCTGTGCGGATGTGCCATCCCGTGTCGCCGTCCGTCAGGAGGCTCACCCAGCCGTGAGGCCCTGAAATAAAGGTCCAGATCACCAGCGCCAGGATGAATCCATCCGCGAATGACGGCTTCCACCACCGGCCCTGTACGGCCGGCTTGGCGGCAGCGCGCGCCGCACCCTGCGAAGCAGCCATCGCATCCGAAAGTGCCGCAATGCCCGCCTCTGGCGCAACGTCGCCCGGCCGGGTAGGATTCGCTTGGGAAACTGTCTTGTGATCGTTCACCGGAGTACTAAGGTCCTGCTAGGAACCTTCGTTCGATTTCCGGTTTTCCTTTAGGGTCCGGCGCGCCTTAGGCGACTCTCGAGTTTTCTTCCGGCCCGATGACCGCCGTAGCCTGAGCCGCATCGAGGCCCAACACTTTGCGCCCGTGGATCGCCAGCTCGAAACGATCCTTCACGCCCGTCTTTTCAAAGATGTGCATGAGGTGGACCTTCACCGTGCCCGGTGTAATGGCCAGGCGCTCGCCGATCTCCCGGTTGCGCATGCCACGGCAGACGCAAATCGCAATCTCCCGCTCGCGCGGCGTCAACTTCGGCGACGGACGCCATCCCGGCTGCGTGTGCGTATCGACCGACTGCTCCATCCAGATATTGCCGCCCGCCACGGTTCGCACGCAGTCCATCAATTGCTCGAGCGGAAGGGTCTTCCGCAATACTGCCCGTACGCCCATTTGGATCGCCCGCAACGAGTCGATCTCGCCCTGATCCTGTACCCACAGGATCGAGGAGGTCCGGGGCGCAATCTGCCGCAAGTCGGCAACGAACTGGAGCGCCGCGCGCAGTCCGGAATGCTGGTCAACCAAAACGACATCCGCCGGTTCCTCGCGCAATTTGTCGATTGCGTCGGCGGAAACGGATGCAAAACCGCTCAAGCGAATGTCTGGGTTTTCCGAAGCGAGCGCCTGCAGACCGCGAATCGCGATCGGCTGGGACTCGAATGCAAAAAGGGAGATACTGCTCGTCATGTTTTGTTCCGGGTGCAATAACACGGGGCAGGTCGAGCGTTTACCCGACTATACCCCCGCATTAGGGTGATCGGACTTGACCCCTCTCGGGTGTAGGTACTAGGTAACTTTTGCGGTGGACCCCCTTCGCCAACGAGGAGGTCCATGCTATTCGAGTATTCATATGAACCGCCGCGACTGCCTGTTGCTCGGACTTCTGCCGCCTGCCATGGCCGCCGCGAACCGGCATCCACAAGGTCCCCGCAGAGCCCAAAACGGTTGGACCGTCGTCCGGCTCGCCGGCACAGCCGAAGAGATCGGATTCCAGCACGGCAGGATCCTCGCCCGCGAAATCGAGGCAGCCCATCGCGCAGTTGCCCTGGGACTCACCCACGACTCCCGCCCCTACGCGTTCTTCCGTGAGGCCGCCGAGCGGATCTTCTGGCCGGCCGCGCCTTCTGAAATCCAGCGCGAACTCCGGGCGATGGCCGCTGCCTTGCGCGAAGCCGGATCGAAGCTCGACCTCATCGACCTCGTGGTCCACAACGCCTCCCTCGAATTGCCCTACTACGTCAATGCGCTCGACAACCGCAGCCGCCGCAGAATGCCGGTCGCGGAACGCTGCAGCGCCTTCGTCGCCGCAGGATCCTACACAAGGGACGGCCGCGTCGTCGCCGCGCACAATTGCTGGTCGGATTATCTGTCGGGCGCACACTGGAACATCCTGTTCGACGTCCAGCCGGCGAACGGCGAGCGCTTCTTCATGGACGGAGTTCCCGGACTCATCCACTCCGGCGACGATTTCGCCGTCACCTCCGGCGGCTTGATCATCACCGAGACGACCATCAGCAACTTCCACGGCTTCGACGAGAAGGGGGCGCCGGAATTCGTGCGCGCGCGCCTCGCGATGCAGCACGCGAAGTCCATCGACGATTTCATTCGCATCATGCGAGACGGCAACAACGGCGGATACGCCAACAACTGGCTGCTCGCGGATTATCGCTCCGGCGAGATCGCCAGCCTCGAACTCGGCCTCAAACACGTGACGCTCGAGCGCACTCGTGATGGCTACTTCGCCGGCGCCAACTTCCCCGTGGATCCCCGCCTCACCGCCGAAGAAACGGACTTCGACCCTCGAGATGCAACTTCAGGACCGCTCGCCCGCCGCGCCCGCTGGCGGCAGTTGCTCGAGGAACACAAAGGCCGCATCGATCTCGCTGCCGCGCAGCGCTTCCTCGCCGATCACTACGATGTCGTGGACCGCCGCATTCAACCCAACGAACGCACCCTGTGTGGTCACATCGAATCTTCACCGCGCGGAGTGAAAGGCTGGGCCCCGCCCTACGGCGCCGCAGGATCCGTGCAAAACAAAGCGGTCGATGCGAAGCTCGCCGCGAACCTTTCCTTCACCGCCGCCATCGGCCACGCCTGCGGGACCTCGTTCCACGCCGCCGCGCACGTCAAACGCCGTCCGGAACTCGCCTGGCAGAACCCCGAACTGCGCGACATCAAAGCCCGGCCGTGGACCCTGTTCGCCGCGGCTCGCTAGATCCGCTCGAACTCGCTGCGAGTCACCTCGGCCACCACATCTCCCGTATGCTTGATCTGCGCAGGTTCGAACAGCAGGACCTCCACTTCCTCGTCCGCCACCGGCCGGTGTTCCACTCCACGAGGCACGATTAGGAACTCGCCCTCGCGCAAGTCCACCACCCGATCGCGGAACTCCATCCGAAACCCGCCGCGCAGCACCAGAAACATCTCGTCCTCGTCCTTGTGATCGTGCCACACGAACTCGCCCTGGAACTTGACGACCTTCACCTGCTGGCCGTTCAACTCCCCCACAATTCGCGGATTCCAGTGATCCGAAAAGAGCGCCAACTTCTCCCGCAGGTTCACCTTTTCCATAAGCGACGATGCTAGCAGACGTCGCGGGGCTGATATGCTGAAAAGTTAGATCAGAAGGAGTCCTGTATCAACCATGAGTGACCTTGTTTCCCGGCGGAACCTCATCAAGACCGCCAGTCTTGCGGCCGCGCCTGCCGCCATGCAGAAGGCGGTCGCCGCCAACGATAAAATCCAAATCGGCGTCATCGGAACCGGCGGACGCGGCTACTACCTCACCCAGCGTTACTACGAAGGCTCCGCCTCCCTGGGTAACATCGCCGCGGTTTGCGACGCCTACACCGACCGCCTCAATCGCGCCAAGGATCTTGTCCAGACCAAGGAAGGCAAGACGCCGAAGACCACCAAGGACTACAAGGAAATCCTCGCCGATCCCAAGATCGACGCCGTCATCATCGCCACCCCCGAACACCTCCACTTCCAGATGTTCATGGATGCGATGAAGGCAGGCAAGCACGTCTACGTCGAGAAGCCGCTCGCCCACACCATCGAAGAAGGCTGGGAAATGCTCAAGGCGCACGAGAAGGCCGGCAAGATCGTGCAGGTCGGCACCCAGAACCGCAGCAATTCGCTCTACATCAAGGCGAAGGAAATGATCGCCCAGGGCATGATCGGCGAAGTGCACTACGTGCGCGCCTTCTGGTACCGCAATTCGCTCGACACCAATCCGGCGTGGCGCTATGAAATCCCCGCCAATGCAACGCCCGAAAACACCGACTGGGACAAGTTCATCGGCTCGGCCAGGAAGCGCCCCTTCAACAAGGAACGCTTCTATCAATGGCGTTTGTACTGGGATTACTCGGGCGGCATCTCGACCGACCTGCTGGTGCACCAGACCGACATCACCAACTTCGTCGTCGGCAAGGCGGTGCCGAACTCCTGTATGGCGTCCGGCGGCATTTATCGCTGGACCGGTGATGACCGCGAAGTGCCCGACACGCTCAGCGCGCTTTACGAGTACCCCGGCAACTTCCACATCAACTACAGCTGCTACTTCGGCAACGACCACTACGGTTACGGCGAGCAGTTCATGGGCAACGAAGGCACCATCGAAGTCAACAGCCGGCAGTACCTGAACTTCTACCCCGAAACCTTCCAGGGCAAGGCTCCGGAGAAGATCAAGGCTCGCAAGGTCGAGCAGATCCACCTGCCCGGCAACGACAACAAGGCAGTGGAAGCGCACATTAACAACTGGCTCGAGTCGGTCCGCGGCAACGCGAAGCCGATCGCGCCCCCGGCGGTGGGTCAGGAAGCCGCGATCTGCGGCCACCTCGCAACGCTCTCCTACCGCAACAACAAGAAGGTCCTCTGGGACAACAACACGAAGAAGTACCGCTTCGTCTAAGCCTCGATACCGGATCGTGTCAGAAAGGCCGCGCAAGACTGGTACTTGCGCGGCCTTCGTACTTTGCGCCCTAATCCCCACTACTGCGTTGGTTTCCTCACATACGCGGCCGGGATGCCCCGGTCCTGGCGCGGCCCAAAGCGTGCATGCATGGTTGCCGGAGCCCGTTATGCGTGCAACGATCCTGCCCCTCCTGCTGTTGTACCTTCCCCTCTTTTCCCAACCATTCCAGAAAGACTACGATCAGCCGAATCCGATCGAGATCTCGCGCCGCCGCGAAGCCCTCGAACGGCAGGCCGCCGCGAAGCAAGCCGGCATCTCCGCCATCCCGTATCTCAAGGCGGGAACCGACAAGGTCCTCATCATCCTGGTCGAGTTCGGTGGAACCGACACCTTCGAGTTCACTCCCGGCAAGTCGACCTGGGATCCCTACGGCATTGTCGACAGCTCCGAGTGGACCGGCAGGTCCGGCGACTGTTCGAACATCGTGAAGGCCCACGGGCTGACCGGACCCAAGCGCTTTACCTACAAGGGGCCGCTGCATAACAGGATCGAACGCCCGCTGAATCGGGCGGACCGGTCCGGCGAGATGATCTGGTCCGAGGATTTCTCACGAACCTATTACGAGTCGATCGCCTTCGGCGACGGTGTGCAGTATTCCTACGAACGCCAGGATGGCTCGGTCGCAGAAGTGAACCTCGGCGGCAAGTCGGTGCGGAACTATTACCTCGATGCTTCGGGCGGCCGGTATTCGATCGAAGGCGACGTGCTCGGATGGGTGCAGGTTCCGCACTCGATCTGGTGGTACGGCGCCGATCCCTGCCCGGGACGGCGTTCGGCGCCTACGGGTTCGGTATCGCAGCACAACGGCGCCATCCCCGGCGCCGGCAACGCGCGTACGCTCGTCATCGACGCAATCGAGGCCGCGAAGGCCGCCAATCCGAACCTCGACTGGTCCCAATACGATCGTGACCGTGACGGCGTGATCGACCGGTTGTGGATCATCTACGCAGGCCTCGGTGAGGAGGATGCGCCAACGCTGCTGGGACGCACCGATTACGGCGAAGGCGGGCTCTGGTCGCATTCGTCAGCGATTCGCCCGGCCTATGAAGTGAAGCCCGGCCTGCGCGCGGGACCGTACATCATGATGTGCGAGAACTCCGGCGTTTCCGTGCTGGCCCATGAGTTCGGGCACAATCTCGGCGCGGCGGATCTGTACGCGTATCAGGGCGGCGAGACTTCGGCCGGATTCTGGACCGTGATGGCTGACGACTGGACCGGATTCCCGATCGGCGCCTATCCGTCGATGTTCGATCCCCTGCACCTCGATGAATGGGGCTGGCTCGAACCCGCGGTGATTTCGGATCCCGGCAAGGAATACGTCATCAAGCTCGGGCAGGCGAGCGACTTTTCATCCGTGGCGGGATCCGGCGCCGTGCGCGCCGCCCGAATCGAATTGCCCGATGGCGAGCGGGCCATGAAGGTGCAGCCCAACGGAGCCCGCTACTTCTGGAGCGGCAGCAGGAGCAACAGTTCATCGAAACTCTCGCAACTGTATTCCGTTCTGCTCGTCGCCGGCACGAGTCCGAAACTCTCTCTGAATCTCGCCCACAATACGGAGAGCCAGTACGACTACCTGTTTGTGCAGGCTTCGAACGACAGCGGCCGGACCTGGGTCACACTCACCAACTCACACACCACGTGCTCCCACGCCGACGACTGGACCGGAGAAGTCAATGGACTGCCCGCGGATATGTGCGCCGCGAAAGTCGGCGGATTCACGGGAATGAGCCGCGAGTATCCCAAACTCGTGCCGGAGACCTTCGACCTCTCCGCGCTTACCGGCGGACAGGTCATGATCCGCTTCTTTTACCTTACGGATCTTGCTGTCAATCTCGACGGCGCATTCATAGACGACATTCAAATCCTCGACGGCGCGAATGTGTTGATGACCGATGACCTGGAATCGGCCGATGTTCGCTGGTCCCTTACCGCGCCGTGGGAGCGCAGCAACGGAGTTCGCAGGTTTGCGCAGCATTACTACCTGCAATGGCGGAACACGTCGCAAAACGGCGGCTTCGACCGCGCGGTCGGCGATCCGGAGTTCCGCTACGGCCCGGTGAGCGGCGGGCTTCTCGTCTGGTACAACAACGAATTCTACTCGGATAACGAAGTGGCGAATCACCTCTTCGATGTGCCCAGTTTCGGGCCGAAAGGACGCATGCTGGTGGTCGACGCGCATCCGGAACCTTATCGCGACCCTGCGCTCGTGGCGCAAGGATACGAGAGTGAAGCCGCCAATCTCAACAGCCGGATGGCGCCTCGTGATGCGCCATTCAGCCTGCTCGACAGTCCGCCTTTTACCTACCTGGGAAACTTCTACGAGGGGCGGCCTGCCGTATCGTCGTTCTCCGACGCAAAGGGATATTGGGCGGGCGCCGAGCATGTAAGCCGTGGACCCGGCTACGATCCGCCGGCGTGGAAATGGGTCACCAGGCAATGGGACGCGAGTGTCGTGACGCCGTCCACGAAGCCGTATGCGCTTCTCGCGCCGGGATACGGACCCGATGACGAACTTCGCTGGCGTTGCAGCGCGAATGCAAATGTCGGGACGATGTCGTGCACCTATACAGGCGCAAACATCGGCCTCGGCGTGACAGGCGGAACCGGCAACCCCGGCGATGTCGACGGCCACTATGGCTGGAACATTGACATCGTCGAGCAGACGGCCGAAACCGCGATGGTGCGCATCTGGAACGACAAGGCGCACGACCTGCCGCCGTTTGCGTGGATCCGCACGCCTGCGCCGGGATCGACCGTAACGGGTGATGTGGCCATCGACGTCGCGGCCTCCGACGATGTCGGGCTCGACTATGCAGAACTGTACATTGACGGCCAGCCGATGGGAGTCGAAAGCGTCAAGCCGCCCTATCGTTTCACCTGGGACACGTCAGCCGCGCCGAATGGCGTGCGCGAGATTGTCATTCGAGTGAAGGACACCGCCGGTCAGATCCGCGAAGACCGGCATGTGGTGACTCTGCGCAACCCGGGTGCGCCGATGGTCTACCTGAGCAACCTGAAAGGCGGCGCACAGGTGTCCGGGGTGTTCCGCGTCGAGGGCGAACTCGCGAATCTGGCCGGCGGCGCCGCTGCCGCGCTCGAGTTTTTCGTCGATGACGTCAAGGCCGGGGACTTCGCAGGCGAGTCGCCGAACTTCGCATTCGATTGGGACACATCTGCATACGAGCCGGGCTACCACCGCGTCCGGATTCGTGCCGTCACTACTGACGGCAGGTCCGCGGACTGCGCACTGACGGTACGTGTCGTCCGCGAGTGAAACGGCCGCCCTAGCTAGAACACGTTCATCCGAAGGGCTTCGATCGCGTGATCGACAGCATGCAGATGCTTCTTTCGAGCGAGCTTGATGTCCAGCCGGTCGCACAGCGGCTGCAGGCGTGTGACATCGGCCTCGTTCGCCACGTGGACTTCGCGGACTCGCGCGTCGCGCGACACCTCACGGACGGCTTTGAGCAGCACGGCGGCGATTGATGGACCGGGATCGGTGTCGGCCTCTGTCAAATCCGGTTCGAACATGAACCCGGAGCGCTTCTCCGCGCACATGGCGACGCGCGGGAGGATGGGGCGGCGGTCCCTGGGAGCGATGGGAATCGGCGCTACGAAGTGCGCGATCTCGAGCGTCACGCCGGGAGCGGACGCCTTCGGCAGGGGAAGCTTGGACACCAACTTCTCGTCCACCGGGACCGGATGACCGGCTTCGACTGGCCTGTTCTTCCTGTGCGGAACAGGCTCTAACGAGACCGTTCCGTCTCGTCCAATCCAGGGCAAGCGGGAGCGGTCAGCCCAGAGTTTGTCCCGGTGCACCGCCGCTTCACTGGAAAGAAACGGGATGGATAGCTCGAGAGCGCGGATGAGGTCCGCTACTTCGTTTGCGTCGGGATACCAGGGCAGGCAAAAAGGCCGGGCAGCGCGCCATTGGGGGACGTTTACCCGGGCCGTGACCTTCCCGCCGCCGGTTCTCAGTGCGTCCTTATCGGCCGGAGTCAGTTCTCTGGAGGCGGCGAATTCGACCCACACAAGCAGGGTCCGGGAGAACATCTGCTCGGCCGACTGGACGACGGCCTCGAACACATCCTCGATCAGCCAGTATCCTTCGGGGCCGAGTTGCATTTGGAAGCGTTCCAACTCGCCTGCGCTTCCGAGGATGTGCCCGTAATACACGCGTCCCGGTGCGACTTCGATCGCAAAGAGGTGTGAGTCCGCGAGGTATCGCCAGGGCGCCGCTTTTTGCAGTGTGAGGCTCAATTCGAGGAGCTTGGCGATGGCTTCGGCATCGGGAGGCGTTTCGCCGGGCAATTGCTTTGCGTATACCGACTTCTTCATGTGTTCCCCAAAGGATGTCACATTCGCGGACCCGCTGCTAACATGATCTGAGAAAGAAGATCCTGCTATGAATCGCCGTCAATTCGCATCCTCCATGTTCGCCGCCGCCGCTGCGGCTTCGGCTTTTGGCCAGCAGCAGAAGTGGTTTAAGATTTCGCTCGCCGAGTGGTCGGTACACAAGGCCATCCAAAGCGGGCAGTTGAAGAACATCGACTTCCCGAAGTTCGCCCGCGAGAAGTACGGCATCGAAGGGCTCGAGTTCGTCAACGGTTTGTGGGAAGTTCCCACGCAGGGCTATGTGCGCCGCTTGAAGCGCAACATGGAAGCGACCGGCACGAAGTGCGTCCTCATCATGTGCGATGACGAAGGCTTCATGGGGCACTCGGTGAAGGCGGAGCGCATGAAGGCGGCGAAGAACCACTACAAGTGGGTCGACATCACCGCGGAACTCGGCGGCCATTCGATCCGCACGAACATGTATCCGGACAAGACGCCGAAGACGCCGCAGGAGATCGATGAATACCTGAAGGCGTGCTCGGAAAGCTTCGCCGACCTGTGTGCGTATGGGAAGTCCGCGGGCATCAACATCATCATCGAGAATCACGGCGGCTTGTCGTCAGATCCCGACATCCTCGTGCGGCTGATGAAGATGGTGAACCTTCCGAACTTCGGCCTGCTGCCGGACTTCGGCAACTTCTACGGCAAGACCGATCGCTATGAAGCGGTGGCGAAGATGATGCCGTACGCCAAGGGCGTGAGCTTCAAGTGCTGGGAGTTCGGCGCGGACGGCAAGGAAACCAAGATGGACATGGACCGGCTGATGAAGATCGTGAAGGACGCCGGTTACAAGGGCTATGTCGGCATCGAGTTCGAAGGCGAGAAGACCCCCGAGTTCGAAGGCATCGCCCAAGCCAAGAAGTTCCTCGACAAGGTCGCGTAGTCGCTACGAGGCGTACACTGAAGTCATGAAGTTTCGGATCGTGCTTGAGTACGACGCGGAAACCGGCAGTTTCTCGGCGGTGTGTCCGGAACTGCCCGGGTGTGCTTCGGCTGGTGATAATGAGCAGGAAGCCCGCGAGAATATCGAAGAAGCAATCCGTTTGTATCTCCAGCCAAGCGAGATTGCACTGCCGGAGAACGCCAAGTTATTTGAGGTCGTGATTGGGTGAGCGTGGAACTCCACGGCTTACAGCGGATCAAATCATTTGGATCCTCAAGCGGCACGGCTTCTCACTGATCGGCCAAGCCGGCAGTCACCAGAAGTGGCGCAACTTCGAGACCGGGAAACAAGTGATCGTCCCTTACCATCGCGGACGCACGTTGCCGCTCGGCACGATGCGGTCGATTATCGAGGGAAGCGGCATTCCACCATCGGAATGGACGAATTGATCGGCGCTAGCGGATGAGGATGCGGCGCATCCATTCGTGGAGTTTGCCGTAGGGCGGGCGGAGGGAAACTCCGAGTCCGATACCCTGGCGGCGGAAGACGGGCTTCAATTTGCTGAAGGTGTCGAAGCCGGTTTGGCCGTGATAGGCTCCGAAGCCGCTGGCGCCGGCGCCTCCGAACGGAAGGTTCTCCGCGACGATGTGGACCAGCGTGTCGTTCACGGTCACGCCTCCCGCGACGGTGTTCCGCAGAACGCGGTCGATCACGCGGTTGGACGACGCAAACAGATACAACGACAAGGGACGCGGATTCGCGTTCACGTAATCGATCGCTTCGCTCAAATCGCCATAGCCTCGGACCGGCAGAACGGGGCCGAAGATCTCTTCGCGCATCAACTGCAGGTGATCGGGCGGATCGAGCACGACGGTCGGGGGCAGCTTGCGGCCTTGCGCGGCGGGGCCGAGTTCGATCACCGTTGCGCCGGCCGCTCGCGCTTCATCGACGTACGAACGCAGACGGGCGAAATGGCGGTCGTTCACGATCGACGTGTAGTCCGGATTCGACGCCGCTTGCGGATACATGCTTTCGACGGCTGCACGATAGGCTTCGACAAAGCGGTCCCGCAGCGGCTTGGGGACCAGTACGTAATCGGGCGCGATACATGTCTGCCCCGCGTTGAGCAGCTTGCCGTAGGCGATGCTTCCGGCGGCTCGCGCGAGGTTTGCGCCTTCCGCAATGATCGCCGGACTCTTGCCTCCCAACTCCAGCGTCACGGGTGTCAGGTTGTCCGCGGCGGCGCGCATGATCTCGCGGCCTACAGCGGTAGAGCCTGTGAAAATCAAGTGATCCAGAGGCAGGCCGGCGAACTCGCGTCCCACCTCGACGCCTCCCTGCACGACGGTCACGTGATCGGGCGAGAAGGTTTCGGCGATGAGGTCGGCGAGGAGTTGCGAGGTTCGCGGAGTGAGTTCCGACGGCTTGATCATGACGCGGTTACCTGCCGCCAAAGCCCCGGCAAGCGGCGCGATGGTGACGAACACGGGATAGTTCCACGCTGCCATGACGCCGACGACGCCGACGGGTTGCGGCATGACGTAGGCACGGGCAGGTTGCAGAGGCCAGTCCAATGGAACCGGGCGTTCCTGCATCCAATCGTCGAGGTGTTCGGCGGCGTGGCGGATTGCGTGGACCGACACAAACACCTCGGAGTACAGGACCTCCATGCGTGCGCGGCCGCCGAAATCCTCACTGATGGCTGTGGCGAGATCCTCCTGCCGGCGCAGCAGGGACTTGCGCAGGCGGTGCAGGTTTTCGCGGCGCTCGTGCGCCTCGGGGAAGGGGTTTTTCACAAACGCCTGGCGTTGCCGGTCGAGGACGGCGCGGAGGTCCATAGTGTCCAAGAGATAACACGCCGCGGGCTCGAATCAACTTCCATTGATGAGGTCCATAAAAAAAATCGACCCGAAAACGGGTGGATCCACTGAGGAAACCGGGCCTCGGGCGGCTATCATGTCATTAGGCGGATCTGACCAGACAGTGTGCATCCATCCCCAGCCGCCACAGGAATAAGGAGTTTGATGTCGAACGAACTGCGTAACTTTCTAGCGCTCTCCTACGAAGAGCTGGAAGAACTGAATCTGAACGCCAAGAAGCAGCGTAGGGACCGTGTTGCGGCTGATGTGATCCAGGAAGAGCGTCTCAAGTACCTCCGGGACGAGAAGCGTATCAAGGCCGTCACCGTCCTGTTCAGCGACCTAGAAGGCCGCCTGCACATGCTGGACTACGACAAGAAGTTCCTGCTGGGCAGCTACGACAACCTGACCTTCGACGGCTCGTCGATCCGCGGCTTCACCGCGCAGCGCGAGAGCGATCTTCGCCTGGGCCTCGACTGGAGTTCGTTCTACTGGGCTCCGGCCGACTTCTTCGGCGCCGGCAAGGTGCTGGTGTTCGGCGAAGTCATCGACAAGGACGGCTCGCCGTACGCAGGTGACATCCGCGGCGTGCTGAAGCAATACGCGGGCATCCAGTACGCGGAAAAGGGTCTCACGCTGAACGCGGCCAACGAAATCGAAGGCTTCCTGTTCAAGGGCATCGACGCCGAGCGCCGCTTCCATGAAACGGGCAAGTTCGAATACGTGAACACCGGTGGTTACTACCACTCGCTGCCGGGCGACCCGCTCCGCGCCTTCATCGACGCGAGCGCCGAAGTGCAGCGCGCGATGGGCTTCCAGAACGAGAAGGATCACCCGGAAGTCGCGCCCTCGCAGTTCGAAATCAACTACAGCTACGGCGAAGTGGTCGCGGCTGCGGACCAGATCCAGCTGTACAAGCTGATCTGCCGCCAGGTCGCCACCAACATGGGCATGACGGCGAGCTTCCTGCCGAAGCCGGTCGTCGGCGTCAACGGCAGCGGCATGCACACCAACGTGTCGGTGTCCAAGGGCGGCAAGAACCTGATGTGGGATCCGAAGGGCGAAGAGAAGATCAGCAAGTTCGCCTGGAGCTTTGTGGACCGCATCCTCACCCACGGCAACGACATCTGCCTGCTGTTGAATGCGTCGGTGAACGCGTACCGCCGCCTCGATCCGCACTTCGAAGCGCCGAACCAGATCAAGGCTTCGGCTGTGGATCGCGGTTCGATGGTTCGCATCCCGATCGGTAACGAAAAGAGTTCGCGAGTGGAAGTCCGCTCGGTGGGACCGGACGCGAATCCGTACCTCGTGCTGTACTCGATCTTCAAGACGGGCCTCGACGGCGACATCTCGAAGGTGAAGAACCTGCGCCAGGCGGAACGCTACCTGCCGGACAACATCTACGACGCGATCGCGAACTTCCGTGGTGCGGAGTGGACGACGACGCTGCTCGGCGCCGATGTGAAGGCTCGCTACGCGGACCTGAAGCAGGCTTCGGCGGATCGTTGCGCCCGGTTGCTCGGCACGGTGGTGAAGGCTGCGGAAGTGCAGTTCCACCACGAAGTCTACAACCAGTACCTCTGGAACCAGTTCTAAACAGCCGGTTCACCGAATTCGAAAGGCGTCAGCCCGGACACCCTTTGCGGGGAGGTCCGGGCTGACGCTTTTTGCG
>CAZVKC010000020.1:0-13388 GCA_964627455.1 uncultured Solibacteraceae bacterium | reverse complement strand
GGCAAGCCTCTATCCTCGACCCCAGTGTATCAGCCGCGATTTTCCCTACCAAAGGCTTACCGGCAAGCTGCTGCAATCAATAGGGATATAGGTTGTTAACGCCAGATTCGACTGTATCTTTCAATGGTGAGACAACTGTTGGACGGTGGAAATTGAGGCGTACACGAATCGATGAAAGCCCCCAGGGGCAGTATCAATCTGGTCGACATCAAATGAGGCCGAGGGCCGAGCGCTGTGAGCGACACCAAGCCGGTCAGAAAACGCCTTTCGACGGGCCCTTGAATCGGCCGTCAGCCGTTATGTTTGCCTGTCATTCTCACCAGCTTGCCGCGGCGATCGTGACGTTGGACCCCAGTGGGAACGTCGCCTGATAGGTTGCGGTAGAGCTTGCCAGGGTTCCGGCGAGCGCGTTGCAACTGATCACCTGGTTACAAGGGTTTTTGCGGGGAATGCGAGCATTCCGCCGGGCTGAAACGCAGTGCTTGCCGAACTGTCATGGCGTTTTCATAGCGGCTCACTACCCTAGAGATCTCACCCTCCACTATGAGATCCCTTTTCCTTCTTGCGTTGGCCGCGGTCTTTGTGGCTCAAACCACAGCGATCGCCCAAACAGACTCCGGCACCATCCGAGTGCTCGTCAGCGATGGTTCGGCCGCGCCAGTTGCCGCTGCTTCGGTGAAGTTAACCAACACGGCCACTGGTGTTGTCACAGTACGCACTACGGGAGACGAAGGCTACGCCATCTTCTCGCCGATTGTTCGCGGAGCTTACCTCGCTGAAGTCACGAAATCCGGCTTTCAGCCGACCCGAGTGACCGGGCTTCAACTCGATGTCGACGAGCGCAAACTGGTGCGCGTCACCATGCAGGTGGCGAACGTCACCGAGACCGTCGAAGTGTCGGCATCGGGCGATATCATTCAATCCGAGCAGGCCGCGCTCGGCCAGGTGATCCGCGGCTCGGTCGCGGTGGAACTTCCTCTCGCCGCCCGCCGCTATACGGACCTCGCGCTGCTCGTTCCAGGCGCTACCGAAAGCACCGTCCTCACCACCACACGCGGACCTGGCTGGTTCGTCGTTAACGGCAACTACCAGGCGCAGAACAATTACGTGATCGACGGCGTCGACAACAACCAGGGCACAACCAACGCCCAGGCGCTCTCGGCGCAGGTCGTGCAGCCTTCGCCGGACGCGATCAGCGAATTCAAGGTGCAGACCAACAGCTACTCGGCTGAGTTCGGACGTTCCGCCGGCGCGGCGATCAACGTGGTCATCAAGAGCGGCGGCAACCAGGTGCATGGTTCCGGCTGGTACTACAATCGCGACACGAGCCTCGCGGCAACGCCATGGTCCAACAATCTGATTGGAACCGGCAAACCGCAATTGAAATGGCATCAGTATGGCGGCACCATCGGCGGCCCGGTGGTGAAGAACAAGCTGTTCTACTTCGGCGATTATGAGGGATTCAACCGCCGCTTCGAAGATGCGCTTCTGGTGACCGTTCCCACGGCGGAGCAGAAGCGGGGCGTTTTCTATCGCCCGATTACGGACCCCGATACGCGCCTGCCATTGCCCGACAACACCATCCCCGCCTCGCGCTTCGATGCGCTGGGCAAGAAGCTGGTCGATCTTTATCCCGAAGCCAACCTTGCCGGCACACGCGCTTCTTCCGGACAGACGATCAACAACTACGGGGTCACCCGCGCCGGTACCGAAAATACGCACAAGGGCGACGTGAAGAGCGACTACAATCCGTCGTCGAAAGACATCTTCTCGTTCCGCTGGAGCTTTTTCCGCCAGGACATTTACCGCAACGCGCTGTTCGATGGTCCCGCGGACGGCGCGAACAACCAGGGCGGGCAGTTCAACACGAACCACAGCTTTGGCGCCACCTGGACGCGCACGATCCGGCCATCGGTCATCAACGTCTTTCGATTCGGCTACAACCGCACCTACGCGACATTCACCAACCCCGGCATTAACGGACAGGGTCCGGCGGCGTTCGGCTTCAAGAACTTTCCTGCCGAAGCAGTGGCCAAGGGCAATGGCGGGATCCCTCAGATTTCGGTGAGCGGATACAATTCCCTGGGCACCCGTAATTTCCGCCCGCAGTTCCAGGCGCCTGAGCTGTTTCAGTTTCTCGATTCCCTGTCGGTCATTCGCGGGGCGCACACCATGCGCATGGGCTTCGAAACCCGCCAAAAGAACAACCTGTTCCAGGATCTCGAACTGACCGCCGGACGCTACACCTTCGGCGCCCGCTTCACCGGCGAGGCTCTCGCCGACCTGCTTACGGGGTACCTGCAGCAGTTCAACGCCAACACGCAGACGAATGTCGAGCAGTTGCAGAAAGCCTACGCCGGCTACTTTCAGGACGATTGGAAAGTCAGTCCTTCGCTGACCCTGAACCTCGGGCTGCGTTACGAATACACCACTCCGTTCTACGGCAAGAAGCCTGTGCAGAACATCAACTTCGATCCGTCGACGGGCAAGCTGGTGTATCCGACGGGAGACGCCGATTACCTGGTGACGCCGGACCATAGCAACATCGGTCCGCGCATTGGCGCTGCCTGGCAGATCCGCCCGCAAAAGCTCGTGCTGCGCGGCGGCTACGGGATGTTCTTCTCGGGTGAAGACATTTTTGGTTCCGACATCAACCTGCCTCTGAATCCGCCCCAACTGATTCCGATTACGCTCGCGCAGGTTGGTTCGGGTCCGCCGCCGTTCAAGCTGTCAGACCCTGTGCCGAGCGGAATTTTCAACAATTACAGCACCACTATCATCTCGCTCCGCGCCCGGGAGAAAGACTTCAAGGCCGCACGGGTGCACCAGTTCAATGTGGCCCTGCAGTACCTGTTGCCGTCGAACTCCACGTTCGAAGTTGCGTATGTCGGCAATCGCGGCAAGAACCTGCAATTCACCTATGCATTGAACCAGACGCCGTTCGGGGTCGATGGCAGCGTGGCCGCAAACCGGCCGTTCCCCCAGTGGACCCAGATCACCATGGGCGCCACGCGTGCGCATTCCTGGTATAACTCCCTGCAACTGAAGTACGAGAAGCAGTTCTCGAAAGGCTGGTACACGCTCGCCTCTTACACCTATGCGAGCGCGATCGATGAGGCGGGATCTTACGACGCGGGTACGCAACCGCAGTACCTCGACGTGCTGTCTGCCGAGCGCGGACCGCAGAGCCAGACGGCGCGCCAACGGTTCACCTGGACGAACGTCTACACGCTTCCCATCGGCCGCGGCCGTAAATACGGCGCGAACTGGAACCGCATGACCGACGCATTGTTCGGAGGCTGGCAGCTTTCGCACATCCTCAGCACCCGCACGGGGCTGCCGATCAACGTGACGCTGGCGTCGACGGGCGTCAATCCGGCCAACAACCAGAACTACACGTTCTTCAACCGGAACGGCGGCGGTCTGCGCCCGAATCGTGTCGGGACGGCCAACACGGGCATCGATCCAAAAGTCGACCGCCTGCGTTTTCTGACCAACGACGCATTTGCCCTGCAGGCTGTGAATACGCCAGGCAATTCGCAACGCAACGCCGCACTCGGACCCAAGCTGTTCAATGTGAACATCAGCATGGTGAAGCGCTTTGCGGTCACCGAGGGATCTGCGATCGACCTGCGTTTCGAAGCGTTCAACGCGTTCAACACGGTGAACTTCTCGAATCCGAACACCTCGTTTGGGACCACCGCGTTCGGAAGTATTACGAGCGCCGGCGATGCCCGCCAGGTGCAGGTTGCGGTCCGCTACCGGTTCTAACTGCACTCGTTCCGGTTGAGATTTGCCCCCACGGCCGGGACCGACCGCCTGCAATGCGGTTGGTCCCGGCATTTTTCGTGCCGCGTTTCGATCCCTTGGCGAGGGATTCATGCAAGATTGGCTCATTTGCCATCGGGCAGAAACATGCGCCGGACCTCGAAATCACGCCCAGCCTGGCTGCAAGCGGCGAAGATGGCGATTCTGGCGCTATTGTGCGCGACACGAGCGCAAACCCATTGTTTTCCCGAGATCGAAGCTGCAGATTGGGACTAACCTTCTTGCCGGTGACCATGAAGAAGACTGCCAGAGCCTCGATCAGGATCGCAAACCGGGACAAAACCACCCCGTCACCTTCAAGCTTTCCGTTTTCTTGTCGTCCATACTCGCCGGCGCTCGTCGTTGCATGATGCAACCGCGCGGCTTCGCGAACATATCGCGAACCCCTGCTCCCTGGACTGACTGCCGTTCTGCCACCCGAAGGCGTCGCCGGACTGCGGCTCGGGTTCGCCACGCAGTGCGCTGGGATCGCGAATGCTCCACGGAGTGGAATGGCCGGGAACAGACGGTTGTTCCCGCATGGCTACCGGCGTATATTCAAGGCAAGCGGTGGAGTCCGCCAGAGCTGCTGCGCCACGGGCCAGCCAATGATTCCTACAGATAGAGCAGTGCTGCGGTGGGATCGTGCCGTCACCACCATCACTGCCTCCCCGCGGCACTCCGCAAGCTTGTCGAGGAGGCCATTTCCTTGGACCGATATCTTCGGGTCAGGAGGAGAAGGGGAGAGAATTCCAGTGCTGCCAAAAGGTCCCGCCAAGAAAGTCACGATTTGGGTCAACGAGGATACCCGCCATCATTTGGAACCACTCTGGATGGCGGTCTTCGAATACCTGCGACATAAGCGGATCGCGGGCGCGTCGGTGCTGCGGACCAAACTGGCCTTCGGCGACCGGAAGCGCGCGCACAGCGGGGATGCCCCGGAGACGCCCGAGTATTCTTATCGCATCGAATTCATCGAATCGGCCGAGCGTGTCGAAGAAGTGTTGCCGACCCTTTATGAGATGGTGGTCGACGGCTTGATCGAGGTCCACGATACGACGGTCATCAAGTCGGTGAATCAGCACCGGGCGCCCGCAACCGAACCTCCGCCCGTCGAGCGAAAGCAGCAGAAGGCGAAGATGATGCGGATCTTTCTCGGCGAACGCGACAAATGGCACGGCGAGCCGCTCTACGACGCGATCGTGAAGCGGCTGCGCATGATGGATATCGCTGGCGCGACGGTGTATCGCGGCATCATGGGTTACGGATCGAAAGGGGAGACGCACCGGCCGCACCTGCTGCACATATCCGAAGACCTGCCGATCATGATCTCCGTGGTGGACTCGGACCAGAAGATTCTGGAGGCCGAACCCGTTGTGGAATCGATGCTGCAGGATGGACTTATCGTCGTTTCAGACGTCGACGTCATCCGGTTGATTCATCCGCGTGCGCCGGGTGGCGGCGGAAGCGAGGAGGAGGCCGGCGATGCGCAACAGTAAGGGCGACGCCAAGCTGCTGCGGATCCACCTTTCCGAAGGGGATCGTTATCAGGGCCGGAAGACCTACGAGGCGATCCTGCAGAAATGTCGTGAAGCCGGCGTCGCCGGGGCCACGGTGTTTCGAGGACTGGAAGGTTTCGGCGAGACGGCGGAGATCCACCGGGGGCGCCACCTGCTGCGTCCGGACCAGCCGATCGTGATCGTCGTAGTGGACGAAGCGTCGAGGATCATGGCCGTGATTCCGGAGATCGAGCGGATGATGGAGTCGGGAATGCTGGCTTTGTCGGATGTGACGGCGCGGCGAGTCGTCAAACAGGATCAGGGTACGAGTGACGAGCGTGCGTAGGGTTCAACTCGATTTCCGCCGCCAGCGTGGATAATGGCAGACGAACCGAGAAGATCGAACCACCGCCGGGCCGTGGCTGGACCTGGATTTCACCCTGATGCGCATCGACGATGGCGCGGGCGATGGCGAGTCCAAGTCCCACTCCCTGGCCGGGTGTGCGGGCGGCGTCGGCCCGATAGAAGCGATCAAAAATGTGGGGCAGATCCCCGGGCGGGATGCCGGTTCCCGTGTCTTCCACGACGATTTCGCAGCAGGAAGCGCCGGCATCAGACGACAACCGGATCGACACATCTCCTCCAGCGGGCGTGTGTTTGGTCGCGTTGTCTACGAGAATCATAATCAATCGACGGATGGCCATTTCGTCGGCCCGGATCATGATGGAGTCTGCCGGAATCATCCAAGCCAGGCGGACCTGCAGATTCTCGGCGAGTGCGGCGGCGGAGGTTCGCAGTCCACGCAGGATCTGGTCGGCGAACACGTTCTCGAACCGGAACTTCCAGTCGCCGGCATCGCCACGGGCGAGCAGCAGCAGCTGGTCCAGCAATTCCGTCATCTGGGAGGATTCCTGTTCGATGGCGGCGATCGTTTGCCGGTAGGATTCGGGACTTCGGGGCTGCCGCAGCGCGAGTTCCGAAGAGGTGCGAATGACGGTAACCGGCGTTCGCAGGTCGTGCGCGGCGTCCGCGGTGAAGCGCTTTACGGCGCGGACACCGGATTCGATGCGGCCGAGCAGTTCGTTCCAGGATTCGGCGAGTTCCTGCAGTTCATCGCCCGTGGACGGTACGGTGACTCTCGCGGAGAGGTCGCGGGCCGAAATCCGGCGGGCTTCGTGCGTCATGGCTCCGACCGGTTGCAGGGCTCTCCTGGCGAGCCACCAGCCTCCGGCCATAGCGAAGAGCAGGACCAAGGGAAGAGCGGTGAACATCACGCGGGCCAGAGTGTCGAGTACGCGATGGAAGTCCGCCATCGAGATCACCAGCGTCATGTCGAGCGGATGGCCGCGGATCACCGCGTGGCGGGTTCTTTCGAGCGTCTCCGCATCGGTGTATTTCTTTTCGAAGAGCAGTTCGCCGGATTGCAGGTGAACGCGGAAGCCCTGGCCCGGGGGAAGTCCCGTGGCGAATTCACGAGCCTCTTCGCGGAGATCGCTGAGCGCATTGCCGCGGGCCTCGTTTTGCATGAATGCGGCGACGGCGTCGAGGCGCTGGTCGAGGCTGCGGTAGCGGTTCTCGAGGAGGACCTCACGGAGGAAGATCCAACTCGCGGCGCCGAAGGCGGCCATGCCGGCGGTGAGCACGGCGAGATACCAGAGGGCGAGTTGGAAGCGGACCGAGCGGCGGTTCTTCAGCATTCCCGTGAGTCCTCGATGCGGATGCAGTAGCCGATTCCGCGCACCGTCCGGATCAGTTTGTTTGCGGCTCCCGCATCGACTTTGGCGCGCAACTGCGAGACGAACGCTTCGAGGTTGTTTTCGGAGACCTCGCTATCGAAGCCCCAGACTTCTTCGAGGATGGTCTGCCGGGGCACGACTCGCGGAGAGCTGCGAACGAGCAGTTCCAACAGGCGGAACTCGCGCGGCGTGAGCGGCAGGAGCCGGCCTGCGCGCGAAGCAGCATGGGCGCCGGAATCGATCTCGAGATCCCCAACTGAGATGATGATGGGCGATGATACGGGTCCGCGGCGGAGCACGGCGCGGACTCTGGCGAGCAGCACTTCGAATGAGAACGGTTTGGTGACGTAGTCGTCGGCGCCGAAGTCCAGGCCTTGAACGGCGTCGAGGTCGGAGTCGCGCGCCGTCAGCATGATGATTGGGGTCCGGTTGCCGGCTTTGCGCAGCTGGCGCGCGACCTCGAGGCCGTCGATGCCGGGAAGCATGAGGTCGAGCAGGACGAGCTGGAACATGCCGGATCGCGCTGCTTCGAGGCCGGAGAGTCCGTCGAACGAGGGCACGACCTGATAGCCTTCTTCGCACAGCCCCTGTTCGAGCAGGCCGGAGAGTCGGCGGTCGTCCTCGATGACCAAGATTTGCATCCCTGTCCCTACTTTCGCGCAGATTCCTGAACGTTCGCTGAACGCATCTTCAGACTTCCTTCAGGTTCGGTTGTTCTACTGGATGCGATGCGGAAACCCGCCGGTACCGGAATGCTGTTGGCTGTTGCGTGCGCTCTTTCGATTGAGGGCCAACAACAGCACCCTGACGCCGTGCCGTTGACGCTGGCCGATTGCATTCGCAAGGCGCTGGCTGTGCCCTCGGCGGTGAGCATCGCCAGGCTGGATCGCACGATCGCGGATCGCGACCTGTCGATTGCGCGCGCCGGATACCTGCCACATGCTTCGGCGTCGTTCGGCACGATCTATACGAGTACGTCCCAGGTGGATCGCGAGACGTACGCGTTTGTCCCGGCGAATGCGATCCGCGAATACTACGGACTGGGCCGGATCTTTCAGGAGATCGACACATCGGGCCGCATCCGCGCGGAGATGGCGCGGGCGCGCGCGAATCAGCAGGCGGCGCAGGCGAGTTCGGGCATCGCAGAGCGCGACCTCAAACGAGCGGTGAGCCAGGCATATTACCGGCTGCTGCTGGCGCGAAAACTGGTGGCTGCCATCCGGTCGTCGCTCGAAGAGAGTCAGGCGTTCGAGCGCCGGGTGAAACTGCTGGCCGAAGGCGGCGAGGCGGCCCGCGCGGACGTAGTGAAAGCTTCGACGCAAGTGGCGATCCTGCGGCAGACCCTGACGTCGGCGGAACTGGCGGCGACGCTGGCGAACCAGGATCTGGCGGCTTATTGGACGAACGACGCGGGTACGCTCCTCGAGATTCAGGATGTGTTCGACCAGGCTGCCGGCGAGCAGGCGCCGCAACCTGATTCGGATGCAGGTTCTGCTGCGCCGTACCGGAGGCGGTTCGAGTTCTCGCTGCTGGACGCGCAGAAGTCCGGGTTTCTGGCCGACGCCAAGCGAACCAAGGCCGCGCTGTTTCCGCAACTGAGCCTCGGTTTCACTTACGGACTCGACTCGTATCGCGTGGACTGGCAACATCGCGGCTACGCCGCAACAGCGGGCGTTACGTTTCCGGTCTTCGACTGGTTCCGGACGCTGCACGGCGCGCGGCAGTTCACAGCGCGGGCGCAACAGGTGTCGGAAACACGCGCCATTGCTGAGCGGCGATACTCCCAGGAATACCTTGCGGCGGTGGCGCGTACGAGCAGGCTGCTGGAGCAGATCGCACAGGCGCGAGAGCAGGTGGGTCTCACCGAGGAAGATTTCAAACTGAGCCGGATCCGCTACGAAGGCGGAGAAGGCGCGGCGGTGGACGTGGTGGTCGCGCAGAATCAGCTCGTGCAGGCGCGGGCGAGCTATTACACGAACATTGCAGGCTATCTCAGCGCCAAGCTGGACCTGGAGGTCGCGGCCGGAAGATGACGATGGATCGACGTTTACTAGTGACGTTGTTGTTGCTTGTCCTGGCGGGATGCGGCGGCAAAAAGGAAGAGGAAGAGGCCGTAAAGCCGACGGTTTCGGTGCAAGTGGCGCCGGCTGAAGAACAGGACGTGCAACTCACCGTGCATGCGCCTGCGACGGTGTTTCCGCGGGAACAGGCGAATGTGTCGTCGCGCATCACGGCTCCGATCGTGGGGCTGGGCGCGCGCAAGGGTGACCGGGTGGCCGCAGGCCACACACTGGCGCGGCTCGACAACCGGGATCTGCAGGCGCAACGCAACGAGATCGCGGCAGTGGTTCGGGATGCGCAGATTTCGCTGGAGAAGATGCGGGCGGGCACCGTGCCGGCGGACCTGGAACGCGCCAGAGGGCAGGTTGCTACAACGCAAGCGGCGTTAGGCCAAGCCGAGAAATTTTATGAGCGGCGGAAGCAGTTGTTCGACCAGGGAGCGATTCCGGGCCGGGATCTGCTCGTCAGCCAGACCGACCTTGCGACGGCCCGCGCCAATTTCGAAGTCGCGCAGCGGGCGCTGGTGCTATTGGAAAAGCAGTCCACAGGGCGCGACATTGAAATCGCGCAGAGCCGGCTGGAACAGGCGAAGGGCAGGCTGGCCGGAGTGGATGCGCAGCTTGCCTTTGCGGAAGTGAAGAGTCCGTTCGCCGGTTATGTGACCGAACAGTTCGTGTTTCCGGGCGACATGGCGCAGCCTTCGACGCCGATGTTCACGATTGCCGATCTCGATGTGGCGGTGGCGCGAGCGCAGGTTCCGGATAGCGAAGCGACGGCGGTGCACCGCGGCGCCGCCTGCCGGTTGAAGCCTTCGGATCACGCGGGTGAGACGTTCAGCGGACGCGTGTCTGTAGTCAATCAGGCGGTGGATCCGGCGCGCCGCACGGTGGAGGTCTGGTGCGAGATCCCCAATTCAAAAGGGGAACTGCGCGCGCAGGTGTTCGGCGAGGTGGAGATCACGACCGGCCAGCTGACGAAGGCGGTCACGGTTCCGCTGGCTGCGGTGCAGTTCGAGGAAGGATCCCGCAGCGGCTTCGTGATGACGGTCGGCGCAGACAAAAAGGCGAAGAAGCGAGCGGTTGAAACCGGGGCGCAAGCGGGCGGACGCGTAGTGGTGACCAAGGGATTGCAGGCGGGTGAGACGGTGATCGCTCAGGGCGCTTACGGAATGGCGGATGGGACTGCGGTCACGCTGCCGGAGGCGTCCAGGAAATGACCTCGGGCCTGGCGGGATTCGTGCAGGCGCATGGCCGCGCGATCTTACTCGTCGTTTTGAGTTTCGCGATCGCGGGGCTCGTGTTCATGGCGCAGTTGCCGGTGTCGATCTTTCCGCAAACGGACTTTCCGCGTGTGGTGGTGTTGGTCGACAACGGCATTACGCCGGTGGATGTTCAGATGCTGACCGTGACGAGGCCGTTGGAAGAGGCGGTCCGCATTGTTCCTGGCGTGAGCATGATCCGCTCGATCACGGCGCGCGGATCCACGGAAATCAGCATCTTCTTTCGCTGGGACATCGATATCCGCGATGCGCAACACCTGGTGCAGGGGCGGATCGCGCAGATCACGCCGGCGCTGCCCGCTTCCTGCCGGTTCTACATCAACCGGCTGACGTTTTCGGTGTTTCCGATGCTCGGCTTCAGCATCACCTCGCCGACGCGGTCGCAGGCGGACCTTTGGGAACTGGCGTATTACACGCTGTCTCCGCGCATGTACCGGATCCCCGGCGTTGCGGAGACGCGCATCGTCGGGGGACGGCAGCCTGAGTATCACATCCTGGTGGATCCGGCGAAGCTGAACAGCTACGCCATGCCGCTCACCAAAGTGGTCGATGCGGTGCGGATGTCCAACATCATCGCGAGTTCCGGCATGTTACAGGAGAACTATCATCTGTACCTGTCGACGGTGACGGGCATGCTGCAGGACAAGCAGCAGATCGAGGATCTGGTGGTGGATGTCGTCAAGGGCACGCCGGTGCTGGTGAAGAACATCGCCACGGTCGAACCGGGCGAACGGCCGGTATACAACGTGGTGACCGCGGACGGACGGCGGGCGGTGCTGCTGAACGTGCTGCAACAACCGGACGGGAACGCGATCGAGATCGCCGACGCCGTGAATGCGGAACTGCGGCAACTTCGCAAGGAACTGCCTCCGGATGTCCAGTTGGGGACCTTTTACGATCAATCGCTGCTGGTGCGCGACTCGATCGGCGGGGTAGTGGAAAGCATCCTCATCGGCCTCGCGCTTTCGATCGCCGTGCTGGTCGGATTTCTGAAAAGCTGGCGTACGACGCTGGTTGCCTCTCTGGTGATTCCGGTTGCCGTGCTGATCGCGATTGTCTGCATGAAGCTGTTCCACATGAGCTTCAACCTGATGACGCTGGGCGGACTGGCGGCGTGCATCGGCATCGTGATCGATGACGCGATCGTGATGGTAGAGAACATCATCGTTCATCTTTCGATGGGGCAGTCTCCGGCCGATGCCGCGCGGAGCGCGATCGTGGAGTTGACGCCTGCGCTGATCGGCTCGACGCTGACGCCGATCATGGTGTTTGCGCCGCTGGTGTTCCTGGGCGGCATTACGGCCGTGTTCTTCCGGGCGCTTGCGATGACGATGGTGACCGCGCTGCTGGCGTCGCTGTTTCTGGCGATCTTCTTCACGCCGGTGCTGGCGGGATGGGTGTTCCGGCGGCGGGAAGGTCCCGCGCTGGAGGACATCGAAGAAGCGGAACAGGCGGGCGAAGGGCGGATCCTGCGGTGGCTGGCGGCGCGGTACACGTCGGCGCTCGGCTGGTCGCTGCAGCATCCCTGGCTGGTGATGGCGGCGTCCGTTGTGATCCTCGCCGGGACCGTGGGGATCTACTGGCAGCTGGGCAGCGGGTTTCTGCCGGAGATGGACGAGGGTGCGTTCGTGCTGGACTACCGGACGCCTCCGGGCACGTCGCTCGAGGAGACGGATCGCGTGCTGCGGCATGTGGAACAGTATCTGCGCGAGACGCCGGAGATCGAAAGCTATTCGCGGCGCACCGGCGCGCGGCTGGCGCTGGCGATCGCCGAGCCGAACACGGGCGATTTTCTGATCCGGTTGAAGAAAGATCGCAGCCGTTCGCTGGACGATGTCACGAGCGAGTTGCGCCGCAAGATCACGACGACGGAGCCCGGCATCGAAGTCGAGTTCCCGCACATTCTGGAGGATCTGGTGGGCGACCTCGCGTGGTCGCCGCAGCCGATCGAGATCAAGCTGCACAACGACAACGAGGCGAGTTACAAGGAAGCGGCGCGGCAGGTGGAAGAGTGGCTGCCCAAGGTGAAGGGCGTGGTGGATATCGAGAATCGCACGATTCCGATCGGCCCGTCGATCAACTTCCGGGTGGATCTCGAGAAGGCGATGCGGGCGGGGTTCCGCGTGCAGGATGTCGCGGACTTGCAGGCCGCGATCGTCGACGGGACGCTGGCGTCGCAAATGATTCGCGGAGACCGGATGATCGGGATCCGCGTACGATATCCGGTTGCCGCGCGGTCTTCGAGCGAGTCGCTGAAGGGACTGCTGTTGACCTCGCCGGCAGGCCAGACCGTGCCGCTGTCGAGCATCGCGCATGCGGAGGTGGATGCGGCGACGTACGAGATCCGGCGGGAGAATTTGCGGAACATTTCGGCGGTGACGGCGCATTTGGAAGGGCGCGACCTGGGGTCGGCGATTGCGGAGATCCGCGAGAGATTGCCGAAGGAGGTGCAATTGCCGCCGGGGACGGATGTGGAGTACGGCGGGCTGTTCCAGATCCAGCAGGAATCGTTTCTTGGGTTGACGTATGTGCTGCTGGGATCGATTCTGTTGATCTTCATCATTCTGGTGTTCGAGTTCCGGTCGTTTTCGCATCCCATTGCGATTCTGGCGGCGACGATTCTGTGCAGTTTCGGTTCGCTGCTGGCGCTGTTGGTGACGCACACGACGCTCAATATTTCGTCGTTCATGGGGGCGATCATGGTGGTTGGCATCGTGCACAAGAACGGGATTCTGATGCTGGATGCAGAGCAGGAGTTCACGGCGCGGGGGATGGAGCTTCGGGACGCGATTTTCCAGGCAGGGCGGCGGCGTTTGCGTCCGATTCTGATGACGGCGATGGCGACGATTTTCGGGATGATGCCGCTGGCGGTTGGGGTGGGATCGGGAGCGCAGATGCTGCAGCCGCTGGCGATCGCGGTAATGGGCGGCGTGTCTGTATCGCTGGTCCTGTCGCTGCTGATTACGCCGGCGTTGTTCTATCTGCTGAAGCGTGCGGGTTTGTAAC
>CAZVKC010000019.1:88934-103295 GCA_964627455.1 uncultured Solibacteraceae bacterium | reverse complement strand
CGAATCCCATGCCGTCCACCAACTCAATCCCCCCCTCAAATTTCTAAACCCCGACAGGCATCTTTTCGGGCCCCGCGTTGAAACCGGACATCGAACCGGACTTTCCAGTGGACTTTCTGGTGATTGACATCCACGCAAGATGCTGATAATAAGCTTGATGTAAGTGCGTGTGTAGATCCATGAAAGCGGACATCGAAATGGAAGATCGAGGCGAGCACGTCTCCGCCATGGAGCCGATGATTCTCGGAAGCGGATACCGGTTTCGAGGCAGAATCACAGATCTCGCTCTGGAGCTTGCCCAGAGATCCGCTGGCTTCAAGCGCAGTCTCCCCAAGCCGCTGCTAGCCTCCCTTGCGGATCTGGTTTGTTCGATCAACTGCTATTACTCAAACCTCATCGAGGGACATGACACGCATCCCATCGACATCGAGCGTGCGCTGAGGAACGACTACAGCAACGATGCCCGCAACCGCGACCTGCAACTCGAAGCGCGCGCCCACATCGCCGTGCAGCGATGGATCGACAACGCCGGCTTGAGAGATACAGCGGCGGCAAGCAAAGAAGCGATTTGCGAAATCCACAAGCGCTTTTGCGAGTTGCTCCCCGGTGAGCTCACTTGGGTCGAAGATCCGGGAACCCATGAGCGCATCAAAGTCGTGCCTGGCGAAATTCGACGCCGCGACGTGCAAGTTGGCCGGCACATCGCGATCAGTCCCGGCGCACTGCCGCGCTTCCTGGAACGGTTCGAACTCGTATATGGCCGGCTGGGCAAGACCGAAGGGATTCTCGCGGCTGCGGCCGCACATCATCGCTTGTTGTGGATGCATCCGTTTCTGGATGGCAACGGCAGAGTGGCAAGGCTGATGTCACATGCCCAGCTATCGAACCTGCTCGACACGGGCGCCGTGTGGTCTGTCGCGCGGGGGCTTGCCCGCAACGTCCAAACCTACAAACAACTCCTCGCAAACTGCGACCTTCCGCGCCGCAACGATCTCGATGGACGCGGCAGCCTCAGCGAGGAAGCACTTGGCGAGTTCACCGAATTCTTCCTGAAGCTATGCATCGATCAGGTGGATTTCATGGAGACGCTAATGCAACCTGAGCGGCTTCGCGCCCGAATCCTGTTGTGGGCCGAGGAAGAGGTCCGCGTCGGCGAACTTCCACCCAAGGCAGGTCTGGTTCTTGAGGCGATCCTGTACCGCGGCGAACTTCCGCGAAGCGAAGCCGTCACGTTGCTGAACACTGGAGAACGGCAAGCACGCCGAATTGTGGCTGCGCTGCTCGAAAAGAACGTCCTCGTCTCTGAAAGCACCCGTGCGCCACTCCGCCTTGCCTTTCCTTCCACACTCGCGGCGCGCTGGATGCCCGGCCTCTTTCCCGAAAAACCGTCGCTCTAAAACATTTTCGGCCTGTTTTGTGATTCACAGGGTCTCCAATATTTTTATTTCTTTTATTCCCATGCGCTTGCGGGGACCCGGCAAGATTTTTCCTTGGGGACCATCTGTCATCCTGGAACCAGGAAAGGGTTCTCATGCCTGAATTGACTCCGATTCAATCCCAGGTACTCGCCGGCTTGCTTGCTGGCGGATCCATCGCTGCCGTCGCGCGCGAACACAAAATCCACCGGTCGACCATCTACAACTGGCAACACGACCACCCGGCCTTCACCTACGCCCTCAAGGAAGCACGTGCACGCCATCGCGCCGCCATGTACGACGCCGCGCAGGATCTTGCTGCCCGCGCCTTCGAAACCCTCGGCGCCTTGCTCGCCTCCGACAACGAACAAACCCGCCTCCGCGCGGCCCAGGCGATTCTGCGAAACACCGCCGGCGCCAGCACTGAAGCAGGAGAAACTCTGGACGCGCACCTATCCTCCGGCGTCGACCGCGCGATCAATCGCGCCAGCCGCAACGACGCGATCCGCCGCATCGCGCCAATCGATCGGGGATTGCTCAACTCCACCTCCGCAGCGAGCGAATACCCGGACCAGACATTCGACACAATTCGACACATTTCGACACCCGCATCGCTCGCAGTGGCCTGACCACTCGACAAAGGTACTTCGGGCGGACCCGCAGGGGTTTCCGCACCCGGCAGCTATTTGAAAACTGAAACCACCCCTACGAGCGCGGGAGGCTAATTCGACACAATTCGACACTTTTCGACACTCCGAAAAGTGTCGAGTGTCGAACCGCCGCCGGGCTCTGCGATATGCTGGATTCCGCCAACCCGGTTCTATGCGCACGACCCCACTGCTCCTCTTCTTGTCTGCGGCTACAGCGCTGCTCGCACAGTACACGCCGAAGCAAAGCGACCGTCCCGCCCCTATCCCCGCGGGAGTCGAGGAGCCGGGATTCCAGTCCATCTTCGACGGCCGCACGCTCACCGGCTGGGAAGGCGACCCCAAATACTGGCGTGTCGAAAACGGCGCGATGGTCGGGGAAATCACGCCGGACACGGTCATCAAAAGCAACACCTTCATCATCTGGCGCGGCGGCAAGCCCCGGGACTTCGAACTCAAGGTCGACTACCGCATCACGCAGGCTGGCAACAGCGGCATCAACTACCGCAGCATCGTCGTACCGGACAAAGTCACGCCGTCGAACCAGTTCGCGATGCGCGGCTATCAGTGTGACATCGACGGCCAGAACCGCTACACCGGGAACACCTACGAGGAAAAAGGCCGTCTCTTCCTCGGCGTACGCGGCCAGATGACCCGCGTCACCGGAACCGCGATCCCCAGCATTCTCTCGACCTTCGACAATCCCGCCGCTGCGATCCATCCGCCCGGTGAATGGAACTCGGTCCACCTGATCGTCCGCGGCAACACGCTCATCCACACCATCAACGGCCACGTGATGACCATCGTCATCGACGACGACACCGCCGGACGCACCGCTGAAGGACTCCTCGGCGTCCAGGTCCACGTCGGCCCGCCGATGAAGGTCGAATACCGCAACTGGCGGATCCGGCAATACTAAAGCAAGAAGATTTGCACAACCCCCGCCCGGACCCGCTATAATGGAAAGGCTGCCCTCCACAAGCGGAAGTGTGCCTTTGCGCGCCAACTCCCCCGACAACGGTAGTAACTAGTTCGAAGTAGAGTCATGTTCGATAACCTCTCAGAGAAGCTGCAGCGGGTTTTCAAAAACCTGCGCGGCGAAGGGAAGCTCACGGCGGAAAACATGGAAGCCGCGCTGCGGGAAATCCGCGTCGCGCTTCTTGAAGCCGACGTGCACTTCCGCGTCGTCAAGCAACTCATTGAGGCTATTAAGGAAAAGGCTCTCGGCCAGGAAGTTCTCACCGCCCTCTCGCCGACCCAGCAGGTCATCAAGATCGTCCGCGACGAAATGGTGAAGATGCTCGGCACGCACCAGTCGAAGCTGCGGTTCCACAACGAACCGCCCTCGCCGCTGCTGATCGTCGGCCTCCAGGGATCCGGTAAAACCACCTCCACGGGCAAGCTCGCCAAGTACCTCGTCAAGCAGGGCCACAAGCCGCTGCTCGTCTCGGTCGACATCTACCGCCCCGCCGCGCGCCAGCAATTGGCCGTCGTTGCGAAGAGCGTCGGAGTCCCGATCTACGAAGGCACGCCGGAAGAAGCTACCCAGCCGGTGCAACTCGCGAAGTCCGCGCGCCGCGAAGCCGTGCAGACTGGACGCGACATCCTGCTGGTCGACACCGCCGGACGCCTGCATATCGACGACGACCTGATGGTCGAACTGCAGCAGTTGAAGGACCTCCTCAATCCGGCCGAAATCCTGTTCGTCGCCGATGCGATGACCGGCCAGGACGCGGTGAAGTCCGCGGAAGAATTCCATAAGCGGCTGGGGATCTCCGGTGTGATCCTGACCAAGATGGACGGCGATGCGCGCGGCGGCGCGGCCCTCTCCATCCGTGCGGTCACCGGCCAGCCTTTGAAGTTTGTCGGCGTCGGCGAAAAGTCCGACGCGCTCGAACCATTTCATCCCGACCGTGTGGCGGACCGGATTCTCGGCATGGGCGACGTGCTCAGCCTGATCGAAAAGGTCCAGGAGAACATCGACCACAAGCAGGCCGAGGAAATGCAGCGGAAGCTGATCGAGAATGATTTCTCGCTCGCCGACTTCCGCGATCAGATGAAGCAGTTGCGCAAACTGGGCGGTCTCGAATCCCTGCTCGGCATGATGCCGAACATGGGGCCGATGAAGATGCTCAAAGAGGCGAAGGTCGACGAGAAGGAAATCACGCGAGTGGTCGCCATCATCGACTCGATGACGCCGGAAGAGCGCAACAACCACTTGATTATCAATGGGGCTCGCCGCCGGCGGATTGCCAAAGGCAGCGGAACCAGTGTCCAGGAAGTCAATCAACTGCTCAAGCAGTACGGAGAAGCCCGCAAGATGATGAAAGCCATCACCGGCGGAGGCTTCCTCGGCAAGCGCATGGGCAAGTTCAAGATGCCGGGCGGCTTCGGCGGCGGATTCCCCGGCATGTTTGGCGGCGGACAGTAACCAGTAACAATAAGAGAGATCGTACCTCTAGGAGTGAAGTAAGAATATTATGTTGATGATTCGTTTGGCGCGGTTCGGCACGAAGAAGCGTCCGACCTACCGCGTGGTGGTGATCGAAAAGGAACGCGCGCGCGATTCCCGGGCTATCGAGATCGTGGGCCAGTACAACCCGGTTGCGCAGCCCGCGCAGGTGAACCTCAAGCACGACCGCATCGCCCACTGGATGAAGAACGGCGCGCAGCCGTCCGACACCGTGGCTCGCTTGCTGAAGTCGAACCCGGCTCCGGCTGCGGCTTAGTTCGCGTAACTGTTACAATCGGTCCGGCAGGCAGGCAACAGGATCAACCAAATGGCTAGCGTCAAAGGTTTAGTCGAAGAGATCGCCAAGGCGCTCGTGGACCAGCCGGAAGAGGTGTCGGTCAACGAAGTCGAAGGCGAGCAGGTCACCGT
Organism: uncultured Solibacteraceae bacterium; assembly: GCA_964627455.1. Taxonomy (GTDB): domain Bacteria; phylum Acidobacteriota; class Terriglobia; order Bryobacterales; family Bryobacteraceae; genus F-183. Next base: position 98,352 of record CAZVKC010000019.1, on the reverse strand, counting down.
GCTGGAATTGAAGGTCGCGCCCAGCGACGTCGGCAAGGTGATCGGCAAGCAGGGCCGTACGGCGCGTTCCATCCGGACGCTGCTCGGCGCGGCCGGCATGAAGCTGGACCGGCGTTTCAACCTGGAAATCCTGGAGTAGTCTGCCTTGTTCGTCACAGTCGCGCATCTGCGCAGGACGCGCGGCAATAAGGGCGAATTGATCGCGGATTCGCTGAGCAGCCACCCCGAACGCTTTCAAAAGCTGAAGCGGGTGACGCTCGTGAAGGGCGATGCAACGCGCGAGGCCGAAGTGGAGTCTGTTTGGGACTTCCGTGGTGATCCGGTCTTCAAGTTCGTTGGAATCGATTCGATCAGCGCCGCGGAAGAACTGGCCGGTTACGACGTGTGCATCCCGCGCGAAGAGCGCGTGACGCTGCCGGAGGGCGAGTACTTCCTCAGCGACATCGTCGGATGCGCCGCCTATGACGGGGATACGCACATTGGTGTGTTCACGGGCTGGCAGGAAGACAACGCGATTGGCCAGGTCTGGTTCGAGGTGGAAGAGGATTCGGGAGAGCGGAGCTTTCTGGTTCCCTATCACCGGTCGATCTTCCGTGAGATTGATGTGGTTGGCAAGGTAGTCCGGTTGGATCTGCCGGAAGGATTGCGGGAGTTGAATTGACATTCGATGTCGTTACGATCTTCCCCGAGTTCTTTCGCGGACCCTTCGAGTTCGGTGTTGTCGGACAAGCGGTAAAGTCCGGCATCCTGTCGATCCAGGTGCATGATTTACGCTCCTGGACGCATGACAAACACCGGACCGTCGATGACCGGCCGTTTGGCGGCGGCGAGGGGATGCTCCTCAAAGCCGAGCCTCTGTTCACGGCGGTGGAATCGATTCTGCCGGAACGCGGGCCGCGGACGAAGGTCGTCCTGGTGTCGGCTTCGGGCCGCCCGTATGACCAGACCGTCGCGCGCGAGTGGAGCCGCGAAGTGGATCGCCTGGTGATCCTCTGCGGCCGCTACGAAGGCGTGGACGCGCGAGTGTCCGAGCATCTGGTGGACGACGAGGTCGCCATCGGGGATTTTGTGTTGAGCGGCGGCGAACTGGCGGCCGCAGTGATCGTCGATAGCGTCGCGAGGCTGTTGCCCGGCGTGGTCGGCAACGTGGATTCGACGGTAAACGAATCGTATAGCGTCCTCAATGTCGAGGACAAGGTTTGGAAGAAGGGCCGCGACAAGCGAGGCAAGCGCTTCAAAGGGTCGCGTGAGTTGCAGTTGCTCGATTGCCCGCAGTATACCCGGCCGGCGGAGTTCCGCGGCTGGAAGGTTCCCGAAGTGCTGCTAGGTGGGAACCACGAAGAGATTCGCAAGTGGCGTCTCGAGACCGCGATCCGCAAGACCGCGCAGTCGAGGCCCGATCTGCTTCCGGCAGGCTTGCTCGAAGAATTGGAATTGGAGAGGTTGAAAGAACAGTCCCATGATGAACGCGATGCTGCAGAATGTCTATGACGCGAACAAGAAGGCGATTCCGGCGATCCGGATCGGCGACACCGTCCGCGTCCAGGTGAAGATCAAGGAAGGCGAAAAGGAACGCCTGCAGGCTTATGAAGGCGTGCTGATTGCCCGCAAGAACAGCGGCATGGGCGAGACGATCACGGTCCGCAAGATCTCCTTCGGCACTGGCGTCGAGCGTATCTTCCCGATTCACGGGCCCGTCATCGACAGCATCGAAGTGGTGCGTACGGGCAAGGTTCGCCAGAGCAAGCTGTATTATCTGCGCGGACTGAAGGGCAAGGCCGCTCGCCTCAAGGAACGCGAGAACTAACCACTTTTACCAAGGCCCATTGGCTCGCAAAACGTCGACATGCCGCAGCACGTTCGAACGCCTCGCCCGTAGTGCGGGCGCTCGCAACGTGGCCGGTGTGGACGAGGTCGGGCGGGGGTGTCTCTTCGGTCCGGTGTTCGCGGCGGCGGTGATCCTCGATCCCGCAAAGCCCGTTCGCGGACTCAACGACTCGAAGCTGTTGGACGCCGAAAAGCGCGAGACGCTCGCTGAGCGGATCCGCGACCGCGCGCTATCGTGGGCAATCGGCGCCGCCGACTGTTTCGAGATCGACCGCATCAACATTCTGCAGGCCTCGCGCCTGGCTATGAAACGGGCCGTGGAGAAGCTCTCCATCCGGCCCGATTATCTTTTGATCGACGCCTGCACCGTGGATCTTCCCATCGAACAGCAGTCCATTATCAAGGGCGACGCGCGGTCCCAATCGATCGCCGCGGCGTCTATCATTGCGAAGGTGGCGCGCGATGCAGCGATGGTCGAATGGGATGCGGTGTTCCCGCAGTATGGCCTGGCCCGGCACAAGGGCTACTACACGCAGGAACACGTCGCCGCGATTCGCGAACACGGCCCGACCTGGCTGCACCGCTACAGCTTCGATCCTGTACGGCAGCCGGTATTGGAATTGACGATGGTGGCCGGCGCAACATCATGATGACGCCCCCTGACCTGCCACCGCCACCGCCGCCGCCGTCCCGGTCGACGACCTCGAAGCTGCTCGCGCTTCTGGTGGTCGTGATCTGCTTTGAAACCGGCGTCTTCCTGATGATCTTCCCGTGGATGGACGCGTGGGCGCGCAACTGGTTCGCGTCGCAAAGCGTGTGGATGATGGACCTGTTCGAGAGCAACTATTTTCGCGGCGCTCTCAGTGGACTCGGCGCCGTGAACATCTACATTTCCTTCTCGGAAATGATCCGTCTCCTCAAGGGATAGCTTTCGCTACATCGCGGTGCGGCGGATCAACTGCGCGAAATCTTCGGGCGCGACCGCAGGCGCCTGATTCTCACCGCCGGCATTTCCATTCGCAGCTTCTTCACGGCTCTTCTCGATTCGCCGTTCAATCTCTCCGAGCAAACGAGTCTCGAAGATCGCCCAACCGCCGCGGCCCAAAGCCTTGCGGCTTTGCTGAATCCGTTCTTTCGCTTCGCCGGCGTGTCCGTCGGAGACCAAAGCCATGGCCTGCATCCGCATCACGGAAGGGCTCGGTTCGAACGTCCCGTGGCGAAGCTCCGCCGCGGGTGACCGCTGGTCGGTGAAGGCTTCGAAGAATGCGACTTCCGCCGCCACGCGATCCTGATTGTGCCAGCCCTTGATGGAACGGAGCCGTTCGATGAACTCTTCCGCTTTCTCCAGGTTGTTGCAGTCGAGGTAATGCGCGTAGGCATAGAAGCAGCCTGCCGGGTAAACTGGCGACTCCGGATCCGCCGATACGCGGATCACCCAGGATTCATGCCAGTCTTTGGGCGAAACCGGTTCCGACTGGGACTGCGCGATCGAATGCAGCGCACACCAGCGCTCGCCTTCCGGCTGACGCCCCCACAACTGCACCAGGCGCGCCCCATCGGTATAGTCGTTGTCACGCGTAAATTCAAGGGCCATTTCCATCACATAGCGGCTGAAGGCCACGACGGCCAGGATCCCGCACACCTCGCGCCACTGGGGAGAAGGGTGCGCGAGAGAAACGGCGAAGGCGACGAGGCCTGCCGCGAATTCGAACAACGGACCGCCGAGCTGCATGAAGACCAGCCGGCTGTCCAGGCGATCGAGCCGCGTGGTCCGCGCTCCGATGTGAAGGTATCTCCAAATGCTCCGATCCCGGCGGCGGAGTTTCCAACCGCCTTCCTCCTTGCGGCACAACTCGAGTCCGCCGAGAGCGATGCGATCGAAATCGAAGCCCGATACGCGCCCGGCCAGAAGGTGCCCAAGGTCATGCCAGACCGAGAGCACGCCATACGAAGCCCCAAGCAGCAGCGGGATCGTCCAGGCCGGAATGAGGTCCGGATTTCCCGACGCGCCGCGAACGATCAACGCGTATAACGTGCCCGCGCCGAAGCAGATCGCAAAGGAAGCCAGCATGCGGAACGAGCCGGGCAAGGTCGAGGAGGGCAGTGGTTGATGCCACCGCGCGCTCATGCCATCGACGATGCGATTGCGCCGGCGCCAGACCGCCAGGCCAAGGATCCCGGCAGGCGTGAAAAATGGGAACAGAACGATGTGGAACAGGCAAACGATCAGGCTGGCGCGATCGGCCCACCGGCGGCGGCTCAACAATCCCCACGAGGTCACCAGAGCGCACATGCCGAAAACGGGCGCGCCGTCGATCAACCTGGGGCCGAGATCCGTCCAGTACTGCAGAACGGGATCGCCGTAACCTTCCGCCCTTTGGATGAGGGTCGCGATAACCTGATGGGAACGCAGGATGAGCAGGATGCCCTCAATCCCGAGTATCGTTCGTAGTGCTAAAGCTGCCGCCTCTTTCACTGTAATCTCTCTATCGGCATTCCTCCGCGAATCAATGATGCTCCGGAATCCCCTAAGAGAGGCAGGGGAGTCCGCCTAGCTGGACATGGCACTTCAGTTCTACGACATTGTCGAAGCAGCCAGATCATTCGGTTTTGAACTGGCCGGGATAGCCCGCGCGCTTCCGATTTCCCAGGACTACGACCGTTATATCGACTGGGTCCTGGCCGGGCACGCGGGCCGCATGTCCTACCTGACCGACCATCGCGCGGCCGTGCGGTCGGATCCGCGCAACCTGCTGCCTTCCGCCAAATCCATCCTGTGCGTCGGGAAACTGTACAACACGCCGTATCCGCACGGGTCCACGGAGGCGGATGAAGGCTGGATTTCGCGGTATGCCTGGGGGGACGATTACCACGACACGATCCGGCGGGATCTCGAACGGCTGATGGCCCACCTGCGGACCCAGGCCGAGTTCGAATATCGCATCTGTGTCGATACGGCGCCGCTCCTCGAGCGCAGCTATGCGCGCATGGCCGGGCTGGGGTGGATCGGCAAGAACACCTGTCTGATCAACCAGCAGCAGGGATCCTGGTTTTTGCTGGGCGAAGTGCTGCTGTCGCTGGATCTCGAGCCGGGTCAGCCGCCTCCCGATCGCTGCGGATCCTGCACGCGTTGCATCGACGCCTGTCCGACGGCGGCGATCGTTCCGGATCCGCAGCGGGGAGGCTGGAAACTCGACGCCAGCCGCTGCATCTCGTACTTCACGATCGAACTGAAGGGGGCGATCCCGGAAGAGCATCGATCGGAAATTGGAAACCATGTCTTTGGCTGCGACATCTGTCAGGATGTGTGCCCGTGGAACCGGCGTGCGCCTGTGACCGGCGCTGCTGAGTTCCAGCCCAAGGGGGCGGATCGGGTGTCACCGGATCTCGGAACTCTGGCGGATCTGACGACCGCGGAGTTCCGTGCTGCTTTTCAGGGCAGTCCCGTCAGCAGGACGCGCTATTCCGGGTTCCTGCGCAACGTGGCGGTGGCAATGGGCAACAGCGGATCCCCGAAGTTCCGGGAGCCGCTCGAACGAATGGCAGCGGCGGCGGAGGACGAAACAGTTCGAACACATGCGCAATGGGCACTCGATCAGATTGGCGGTGATGAGTAAGTTTTCGACGCTTGTCGTCGGACTAGCCATTTTCGGACATGCGCTTTGGGCGCAGGCGCACGACCCTCTGCAGGAACCGGGCTTCCAGCATTTCTACAACCTCGAGTACGAGCAGGCGCTGGCTTCGTTCCAGCAGAAAGCGGCGGCCAATCCCAATGATCCTTCGCCGCAGAATCACATTGCGCAAACTGTTCTGTACCAGGCCATGTTCCTCAATGGCGCGCTTGAGTCCGACCTGATCAGCGCGACGAATCCATTTGCGAACCGGCCGAAGCTGCCGGTGACGGATGAGCAGAAGCGGCTGTTCGAAGGCTCGGTCAACAAGGCGATTCAGCTTTCGCAGGCGCGGTTGGATCGCAATCCGAACGACACTGGCGCGCTCTACGCTATCGGTGTTGCCGTCGGACTTCGCGCGAATTGGAACTATCTGGTCAACAAGGCGTGGCTGGATCCGCTGCGGGATGCGACTCACGCCCGCAGGTTCCACAGCAAGGCGACGGAGGTCGATGCGGGGATTTACGATGCGCGGCTGGTGCAGGGGGTCCACGATTATCTGATTGGAAGCCTGCCGATGACCGTTAAGATGTTGGGGTTCCTGACCGGTTTCCGCGGGGATCGGGAAGAAGGCATTCGGACGCTGCAGAGCGTGGTGCAGAAGGGTTCGACGAATCGTGTGGATGCTGCCGTGTTGCTGTCGGCGATCCTGCGGCGTGAAAAGCGGCAGTCGCAGGCCGTGCCGCTGCTGGCGGATGTCATCAGCAAGTTCCCGCGCAATTATTTGTTCCGATTCGAGCTTGCGATGTTGTATGCGGACCTGGGCGATCGCACGCGCGCGCTGTCGCAGATCGACGAGATTGAGAAGTTGAAGAGCAAGGGTACGGTCGGGGTGCGGCAGTTGTCGGCCTCGCGGCTCGAGTACATGCATGGGCAGGTGCACTTCCTGTTGCGCGAGTACGACGCGGCGATTCTGCACCTGGAGCGGGCTACGACTGCCGCTGGCGCGAGTTCCGAACTGAACGCCCGGTCGCAGGCCTGGCTGCGGCTTGGCCAGGCGCTCGACATGAAAGGCCGCCGCAAGGAAGCGCTGAGCGCCTACCGTCAGGCGATGCAGTCGGGTCCGGAGACCTCGTATGCCAAAGAGGCCAAGGACTACCTTTCTTCACCCTTCAAACAGCGCCACGCCTAACGGCCTCGGTGACAGTCCACAGTGTCCCTACCGACGCCTATGGGGTGGTAGCCTCTGTACTGCGTGACCCTTTCCGGGAGTAGGCTGGCGGCTTGGTTTTTCGGGGCCGGGGACCTCCACGCCTAACAAAACACTGGATGTTGTGGGTCCATCGTGATAGGGTGGACCTATGGTGCTATGGTTGCTGTCGGTCGCCGTGTTGGCGCAGGATGCTCCCGTCTGGACACCCTACGCGAAACTGCAGGACGCGCGCTCGAACGCTTGTGCCGTGCGGCTCTCCGAGCCCGGCCGCGTGCTGATTTCCGGTGGGACCGCTGCCGGTGACGTGCCTCTCGCCTCGGTCGAGATCCTATCGCCCGAAGGCGTGACGCGTTACGCATCGCCCTTGAATAACGCGCGTTCCGGCCATACCTGCACGCTGTTGCGCGACGGCCGCGTGCTGGTCACCGGCGGAGCCTTCCAGGGCGTCAACGCCGAAGTCTACGATCCTGCGAATGACTTCTGGCTTCCCGTGCCGAGTTCCGGACCTTCGCGGGCCGGCAGCACGGCGACCATGCTTCCCGACGGCCGCGTGTTGGTTACGGGTGGCTACACCTCGGACGGAACGCTGCTGCCGTATGTCGAAATCTTCGATCCGGCCTCCAACCGCTTCACGGGATCCAAAGGACAACTCAACAATCCGCGGCGCGATCATGCGGCTGCGGCTCTTCCCGACGGACGCGTCGCAATCTCCGGCGGCATCGGACTCGACGGAGCCGCGCTTCGCTCGGTGGAATATTTCGATCCGGTCACCAGCATCATCTGGACGGGTCCCGAACTCATCACCGCGCGCCGAGGCCATGCGGCGACTTCACTCGAGGACGGCCGCATTCTCGTCACCGGCGGCGTAGGACTCAACACCGCGGAAGCGCTGGATTCGCAAGGGCTCCGCTGGACGACGCTGGCTGCGCGGCTCACGGTTCCCGCACGCAGCGGACACTCGGCCTTCGTGATCCCCGGCAACGGCAACGTGCTGTTAAGCGGCGGCGCGGGCACGGCGGCCGCGGAATGGTTCGTCGTTGCGACCAATCGCTTCGAAACGCTGGCGGGCACTGGCTTTGAGGATTTGAGCGCAGGCGCGATTGCGGCGGTGGACGATGGCACGGTGTTGCTGGCGGGCGGCACGAGCGCCGGGAGTCCGCAGGATGCCTGCTTGCGGTTGAACTTCCCCGCGTTGACGTTCTCCGCGGCAGTGATGCATCCGCGCGAGATGGCGCGTGTCGCGGGCCGGAATCTGCCGGCGAACACGCCAATCCAGCTGCAGCTTGAATTCGTACGCACCAACGCGGCGAATCAGACGGTGACGGTGTCTCCGGGGTTCCGCATGTTGACGCCTCGCGCGACGACGGGCGGTGATGGATCGTTTGCGGCGGTTCCGCTGCTGGACCCGCTGAATTCCGATACGGGTTCGCGCATGCGGTTGACGGCGACTGCGGCGGGCGCCAATGGAGTGAAGCTGGTTCGCGAGGTTCCGGTCAAATATTATTCGGAACTGACGTTCGGGATTCCGCCTTCGACGGTGGAAGGTCAGAATGTCGCATTGAATGTTCTGGTGACGCCGATTGAGGGCGCGCCGCGGCCGAGCGGTCCGATCACGACGACGTTTGGTCCGCTGACGATGGTGGATGTACTGAACTCGGTGACGAGCCAGACTTCGTATCCGAGTGCGAAACTGCCGACGGGCGCGTTGAGCGTGACGTCCGTGTATGTCGGCGACGATTACTACGACGCCGTGACGCAGCGGACCTCGCTGGGTGTGGCGAGCCGCACTCCGGTGATCGATGTGGTGACCAGCACGCTGACGCCGCAGATCGGCGTGTCGTTTACGATCTATGCGCAGGTTCGCGTGGATGCGGCTTCTGCCGTGGCCGGCGCGCCGGCGCCGAACGGCAAGGTGATCATCTACGAATCGGGCGTGCCGATTGGCGAGGCGAAACTGCAGTGGTCCACGAATTTCCCGCAGCCGCAGATGATGGCGAGCCTCGACTTCACGGCAGTGCGGTTCGAACCACCGCTACGCTTCACGGCCTCGTATCAGGGCGACGCGGTGTATCGCGCGGCGACGGTGAGCAACGTGGTTTCGCCGGTGGTGCAACGCGCGCAGCCGAACCTGCAGGTCAGCGCGGTGCCTTCGATTTTCAATTTGAATCCCGCGCCGGGATCGATCGTGCGGTTCCATTGCGATGTCCCGGTGCCGTTCAATATCGTGCTCAATTACCCGGCGACGCTGACTCTTGGATCCACGGCGTATACGATGACGGCGACGCTGCCCAGTGGATCGACGGTGCCGATCGGTTCCGGAAACCTCGCCGTAACGAAAGAGGGATCCGCCAGCGCGGTGCTGACCGCGACCGTGCCGAATGACACGATCCGCGTGCAGGCGAGTTTCGGCGGCGATGGATCGCTGCGGCCGGTGACCTCGCCCTGGCTGCCGATGCAGATCATTCCGGCGCCGGTGCAGGTTGGCGTGGCGGTGTCGCCGGTGAATCCGGAGACGGATGTCGTGACGCTGTCTGCGACGGTGAAGAACGATGCAGGCCGCGGCTGCCAGATTGCGGGTCCGACAGGGAGCGTCGAATTCTTCCTGGGGGCGAATAGTCTCGGATTGATGCCGCTGAATGCCGACGGCACGGCGACCTTGCGGTTGTTGCGTCCGCTGATCGACGGTCCAGTGTCGATTTTCGCGCGCTACAACGGCGACCCGCTGCATACGCAGAGCGACTCGCCGGTTGTGACGGTGACGTTCAAC
>CAZVKC010000019.1:25042-88834 GCA_964627455.1 uncultured Solibacteraceae bacterium | reverse complement strand
CGGCGACCCGCTGCATACGCAGAGCGACTCGCCGGTTGTGACGGTGACGTTCAACTCACCCGAGTAGGATCTCGAGGTCCTCGCGCTGGAGCGAGCGGACCATGCCTTCGTCGGCCTGGATGATCGCGTCAGCGAGATCCTTCTTGTGCTGCTGCAGAAGCAGGACCTTTTCTTCGACTGTGTCCCGCGCGATGAGCCGGTAGGTGAAGACTTGCTTCGTCTGGCCGATGCGATGGGCGCGGTCGACGGCTTGCGCTTCGACGGCAGGGTTCCACCACGGGTCCAGGATGAAAACGTAGTCGGCGGCCGTGAGGTTGAGTCCGACGCCACCGGCTTTCAGGCTGATGAGGAAGACCGGGCACTTGTCGTCGGACTGGAATCGCTCGACTCGCCTTTGACGGTCCCGCGTGCGGCCATCGAGATACTCGTAGCGGATGCCCGCTTCGGTGAGCCGTTCGCAGACGATCGACAGCAGCGACGTGAATTGCGAGAAGACCAGCGCCTTGTGGCCTTCGGCTGTGATCGATTCCAATTGATCGAGCAGCGTGCCGAGCTTGGCGGAATCCTCACTGGTCCGCGTCTTGTCGATCAATCCCGGATGGCATGCGGCCTGGCGCAAACGCAGCAGCGCTTCGAGGACCTGCAACTTTACCCGGCCGATCCCCTGCTTCTCGATTTTGCCGAGCAGGGTCTGGCGATAATGGTCGCGCAGTTCGTTGTACAGCGTCTTCTGGTTGCCTTCGAGTTCGCAGTAGACGGTCTGCTCGACCTTCGCGGGGAGTTCTTTGGCGACCTGTTCCTTGGTGCGGCGCAATATATACGGCCGCAGGGCGCGGGCGAGCGCGACTCGCGTATCCTCGTCGGGATTCCGCAATGATGCACCGGACGTTTGAAATACTGATGCGCCGAGCATGCCGGGGTTGAGGAACTCGACCAGGCTCCAGAGTTCGCCGAGGTGGTTCTCGATGGGGGTGCCGGTGAGGACGATGCGGTGGCGTCCGTTCAACAGGCGCGCGGCTTTGGCGGATTCGCTGTTCGCGTTCTTGATGGCCTGCGCCTCGTCGAGGATGATGTAGTCGAACTCGAAGTTGCGGAAGTCCGCGGCGTCGCGGCGCAATGTGCCATAGGTGCTGAGGACGAGGTCGTAATCCTGCATGCGGTCCCAGTTGGCGGCGCGGTCGGCTCCGGTGTGATCGAGGACGCGCAACTGCGGCGTGAACTTCGCGGCTTCCTGCATCCAGTTGTAGACAAGCGATCGAGGCACGACCGCGAGCGATGGCGGAACATCCGGACGAAAGACACGGCGTGTTTCGAGCAGCGCCAGCATCTGCGGCGTTTTGCCGACGCCCATGTCATCAGCGAGACATCCGCCCATGTCGAGCTTTTGCAGGAACTGCATCCAGCCGACGCCTTCGCGCTGGTATTCGCGGAGTGTGCCGTTGAAGCCTTCTGGTTGCGGCACGGGGCGGACCTCTTCGAACTCGCGCAGCTTGCGGCGCGCTTCGGCGAAGGCTTCGTCGAACTTGATTTCCGGGCGCTGGGTGAGCAGCGCATCGAGGAGTCCGGCTTGATTGCGCCGGAACCGCACCTGCCCGTCTTCGGTGTGCGCGAGATTGACGAGCGGCGAGAAGCGCTGGATCACATCTTCCGGGACCATGCCGAAGGATCCGTCCGAGAGTTCGACTATGGTTTCGCCGCGGCGCAGCGCTTTCAGGAGCGCCGGCATCAAGACGATTTCGCCGGCGCCGAATTCGAGTCCGCCGACGAGGTCGAACCAGTCGATCTCGCTCGTGAGCTTGACGCTGAATCCCGTGCTTTGGCGGAAGAGCTTGCCTTCGACCTCGACTTTCCAGCCGGCCGAGGTCAGTTGCGAAACGACTTCCGGCAGACGCTTGCGCGGGATCTCGAAGGCCGGAACCATGTCGCGCTCCAGATACACTTCCGTCTGCCGCAGGCGTAGTTGCTGCAGTTTTTCGACGGCGGTCTTTTCGGCTTCCGGATCGCAATGGATGTAGAAGCGCCGTGCGCCGACGTACTTGCCTTGCGACGTGTGCCCGTAGCGGAAGCCGACGTTGTCGTAGAGGAACGTCAGTAATCCGATCATTGACGCATTGCGCGAGCGAGCCAGCATGCCGCCTTCGCGGATGACGAGCCACGGCAGCGGTTTCTCGCGGATCTGTTGGAATTCGAGTTCCGGATGCCAGTCGAAGGGCGGATGATCGTCGCGGCTCATCACCTGCGCGAGGAGATCCGTACCGTGACTGATGGGCGCGGTGAGCGCGGGATTCTTGCGCATCATCTCGAGCCAGCTGCCGGAGCGGCCGATTTCGATGGGGCCGAGCCAGTCTTTGGTGACGAATAAGCCCCCGGAGGCTTTGCGAAGATCGGCTAATGCGATGCGGCGTTCTCCGTTCGAGAGGACGCCTTCGAGGATCCAGTATTTGTCGTCTTTGTCGACGCGGATGCGGAACTGATAGGGCTCGTCGCCGGCCCACTGCAGCGACTGCTCGTCTTCCTCGTTGTGGAGGACGCAGCGTCCGGTCGAGCAGACGAGAGCTGCGAGTTTGCGTCCGGCGCCGCCCATGAGCGAGTACTCGGAAGGCAGCAATTCGCTCACGAACTGATCTGCGTTGGGGACGCCGGCGAGGAGCGTCAGAATTTCGCGATCCCTGGGGTCCGGCAGATCTTCGATCTGGTTGCGGAAAAGCGTGATGGTTTTCGCCTTGCCGAGTGTGCCGTCGCGCTTGGGTTCGCGAGCCTGCACTTGCAGGCAGACGCCGCCTCCGCCGCTGAGCAGGCGGTCGGGGTTGATGACGTAGCGGAGTTCACGGCCAGCGGGCCAGGTGTCGCGTTCGCGACGGGATGTGGGTACGAACGGCGGCGGCCGAAGCGTGTGGAAGGCGGCGCCCCAGGTGCCTTTGTCTTCGGCGGTGGCGATGGGGCCGTGTACGCTGGCGAGGATTTCCGGCAGGCCGTCCTGAAAGGATCCGCCCAGGTAGCTGAGGCGTTCCGATTGCAGCAGCGTGGCCCAGATGTGGACGCAAACGCCGAGGTCCGCGGCGGCGGGACACTGGCAAACGCCGAGCACGGAACGGCCGTCGCGGAAGAGGCGCACGCCATAGATGGCGCCGTCCTCGACTTCGGCGTGGACTTCGCGGACGTTGCCGCGCTGGATGCGGACGCGGTTCCGCCAGTAGAGTTGTTCACCGCCGGATTTCACGGCTGGGCTGACGTCGTGCCCGAGACGGGACAGGTACATGGGCTAGCAGCGCACTCCGATACGTTCAGGCGCGTGGCCGTCGGCGGGAAGGTAGGCGGTTCCGAAGATCCAGTCCCAGATGACGAGGCTGATGCCGAAGTTGCGGTCCTGCGGACCGGCGTCGGGATGCACATGATGCCAGACGTGCATTTCCGGAGTGTTGATGATGTACTTCAGGGGACCGGTGTGCCAGCGCAGGTTGGCGTGCGCGAAGTGGCTGATGGCGGTGCTGATGAAGGCGCAAGCCATGAGGACTTCGCCGCGGAATCCGAGGAGGACGGCGGGCAGATAAAGTGCGGTCTGGTAGATCAGAGATTCGAGCGGGTGAAAGCGCCAGTTGCTGAGCCAGTCCATCTCTTCGGTGGTGTGGTGCAGGCAGTGGATCCGCCAGAGAAGCGGCACGCGGTGCAACAGATTATGAACGCACCACTGGATGAAATCTTTCACCAGCCAGAGGACGAGGAGTTCGACCCACCAGGAATAGAGACCGTCGATGCGCCAGGGGGCGAAGATGTGGGCGGGGATGACGCGCGCGAGCAGCATAGCGGCCAGCACGCCGCTGAACTCGACGTTGAGGACGATCAGGAGGAGGTCGCCGAGGATGCCTCTCCGGAGGATCCGCTGGGATGCATTGCGCGGCCACAGACGTTCCAGAAGGAGCATCGCGGCGCCGGATGCGCACAGAAAGAGTGTGTAGCTCAAACCTACTACTACGATACAACCCGAGGAACGCGCTAAAATAGGACTCGCGCATGAATCCTGCCTGGGAGCGCGTGCAACTGGCCCGACATCCGAAACGGCCGCACGCACTCGATTACATACAACGCCTGGTGACGGATTTCGAAGAACTCCACGGCGATCGCGCTTATGGCGACGATGCCGCTATTGTGGGGGGCTTCGGACTCTTTCGCGGGGTCCTGCCTGTCATCGTGATCGGCCAACAGAAGGGCCGCGACACGAAGCAAAAGCTGTATCGGAACTTCGGCATGCCCAAGCCGGAAGGCTATCGCAAGGCGATGCGGTTGATGGACCTGGCGTCGAAGTTCGGCCGGCCGGTGTTGACGCTGCTCGACACGCCCGGCGCGTATCCCGGCATCGATGCGGAAGAGCGCGGACAGGCGGAAGCGATTGCGGTGAACCTGCGCGAGATGTCGCGGCTGGAATGCCCGATCGTGGCGGTGGTGATCGGCGAAGGCGGATCCGGCGGAGCGCTGGCGCTGGGCGTCGGCAACCACGTGTACATGATGCAGAACACGGTGTACAGCGTGATCAGCCCGGAAAGCTGCGCGGCGATCGTGTATCGCGATTCGGCGAAGGCTCCCGACGCGGCGGCGGCGCTGAAGATGACGGCTCCCGATATGTTGAAGCTGGGGCTGATCGATAAAGTGATCGAGGAGCCGGCGGGCGGGGCGCAGGAAGACTACGATGTTGCGGCATCGAACCTGGGCGATGCGGTCGCGGCGGGTTTTGCGGAACTCGGCAAGCTGACGCGCCAGCAACTGGTGGACCAGCGGTACGAGAAGTTCCGCAAGATGGGCAGCTTCTTCACGGAAGGCTAACGCTATGAAGAAACCGGTGCTGATCGGGATCGTGTTCGTGGTGGCTGTGATTGGCGTGATCGTCTACTCGACGATGTCGATGGCGCAGCATCGCGTGAAGGTCTGCATGCAGTATGCGGGGCAGACGAATTGCGCGAGCGCGGCGGCTTCGACGAAGGAGTTCGCACTGCGGCAGGCTGTGTCGACGGCGTGTGCGCCGATATCCGGCGGCGTGACCGGGACGCTGGCTTGTGAGCGGTCCGAGCCGGTTTCCGTGGAGTGGAAGTAGTCAGGGCTTAGGTGCGGTCCACGGGTTGTAGGTCCCGATGTGCCACATGTAGCCTTCAGGGTCCCGGCAGGTGAAGCCGCGGCCTCCGTACGGTTTATCCTCAATATCAAAAACCATGGGCGCACCGGCTGCTTTGGCTCGCGCGTAGACGGCGTCGGCGTCGGGCACGATGAGGCTGACGCTGCGGCATTCGGCGCCTCCGATGTCATCGGGGTGGACGGTGAGCTTGCCGTAGGGTGTGTCCTTGCGGTTGGATCCGATCATGATCATGCCGGCGCCGGCTAAGGTGAGTTCCGCGTGCATGATTTCGTTGGAGCCGGGAACTTCATAGACAGCGTGCTTTTCAAAGCCAAGAACGTTGCAGAGCCATTCGATCGCCTTGTGGCCATCGCGATAGTGCATGCCGGGAATGACATTGGATGACATGCCTAACAGGATGGCATGGCGCCGTCTAGTGTGACGGCTTCCCCTTTTCCTTTGACCGGCGAGACAAGATTCGTTTGATGGCGTTGGTTGTCACCGATTTGTAGAGGCCTTCCTTTCGGAGCCAACTATCGAAACTGGATCCAATGTTCTTCCTCTTCACTCGCACCTCTTCTCAGTTGTGAGCCGGAGAGAAGTGTTGGCGGGACTAAAGTCCCGCGCGGACTGAAGCCCGCCCCACGGGGGGTGGAGCAATATGATCGGGGTCATGAAGCGATGATGTCGCGGATGACTTCGCCGTGGACGTCGGTCAGACGGCGGTCGATGCCGTTGTTGCGATAAGTGAGGCGGCGGTGGTCAATGCCGAGCAGGTGCAGCATCGTGGCGTGGATGTCGTAACAGTAGACCGGTTTTTCGACGGCTTTGTACGACCATTCGTCGGTGGCGCCGTAGGAGACGCCTCCGCGGATGCCTCCGCCGGCGAGCCACTGCGTGAAGCCTGCGGGGTTGTGGTCACGGCCCTTGCTGCCCTGGCTGCAGGGCATGCGGCCGAACTCGGTGGTCCAGTGGACGATGGTTTCGTCGAGTAGTCCGCGGGATTTGAGGTCGGCGAGGAGGGCGGCGACGGGTTGGTCGAGCGCCGTTCCCATTTCGCCGTGATCCTTGGCGAGGTGTTCGTGGCTATCCCAGTTGCGGCGGGGGAAGCCGTTGTCGGCGCCGCTCCAGATCTGGACGAAACGTACGCCGCGTTCGAGTAGGCGGCGCGCGATGAGACAGCGGCGGCCGAGGTCCGCGGTGATTTCGCGGTCGAGTCCGTAAAGCTTCTTTGTCGCGTCGGACTCTTTCGAGATGTCCATCACTTCCGGGGCGCTTAACTGCAGGCGCGCGGCCATTTCGTACGACGCGATGCGGGCTTCGAGACGCGAGTCGCCTTCGTGCTCGCGCTGGTGTTCGCGATTCATGCGGCGCAGGAGTTCGAGGCCTTCGCGCTCGCTATCGCGGGTGATGAAGCCGCCGCCGTCAGCGGGCGGATGCAGGTCGTGGATCGGGGTCGCGGAACTCGGCTGGATCACCATCGCCTGATGGGCCGCGGGGAGAAAACCGTTGGACCAGTTCGAGGGGCCGTTGGGCGGCACACCGCGTGGATCCGGCAGGACGACGAACACGGGTAGGTTCTCGTTGAGGCTGCCCAAGGCGTACGACACCCACGCGCCGGCGCTCGGGAAGCCGGGAAGGATGAAGCCGGTGTTCTGCATGAACGTCGCGGGTCCATGCACGTTGGACTTCGCCATCACCGAATGCACGAAGGCCATGTCGTCGACGCGCTGCGCGGTGTGGGGAAAGAGTCCACTGACCCACTTGCCGCACTGGCCGTATTGCTTCCAGTCCCACGGTGCGGGCATGACGACGCCGGGGTTGCTTTGGAAGAGTTCGACCTTCTCGCCGGGATCCCATCTTTCGCCTGCTTTTTTGATGAGCAGCGGCTTGTAGTCAAAGGTGTCGCACTGCGAGGCCGCGCCGGACATGAAGAGCTGCACGATCTTCTTGGCGCGCGGCTTCACGGCCGGGGTTTGGCCCTGCGCCAGCATGTGGGCAAGCGCAATGCCGCCGAGTCCACCGCCGTGGGTGAAGAGGAACCTTCTGCGGTTAATCGACGAAGAGGAATTCATTGGCATTGAAGAGCACCCGGCAGAGGTTTTCGAGTCCATGTTTGGCGGCGTAGGCTTGGTAGGTTTGCTGTTCCGTCGCGGTGGGGTTGCGGAGGAAGACTCGGCGGATGGCTTCGTCCGGTGTCTTGGCCGCGGCGGCGAGTTCGCGGGACATGCGCAGGATAAAGGGATCGTTGAGCATCACGAGCGCCTGCACGGCCGTGAGCGTCGTATTGCGCTTGGGCGTGATTACGGATGGATCCGGGCAGTCGAGGCGATCCAGGAACGGATCGGGGACGCTGCGCACGGTGAAGCGGTAGATCGAGCGGCGATAGGCGCCGGGCGTTGTGGGATCGAAGCGCGCGTAGTCGTAGACGGGCGAATGATCGTCCTTGAAATAGAACATGCGGATGGCGGGTCCACCCATGGTGAGGTCCAGCACGCCGGTGGAGGCGAGTACGGCGTCGCGCGTGGATTCAGCGTCGAGCCGTGCTCGGTTCATGCGCCAGAGCAGGCGATTGTCGGCGTCGATGCGAGCGGCGTCCTCGCGATGCTTCGAAGATTGCTTGTAGGCTGCGCTGGTGACGATGAGGCGGTGGAGCTTTTTGAGGGATCCGCCGGCGTCGTCGCGGAACCAGACGGCGAGCCAGTCGAGAAGTTCGGGGTGCGAAGGCTGCGAGCCCATGCGTCCAAAATCATTGGGCGAGTCGACGATGCCGGATCCGAAGTGATAATGCCAGACGCGGTTGACGATCGATCGCCAGGTGAGGACGTTGTTGCGGTTGGTGATCCAACGGGCGAGCGCGGCGCGGCGGTCGCCTTCGGAACTCCCGGTTAGAGGAAAGTCAACTCCCTTTACGACCCGCAACGCGGCGGGCGCCGCGACTTTGCCGGGCGCGGTGACGCTGCCGCGGTTGAGGACGTGGACGGGGCGGGGTTCGAGCGAGGGGCGAAACGCACCGGCGCGCGGGAAGTACGAAGCAGCGGCGTAGACGTAACGCGGCTTCGGCAGCTCGGCGATCTTCGCGTCGAGGGCTTTGGCTTCGGCCTGGATGCGATCGATGGCGTCGTAAGTTTCGCGGCCGACTATGGCGTCGACGAGTTCCTGCTTGCGCTTGCGATCGGCGGCGACGCGCGCCTGCAGGCGCTTCTTTTCCTCGGCTTCGGCGGGTGTCTTGGGTTCGCCGATGTGCGTGGCGAGGAGGCTGCCGTCCTGGATGCGATCGGTGAGTTCGACGATTTCGGGCGAGGTCGCGAACTCGACTTTGTCGAGCAAGGGCTGCAGGCGAAGTTGGATCTGCCGGCGTTGTTCGAGGAGCGCGCGGCGCTGCGCGTATAACGCGGGGTTGTCGTCGAAAGGACGGTCCGCGCGGTCGACGCCGGCGAAGACGGCTTGCAGGTTGTAGTAATCCTCCTGCGGGATGGGATCGAACTTGTGATCGTGGCAGCGGGCGCAGTGGACTGTCATCGAAGTGAACGACGACATGACGGTCGCGACCATGTCGTCGCGGTCGAGCAGGCGCGTGTTGTTCTTCTCGATCGTGCCTTCTTTGAGTTCCTGGTGGCCGACGAAATCCCAGGGTCCGGAGGTGAGGAAGCCCGTGGCGGTGAGCGCGGCGGGATCCTCTGGATAGAGCACGTCGCCGGCGATCTGCTCTTCGACGAAGCGCGTGTACGGCTTGTCGTTGTTGAACGCGGCGATCACCCAATCGCGATAGGGCCAGGCGTTGCTGCGGGGTTTGTCTTTGTCGTAACCGTGCGAGTCGCCGTAGTGCGCGATGTCGAGCCAGTGGCGGGCCCAGCGTTCGCCACAGCGGGGGGAAGCGAGCAGGCGGTCGACGAGCTTTTCGTACGCTTGGGGATCCTTGTCATTGACGAAGGCCTCGACGTCGGCGAGTGACGGCGGCAGGCCGTGGAGATCAAATGAGAGACGGCGAATGAGGGTGCGGCGATCGGCTTCGGGCGAGGCGGAAAGTCCCGCGGCGCGGAGTTTCACCTGGATGAAACTGTCGATGCTGGCCCCGGGTGTTGATGCGACGGCGAGCGGGCGCAGCGACCACCACGTGCCTTCGGATGCTACCCAATTACGGATGAGCGCGACTTCCGCTGCGGCGAGCGGCTTGCCACCCTTGGGCATACGCGGCGGATTGCCGGAGATCGCGTCGACAATGCGTGCGCCGGATTTGCGGGCGTCTTCGATGGTTGAGAACGATACGAGGCTTCCGCCCGGGCGGTGGCAGGGAGCGCAGCGCGACTCCAGCACGAGCTGGACCTGTGTTTTGAAGTCTGGCGGCTGTTGCGCTGTGAGCAGCAAGAGCGGCAGTGCGGCGAACGGAATCGTCACCTGCCCATTATCCAAGATGGAACTGCTCTTCGGGTGTTCCTGCCGGTTCGTCGCGGAAGGCCCAGGCGAGAAGCGGAGGCGCGACGATCGTGGTGGTGATGGCCATGAAGACGACGACCCCGTAGATATGGCTCGGAATCACGCCCATGCTCATGCCGATCTGTGCGACGACCATGCCGACCTCTCCGCGCGGCACCATGCCCACGCCGACCTGCATGGCGGTGCGGCGGCCGAGCGGCCAGGCGCCAAGTCCGCAGCCGATCCATTTCGAAACGATCGCGGCGACGAGGATGGCGAGGGCGAGGAAGAGGTTCGACGGCGTGTTGAGGACGCTCAGATCCATCTGCACGCCGATGCCTGCGAGGAAGAACGGGACCAGCAGTTCGGTGACGCCGTGTGCGAGATCGTGCACGCGATGGCTGGCGGAATCGGCGAGGGCCATGCCGGCGAGGAAGGCTCCGACAATCGCGGCGACGCCGGCGTAGGTCGCGCCGAGAGCCAGCGCGAATAACAGCACCATGGCGAAGTTGAACTGTCCCTCGCCGGAACGCAGTGACGACGAGACTTTCGGCAGAAGCCGCTCCATGGCGGAGGTTCCCCAGCGCGCGACGAGGGCGGTGAATCCCAGGGCGAGAACGGCGGTGACCGCGAGTTCCACGACGTTGATGTTGCCCTTTGCCATGCTGCTGACGACGGCGAGTACGAGGAGTCCGAGAATGTCGTCGATGACGGCCGCGGCGAGGATGATCTTGGCGGCGTTGGATTGCAGGAGTCCCTTGGCGGCGAGCACTTGCGCGGTGATGCCGACGCTGGTGGCGACCATTGCGGAAGCGACGAAGAAGGCGATGAGATTGGGTTCGCCCCAGAGGCGCAGGATGGCCCAGCCAAGCACGAAAGGTACGATGACGCCGAGGATTGCGACCAGCGTGGCGGTCTTGCCGACGCGCATCAGTTCGGAGGATTTGACTTCCAGGCCGACGCGGAAGAGCAGGAACATCACGCCCAGTTCCGCGAGCGCGTGCAGGGTTGCGTCCCAGGTGACCCAGCCGAGGACCGCGGGTCCGATGAGGATCCCTGCGGCGATTTCGCCGACGATGCCGGGCATGCGCAGGCGCTCAAAGAGTTCCGCGCCGACCTTGGCCCCGCCGAAGACCAGCAGCATCGAGAGCGCGAGATGTTCAACGCCTGCCGGTGCGGCCGTCATTCGGGGATGTTCACTCCGAGCCCGGAGGCGAGTTCGCGGAAGCGGCGGATCCAGGCTTCGGCGTTGGCGTCACCACCCGGGGCCGCGGCGCGTTTGGCGATCTTCGGATAGCTGCTTTTGAGAACGTTGTAGCAGCGGTTCTGTGCATTCCACGGGTAGACGGGGAACGGCATCAGCGGCCGCAGGTTGACCCACGCGACGAACTGATCGAGCAGTTCTTTGCTGCGGGGATTGGCGGCGAAGGCGCGTGCGGCGGTGTCGATGCGATTGCGCAGTTCATACTCGAGCGTGGTGGCGTCGAGATCCACGCGAGCGGTTCGTGCTTCGTCGAGCAGCATGACAATGGTTGCCGGATCCGGGGTTTCCGACGACAGCGCGCGCTTGAGCAAAGTATTGAGGGCGGTATCCGCGGTGGTCTTGAAGATGCGCGGCAAGGGCGTGCGCATCGAGCCGAGAAAACGCATCAGCGGAAGGTTCTGTTCGTACAGCCGGCGATATGCGCCCTCGGCTTCTTCGAGCGTGTCTTCGAGGACCTCCCGCAGGATCCGGCGCTGCTCGTCTTTGAACATTGAGCGCAAGGTGTAGGAGTCCGCGCCGCCCCATTCGCGGTCGAGCAGGCGGACCAGCGCCGGGATGTCCGCGCCTTCGAACGCCTTGTGAAACGCGGTTTGCGCCTTTTCGTACCAGTCGCGCGACGGATTCGACGTGACGGCGCCGGAGAGATTGTGGTCGCCGAAGTGGACGACGCCGAATGCATATTCGCCGCTTTCTCCGGTGACACGAGAGACCAGGTGCACCATGCCTGTTGCCGCGCGCAGGCGTCCGGCTCTCGATTCGTGGCGGGTGACGAGAGTGCAGTCGTAACAATGTACGCGGCGGGTTTCGCGCGCCTGTTCGAAGAGCGAATTGATGCCGTAGTGGGCGGCGAGTTTCGGCAGGTCCACGCGGGCGGTGAGGACTTGCGCGCGATAGATGTCCGCACCATTGCCGTGTTCCGCGACGTTGCTTTCCGCTTTGGCGAGGCGGGTGAGGAACTCGGCTTCGATCGGAGTTCCGGCGACGTCCTCGAACAACTGCAGCGCGCGTCCCGCGTACTGCATGGTCTGCACGGTTTCGATGCCGGAGAGATCGTCGAAGAACCAGCCGCAGCTCGTGTACATGAGCATCGCGTGGCGCTGCATCTCGAGCAGCTTGCGAAGCTGAATCTGCTGCGCGGCGTTGAGCGTGCGGCGGGAATGGGCGGCGAGAAAGTCCTGCCAGGCTGCGTCGCTGTAGTGATCGAGCAGGACGTGAATGTAGTGGTCGCGCGCGGCCCAGGGATCCTCGACGAGCTTCGAGGCGAGGGCCTCGTATTTCGGCGCGATGGTGTCGCGCAGCCAGTCGTACGCCTCTCGCAGAGGTCCACGCCAGGACTGATTCCAGTTCCAGTGCGCGCCGCTGTTGCAGCCGCAGTTGCGACACCAGCGTCCAACGCCGTGCGAGCAGCTCCAGGCGCTGTTCTCGATGATTTCGATGTCCTCGGTTGGCGGGAACAGTTGCAGGAACTCGCCGTAGTTGGTCAGCCGGGCGAGCTTCTTCTGCTCGATGTATTCCAACGCGTAGGCAAGCGCCATCTCGCCGTGGCGGTGGTGATGACCGTAGGTCTCGCCGTCGGTTGCGATGTGCACCAGTTGCGGGTTGCTGTTTTCCGGTGCGAACGCGCCAATCAGGCGCTGGGCGAAACGTTCGCCGTTTTCGAGCAGGCGTTCGAAGGCGACGGACTGGGAAACAGGACCGTCGTAGAAGAACACCGCGATCGAGCGGCCGTCGTTCAACTTAACGCGGTAGGGCTTGTGCGTATCGACGCCGGCGCCGTTCGCCGTCTTCGCCTGATACGGACTGAGGATCGTGAATTTGATCCCCTGCTGGGCCATCAGATCGAGCGATTCCAGATCGACGGCGGTTTCCGCGAGCCACATGCCTTCGGGCTTGTAGCCGAAACGCTTTTCGAAATCCGCGATGCCCCAGAGGATCTGCGTGATCTTGTCGCGGCGGTTGGCCAGCGGCATGATCATGTGGTTGAACACCTGCGCGATCGCGTTGCCGTGGCCGCCGAAACGCTTGCGGCTTTCGCGGTTGGCTTCAAGAATGAGCGCGTAGGCTTCGGGCGCGTGACGCTCGAGCCAACTCAACAGGGTGGGTCCGACATTGAAGCTGATGGACTGGTAGTTGTTGACGATCCGCACGATGCGGTCTTTGGTGTCGAGGATTCGCGCGGCGCCGTTGGTGTAATAGCACTCGGCGGTGATGCGGTCGTTCCAGTCGTGATACGGGTAGGCGGAATCCTGCAGTTCAATGGATTCCAGCCAGGGATTCTCGCGCGGCGGCTGATAGAAATGCGCGTGAATGCAGAGGTAGTTCATGGGGCGGGATCCTCAATCTCCTGCTGGAATGCGGACGAGGAACCTTGCGCCTCCACCGTCTTCGACTGTTCTGTTTTCGGCCAGGATCGCGCCGCCGTGTTCGCGGACGATCGTTTCGACGATGTGGAGGCCGAGTCCGGTTGACCTGGAGCCGGAGACGCCCGCCCGGAAGATGGTGGGCAGGATCCCGGCGGGGATCCCGGGGCCGTTGTCGACGATTTCGATGTGGATGTCCATGCCGTCGGCGCGCGCGGACACCTGCAAGCGCGTGGCCCCGGCCTGCTCGCTGTTGACGGCGAGGTTGGCGAAGACGCGTTCGATGGCGTGGGGTTTACCGGGGAACCCGAGTCCATCGGGGATTTCGAGGGCACAGTCGAGGGTACGCGCGCTCAGTGCGCGTTTGGCGACCGGGCCGAGTTCGACGTATGAAGGGACCTCGCTGGCGCTCAGCACGATGGCCTTGCCGCGCTCGACATTCGCGATGATCGAGTCGGCCAGCACGGACCATTCGGGGTCCGTGGACAGGATGTCCGCCGCCTGGCCGATTGCATGCAGGACGTTGTTGAGGTCGTGCATCAATCCCGCGAGTACGAGGTCTTTCTTCATGCTCCGTTTCGTTAGGACGAGATTTGTTCCAGCGTACTGTAGAACTCGGGGAACGAGACGCTGGCCGCTTCGGCGTTGTCGATGACGGTGGTTCCGTCGGCGGCGAGTCCGGCGATGGCGAACGCCATGGCGATGCGATGGTCGTGGAACGAGTCGACGTTCGCGGCGCGGAACTTCTGCTTTCCGGGGATGTGGAAACCTGCTTCTTCGACCTCGATCTCGATGCCCATGCGGCGCATGTTTTCGGCGACGGTCGCGATGCGGTCGGTTTCCTTCACGCGAAGCTCTTTGGCGTCCTTGACCGTGAGTCCTTCCTCGCTGACGGCGCCGAGCACGGAGAGCACGGGGATTTCGTCGATGAGCGCCGCAGTCATGGCGCCTTCGAGGACGCCGCCCTTGATGGGGGCGTATTTGATCTGGATGTCGCCGACGAGTTCGCCGCCCTGCTGGCCGATGTCGAGGATCTTGGCCTGGGCGCCGATTTGCGCGAGGAAGTCCAGCAGCGCGGAGCGCGTGGGATTCAGGCCGACGCCGTAGATGCTGAGCTGCGAGCCGGGCAACAACAGCGCGGCGACGAGGAAGAACGCGGCGGAAGAGATGTCGCCGGGGACCACCAGTTCGCGATTGCCGGTGAGGGTCGGACGGCCCTGCAGGCGGATCTCATCCTTCATCATGGTGATGTCCGCGCCGAACTCGCGCAGGACGATTTCCGTATGGTCGCGCGTGCGGATGGGTTCGACGACGACGGTCTCGCCTTCACAGAAGAGTCCTGCAAGGAGCACACAGCTTTTGACTTGCGCGCTGGCCATCGGCGGAGCGTAGCGGATGGGCTGCAGTTTTCCGCCGTCGATGCGCAGAGGGGGGAAGCGGCCGTCGCGGGCGGTGATCGACGCGCCCATCTGGCCGAGCGGCTTCATGATGCGGTCCATCGGGCGGCGCGAGAGGGAGTCGTCACCAAAGAGCGTGGTGGTGAACGGCTGTGCGGCGAGGATCCCCGAGAGCATCCGCATGGTAGAGCCGGAGTTGCCGCAGTCGAGGTCCGCGGTGGGGGCGCGGAGACCGTCGAGTCCCTTGCCGTGGATGACGACTTCTTCCGGGAGGCGTTCCACCTGGATGCCCAGTTGTTCCATGCAGCGCAGTGTGGACTGGTTGTCGCCGCCGGCCGGGAAGCGCTTGATGCGCGTGGGACCGTCGGCGATCGCCGAGATCATCGCGTAGCGGTGGGAAATGGACTTGTCGCCCGGAAGTACGATTGCGCCCTGCAAGGACTTAGCGGGCGAGATGGACTTTTGCATGTGTCTGTGAAAACTCCAGTGTAACCGGGTGTTAGCGCGCAGCGGTCAGGCGGCGGTAGACGGTCCAGGCGTAATGGCAGCCGCTGAAGAGGGTGACGGCAGCGCAGAGATAGAGCGCCCAGGGCTCGATGCGGTGGATATAGATGTCGCCGCCGAGCGAGCGGTTGACGAGGATGACGAGGCCGGTGATGATCTGGATGAAGGTCGAGAGTTTGCCCCAGACCGACGGCGGGAAGTCGCGCACGGTGGAGAATTTCCAGACGAGGATGGCGACCAGAAGAATGAGAAGGTCACGGCCGATGACAATCGCGCAGATCCACGAGGGGATCTCGCGGGCGATCCAGAAGGTCGCGTAGGATCCGCTGAGGAGCAGTTTGTCGGCGATGGGATCGGCGATGGCTCCGAAGCGGCTTTCGGCCTTGAGGCGCCGGGCGAGCCAGCCGTCCACGGCGTCCGAGGCGCTGGCGAAGAATCCGACGAGAAGGGCGAGTTCGTACTCGCGCTGCCAGATGTAATACCAGACCACCGGCAGCAGAACCAGCCGCAATCCGGTGATGAGGTTCGGAATCTGGCGAATCACGCGATGGCGGAGGCGGCTGCCGCGGTCGCTGCGATCGGGGTGGAACGGGCGGCGGCTTCTTCCTGGTGCTGGTCGAGCGTCACGATCTCGTACAAGCTCGGATCCGACATGATTTTCGCGACGAGCGCGACGTGCATGGCGTGTCCGGCGCGTTCTGCGATCACGCGACCCAGCAGGGGGCGGCCGATGAGGGCGAGGTCGCCGATGAGGTCGAGCGCCTTGTGGCGGCAGCACTCGTCGGGGAACCGGAGTCCGCCGGGGTTGAGGACGCTGGTTTGGTCGAAGCAGACGGCGTTTTCGAGCGAAGCGCCGCGGATGAGGCCCATGTTGCGCATCTGGTCGAGTTCGTACTCGAAGCCGAAGGTCCGCGCGGGGGCAAGTTCGTTGGCGTAGTTCTGCGGCGTGACTTCCATGTCGACGGTCTGGTGGCCGACGAGCGGATGGTTAAAGAAGATATCGCAGGTGAGTTGGAAGGAATCGCTGGGGAGGATCGTGATGCGCTTGCCGTTGCCTTCGACGGAGACGGGGCGGAGGATCCGCAGGAACTTCTTGCGCTTGCGGGAGGTCTGGATGCCGGCTTCTTCGATCAGGCGAACGAAGGGTTCGCCGCTGCCGTCCAGGATGGGCACTTCGAGGTTGTCGATCTCGACATAAGCATTATCGATGCCCATGGAATAGAATACGCTCAGCAGGTGTTCCGTCGTCGAGATCAGTACGGAACGGCGCATCAGGCTGGTTGCGTAGCTGACACGCTGCACAAATTTCCAACTGGCCGGGATGGCGAAGTTGTTGAGGTCGGTCCTGAGGAAGACGATTCCCGTTCCGGGAGGGGCGGGGAGGATCCTGAGATTGACGGGGACGCCGTGGTGAAGTCCTACGCCCGACGTGGCGACGGGGCGCTGGACTGTCGATTCATATTTCAAGCGACAGCCTCCAGGAGGAGTGGACACACAAAACCAAAACACATTGTATCAGCGGGAAGTTCCTATTTCTACCCTTTTGATTTATAAGGACTTGTTTCGGATTCACTGTTGCGAAAATGATACACATGGTTTCGTTTGTCGTGGTTGAAACGCTACGTTTTGATATGCTGGTATTCCCCCGTGTTGCTTAGTTGTGTAATTATCCTTACTGTATTTACCCAGCAGGCTCCTGCCGACGGACAGACGCCTGCCAAATCGGAGACTGCGGCGCCGGCGGTCCGACCCGAGGCGCCGGAGGCGGATGCGTCGAGCGGGGGCGGGGCGAGCGCCAACCGGACGTCCCTCAACCTGCTCGGGCAGACCGACTCGAAGTCGGGCGAGAGCCGGCGTAACGAGAACGTCCAGTTCAATCTGATCGACAACAATGCGCTGAAAGAGATCAACCAGCGGCTGGGTGTGACGGCGACGATCGTGTCGGAGTTCTCGCCGGAGAAGAATTATTTCGGGTCTGAGTTCGGAACTCCGGGTTCCGCGTCGATCCTGAACCCGTTCGTTGCGCGGGCGGGATGGCACGGCAACCTGGAATGGGGTCACCTCAATTCCGTGACTTCGGCGCGGAGTTTCTTCCAGGTCGGCGGAGTTCCGCCCGCGCGTGAGAACCAGGCGTCGGCGCAGCTTTCCGGGGGACTCTGGCGCGGCGCGACGTTCTCGCTCGATGGCAGCCTGCAGCGGATCCGCGGCATGGTGAACGGCAATATCCTGGCGCCGCTCGCGTCCGAGCGGACCCCGCTGGCGACGGATCCGCAGGTTCGTGCGTGGGTACAGCGAGTGCTCGATGCGTATCCGAACGTGCTGCCGAACCGCACGGACATCGATCCTCGCATGGTGAACACGAATTCGCCCCAGAGCGTCGACAACAACAACTGGAACGCGCGGATCGATCAGCGGCTGGGGCAGAAGGATCAGATTGTCGCGTCGTATAGCTGGATCGCGCAGAAGGTGATCGCGTTCCAACTGGTGAAGGGACAGAATCCGGACACCACGACGCGTTCGCATCGCGCGGGGCTGACTTGGAACCGGGCGGTTTCCGCGCGGACAACGACTTCGCTGGGCTACCGCTTCGAACGCACGGGTTCGATCATCGTGCCGGAGAAGAACAACATCGGTCCGCAGATTTTCGTGAGCAATGTGCTGACGCAGTTGAATCCGCAGAACGCGATTCCGATTGATCGTGCGCAGAATCTGTTCAAGACCGCGGGGCAGGTGCGGCGCGTCGGCGGTACGCACCAGTTCAGCGCGGGTTTCGAGTTGATGCGGCGGCAGATGAATGGCCGCGAATCCGACGCGCATCTGGGTGCGCTGCAATTCTCGAACGCATTCGGCAACGATGCGATGACGAACCTGCGGCTGGGGATCCCGCTCACGTATTTTATCGGGATCGGCGAGATCTACCGGGGGTTCCGCAATTGGGACAACTGGTTCTACGCCGGCGATAAGTGGCAGGCGACGCAGAAGCTCACGATCGCGTACGGCCTTGGCTACCGCCCGATTTCGCGTCCGACCGAGGTCAACAACCTCAATCAACTGCCGTACTACAGCGACAACAACAATTTCGGACCGAATCTCGGCATCGCATACCGGCTGCCGAAGTCGTGGGGCGTGGTTCGCACGGGCTACGGCTGGCACTACGGCGAAATCTTCCCGGTGACGTTCCAGCAGATCCGCTTCAATGGTCCGCTGAACCGCAAGTTGGTGATCCAGAATCCGGACTTGTTGAATCCGCTGGCCTCGATGAGCGACAACGTGCGGTCGGTGCTGTACGATTACTCGTCCGATCTGGTGAGCCCGTACTCGCAGCAGTACAACTTCAACTGGGAACTGGAACCGAAGCGCGGCTGGCGTTTGCAGACCGGTTATGTCGGATCGCGCTCGCTGAAGCTGCTGCATCACTGGTATCTGAATCGCGCGCATCCGACGCCGGGCCTCGATCTGACGACCGCGACCGTGGATCAGCGGCGCGTGGACAAGCGGTATTCGGAGATCCGCCGCGTGACCAACGGCGGCCGGGCGTATTTCGATGCGTTTCGCACGTCGTTGTTGATCCCGTCGTTTCATGGTGTGAACGCGGATGTTTCGTACTGGTTCAGCAAGGCGATCGATACGGGATCCGATTACACGAACACCGCCAATGACAATGATTCGTTCAAGAATCGCAGCCAGGGCGAGTATGTGAATCATGGCGACCTGCGCGGGTTGTCGCGGTTTGATTCGCCGAACGCGTTTCTGGCGCGCATCAATTACGCGATCCCCGGGCGGAAGTTCGGGCGGTGGAACTTCAATACGGTGACCCTGGCGAAATCCGGCACGCCGTTCAGCCTGAACACGGGTTCGGACGCGCCGGGATTCGGCAATGTCGACGGGATGAGCGGCGACCGCCCCAACGTGCTTGACCCTTCGGTGTTGGGCAACGTGATCGATCATCCGGACCGTTCGCGACAGTTGCTGCCTCGTTCCGCTTTCGGATTCATCCGGCCGGGCGACGAGCGCGGCAATATCGGCCGCAACACGTTTCGACGGGGGCCGATTCGTAATTTGAACGCGTCGCTGTCGGGACAGTGGAAACTGCCGAAAGAGCGGGCGTTGTTGTTTCGCGTAGAGTCCAACAACCTGACCAATACACCGCAGTTCGCGGAACCCGGTTTCACGCTGACGGATCCGAACTTCGGGGTAATCACCAACACGCTCAACGACGGGCGATCGTTCCGGTTCGTGCTGCGGCTGAGTTTCTAATCCACGGCGGCGCAGCGGGAAAGGCCATTCGCGACGGAAGTGAATTCGCCGCCGCCGGAGATTTTCGCCAGGCCGAACCGTTCTTCGAAGATGGAGCGGACTACCGGGACGAACGACGTACCGCCGGTGAGGAAGACCCGATCGATTGCCTTGGGATCGACGCCGGTCGCGGCGAGAAGGCGATCGACACAATCGCGGATTGCCTGCACGTCGGGGGCGATCCAATTTTCGAAATACTCGCGCGGGACTTTGAGATCGATGTCGACATCGCCATCGACGAAGTGGAACCGCGATACGGTCTCGCGGGACAGATCGAGTTTGGTGCGCTGCACAGCCTGATGCAACGGGTATCCGAGATCGTTCTCGATGAGGAAGATGAGCGCGTTGATGCGGTCCGGTTCGTCGGCCATGACGCGGATCGACTGCAGCATTTGCAGCGTCTCGCTGGTTTTGAGGAACGACAGGTGATGCCAGCGTTCAAGCTTGGCGAAGACCCAGGCGGGGACGGGCAGGTCCTTGCCGAAGGAATGGTAGGTCGTGCCTTCGCCGAGACGCGGGGATACGAGATGGCGAATGATGCGGGCGTCGAAAGCGTCGCCGGCGAGTCCGACGCCTTCGGTGCCGAGGATGCGGTGCGGATCGCGCGCGGCGTTGGGTCCGACGCGGATGAGCGAGAAGTCGCTGGTGCCGCCTCCGAAGTCGCCGATGAGGACGAGCTCGTCATGGTCGAGGTTCTGCTCGTAGTGGAAGGCGGCGCCGATGGGTTCGAATTCGAAGCGGATCTCTTCGAAGCCGGCGATTTCGAGGGCTTTGCGAATGCGGCTGAGGGCGAAGGCTTCGTCCTCTTCACGCTCGGCGCCGGCGAATCGCACCGGGCGGCCGACGGTGACGGACTTGCCGATGGGTCCGAACTGCTGCTCGGCTTCCGCAACGAGGCGCTTGACGATCAACGCGACGAGTTCTTCGAAAGCGTACATGCGGCCGAAAATGTTGGTCGCGGAGAAGACGCGGCTGGTGGCGAAGGACTTGATCGACTGAATGAGCCGGCCTTTGTTTTCGGCGTCGAGGTACTGCTGAATGGCGAGCGGTCCGGCGAGCGTGTTGCTGCCTTTGAGTCCAGTGGGGCGTTTGCCGGGTTGCGGCGCTTCGAAGTAGAGGACGCTTCGATAGGCTTCGGTGAACGTGTCGCCGGCCGCGCGGAACCTGGCGGTTTCGACGCGGCCGGAACCGGGATCATAAACTGCGAGGCTGCTGTTGGTCGTGCCGAAATCGAGGCCAATGAATCGTTGTCTGTTCTGCTGCTGCATCCGCCTGTACTACTGTAGCGGGCGGCGTGACGTTGGCCTACACACGGCGGAAGTTTACTTCGACTGTCGCTTTCACTCGCACGGCTTCGCCGTTGCGCTTGCCGGGTTCGAACTTCCACTGTTTTAGCGCGTCGATGGCGGATTCATCGAACAGCGGCGCGAGTGTGCGGACGATTCTGATGTTCTCGGCCGTGCCGTCTTTGTTGATTTCGAGCGACAGGACCACGGTTCCTTCAATCTTCTGATCTTCGGGGACGCTCGGGTACTTGGGCTCGATACGCGTCGTGAGTTTCGGCGAGGTCACGCCGTCCTCGCCGACGCGGTAGGCCTTTTCCGTCGCTTGCTGGGCCGCGGCGATCGTGGCGGAAAGTCCTACGGCGAATGTTCCGGCAAGGCAGAGAGTGAGCACGGCAGCAGCGCCGCGCCATTTGTTGGGGATGAGTTTGATTTGCATGAGATTCAGGATCCGATCCTCGAAGGTGTTGTTGGTGTGAAAGGTTGCGGCGAGGCGGGGAACGCGTGGAAGTTCGGGTCCCAGCACACGCGCTGCTTCGAGCAGAGCCGCGGCGTAGGTGCGGAAGTCGCCTGCGAAAGCCGTGATCGCCGCGGTCTCGTCGCAGCGCATCTCGACGGCTTCGAGCGTGCGGCGGCGGATCCACAGGAAGACGGGATGAAACGAAACGGGTATCGTGGCGGCTTCGAGCAGCAGTTGGAAGAGATAGTCGCGATGTTCGATGTGCGCCTGTTCGTGGGCCATCGCGGCTCGCTGTGCGTCTTCGGGCGCGTGCGTGCGGAAGCGGGTTGGAAAGAGGATCCGCGGATAGCGGAATCCGAACGTGAGCGGCACAGTGATGGCGGACTCGTCGAGGTCCCGCAGTCGTCGCCAGGCGAGGAACAGGCTCATGGCGCGCATTGCGACGAAGGCGGCATAGAGTACGAACAGCCAGGGTGTGACGGCGGATCCGCTTTGAGACGCCGGGATTCCGGTGAGCAGCGGCGTGCTGGTGGCCAGGATGCGGAAGGGTTCCGCGACGGCGGCCGGCAGAGTCCAGGTGGAGGTCGCGAGTGGAACCGCGATGGCGAGGATCCACGCAGCGCGCCATGCGGCGACGGACCACGACGCGGGCCAGCGGCGCAGCGGGCGCGTGATGCACCAGCACATCGCGGCGATGAGCGGGACCTGCCAGGCGGCGTTGATCAGCAGGCGTAGCGGGAACTCATTCATGCTTCTTCTGCGCCTCGACCTTCTTCTGCAGTTCGGCGAGTTTTTCCGGCGTCAGGTGGCGCGTCTCGAGCAGGCCCATCACCAGAGCTTCGGCCGAACCTCCGAACATGCGGTCGATGAGATCGCGCATGGTGGCGGATACGGCCTGGGTCCGCGAGACGGCGGGCCGGTAGATATACGCACGGTCCTTGAGGACGCGCTTCACTTTGCCTTTGGTCGCGAGGACGTTGAGCATCGTCTGGACGGTGGTGTAGGCGAGGCGTTCGCCGGGAAGCTTGTCCTGGACGGCTTGCACTGTGCCGGAGCCGAGGTCCCAGAGCACCTTCATGAGTTCGAGTTCGAGGGGCGTGAGCGTCCCCTGGCGCGTCGATCGGGGCATGTTCTCCTAAACAATTAGGAGTATGCGCGCGAAAGGCGCCGCCTGTCAACTAAAACTTTAGGAGACATCCCGCGGTGCGCTACCATGCCGCTTTGGATAACCCGACCCACACGCTCGTTGGCCTGATGCTTTCCCGCGCGGGATTGAACCGTCTCACGCCGGGCGCTAGCCTGCTGATGATGCTCGCCGCCAATGGACCCGACATCGATACGATCTCGTGGATCGGCGGATCGCTGGCGCACCTTCGCTACCACCGCGGGTTTACGCATTCGTGGTTCTTCGTGCCGCTCGTCGCCATCCTGCCGGTGTTGATCACGCGGCTCTTCTACAAGAAGGATTTTCACTGGGGATGGGCGTATTTTGCATCCATCATCG
Source organism: uncultured Solibacteraceae bacterium (assembly GCA_964627455.1). Lineage (GTDB taxonomy): Bacteria > Acidobacteriota > Terriglobia > Bryobacterales > Bryobacteraceae > F-183. Next base: position 66,246 of record CAZVKC010000019.1, on the reverse strand, counting down.
GCGTGGCGAGCCACATCCTGCTCGACTGGACCAATGCTTACGGCATCCGCGCCTTGTTGCCGATGTCGTCGGAATGGCTGGCGTTGAACATCACCTTCGTGATCGATCCGTGGATTTGGGCTGTGCTCACCCTCGCCGTCGGTGCGCCGTACATCAGTTCGCTGGTGAGCAGTGAGATCGGCGCAAAAACCACGCCGGGGCAGGGCTGGGCGATCTTCGCGCTGCTGTTCATCGTCGCCTACAACTCCGGCCGCTACGTGGCGCACGAGCGGGCGATCGAAGTGCTCAACGCGCGGATCTACAACGGCGAGACGCCGCGACGCGTGGGCGCATTTCCCGAAATGGCGAATCCGCTGCGCTGGACCGCCGTCGTCGAACTGCCCGGATCGTACTGGGTGTCGTCGGTCGATCTCATGCAGGAGTTCGACCCCACCGCCGGCCGGATCTTTTACAAGCCGCAACTCACGCCGGAAATCGAAGCCGCGAAGGCGACCGAGCCATTCCGCGTCTTCACCGATTTCAGCCAGTGGCAGTTGTGGCGCGTGACCCCGATGCCGTCGCCCGAAGGTTCCACGCGGGTCCAGTTGTTCGACCTGCGCTTCGGGAATCCGGTCGCGCCGGGGTTTGTGGCGGACGCCAGGGTCCTGCAGGGCAACCGGGTTGAGGACGCGGAATTCCGCTTTGGGGGCATCAAACTCGGCGCGCGCGGAACTCCCTGAATTTCAGCTATAGAAATGTGACCTTCCTTCCGAAATAGAGAGGAAGGACCATGGAAGTCGTAGCGTCAGTCAGGACCGGCGACGTGATAGGCGGATACCGCATTCTGAGCAAGCTCGGATCGGGCGGAATGGGTGACGTGTATTCCGCGATCCGTGCGGATGGACTGTACCGGCGCAGGGTTGCGCTCAAGCTGATTCGCGCGCATCGAAGTCCCGCGGAACTGGTGGCTCGCATGGAAGCGGAGCGCCGGATTCTGGCTGCCCTGAACCATCCCAACATTTCGAGGATCCTCGACGGCGGCGTGACTGCTGAAGGTACGCCGTTTGTCGTCATGGAGCAGGTGGACGGCGAACCGATCCACACGCACTGCAAAGCGCAACGCGCGGGACTTCGCGAGAAGTTGCACCTGTTCGTGCAGGTGTGCGAAGCGGTGGAATACGCGCATCGCAATCTGATTGTCCATCGCGACATCAAGCCCGACAACATTCTCGTCACCGAGCACAATACGCCCGTACTGCTGGACTTCGGCATCGCCAAGCTGTTGCGGCCGGAACTGCTCGGTATGGACGGGCAGCAGGAAACGCGGGCCGGCGTGCATCTGATGACGCCGGAATTCGCGAGTCCCGAGCAGTTTCGCGGCGAGCGCGTCAGCACGGCGTCCGACATCTACTCGCTGGGCGCGCTGCTGTACTTTCTGGTGACGGACTCGCTGCCGCATCCCGTCGACAATTTGAACGTCGTCGAATTCGGCAAACGGGTTTGCGAAGTCGAGCCGCCGGCCCCTTCGTCGCTCGACGCATCCATACCCGGCGATATCGATTGCATCATCCTCAAGGCGCTGCGCAAGGAGCCGGAATCCCGATACCTTTCGGTGCAGGATCTGGCGGCGGACGTGCAGTTGTATCTGGCTGGATATCCGGTTCGGGCCCGCAGCGGCAACTGGCAGTATCGGGCGGAGAAGTTTCTGCGGCGGCACCGGATTGCGGCCGCGTTGACGGTGGCGCTGGCGGCGGTGCTGATCGTGTCGGCTGTGTCGCTGGCCCTGGTGGTCCGCGACCTGCGCGTGGAACGCGATGCCGCGGCGACGGCCACGACGTTTCTCGCGGAACTGCTGGATACAACGAATCCCAATTCCAGCCGCGACAATCAGCAGCGTTCGCTCGAAGCAAGGCTGCTGTTGGACGAGGCGGCCCGGCAGTTGTTGGGCGACAAACTGCATCACCAGCCGCGAACGCGCGCCGCGCTGGCCGAGAGGATCGGGGACATTTACCGGCAACTGGGCGCATATGAGCAGGCGCAACCGCTCTGTGAACTGGCTGTGCGTTTGCATGAGGAAGTGTACGGCAGCGCATCGCCGGAAGTGGGCCGGAACCTGGTGCGGCTTGCCGACCTGCTGCGCGAGCGGCAGCGTTACGACGAGGCGGAAGTCGCGGCGCGGCGTTCGCTGGCGATCCGAAAGGCGGCCCTGGGCGCCAGGCACTTCGACGTGTCGGATACGCTGAACATTCTCGGGATCCTGCTGCAGATTCGCGGCAGGCTCGAAGAGGCGGAGAGCGTTTTTCGTGAAGCGGTTTCGATTCGAAGAACAGGGCCGGAGCCGAGCCTTCTCGCGCTCTCGTTGGGGAACCTCGGCAACATCCTGCGCGACAAGGGAGATCTGGATGGCGCGGCCCGGTGCTTCGAGGAGGCGCTGGAGATTCGCAAACGGATTTGGGGTCCGAAACATCCGCGAGTGGCCTCGAGCCTTGGGCAGTTGAGCCAGATCGCTTTGCAGCGCGGGCGCGCGGAGGAAGCAGTTCGCCTGACGGAGCAGGCTGTTGCGATCGGGCGTGAGATGTACAAGGGCGACAATCCGGATCTGGCCCGCCTGCTCAATCACTACGGCAATTCGTTACGCGCCGTGAAGCGGTTTGACGAGGCGGAGAAAGCGCAGATGGAGTCCCTGCAGATCCAGCGTCAGGCGCGCGGGCCGCGAGCGACGGAAGTCTCCTTCATCGAGGCGGATCTCGCTGGTCTCTATCGCGAGACCGGACGGGAGCAGGACGCGGGGCGGCTCTTGCGGGATGTTCTGTCGATCCGTCTCGAGAGACTGGGCGCACGTCACAACCTGACGGCAGGCGCGCAACTGAAGCTTGCGGACTGGTGCGAGAAGAACGGGATCCTGTCCGAGGCCGAGAGCTTGCTGGTGTCGGCCGCGGCGGCGGATCCGGGTCCGAACCAGAGCAAGGCTAGCGCGAGGCTCGCCAGTTTGCGAGAAAGTTCGACACGAACTCTCCTTTCCGTTCACAATAATCCAGCGAATCCGTGATACCGGCATCGACGATCGACCGCTTGGCCGCGGCGTAGGCGTCGAGCAGTGCCGCGTCTGCACGCAGGTGATCGCGAAAGGCGCGCATTTCCTGGATCTCGCTGCATCCCGCTTCAAGCACGTGGGCGTGGATGCGGAAGATCGCGCCTTCATGCGCGATGGCGCCGACCAGCATGGGACGCGAGTCCGGCCAGGGATCGCGGCCCGGCTGCTTCTGAAATCCGAGCGCGCGCAGGCGGGCGACGGTGGTGGCGAGCGTGCCGGGTTCATAGGCGACGATGCCGTCGAGGATCCCTTTGCCGGGACAGCCAGGGACCGACGTGGATCCGGCGTGCTCGAAGCCGGGGATCCGCGCGGCGGCTGCCAGCATTCGTGGGTCGTGCTCGCGGAATGATGCGGGACGCTCAAAATACGGCAGGATCAACGGCTCGCCGGGGATTTCCGTCAGGATTTCGGCAGCCGTGGCGATGGTCGCGTATTCGCCGTCGAGGTTTGCGAGGGACAGCGCGTGAACGGTTTCCGCGGGATACGTCGCGCCGGTAAAGGGATCGCGTTTGCCGAAGGTGAAACAGGCGTCCTCAACGAGGCGCACGCGGAAGCCGAGAGTGGCGGCATGGCGCACCGTGGTTTCCACGGAGTTGTTGGTGATGACGCCGAAAACGGTGAGATCCTCAATGCCGGCTTCGCGGGGGAGGCTTTCAAGCGCTGTGTTCGTGAAGGCGCTGCCGGTGTGCTTGGGGATGACGGGTTCGTGCGGAAGAGGTTCGAATCCGGGCTTGAACTCATTGCCAGGTTGCCCGGGACGGTAGGACGATTGCGGCTCCACGGAATCGTGGCGGACGTGGAAGACAGGCATACCCTGCCTGCGCCAGGCGGCGAGAAGCCGTTGTCCCGTTTCCTCCGCATTGCGGTTGTTGCGGGGACCGTGCGCCGCCCAGTAGGCCGCGTCGATCGCCCTCTGCATGTCGATGACGATCAGCGCGGCCATGGGACTCAGACTCCCGCGTTAATCTTCTTCGCCGACCTGCATGATCAGGTAGCGCTCGTAACCCATTTCCTTCATCTGGTGGACCTGCGCTTCGAGCCAGTCGACGTGCTCTTCTTCGTCCATCACCAGCTTCTCGAGCAGTTCGCGCGACCCGTTGTCGTTTTCCGCCCGCGCGACGGCGACAGCCTTGTTGTACATCGCAACAGCGTTGATTTCCAGGGCGAGATCGTTCTCGATCATCTGCTTCACAGTCTGGCCGATGTTCAAGGCCATGGGCTCCATCGACGGAGTGCCGTCCAGGAACAGGATCCGCTCGATCAGCTTTTCGGCGTGTTTCATCTCGCCGATCGACTGCTTCTTGATGTACTTCGACAACCGCTCGTAGCCGAAGTTCTCACACATCTCGGCATGGATGAAATACTGATTGATCGCGGTGAGTTCCTCACGCAATGCGTGGTTCAATTCTTCGATGACTTTCGGATTGCCCTTCATGACCATGCATTGTAACCCGCAGGTCCGGTGAGAAAATGGTGGTTTATGGCATCCTCTCTTCCTGAATCAGCGATTACATTTTTGGAGCGGCACGCGAAGTCATTGCGCGGACTTCCGAGAAAGAAGAGGATCGTATTTCCCGAGGGCTCGGATCCTCGCGTGATCGAAGCCGCCACGCGCCTGGCGGCGGAAGGGATCCTGGATCCGATCCTGCTCGCGAAGGCCCCGTCGGAGAACCCGCCTGCAGGCGTAAAGTTCATCGATCCCGCGACGTGCCCGGACGGCAAGAAGTACGCGGCGATGTACTACGAGCGCCGGCGCGCCAAGGGCGTAACCGAAGTCGAGGCGGCCGAAGTCGCGCGCAAGCCGCTCTATTTTGGAACGCTAATGGTTGGGTCCGGCGCTGCGGACGGCTTTGTCGGCGGCGCTGCGAATACGACGGGCGAAACAGTTCGCGCGGCGTTTCACTGTATCGGGACGAAGCCCGGCGTGAAGACGGTGTCGAGCATCATGGTGGTTTGCGTGCGCGACAACGCCTACGGGACCAACGGGGTGCTGGCGTTCGGCGATTGCGCGATTGTGATTGATCCGAATCCGGTTGAACTGGCCGAAATCGCGATTGCTTCCGCCGCGACCTACCGCGCGCTGTCCGCCGCGGATCCCACCGTGGCGCTGCTGTCGTTCAGCACCAAAGGCAGCGCGAAACATCCATTCGTCGACAAGGTGCAGGAAGCGTTGCGCATCGCCCGCGAACGCGCGCCGGAACTCCATATCGACGGCGAGATGCAGGCCGACGCGGCGCTGGTTCCGCACATCGGATCCTCGAAGGCGCCGGGTTCGACGGTTGCGGGACGCGCCAATGTGCTGATCTTCCCCGACATCGCCAGCGGCAACATCGGGTACAAGCTGGTGGAACGCCTGGGCGGCGCCGCGGCGTTCGGACCGTTCCTGCAGGGACTCGCCAAGCCGGCCAACGACCTCTCGCGCGGATGTTCCGCCGAGGACATTTATGTCACGGCAATCGTCACGGCGGCGCAGGCCGTCGATTAACCGAGCGCTTCTTCGACCCAGTTCAGCATTGCGGTTTGCTTGTCGAGGTTTCCGATGGCGGCCTCGAGGTTCACGTAGCGGACGCCCAGGCGGACGGCGAGACGCGAGAACGATCCGTCTTCGGCGCCTTTGGGCTGCGCCTGCAGTACGACGTTGTATTTGCCGTTCTTGAGAATCGCGAAATCCGCGGGATCGGTGACCAGGCCGAAATCGTTTGGATGATCGGGATCGTTGAGCGCGACCGCGTCCGAGATCGGGACCTCGGTCTGCACGGAGTATCCCCGCTGGTTGTTGTGCAGTGCGATGATGAGGCCGCCCGCCGGCGGAACGAGGCGGTTGATCAACTCGTGGCGGTGATGTCCCAGATACGTGACGCCGTTCAGAACCTGGTGCGTCCTCCAATCGGGATTCAGGGCCGTGAGATTGCGTTCGGCGCCTTCGTTCGAGAACATGCGGTTGGGGTCGAGGCGGCCGCCGCGGAACGGAACCAGGCGCATCGAATTCTCGACAAGATACGCGACTCCTTTACCCTTGCCGGAAGATCCCATGTGCGCGGTGAGGACTTCGCGCGCCGTCGTTTCGTCGCCGTGGATGTGAAGGTATCGGCGGTTGCCGCCGTGAGTTGCCCGTGTCAGTCGCCGGAAGTGGATTCCGGCGCAGCGGGGCCGCGAGCCGCCGAAGCCCCCGAAAATCCCCGCATGAGCGGCTGTAGCTGCTGCGGCGAATGCGAAAGCGCCCCCAAGCTCCGCGAGAAAGAGCCTTCTACGTAACTGCATTTCTCCAGAATACCCATGCTCCGTTCGATGACGGCATGCAGGACGTTCAACTGGACCGGCTTGCCGATATGGTCCGTCATGCCGGCTGCGAGGCACGCTTCGCGATCTTCCGCGAACGCGTTGGCGGTCACGGCGATGATCGGGATAGCCCAGCCGCGCGGACTGGACTGACGAATGTGCCGCGTGGCCTCCATGCCATCCATCCCTGGCATCTGGCAATCCATCAGGATCAGGTCGAACTCTCCGGCATGGAATTTTGCGATAGCATCCGCGCCGCTGACGGCAAGCCCCGCTTCGTGCCCCAGTTTTTCGACGGCGTGGCGGATGATCCGCTGGTTGACTTCGTTGTCTTCCGCGATCAGGATCCGCAGGCGGCGTGAAGGCACTTTCTGCGAGATGGTCGCCTGCACCGCAGCGGGACTCGCCACGCGCACAGGCAGCGCGAACCAGAACAGAGATCCCTTTCCCGCTTCCGAATCGACGCCAATCTCGCCGCCCATGGCCTCGACCAGTTTTTTGCAGATCGTCAACCCCAGGCCGGTGCCGCCGAAGCGCCTCGTGGTCGACTGATCGGCCTGGGAGAATTCCTCGAACAGCCGGGGCAGTGCTTCGCGCTCGATGCCGATTCCGCTGTCGCGCACCGAGAAACGGATCCTCGAGCCCTCCAGATGGGTAAGTACCTGAATCTTGCCTTGCTGCGTGAACTTGACCGAGTTGTGCACCAGATTGTTGAGAACCTGTTTCAGACGGGTCGGATCCCCCTCGATCCACTGGGGTACGGCCGAAGACACGTGGGATTCGAGGATCACGCCCTTGAGGTTCGCGAGGCGGCGATGGGGTTCGATCAGCCCGTTGACCACTGTTCGGATTTCGAACGGCGCGTTTTCCAACACCAGTTTGCCCGCGTTGATCTTCGAATAATCCAGGATGTCGTTGACGATCGCCAGTAGCATCTCGCCCGAGTGCTGAATCGAACGCGTCAACTCCTGCTGCTGCTGGTTGAGCTGGGTTTCGGAGAGCACGTTGAGCAGACCGATGACGCCGCTGAGCGGGGTGCGAATTTCATGGCTCATCGCGGCGAGAAAGCGGCCCTTGGCCACCGTCGCCGCTTCCGCCATTTCCTTGGCCCGCAACAGTTCGCGGGCCTGCACCTCGAGGCGCATGTTGTCGTGGAATGCGTTCAGGATGGCGAAGTTCTGCCTGCGGCTGAGGTTTGCCAGGAATGCCAGGTAGATCGCAGCCATGGCCAGGACCATCAGTGAGCCCGGCTCCGGCGACGCGGCAAACACGAACACGGGCGCCATCATCACGGCCATATAGGCAAGGGCCAGGCGGAGGTCCATGCACAACGCCGAGGTGGCGCCATTGGTCAGGCCCGCGACTCCCACCAGGACGACGAATCCGGGAGCCGTCTGTCCGTAGGTATACAGAACGTCAAAGGTAAAAAGCGCCCAGACCGACGCGATCCCGAGGGAACCGGCCCGGTAGAGAGTCCGCTGGTTGGAGCATTCGCGGGCCTGCCGGTCCGCGATCTGTTTCGCTGTGCGGAGACGCAGAGCCGTCATCGCGGCCAGCATGATGCCGAAGACGATCGCCTGGATCCGCCGGTCAGTCCCGTAAGACGAAAGGAGGACAAAGGCAGTAAAAAACACGAGGTATGCGGCGCCGACAGCTAATTGCCGTTGCGCCAAAGCCAGATCTGCCCGCCGCCGAAGTTCCTGAAGTTCTTCGCTGCTTAACTGAGAGATCCAGGGAGGGTCCATCCATCTGGAAACGAGTCTCAAGGTCTTTTCCTTCAGCCTTTAGCCAGATAGATCGTCAGTTGCGTCTCATCTCTGCACCCTATAATGAAGGCGGAGGTCAGTTTCGCATTATGTGTGCAGCTTCCACCGTAGCCGAATCCCCGTCGTATTTGGCGTCGGCTCACGAAGATCCCGAGTTCAACCCGCAGTTGTCCGCCGAAGCGCGATTCGACAGTGCGGCGGCTCTACTCCGCATCGATGATGGAATACGAAAGGTACTGCGGTCGCCGAGCCGCGAGATTACCGTCCACATCCCAGTGCAATTGGACGATGGCCGGATCGAGGTCTTCACAGGATACAGAGTCCAGCATTCGATCGCCCGCGGACCCGCAAAGGGCGGCATCCGGTACGCGCCGGATGTGTCGATCGAAGAGGTCCGCGCATTAGCGGCCTGGATGACTTGGAAATGCGCTGTCGTGAACCTTCCCTACGGCGGCGGAAAAGGCGGCGTGATTTGCGATCCCGCGCAGTTGTCGCAATTTGAACTGGAACGCATCACGCGCCGGTATACATCGGAAATCATCGAATTCATCGGACCGGAAAAAGATGTCCCGGCGCCGGACATGAATACGAATGAACAAACCATGGCGTGGATCATGGACACCTATTCCATGCATCATCGCCAGACGACAACGGCCGTCGTCACGGGAAAGCCGCTGAATCTGGGCGGCAGCCGGGGACGCGCCGAAGCGACCGGGCGCGGATGCCTGATCGTGACGCGGGAAGCCTTGAAGCTGTTTGGGTGGAAGCCTGAAGATACGCGTGTGGTGATCCAGGGCTTCGGCAACGTCGGCGGCATGGCCGCGCGTTTGATGAAGCGCGAAGGTTTCAAGATCATCTCGATCATCGAATGGGATGGCGCGGTCTACAATCCCAACGGAATCGACGTCGAGAAGCTCATGCGCCACAAGAAGGAAACCGGATCGATCGTCGATTTCCCCGAGGCTGAGAACATGGATCGCTTCGAGGCGATGTGCCTGGAATGCGAAGTCCTGGTTCCGGCGGCGAAGGAAAACGTCATCACCACGCAGAACGCGCACAAGCTTCGCGCGCGGATCATCTGCGAAGGCGCCAACGGGCCGACCACGCATCTTGCGGATCCGATCCTCGCCGAAAAGCGGGTGTTCGTGATTCCGGATATTCTTGCTAACGCCGGCGGCGTGACCGTGTCTTACTTTGAGTGGGTGCAGGATCGCATGGGATACTTCTGGTCTGAGGCCGAAGTGAATCGCAGGCTCGAAGAGCGCATGGTGGAAAGCTTCAACGATGTGCTGACCTATGCGAACCAGCACAAGGTCGACAATCGCACAGCGGCGTACATGCTGTCGCTCGACCGCGTGCAGTTCGCGATCAAGCTGCGCGGCATCTACGGCTGATGTTGTTGATGAGGTGACGTGCGGATCCGAACCCGGATACTTCTGCTATTGATAGGCCTCGGCGTCGTGATGGTCACGGCGCTCGAGGCTTTTCAGTTGCCGTTCCGTTCGTATCTGAGTCTGGAACCGTACGATGACGTCGAACTCCCGGCGGACTGGAACGTGAAGTCCGAGTGGGTGTTCGGCCGTTTGATGTATCCCAATCATCCGAACGCGATGTTCGGCAAGTTCCGCCGCGGCGGCGGGCGTGCGCACTGGCTCGAAGGCGGCACGAGTTGGACGCAGGATTATCCTCGCGCCGACCGTCACTTTTCGCAGGCGCTGCGGCGGCTGACGCGCATCCAGACGCGTTCGGTGGAACAGCCGGTCAACCTCGACGACGGCGACGACGTGTACAACTGGCCGTTCATGGTCGGCGGCGAGATGGGCGACTGGCTTCTTACAGATCAGCAGGTCGTGAAGCTTCGCGATTACCTGCTGCGGGGTGGCTTTCTGTTCCTGGACGATTTCTGGGGCGAGGAGGAGTGGGACCGGTTCGTGTACAGCATGAAGCGAGTGTTCCCCGATCGCCCGATCGTCGAGATCGCCAATGAGGACCAGGTGTTTCACTCGGTTTACGATCTCGACGAACGCTACCAGATCCCCGGGCAGTGGGCTTTGCGCGGATCGATGCGCTGGCGCAGTGATGGCACGGTGGCGTACTGGCGCGGGATCTACGACGACAAGGGACGGCTGATGGTGATCATCTGCTTTAACTCGGATGTAGGCGACGGCTGGGAATGGGCCGATGAGCCGCGATACCCCGAAAAGTTTTCAGCTCTCGCGATCCGGCTGGGCGTCAACTCCGTGGTGTATGCGATGACGCACTGAGGACGCTGCGGACGATTCTGGTCAGCACTTCCGGCAGCACTTCGAACGCGTAGCCCGCGTGGATCCGCTCGAGCTTCTGGTGATAGTCGCGGCCCCAGGGTCCGATGTTGACGGCGGGAACGCGCAATTCGTTTGATATGCCTGCGAGTGTCGCCGGGCAGTTCGCCTGTACGTGCTCCGCGCTGCCATCCGCGACAGGATTGAGAAAACTCATGTCCGAAATGCCGGGGAAGTAGGGACGAACGCACAACCTGGCGTCTTCGAGTTGCTGCAGGAGCGCGGCGCCGCCGTGCCATTCGGCTCGCGGGTAGAAGGGCGGTGCGAATCCGACGATCGCTGCCGGACCTTCGATTCCTGCCTGCGCCGCCATGTGCTGGATCGACGCCGCGCAGTCTTCGATGGACGAAGCGGCGCAGGGATCGCCTCCGTTGACGCGTCGCTTCAGTTCGTCGACGGTGAGGATGGTTCCCTGCCAGCGCGGCATCCGTCCGCCCGAACGCGCGTGCAGGATCTCCAATGCCCCATGCACGGAATCTCTTGAAAGGTACCGGAATCTGGCAAGGATCTCCGCGGCCGACTGCGTGTGGGTCAACACGTTGACCGCGCAATAGGCGGATTGCGGCATGGTGACGTCGTAATGGTCGCGGGTCTCGCGCGCATACAGCACGACGGGGGGCGCGGGCGGGTTCGGGGACAGCGGGTCGCCGGTTTGGGGATTCGCCTCCACGCGGCGGATGAACTCTGCCAGCAACAGCGTGGCGTTGACTCCGTCGAACGGCGCTCCGGCATGCGCCGGTCTGCCGAGAAACACAACCAGGGGCAGGAATTTGCCGACGCTGCCGAGAAAGATCGCTCGTCCTTGCGAGCCGTCACCATTGTCGACCTCGGAATCGAGATTGATGGCCAGATGGATGTCGAGGTCTTGTTCGGCGCAGATGTGCGGCAGGCGCGCGACCAGCGATCGCATGCCGTTCGACGCCACTTCCTCGTCGGGTACCGCGGCGAAGAGCAGGTTTCCTTCAGGCTTCGGATCCTGGCCGGCGAACTGACGCAGCACGGCAAGACCAGCGGCGAGACCGCCCTTCATGTCGAGGAGTCCGCGGCCGGGCAGGAATTCGCCGGATTCGAGATCCGCGAGCGCTTGCGGATTCGCGTCGGACCTGCGCAGGTCTTCGATCAACAGCGGCGTCAATGCCTCGGGATCGCATGCAAAGGGCTCGAGGGCAGGTCCGAAGTTGGTGGTCGCGACCGTGTCGTAGTGGCCGGTGAGCAGGACGGTTTGGCGTCCACGTCCCCGGCAGAGGGCGAGCACGATCTCGCGTCCTGGAAACGCATCGCCCGGGGCGGTTGGCTCGCGCCAGACGCGATCGAGTCCGGGGAACTCACTGTGTAACAGCTTCGACAGGAAAGGACCGAACGCCGCTTCATCCGGAGTGTTTGTGACGCTGCGCCGCCGGGTGAGGCGGATGGCGAGTTCGCGGATCGATTGCGGCTTCAAAGGGCTAGTGTACTGCCTCTGCGTTATGATAATTTTCGAATGAACCGCCGGAACCTACTGCAACTGGCTTCGGGCGCTGCCGTTGCGGCCGCCCTCCCCAAAGCGTCGCAGGCCGCTGCTGCCGCTCCCAAGTTCAAGCTTCGCTATGGACCGCACCTCGGCTGGCTGAATCCCGAGTCGCAGATGCGGCAACTGGAGATCTTCGCGGAAGCCGGCTACACGGCGTTCGAGTACAACGGACTTCCCTCGCGCACTCCGCAGCAATGCGAGGAACTCCGCAAGAAAATGGAAAGCCTGAAGCTCTCAATGGGGACCTTCGTCGTCAATCGCGGCGGCTGGCGGCAAACGGCGATGCCCGATCGCGCCCCGCACAAGACGTTCCTCGAAGACGTGCGCAAGGCGGTCGAACTTCACAAGATCGTCGGCAACGAAGTGGCTACGGTGACCAGTGGACTGAGCGTCCAGAACCTGACCTTCGAGCAGCAGACGCGCAATTGCGTCGATGTCCTCAAGCGCGCGGCGGAGATCGTCGAGAAGTCCAAACTCGTGCTGGTGCTCGAACCGCTGAATCACAAGGTCGATCACGCCGGCTACTTCGTGGTCTTTTCCGAGCACGCTGCGGAGATCATCGGACAGGTGAACCACCCGCAGGTGAAGATCCTGTTCGACATGTACCACCAGCAGATCTCCGAGGGGAACATCATCAACAACATCAACATGTACTGGGATCTGATCGGCTACTTCCAGACCGGCGACGTGCCGGGCCGCAAGGAGCCTGGCACCGGTGAGATGAACTACCAGAACATTTTCAAGGTGCTGTACCAGAAGGGATACAAAGGGATCATCGGGCTCGAACACGGCATGCTCAAGCCCGGAATCGAAGGGTTCCGGCGCGTGACCGAAGCCTACCGGCAGGCCGACGCGTTCCCGGTGTAGTTACTTTTTCTTTTTGGCGGCGGCTTTCTTAGCCGCGCCCTTCTTTGCAGAGGTGGCGGCTGTCTTGGGCGAATCTTCGTCCTCATCCCCGTCGTCGCCGCCGACTGCTTCGTCCGCCTCAGTTTCTTCGTCGAGCAGTTCCGGTTCTTCGTCGCCGTCGAGCGCAGCGGCGCCGCCTTTGAGTGCCTCTTCGAGCAGCGCGGCCTTCTTCAAATCCTTCTTTGAAGGTAGCGGCTCCTCATTGCGGTAATCGTGATCGTGATAGCAGGTGCGACAGCGGACTTTGGCCGCCTTCTCCTCGATCAGGGACACAATGGAGTGATTCGTGAGACGCTTGCACTTGATACAAAAATCGTCGATGTCGTCGCCGAGTCTGTGAGGCATAAACTCCGTTTTTGGGAACGGACAGTTCGCAGTATATCAAGTCCCCGGCACGCTTCGGAATCCGAATCGTCCAACCAGCATGGCCGCCGCCCTGAGGTGTCTTAGCATAGTAAGAGACATGCGGGTCTTAGTGTGCGACGACCAGGCGGACGTGGTCGAGGCTTTGCGCCTTCTCCTGAAGGGCGCCGGATACCGCATCGACACGGCCGATAGCCCGGCGGCGCTGATCGGACGGCTGGAGCAGGCGTCGTACGACATGATCCTGATGGATATGAACTACACGCGCGACACGACGTCCGGCGCAGAGGGCCTGGAACTGGTGGCGAGCGTTCGCGCCCGGACCGGCACGGCCCCGATCGTGGTGATGACCGCCTGGAGCAGCATCGACCTGGCGGTCGAAGCAATGCAGCGCGGCGCCTCGGATTTCATTCAAAAGCCTTGGGATAACAACAAGCTGCTGGCCGTCGTCGAAAAGCAGATCGCGAAGTCCGCGAAGCAGGCGCATTCGGAACTGGAGATCGCGCGGACCGTGCAGCAGGGGTTGTTTCCGGAACGCGGCGGCCGGTCGGAAGGGATCGAGTTCGAGGGTTTGTGCGTCCCGGCGCGCGAGATCGGCGGCGACTACTACGACTTCCTGCGGTTTCCCGACGGACGGATTGGGTTCGTTTTGGCGGATGTGTCCGGCAAGGGGGTTCCGGCGGCGCTTTTGATGGCGAATCTGCAGGCGTTGTTCCGCACGCAGCCGTCGACCTCGGACCTGCGGACGATGCTGCAGGCAGTGAATTCGCACTTCTTCCGGTCGACGCCTCCGGCCCACTTTGCGACGGCTTTCTTCGGGATCTTCGACCCGCGGACCTGCCGGTTCGAGTACGCCAACTGCGGGCATCCTCCGGCGCTGCTGATGCCGGCGGCTCCGGGCGCTCCGATGCGGCGGCTGGATACGACGGCGACCGTGTTGGGGATCATGGACGCGTTCGAGACGGATATCGAGGTCCTCGAATTGACGCCGGGGGACACCGTGCTGCTCTTCACCGATGGCGTCACGGAAGCCGGCATCGATTTGGGTGACGAGTTCGGCGAGAAGCGCGTGGAAGCGGTGATGCGCCGGATGCACGGGTTCCCGATGACGGATGTCGTGTCGGCCGTCGCGCGTGCGGCCGAAGAGTATTCGCACGGGGACCATGCGGACGACATGACGCTCGTTGGTCTGCGGGCGCTCGGCAACCTGCAATAAGCTGGTTGGCATGAGCATCACACGGCGCCACTGGCTGGGCAGCGCGGCGGCTGCGACTGCTGTCTCGACGGCGGGCGCGGCAACTTCTCCGAATCCGAAAATCGCCGCGGCGATGAACGCGCCGGTGCTGCGCAGTGAACTCTTCCGCGAACCCATTCGTATCGAGTCGATCGAACTCCTGCGCAACGGCAAAAGCTACATCGTGCGTGCGCGCTCCAGGGACGGCGTGACGGGATACGCCGACGCGCATTCATCGGTGATGGGCGCCGCGTACCCGATCCTGGTCAGGAAGGTCGCGCCGTTTTTTGCCGGCAAAGACGCGCGGGATCTCGAATCTCTGCTGCAGGGCGTGTATCTCGACGCATCGAACTACAAGTGGCAGGGACTGCCCTTCTGGGTGAGCGTCGCGGTGACCGAAATCGCGATCCTCGACCTGATGGGCAAGACCATCGGCAAGCCGCTGGGGGAACTATTCGGCAAGGTGATCCGCAAGCAGATTCCCGTCTATCGGGCGAGCGGCAATCGCGGCAACGCGCCGGAGGCGGAGATCGCGTATCTGCAGAAGATCGTGAGCGAAACCGGCGCCAGTGCGATCAAGTTCCGGCTCGGGGCGCGCATGCGTTACGACGCGGCGTCGACCAGGCGCGACGAAGTCATGATCCCGCTCACGCGCAAGACCTTTGGCGATCGCATGGCGATCTATGCAGACGCCAACGGATCCTATGACGTCCCGATGGCGATTCGCATCGGCCGCATGATGGAGGCGCACCGGTTCGGATTCTTCGAAGAGCCGGTTCCGTTCGACTATTACGAAGAGACGAAGCAGATCGCGGACACGCTGCAGATCCGCATCGCGCTCGGCGAAGAGGAGATGAGTCTGCGCGGCTTCCGGCGGATCATCGAGACCGGCACGGCGCAGGTGATCCAGCCCGATCTGTTGTATTTCGGCGGGATGATCCGGTCGCTGAAGGTCGCGCGCATGGCCGAAGCCGCGGGCCTTGATTGCACGCCGCACATGTCCGGCGGCGGACTCGGATTCCTGTACATCGCGCACTTCGCCTCGGTCGTGCCCAATTGCGGCGCGCACCAGGAATACAAGGGCGAGGACGACACGCTGCCGGTGAGTTCCGAGACATCGAGTTTGCGGAGCGAGAAGGGGCTGCTGACGACGCCCACCGGACCGGGGCTCGGCGTCACCATCGACCCGGATTTCCTTGCCAAAGCCAGGACTGTGACGGCCTAACGTACTCTATTGGATTCGTTACCCTTCGACGATAAGACGGTAGTCGCAGTATATCGCCATGCAACTACCGGCCCGTATCGGAAAGTATCAACTCGAGGAATACCTTGGCGGGGGAATGGCGGAGGTTTATCGCGCAGTGGACTGCGTCCTCCACCGGACCGTCGCGTTCAAGATTCTCTCGGCCCATGGAGCTTCGGATCCCTCCATGCGGCAGCGTTTTCTGGCTGAAGCGCAATTAGGCAGCCAGGTGAATCACCCGCACATCGTGCGGACGCTCGACTATTCGGATGAAGGCCACGCGCCGTATCTGGTGCTCGAGTTCCTGCAGGGGCGTTCGCTGTCGAAGGTGATCAAGGAAGGCAGCGGCGGATCGCTGCAGAACCGGGTTCGCATCGGAATCGAGGCGGCCAAGGCGCTGGAGTATGTGCATAAGCTGGGGATCCTGCATCGCGATATCAAGCCGGACAACATTCACATCGATGAAGCAGGCGTGGCGAGGCTGATCGACTTCGGCATCGCGAAGTCCGAGGCGATGAACATGACGATGCCGGGGATGGTGATCGGCACGCCTCACTACATGCCGCCGGAACAGGTGTGCGGGTCGCCGGCGAGTGTCCGCACGGATCTCTATTCGTACGGGCTAGTGCTGTTCGAGTTGTTCAGCGGTGTTCGGGCGCGCACGGGCGACACCATGCAGCGGTTGATCGAGGAGATCCTCAATAAGCCGGTCACGTTCGAAGCCCTGGCAGGTTTGCCAGCGGAGTTGCGGAGCGTGGTGGAGCGGTGTGCCGCGCAGAAACCCGAAGACCGCCCGGAGAGTTTCACGCCTGTGATCGCGGAGTTGGAACAGTGGCTGGCGGCGAATCCGGAAACGGGAGTTCTGCCCACCGGGGTAGCGACCGCAGCGACTCAGGCTCCGGGCCAGCGGAGCATGGGCTGGGTTTACGGCGTCGCCGCGGCGCTGCTGGCGGCAATTGCCGGTGGCGCGGGAATGATGAAGGTCCTGGACGGAAGTCCGGGCAGGGCGTCCCTGGCGTCCAGCAATATGGTGAAACTGCCCGGCGGGACGGCGAAGATCGACCGCTGCGAGGTGACGAACGAGCAGTATCAGGCTTTTGCGAGCGATGCGAAGAGGCAGTTGCCGCCCGGATTCTCAGCCGACAACCCGGGACAGCCTGTGGTCAACGTCTCGGCAGTCGAGGCCGAGGCTTATTGCCGGTGGGCGGGTAAGCGTCTGCCGACCGAAGCGGAGTGGATGCTTGCGGCGGGCGATTTGCAGCGCAGCTTTCCGTGGGGCGATCAGGCGGATGCGACTCTTGCGAATGTCGCGGACAATCCACGGATGCAGCAGCGCCACCTGGTCTCGGCGGATTCCATGCAGTCGGGTGCGAGTCCCTTAGGGATCCTGCATCTCGCGGGCAATGCCGCGGAATGGGTCGCCGACCGGCGGAATCCGAGCATCATGTCGGTGCGGGATTTTGCGAGGCTACTGCAGCCGGCGCCGACGGAGTTCGAAGAGTGGCGGATCATCAAGGGCGGATCGTTTCTCCGGCCTTTGCAAGAGGGAAAGATGCGGGAGTGGATTCCGGCTCCGGCCCGCTATTTTGCGCCGGATGTCGGTTTCCGCTGCGCGCAGTAACCAACAAACCAACCAATCGGTTTCAACGAACCAAGTTTCAAGCAATCAACCAAGAAGCCAACGAACCAACCAGGCAACCAATCAATCAGCCAACCAACCAATTAACCAACCAAATGTTTTCGCCTTCAATCTACAAGGCGTAAACGAAGGTCGTTTTGGTGCAAAAATTTTTCGAGGATTAAGCGGTTGCGGCCGGACGGCGGGGCGCGAGGGGCGTTCGGAATGAGGCGAAGGCCAGCCAAATCAATGAGATCGCGCCGGATCCGGTGATGGCGGCCAGGGCCTGATTCGAACCGGTTCCGAACCAGCTCCCGGTGTAGAACACGGCGGCCAGGGTGAGGATCCAGCGGGCGGCCTCGACTGCCAGCCAGCGCGACTGGTTCTCGAGGATCCCGCCCACGCAGAGCAGCCCGGCGAGGATGACCAGGAAATAGACGAGGTTCCACGCCATGGACTGCTTTTGCAGCAGGCCCAGGAAGTGGCTGTTCCACACAATCAGAATTGTGAACTGCGCAAACGCGTACCAGCTGAGGGCCGCGTTCCGCGCCGGATCGTACTTCTCGAAGTCGACCAGCGGATCGTAGGCCGGCTTGGGATAATTCACGGCGACATCCGCCGGACGCCAGCCGGGCGGCGCGATCCATACGTACAGCTTGTCCTTCCACGACGAGGCGCGCCATGAATCCTTTGCCATTGCCCAGTAATAGTGGAGGTTTGCCCAGACCGGATTCCAACTCTTGAGTTGCCCGCGGATGCCGTAGATGCAGGGATCGTCTTCGAGTTCCTCCTGATAGGTTCCGAAGATGTGATCCCAGATGAGGAACACGCCGACGTAGTTTTTGTCGAGATAGCGTGTGTTCTGTGCGTGGTGGACCCGGTGGTTGGACGGCGTCTGCACCCAGCGGTCGAGGATCCCCATGCGGCCGATCAACTGCGTGTGCGGCCAGAACTGGTAGAACAACTGGATCACGCCAACCATCAAGAAGACGCTGAGAGGAACGCCGCAGAGGGCGAGCGGGATGTAGAAGATCCAGCCGAGGAAGGACCCGGTGCCCGTCTGGCGAAGTGCGGTCGTGAGGTTGAATTCCTCGCTTTGATGATGGACGACGTGGGAAGCCCAGAAGACGCCGACCGTGTGTCCCCAGCGATGGTTCCAGTAATAACAGAGGTCGTAGAGGACAAACGCGAAGATCCAGACGGCCCAGCTCGATGCAGGCAACGCAACCGGGGCGAGGTGATGCAGGGTCCAGTCGTAGAAGAAGACGCCGAGAAAGCCGAAGAATACGCGGACTCCGGTGCTGATGATGCCGCAGGAAAGGCTGTTGAGCGCATCGGCCAGGCGGTAGTAGCGGGCGCCGCGGAAGCGGTCCACGAGGATCTCGATGAAGATCAGCGTGATGAAGACCGGAATGGCTAAGGCGACGGCCTTGCTATAGGTGAGGTCCACTGCATCCAGAATCTTACCGCAACGCAGCGGGAGCGGCGGGATATTCTGGAGTTTGTATATGGACCGCCGTACCTTCCTTTCGTACGCTTCTGCTGCCTTCACGATGAAGATGTTTGCTGCCGGCAAGGCGCCGGTGCAGGTGATCGCGCATCGCGGCGAACACCGCACCTGTCCCGAAAACAGCGCCTCGGGGATCCAGGCCGCCGCATTGATGGGCGTGGACTTCGTCGAGATGGATGTCCGCACCACCCGCGACGGCAAACTCGTACTGATGCACGACGCGACGGTGGATCGCATGACCGGCGCGAAGGGTGCGATCGCTGCGATGACGTTTGCCGAGATCCGCTCACTGGGGCTGGCGAAGACCGGCGAGAAGATTCCGACATTTGAGGAGGCGCTGGAGATCCTGCGGCCGGCCACGCGAAAGACGGGCGTCTATCTCGACGCCAAGAATGTTTCGGCTGCGGACATCATGAAGGCCTTGCGGGATCAGGGAATGCTGGAGCGGTGCGTCGTGTATGGAGGCCCGAAGTTGTTGGCGGAGATCCAGGCGTTCGGGCCGATTCCGCGCGTCATGCCGGAGGCGATGAGCATCAATGGCGTGCGGAAATGGGTCGCGGATCTAAAGCCCGAAGTGATGGCGTTCGACCGCAATGACTGGAAGGAAGACGTGATTGCGGCCGCGAAAGAGGCGGGTGTGCGCGACCTGTTCGTGGATCGCCTAGGTGCCGACGACAACCCGGAAGCCTGGGAGGATGCGGTTCGAAAGGGAGCGACGGGGATCCAGACGGACCGCCCGGAGGATCTGCTGGTGTGGCGTGGGCGGGTGTAGGGAACACGAAAAAGCCTGGATCCGGAAAGGATCCAGGCTGATATTCCGTTTGCGAAGAATTCCCGCTGCGGCTTAGGCTGCCTGCAGCGCCTTCAGGCGCTTGGTCACGCGGCTCTTGTAGCGAGCGGCGGTGTTCTTCTTGATGATGCCCCACTTGGCGGCGCGGTCGATCAACGAGTAGGCCGCAGGCATTTGCGCTTCCGCGCCCTTGACGTCCTTCTTGTCGAGCAGACGGCGCAGCGAACGTACGGTATGCCGCAGCCGGGACTTACGCATTTGGTTGACTTCGGTGCGGCGCTCGGTGATGCGGACGCGCTTAATTGCTGTTACGGTATTAGCCATCGGTTACTGCCTGTTTTGAACTCAGCTATCAGAATAGCGAATCCGAAGGCGAGGGCGCAAGGTGCGGCTGTGGATTTCCGCTCGATAGTGGAACCGTTGGTGATGGAATTGCTGTATCCTTGAGCATTGCGCCGGGTCATGCCGGCGCCTTTAAAAGGGAGAGACTCCGTGGTTCTCTTGTTTTTCGGCCCGCCGGGTAGCGGGAAAGGGACACAATCCAAGCGTATCGCCGAATGGATGGGAATCCCTGCCATTTCTACGGGAGAGATGTTTCGGGCGGAGGTGGCGGCAGGTACGCCACTGGGCCGTGAGGCGCAGGAGGTGATGTCGCGAGGTGGCCTGATGGGCGATGAAATCGTCAATCGGATGCTCGAATCGCGGCTCCGGCAGGAAAGCGTCCAGGGCGGGTGTCTTTTGGATGGATATCCACGGACGCTGGCGCAGGCGGAACACCTCGACGAGCTACTGGTCCAATTGGGAATGCCGGAGCCGACCGTACTGCATCTGGACGTCCCGCGCCAGGCCCTGGTGGAGCGGATGAGCGGCCGCCGGCACTGTGGTTTGTGCGGGCGGGACTTTAACGTGTTCACCCAGCCTCCCCGGATGGATGGGGTATGTGACGCAGACGGGGCCAGGCTCGAGATCCGCGAAGATGACGCAGAGGCCGTGGTATGCGAACGCCTGCGGCAATATGAACTCCAGACAGGACCGCTCATCGGCTATTACCGGGGCCGGGACTATCATCGGCTAGACGGCAACCGATCCGCCGATCTCGTGTTCCGGGATCTCGTCGGCGAGTTGGAGTGCCGGTTGGTGCGTGTGCGAGGGCAGCGGCGGTAATGGTCTCCAACATGCAGGTAATCCTGCACAGTCATGCCTGTGGCATACGCCAAACCGTTGGAAAGTGAGGGAACCGAACAGTTCCTGAGGCGGAATGGATGTGTCAGAGTGACACACTTGCGGGGCAGTCGGTCGCAAGTGATAGTTCGCAAAGGGCTTGATCGAGGTTTTTGCTTGACTTATCAAGTTGGGCAGTGATATCAATAAAAAGACTGCGTCCAAGGGTTTAACCCGGCGGCCGTCCTTCGGGGTGAGCTGCCAGCACGAACGATAACGAAATATATAGAGAAGTCCGCTCGACGTGAACTTCCGATAGACAGCTAGAGAGGCCGAAAGGCTCGACTTACGAGAGGGTAACCAGTGGCTGAAGCCGGGTCAGTGAATCAGTAGCTGACCTGCTGTTGTGGTGACACAACGGTGAAGATCTTAGGGGAAAACTCATTGATCTGTTAGAAGAAGCCCTCTGGCTGTAGATTAAGAGGCTCAGGTTGAAGAAGAGAACTTTCATCAATTCAAACCCAACCAAACTTCACAAGGAGAAGGAAATGGCGAATTTTCGCAATCTGCTTTTAGCCTTCGCCGGAGCGGCTGTGTTCGCTTCGGTGTCCGCTAATGCACAGGTCCTGGCCACGAACCAGGCCCTGCAGTGCGTAGCCAACGCCGGCGTTCCTCCGCTCGTCCGTGCGGAAGGTCTCGCTGAACTCGTCGGTGACGTCACGCTGAACTGCCAGGGCGGTATCCCGTCCCAGGCTGGCGCGATCATCCCGGCAACCAACATTCGCGTGTTCTTGAACACGAACATCACCAGCCGCATCCTGTCGACTTCCGGCAACTTTTCGGAAGCGCTGTTGATGATCGACGAACCGCACTCGACCACCAACCCGAACGTGCCCCTGCGCCTCTGCGGCGACGCGGGTACGAACGAAGTGGCGACCAATCCTGGCGTCTGCACCCTCTACGGTACGGGCAACGGCTTGGGCGTTTACAACGGCAGCAGCAACAACGGCACGGCGGGCGCAGTCGATCCCCGCAACCGTCCGAACGTTTTCCAGGCCCGTCAGGTTCTGGCGAACGCTGTGGAATGGGCCGGTGTGCCGGTTGACCCGCCGGGCAGCCTGACCACCCGCATCATCCGCATGACCAACATCCGCGCGAACGCCAACCAGTTGGGCGTGTCGAGCACGCTGGTTCCGACCCAGATCACGATGTTCATCTCGATCACGGGTGCGACCTCTGTGCCGATCAACAACCCGACGCAGACCGTTGCGTTCATCCAGGTTGGTCTGACCAGCTCTGTCCGCGGCCCGGGCAACTTCCTGCAGTGCGTGAGCCAGAACCCTGACCTCGCCGCCGGAAACACCACCGCCCCGAGCCCGAACAGCTACACTGGTTCGTCCAGCTCGCTGGGTAACCAGGGCTTCCAGTTCATCGTTCGTGCGACGGAAAACTTCCCGAGCGCCTACAAGAAGCTGAACGTCGCCCAGGTTAACTCGTCCGCAACCACCTATCCCGACACTTTCTGGAACCAGAACGTTCCTGGCGCGATCTACAACACGGAAGATGCGTTCGTCAACACTGGCAGCGCGTTCGGCCGTGCGTATGTGGATCCGAGCCCGAACCCGCCGCTGCAGCTCGTGACCGGTGGTGGATCGGTTGGCGCGACGCCGACCTTCCCCGACGTTCGCGGTATGCGTGCGGCTGGCGCCGCCAACCACGGCACCCGCCTGATCTACCAGTTCAGCGGCGTTCCGAATGGCGTCCAGCTCTGGATTCCTGCGGTTCTCAATGTCACCTCGGTTCTCACGGGCCTCAATACGGGTGTTGCCCGCCTGTCGAACACTGACTCTAATGGTGCGGGTCCGTTCTCGCCGGTTACCGGCAACAGCTCGGGCTACAACCAGGTCAGCGTGTTCAACGGTGCTGGTATCGCGGTGTACGAAGTCCTGTTCGCGGATGCGTTCACGCAAGAGCGCATCGACCTGCCGGTGTCGGTGGCTTACGTCGCCAACCCCAGCAACAACCTGCCGACGCCTGGTGTCCAGAGCGGCGTGACGGTCAGCTTTGCTCCGCTGAGCACGGTTGGCACGGCGTCCGACTCGGCTCCGATCCCGCGCTTCGTGCCGTCGCCTGGTCCGCGCAACACGTTCATCGTTCAGAAGTGTAACTGCAACATGCTGTTCCCGTTTGTCAGCAACCAGATCGGTTTTGACACTGGAATCGCGATCGCAAACACCTCGCTCGACACGGGTACGGGCCTCGGCGCGACCCCGCAGCAGGGCGTGATCACTCTCAACTACTACTGCGGTCAGACCGGTTGCACCTCGCCGCCGGCGCAGACCACGAACGCTCCGCTGCCGGCCGGCCAGCAGCTGACCTTCACCCTGTCGGGTGGCGGCGGCTACGGTATCGCTGCGACCCCGGGCTTCCAGGGCTACATCATTGCCCAGGCCCAGTTCCAGTGGTGCCACGCCTTTGCGTACATCAGTGCGCAGGGTGCGTTGCCGACCTCGAACGGCGCGTCGATGGGCTACCTGGCCCTGATCATGGACGTTCCGGTCTTCCGTCCGGGCGTCACCAACAACGAAAACCTCGGCCACTAATACCGGAAGGGGGCCGCTCTCGGGCGGCTCTCAACTTGGTTAGCTGCTAAGGCGACCGTTGCAGGAAAGTATACGAAGAGCCGGAGGGCAACCTCCGGCTCTTTCGTCTTCTCCGAAACAAGAAATCCACAAATTGTTCAACTTTTGCATTCCCCCCGGCGCTGGAATATAGTACGCTCTAGATACAGTGCGCGACGCTCACTGAACCTAACTCAAAACAATCCGCACCGGTGATTGCCAAACTCCGGTGCCCGGCTTCTGGCAAGCGCAAGAGGCTGTAGCATTTTCTGAGCAGCAAACCAGGGAACCCGGGTGACCTCCCGCTGCCAGCCTCCTCCCTACCGAAATCCAGTACTTATATGCAATCCTCGCGAAGGCATTCGTCTGACGCAGGTTTGATTGCTCCTCCTACTTTGCTATCGCCAGTAGGCCATCTCAAGAAGCTCTCAGAAGTACACAAAGAGGCTCAGGTTGAAGAAGAGGTTTCATCAATTCAATGACCAAACTTCACAAGGAGAAGGAAATGGCGAATTTTCGCAATTTGATTCTGGCGGCCGCAGCGGCATCTCTACTTGCCTCCCTGTCGGCGAACGCCCAGGTCCTGGCCACGAACCAGGCCCTGCAGTGCGTAGCCAACGCCGGCGTTCCTCCGCTCGTCCGTGCGGAAGGTCTCGCTGAACTCGTCGGTGACGTCACGCTGAACTGCCAGGGCGGTATCCCGTCCCAGGCTGGCGCGATCATCCCGGCAACCAACATTCGCGTGTTCTTGAACACGAACATCACCAGCCGCATCCTGTCGACTTCCGGCAACTTTTCGGAAGCGCTGTTGATGATCGACGAACCGCACTCGACCACCAACCCGAACGTGCCCCTGCGCCTCTGCGGCGACGCGGGTACGAACGAAGTGGCGACCAATCCTGGCGTCTGCACCCTCTACGGTACGGGCAACGGCTTGGGCGTTTACAACGGCAGCAGCAACAACGGCACGGCGGGCGCAGTCGATCCCCGCAACCGTCCGAACGTTTTCCAGGCCCGTCAGGTTCTGGCGAACGCTGTGGAATGGGCCGGTGTGCCGGTTGACCCGCCGGGCAGCCTGACCACCCGCATCATCCGCATGACCAACATCCGCGCGAACGCCAACCAGTTGGGCGTGTCGAGCACGCTGGTTCCGACCCAGATCACGATGTTCATCTCGATCACGGGTGCGACCTCTGTGCCGATCAACAACCCGACGCAGACCGTTGCGTTCATCCAGGTTGGTCTGACCAGCTCTGTCCGCGGCCCGGGCAACTTCCTGCAGTGCGTGAGCCAGAACCCTGACCTCGCCGCCGGAAACACCACCGCCCCGAGCCCGAACAGCTACACTGGTTCGTCCAGCTCGCTGGGTAACCAGGGCTTCCAGTTCATCGTTCGTGCGACGGAAAACTTCCCGAGCGCCTACAAGAAGCTGAACGTCGCCCAGGTTAACTCGTCCGCAACCACCTATCCCGACACTTTCTGGAACCAGAACGTTCCTGGCGCGATCTACAACACGGAAGATGCGTTCGTCAACACTGGCAGCGCGTTCGGCCGTGCGTATGTGGATCCGAGCCCGAACCCGCCGCTGCAGCTCGTGACCGGTGGTGGATCGGTTGGCGCGACGCCGACCTTCCCCGACGTTCGCGGTATGCGTGCGGCTGGCGCCGCCAACCACGGCACCCGCCTGATCTACCAGTTCAGCGGCGTTCCGAATGGCGTCCAGCTCTGGATTCCTGCGGTTCTCAATGTCACCTCGGTTCTCACGGGCCTCAATACGGGTGTTGCCCGCCTGTCGAACACTGACTCTAATGGTGCGGGTCCGTTCTCGCCGGTTACCGGCAACAGCTCGGGCTACAACCAGGTCAGCGTGTTCAACGGTGCTGGTATCGCGGTGTACGAAGTCCTGTTCGCGGATGCGTTCACGCAAGAGCGCATCGACCTGCCGGTGTCGGTGGCTTACGTCGCCAACCCCAGCAACAACCTGCCGACGCCTGGTGTCCAGAGCGGCGTGACGGTCAGCTTTGCTCCGCTGAGCACGGTTGGCACGGCGTCCGACTCGGCTCCGATCCCGCGCTTCGTGCCGTCGCCTGGTCCGCGCAACACGTTCATCGTTCAGAAGTGTAACTGCAACATGCTGTTCCCGTTTGTCAGCAACCAGATCGGTTTTGACACTGGAATCGCGATCGCAAACACCTCGCTCGACACGGGTACGGGCCTCGGCGCGACCCCGCAGCAGGGCGTGATCACTCTCAACTACTACTGCGGTCAGACCGGTTGCACCTCGCCGCCGGCGCAGACCACGAACGCTCCGCTGCCGGCCGGCCAGCAGCTGACCTTCACCCTGTCGGGTGGCGGCGGCTACGGTATCGCTGCGACCCCGGGCTTCCAGGGCTACATCATTGCCCAGGCCCAGTTCCAGTGGTGCCACGCCTTTGCGTACATCAGTGCGCAGGGTGCGTTGCCGACCTCGAACGGCGCGTCGATGGGCTACCTGGCCCTGATCATGGACGTTCCGGTCTTCCGTCCGGGCGTCACCAACAACGAAAACCTCGGCCACTAATATGAGGAAGCGGGCCGCTCACGGGCGGCCTGCTACTCTGATCAGGAAGCCGCAGGTAAAACAATCGAGGGCCGAGAGGCGAAAGCCTTCCGGCCCTCGAAGCATTTCAGCCTCATTGTGACCCCTTCTGAAACAAAACCAGGACCGCACAACTTTAACATTTCCACAGGGTTTTGTTTTGTAGTACTCTGGTTGTACCATTTCCCCCAAAGTGTGTTATCCTCTATGAAGCACTCCCCGCGTCCGCCTGCGATTTTAAGAGGTCTCTTCATGTCCTTCAGAAGTGTACTTCCAGCGGTGGCGTGTCTACTCGCCTTTGGTTCTGCGGCCTCTGCCCAGAATCAGTACATTGCCTTCTACTCCGGCGCTGGAAACCCTTCCACAAATCTGTATATCTACCTGGCCGGGACGTTGCAGCCCATCACGGCGCTGAACTCGATTTCCGGTGGTACGTTTCAGATCGTGCCGATGCCTGACGGCACCAAATATTACCTGATCGCCAACGGCGGAGCAGCCGTGACGGCCGTGGAAGGGAATTTCACCAATCCCCGAACCGTGGTTGCCAATGTGGCAACGGCGCCTTCCACCGCTGTGATTCAGCCGGACGGCCGCCGTCTCGTGCTGATCGCAGGTAAAGTCTACTTTATCGACACTGGTTCGGACACCGTCCTGAACCCGAACGGTCTGGACGTCGATGGCACGGCGATTGACGTTGCGATCAGCTGGGACTCCAGCCGCGCGTATGTCCTGAGCCGCTCTCAGCCGGGATCCTCCGCGACTGTGTTGACCGCGATTGACCTCGTGAACAACTTTGCGAAGATCGGGACCATCACCTTCCCGGGCAACCAGGAACAGCAGGCGACGGGCGTCATCTTTGGCCCGAACGGTCTGCTGTACCTGTCGGCGTATGCTCGCGTTTATGAAATCGATCCTTCCACACTGAAGCTGACCAACGGCGGCGAACTACCGGCTCGCGGTTACCCGAACAGGGGAACCGTAACGGCTGACGGCAAGTACATCATCTTCCCCAACCGCACCCCGATCTTCGGTGGCAACAGCATCATGCAGTTGGATCTGTCGAGCCGCAGCTTCGGCTACGACGCAGCCTCCACGGCGGAAGTCTTTACACGGTTCTTCCCGGCCTCCCTGGATACGAGCCCGACGAAGATGTATGCGTACGGTTCCAGTGGACGTCTCTACGATCTCACCTTGGGCAGCCAGGTAATCCTGGATAAGTCCCAGGTCAATACGATTTTCCAGAGTGGTCTCGAAGTGCCGGTTTTCCCTAACCTCACCTTCTCGAACGAGGCTCCTCCCCGCACGCTCTGGGTTACCCGCAATGTTACCAACCTGGACGGCAGCACATCCCGCCAGTTGATTCAGACGGATCTGCGAGACCAGCGCATTCAGCA
Source organism: uncultured Solibacteraceae bacterium (assembly GCA_964627455.1). GTDB lineage: Bacteria > Acidobacteriota > Terriglobia > Bryobacterales > Bryobacteraceae > F-183. The sequence goes on along the minus strand of CAZVKC010000019.1, from coordinate 38,879 downwards.
GCAGAATCTCCCGACGGCCCAACAGTTGGAAATGTCGTTCCTGAGTCCCGGAGTGACGAGCGGCGGCAGCCGGCTGCTGGCGTTCAATACTTCGCAGACGGTGAGCGGCGGCGGCAAGATCCCGTTCCCCCTCGTGACCAAAATGATCGATAACCTCGGTCGCGGCATTTACCGGGGACTGGTCACGTTCCAGAGCGACAACCCGGCCGTGGTGATCGCCAACCCGCAGGTGGTGACCGGCGCGGACGGTTGGGCTCAGACCTATGTCACTCTTCCGAACGTTCCCGGCACTTATAAAGTGACGGCGGGCGGTGGACTGGGCGTAACGAGCACCGAATTCACACTTGTCGTCCCCGGCATCATCGGTGGCGGCGGTGGCACCACGCAGGGCGGCATCTTCATCTTCTCCGGCAACGGCCAGGTGCAGCGCGAAAACTTCCCCCTGCAGGAACCTCTCACGGTCCAAGTGCTCGACGCTGCGGGACTTCCGGTCTCCGGGCAAAAGGTTGTCTGGACTCAGGTCAAGGGCGGCGGTCCGTACGCCGGCTCGAGCATCGAGACAAACACCGACAGCGAAGGTAAGGCATACCTGCAATTCACGACCGGGCTTGTTCCGCTGCCTCTGGCCGCTGATCAGGCGACCATCGAGGCTGCTACGTCGTTCGGCAAAGTCACGTTCTACGCTACGACGATCACTCTCCGGCAGCCCAACGGCCAGACCGCGGGCGACGCCCAGATTGAGTACATCTATCCGAATCTCGGCGATGTCAATAACCGCAACATCACGCTCGAAGCGGGCACCGTGTTGAAAAATGCGATCGGCATTCGAGTGGCGGATTACCTTGGCCAACCGCTTGAGAATATCGGTTTGCAGGTTACGACCAAGGCTCCCCCGGTCTACTTTGGCGTGGATGGAATTGGGCCGCCGCCTCCTCCGGACGGATTTACCGCGAGCTGCGACGGCAACCCCACAACGAACGCTGCAGGCAACGTAACCTGCGATATCAAGGCTGGAAGCAAGCCCGGCGCGAACATCCCACTCTACGTCATCGTGGGTTCCTACCGCTCCATGGCGCCGCTGAACCTGACCATCACCATCGGCAAGCCGTCCAAACTCCGGATCACTTCGGGTAACGGTCAAAAGGCCAAGGCCAATACCCAGTTGCCAGCAGCCCTCGGCGTTCAGGTCACAGACCTGGGCGGTAATCCGATTGGCAGTGTCGCGGTCACGTGGTCTCGCGTCGGAACCGTCAACTTCGGAACGTTTGCGGCTGACCGGACGATAACGAATTCGTCTGGACTTGCGCAGAATACCTTCCGCACGGGAACGGTTCCTGGCAAGTACCAGGTCAGGGCACAGATTGATCTTCCGAATCCGCCGCCCGGATCCACTCCTGTTTTTGTCACGTTCGACGTTGAAGTCGATACCACCGTCGGCGGCCTCATCCAGGTCTCAGGTAATGGCCAGGAAGCTGGTATCGGGTCGGACTTCCCGAATCCGCTGGTGGTGCAGGTGAACGACCTGCAGGGTGCGCCCGTCGCAGGCCTGCGAGTGGAGTTTGCCGCGATTGGATCCGGTACGATCTCCAGCGCCGCTGAGAATACCGACTCCTTTGGACGGGCGTTTGTCCGCGCCAAGGCGGGATCGCAAGCTGGTCCGCTCACGGTTACGGCAACGATCGGTTCGCTGCAGACGACCTTCTCCTTGACAGTTCGTCCGCCGACTCCGACGGTGCTCGGTTCCGATATCGTGAACTCGGCAAGCCTGCAACCTGGGTTGACGCCCTGCGGACTCGCTACGATCACCGGTAAGAATCTGTTGCCGGGAGTCAGCGGAATCCTGCAGCCCAATTCGGGCTTCGGACAATTCCCGATCACGCTTGGTCCCATCGCCGGCATCACAATCGGTGGTGTGACGGTCCCGATCGTCCGCGCCGTCAACGCGAATGGCAAGGAACAGATCGATATCCAGACTCCTTGCGAAACGCAGCCCGGCACGACGACGATGGTCATCAACGTCAACGGCCAAAGCCCCGCAACCATCACCAACATCGGAGTGACGCAATACCAACCCGGCATCTTCGAGTTCGATGGTACGGACGGCCGCCGCTATGCAGTGGCGATCAAGGACGATGGTTCTTTCATCAGTCCGACGAACCCTGCGGAACGCGGCAAGACGATCAAAGTCCTGTTGACGGGCCTGGGGCAGACCAGCCCGGCGATGGGTACAAACCGGGCCGGCGTCCCGAACCAGGCTGTCGTTGCGTCGCTCATCGGCGGCTTGAACGATGCCGGTGTCCGGGTCGTGAAGGCGGAAACGGTAACTGGCCAAATCGGCAACTACCTCGTCGAACTGGAAGTTCCGGCTGATACGCAGCCCGGTCCATACCAGAGCGTCGCGGTGGCGATCAGCACGGCCTCGGGAGACCTGATCTTCTCCAACGGCTCGTATATCCCGATCCGCTAATTCGAAGCCAGTAACGAACGAATCCGAAGGCCGCCCCGCAATGGGCGGCCTTCGGCGTTTCAGGCGGCAATTAATCTTCCTCAACACTCGAAACGCCTGCAGGCGGACGCGAATCACAGAGTCAGAACCAGGAGGTTCACCAAGAATGATTCAGAAGATTTGGAAGTCACTTTTCCTGCCCACGACTCTCGCGACCGCGCTCATCGTGGCGCCTGCCGCTTTCGGCGCGCAGGGGAGCGCCAAGGCCCCGGCGAAGGCCGCTGACAAGGCTGCTGCGGCCGCCACCACCGCCACCACGGCGAAGGCGAAAGAGACCAAGGCAGCAGCGGCAGCAATGCCCACTGATAAGGAAATCGCCGACGCGAAGGCGAAGGGCCTCGTGTGGGTTAACCTCAACACGAAGGTCTACCACAAGGACGGCCAGTTCTACGGCAAGACCAAGAACGGCCAGTTCATGACCGAAGCCGACGCCAAGAAGTCCGGCGCCGAGGCAGCTAAGACGAAGACCGCCGCTTCCGCGGAGAAGGCCGCCGCCACCCCCGCCGCTGCTGCGGAGAAAACTCCCGCAGCGAAGGGAAAGAAGAAGTAAGTTCCGTCCTACCGGAGAGGCGGTGGAGGCGTCAACGGCGGCTTCACCGTCTCGTCCCGTATGCGGTCCACTTCGAGTTCATCAAACAGCACGCCCGGCGCGATGACTGTCGAAGCGGAGAGGTAGCCGGGCACTCCCATCAGCGCAAACGGCGCGGCGTTGTTTACGTAATCGAAGGCGACTGTCTCGGAACTGGCCGCCACGATGTCCCGCAACGAACGCGTCGAAACATTCTTCAAACGAACATTGCGAATGAGTTCTTCGCGGCCGTCCGGATACACCTTGTAGACGAGTGTCAGTGGAGGAACCGGGCGTGTGGTCGCACCCGATTGCCCGTAGCTTGCAAACATCGCCTGCAGTTCCGGAATCGACGCCGAACTCGGATAATCGAACTTCCTCACAAGAATTCCATACGGCTTGCTGCGTTGCTGCAGCATCGAGAGGAATTGCTTCCGTAACTCCACCAGAGGCTTCGACTCCTTCGCCTTGACGAAGAGATTCGCGATGGCCGCGGTGTTCTGGCCGAAGTTGCCGGACAGCCGCGCATGCCCCGTGCTGCCAGAGAATCCTCGCATGGGCTGCCGGGTGCGCAGAAACTCCTTCAGCACGCCCTTTTCGATGAGGGTTACCGGACGCGGCGCAACGACCTCGTTGTCGACCAGGTAATGTCCCATCAGCGTGTGGTTGTCGACCGATTCGAGTGTCGGATCGTCGATGACATCGAAATAGTCAGGCAGCACCCGCGAGCCGATCTTGCCGTCGAACTCCGACGGCTGGAACGGGACGTTTCGCCCGGGGTCGGAAAGCGGCCGGCGAGGATTGCGGACGTTGTCGCCGAGCAACTGGCCGAACAACTGCGCGGCGGCAAGCGGTTCGAAGAGCACGGGGCCTGAATAGCTGTCCCCGATCGGAGCGCTCGCCAGCGCCTTCACGTTGGCGGCCACTTCCCGTGCCGCCCGCACCATCTCTTCCTGCGCCGGCATCTTCGAATCTTCGAACGAATGGAACACCACAGCGTCGCGAACCGCAGTTCCATCCGGCGCCTGTGATACAGCCCGTACACGCATCGTTGTGAGATAGTCGGGATAGCGAACGACGGTCCCTTCGCTATTCACGTGATGCGACATGCTCGCCAGCGCATCGAACTCGACGCCCGAGAGGAGCACGTCCGGAAAATCGAGGAACACACGCGAGAGGTCAACGGTGCGCGACTTCCAGGCTTCGAGGTTGACCTTGATGCGAGCTGCGCTCGAAACACTGACGAACGGACTGGCCTTCTCAAAGTCCGGCAGCATCTCGGTGACATTGGCCACCTTGAGGATCTGCTGTTTGGCGGACATCGCCTCAACCGCGGACTTGAAGGCGCGATCGGTCGCGAGCCAGAGAGTCTGACGGATCAGCGGGATGTTGTCATCGAGAGGCAGATAGTCGCTGTCATAGCGGGATCCTGAGTAGATGCCGGCGAAGATCTGATTGGTCTGATCCATCTCGTAGCTGCCGACGCGCAGCTTCACGATCGGCATGCGGATCGTGTTCTGCCGGGCGTTCAGCACCCCGCCGAGGGAAGCCGACACGGACGTAGCTTCCTGGTCTTCGACGCCATACTCGATGAAATACGGCGCCAGTCCCATGAGGCGAAGATTCCTCGAGCGCGTCAACTCTTCATACATCGCCCGCAGGATCGGAGAGTTCAGCGATTGAGGCGGTTGCTGCTGCGCCGCGGCGGGCAGGCACGCGGCGAGAATTCCAAGAAAACGGCGGCGGTCCATTAGCGTACACCTCCCGCGCCGGTGTGCTGCGCAAGGCCAGGCGGCGACATCAGCGGTGGCCTGTCGCGCGATTGCTCCTTGCGTTGGACCTCGATCTCGGAGATGAGGATCGACGGGGAGACTGCCGAAACCGGAACATTTCCGGACTCGGCGCCGCAAATCCCGTTGAACACAGCCACGCGATCGGAAGCCGCGAGGATCTTGCTGAAACTGGTCAGCGGGGTTCCCACGATGTCGGCGCCGCGGACCATTTCGTCGGGACGGCCATCGGCATAGATGCGGTACACAACCAGAGGGATCACGGTGTAGGCCTGCAGCCCCCGGCGTCCGGTGGTCGTATAGCCGCCGGTGACTTCCTTGAAAAACAGGCCGTACGGTTTGTTCTGACGCTTCAACTCTGCGATGAGCATCTCCTTGAGTTTTTCCTCGCTGACCGTCTTCGAGGCCTCAACGATGAGGTTCGACTGACGCGACGATGCTTCGCCCCCCAACTGCTTGCGGCCGTGGCCGTTGGACTTCGAGAATCCCTGCACGGGCGACCTGGACATCAGGAAGGTCTTCAGGACACCGTTCTCGACGAGCACAACACGGTTCCCTTTCACGCCTTCATCGTCGTAAACGTAGTAGCCATTCAAATCCACCTTGCCCACGTGTTCGATTGCAGGATCGAAGACGACTGAAAGGAAATCGGGCAGGACAGGCTTGTTGACGCTTTTGGTGAAGGTTTGGCCTTCCGCGTCATCCTTCTGGCGATGCCCTTCGATCCGATGGCCGAAGATCTCGTGGAAGAAAACTCCGGAAGCGCGGCCGGAAAGGATTGCAGGGCCGACGAAGGGGTCCACCACCGGGGCCTTCAACATCGTCTGCAACTCGGTTCCGAGCCGGTCCACGGCTTCCTCCATCTCTTTTTCTTTGGCGAGGGTGGCGAACTCTTTGGCTTCGAAGCTCTCGTTGACGACGAGGTCCATGCCGTCGCTTGCCTTCGCCCGCGCTGTCATCATGACGCGAATGAAATTGCGGCCCTGGCGGATCTTCGTGCCTTCCGTGTTGACGAAATAGCGGATTTCCTGCTGCACCGAAAGCGTGACATTGGAGTTCAGCAATCCGGCGTATTTCGAAAACCGGGCGGACAACTTGCGCAGACGGTTGGTCCAATCGTCTTCTTTGAACGTCAGCGGCGCCGGAACGCTGTCGTAAACGGCCGGCTGTTCCGCGCTGAAGTCGTCCGAGTTGTCGGTCTGAGACGCTTTCACCTGCTCGTCGGTCCGGATGCGGAGGTAACGCTGCGACGCAGCGCGGTAGGTTCGGTCGGTATCGAGCCAGAGGCGGCGGCGAATCGGACCGGGCTGATCTTCGAGCGGCAGAAAGCCGGGCGACGCGAACTGCGGCCAGTCACCGCGGATCCGCCGGTAGTTGTCCAACTGGGGTGATCCCACGCGAACACTCACGTCGACAGCGCGGTTATGCTGCTTGTTGTTCATCGTGAGCGCCCCTTGAGAGGCGGATAGAATGTGCGAACGGTCCTCGACCACTTCGTAGGAGATGAAGTAGGGCGGCGGATCCGCCTTCGACTTCAGGGTCGCGAAGTTACGCTGCAACTCCTCTGCAAGAATCGGGATCAGGTTGCTGCCCGACCCGGAAGGCTGTGCGAACACGCACAACCCGCCTGCCGCCCAAAGAGCGGCGGCTGCTGCCGACAAGTAATGATTCACGCTTCTTTCAGAATAGTTCCGCGAACCCTAGCTCTGCGCGCGGATGCCGAGGCGCAGCGTTTTCCTGGCGTAGGCAACGCTGCGTTCCATGTGCTCTTTCTGCTGATACTGGATCGCCGCGACGAACGCGTCAGGTTGCTTGCGGCCGGGCAGATCCTCGACCACCATGGGGCGTTCGTACGGCTTGCCTTTGTGCGCGAGGGCGAGGAAGCGGGCGAGTTCTCCGGAGCGCGCTTTGGGGTACGACTTCCAGAAGCTCGGATCACGATAGGGAAGGATCGCGGCCGGGCGTCCTGTGATGGGTTTCACGTACACGGGAACCGGCGGGCACACCTGTTTCATGCGTGCGATGAAGGCGGGGAAATCAATCACGCCTTCGCCGAGCGGGACCCACTGCACGGCGATGCCTTCAGGATGTTCATAGACGACGGAATCGCGCAGGTGCACGCACATGGCGTGTGGTCCAAGTTCCTCGAGGGTCGTCATGGGATCCTCGAGCACGAACACCGGATTGCCGGTGTCGAGATAAGAGGCGACGAACTCCTTGCCCGCGGTCTCGATGACGATGCGCGTTTCCCACGCCTGCAGGTCTTTGTGATTCTCGATCGCGATCTTGACGCCGGCATCCATCGCGCGGCTACGGACTCGCTTGAGCAGCTTGATGGTTGTTTCCATGTGCTGTTCGACAGGACCCGGCGGCAGGCTGGCGCGATCTGCGGCGATCACTGAGCGCACGATCGGCGAACCCATGCCCTTGGCGCGGTCGATGTTCTGCTCGAGCGTCCTGACCGACGCTTCGAAGGCGTCCGCGGTTTTGGGCAGGATCCCGCCGCCGCCCGTCATCAGCGAAAGTCCCAGCTTGGCGGCATAGTCGCGGACCTTGGTCCAGTGGGCCGGCTGCATCACGTCGGGGTCCAGCGAATCCTGCAAGAAACAGCTGTCCAACTGCAGCGATGCGGTGTAATCGAGTAGCTGCAGGTCACGCATGCGGAGCGCGCGCAGACAGTATGTGTTGAGTCCCAGGGGGATGCCGCCCTGTTGTGCGGAAAGTAGCGAGGAAGCGAAGAGACTCGAACAGAAAGCGCGACGGCTGAGGGTCATGACGCCATTACATCATGAATGAATCAGTCCTCGAATCCCGCGTCTTCACTGATAGCCGCGCGCAGGCGGTCGAGCTTGGAAGGATCCCGCAGCACGGGACCGTGGCCGAAGCAGACGATGTTGGGACGCAGCGCGGCGAGGCGCTTGGCCGACGTGTAATTGAGGTGCATGTCGTAGCTGAAGAGGCTGAACGGTTTGTAGATGCCGGCCTTCATGGTGAGGAAACTCATCCCCATCATGACGTCGCCGCAGATGAGGATCCGGTCTTTCTCGCGCCAGAACGAGAGGTGTCCCAGGGTGTGGCCTGGCGTTTCGAGCGCGATGAAGCCCGCTCCGGCTTCCGCGCCTTCGCGCAATACACGCGTGACGCGCTGGCCTTCCGTTGGCAGCACCAGCATCTGCGGTGGAATCCAAACCTTGTTCTTCGTGGTGAGCGCCATGCGGCCCGACTCCGCGGCGTGCACGTCACGTTCGCCGCACCACAGCGGGATATGCGCGGAATCGCAGATCCGCCGGGTGCCGCCCATGTGGTCGGGATGAGCGTGCGTGAGCGCGTGCGCGCGGAGCTTGCGGCCGCGAAGGATCCTCTCGAGACGCCGGCTTTCCCAGGGCAGGCCGGCATCGATCAGCACGTCACCGACGAGAAAACAATTCACGACGGTTCCGAACGCCGACGGAATCAACGTGACGTCCGGGGCTACTTCGATCATGCTCCGAGCTTGCGTAGAGCCTTGAAGCTCATTTCGGCGCTGACGAGAGGATCGCGCTGGCTGAAGTCCTGCTCGACAAGCCAGAACCGTGCGCCGGAATCCCGCGCTGCGGCCAGAATCCCCTTCATGTCGAGGTCGCCTTCGCCGACTTCGCGGAACCACTCGGGTTTGAGGCCTGTCAGCTCATGTGTCACCGGCGTTCCCGGCGCTCGATCTTTGAGGTGGAAGCTGAAGATCCGGCCTTTCAGTTGACGGATGAGTTTCGCCGGATCCGCGCCGCCAACGGCCGCCCAGAAAATATCAATCTCGAAGCCGACATCCTTGCTGGATGCTTTGGCGATGCGGTCGATCGGACGCTTGCCCTCTTCACCGGCGAGTTCGACGGAGTGATTGTGGTGATAGAGACCGATGCCGGCGGCCTTGCATTGGATCGCGGCTTTGCTGAGTTGTTCGGCATAGCGCTCCCATCCGTCCGGTTCGGGGCGCTCTTCCGGCGACGCGTAGGAGATCCCGATGTCGGCGAGTCCGTTCTTGGCGGCAAGTTCGATCATCTGCGCCAAGGTCGGGACCGGCGCATCGGCTGAGGGCGCAGGTGACTTGGTCATCGCGGCGCGCCGGGCCAAGCCGGCGCGGTACACGTCCCAGCGGCCGGTCACGCAGGCGCTCTCGATCATCATGTGGACTGGCTTCAGACCGTGCTTTTTCAGCAGCGGACCCCAATCCGTGAGATTTTGCGGCCGGAGTTCGACCTGTGTGTAGCCGATTTCCGCGAGGCGCGCGAGGGCGGGTTCCACCCCCTTTGCCAGCGAGTCGCGAATGCTGTATAAATTGATGCCTAGCGGTCGCGGCTTGGTTGCGGCAAGCGCGGCTGCGGTCCAGCAGCCAGCGGAGGAGGCGAACAGAGCCCGGCGAGTTACCTGCATGCGTCGATGCTATCACCTCCTCCGCTGGTGAGGGAAGAAACGTGCGGCACGGAACAAACATCCAATAGGAAGGGATGTACTCGATATGACACAGCGAACTTTTGTCCTCTTCCTGCTTTGTGTCCCGTTCGGTCTTTTTGCCCAGGGCAATTCGAACGAACGGCTGATCAAAGCGGTGCGGCATGAGTTAGTCATGCTGCCGTTCTACGATGTGTTCGATAACCTGGCGTTTCGGGTCGACGGCGATAAGGTCACCCTGTTCGGTCAGGTGGTGCGCCCCACCTTGAAATCGTCCGCCGAGAACGTGGTGAAAAAGATCGAAGGTGTGGGGTCAGTGCAGAACGAAATCGAAGTGCTGCCGGTGTCTCCCAACGACGACCGTCTTCGCGTCCGGATCTATCGCGCGATCTACTCGAAGGCTCCGCTGCAGCGGTACTCGATGCGCGCGGTGCCGCCGATCCACATCATCGTCAAGAACGGCAACGTGACGCTCGAGGGGGCGGTTGCCAACGAAGCCGACAAGAACATCGCGGGAATCGCGGCCAATGGCGTATCCGGAGTGTTCTCGGTGAAGAACAACTTAGTGATTGACAAGTAACGACGGCCGCACGCGGTTGCGGTACTCGATGCACTGCGCGATGACGCGCCGGTATTCGTCTGCTTCGACGTCGCGTTCCGAGCAGGCCAGCAGCAGTGTGCCGTCATCCTTGAAGTTTCCGTCCCAGTCCATGATTTCTTCATCGGACCAGGATTCGTCATACCCGGCGAGCTTTTCGTCGCTCATACGATCGAAGTAAGCCCGCAGGTTGAAGCTCGTTTCGTCGGGCTCCTCGCCGCCTGTCCACGGCTCGCTTTCGAAGTTCCAGATGGGTTGCTTGAAGTCCATGGCTTTGGATAACACTATACAATTCGAGATAGTGTCTGCAACCAAACCCAAAGAGGACGCCTATACAGCCGCGTGGATCCGCAAGTGGCTGCCGAACATGCCGTTCAATGCACTGCTGGGGATCCGGCTGCACAAAATGCACAAGGACGGCATCACGATCCGATGCAAGGTCAAGCCGGAATTGCTGAATTCCGCCGGTGTGTTGCACGGCGGCGTCACGGCGACGCTTGCTGACGCAGCCGTTGGTATTGCGACGACTCGGCATTACCAGGGCCGGCCGATCACGACCGTCGAACTCAAGGTCAATTACTTCCGGCCGCTGGCGCCGGACAGCATCGTCTATGCGCGCGCTCGGCTGCTGCGCACCGGGCAGACGCTCTCGATCGGCGAAGTGGAGATTCGCGATGCGCATCGCAATCTGGCGGGTTTCGCGATCGTTACCTACATCCTGCTGGATATTCGCAAATGAGCACATACGATTACGCTGTAGTCGGCGGCGGCATCGTCGGCCTGGCGACCGCCTACAAGCTTCTGGAGCAGAATCCCGGCGCGGGCGTTGTTCTGTTTGAGAAAGAAGACGGCGTCGGCCGTCATCAGAGCGGACACAACAGCGGCGTGCTGCATGCGGGGCTCTATTACAAGCCGGGTTCGCTGAAGGCGAAGATGGCGGTGCGCGGCATCCGCATGATGACGGCGTTCTGCCAGGAAAACGGGATCGCGCATGAGATCTGCGGCAAACTGGTCGTGGCTTGCTCCGAGGATGAGATTCCGCGCTTGCAGGAACTGCAGCGGCGAGGTGAGCAGAACGGCTTGTCCGGTTTGCGGTGGATGAATCCGCAGGAGATGCGGGAGATCGAGCCGAACGTCGCAGGCATCGCGGCTGTGCGGGTTCCGGAAGAGGGCATAGTCGATTACGGCGCGGTTTGCGAGACGATGCAGCGGCATATTGGAGATCGCGGCGGGCGCGTCCTTACCGGACATCGCGTGACCTCGCTGCAGCGTCGCGAGGGGACCTGGAACATCGGGACCGCCAACGGCGGCGCGTTCGCGGCGAAGTACATTTTGAACTGCGGCGGCCTGCATTGCGACCGCATCGTGGCGATGTCCGGACTTCCGCGTCAGACCCGCATCGTGCCGGTTCGCGGTGAGTATTACACGCTCAACGACGAGGGCGCGAAGCTGGTTCGGAACCTCATCTATCCAGTCCCGGATCCCGCGTTTCCGTTCCTCGGCGTGCACTACACACGCATGATCCACGGCGGCGTGGAGGCGGGTCCCAATGCGGTGCTGGCGACCAAGCGCGAGGGATACACGAAGACGGACTTCTCGCTGCGTGATGTCTGGGATGTGCTCACGTTCCCTGGCTTCTGGAAGTTCCTGAAGAAGTATCCGTCGATGACCGCGTATGAAGTGAAGCGGTCGCTCAGCAAGGCGGAGTTCTGCCGGTCGCTGCAACGGCTCGTGCCCGCGGTGCAGGAATCGCACCTGGGCAAAGGCGGATCCGGCGTGCGCGCACAGGCGATCGCGGTGGACGGCACAATGCTGCAGGATTTCGAGATCATTCGCAGCGACGGCGCATTGCATGTGGTGAACGCGCCGAGTCCCGGAGCGACGGCGTCTCTGGCGATTGCGGAACACATCCTTTCTCAAATGGCATGACCCCTGTACTCGTTCTCGTCTCCGCGTTGATCGCGGCCGATCCGAACTGGATCGTCACCTGGACCGCCTCGTCTCACGGCCCGTATCCGGCGGGCAATCCCGTCGCGCAACCGGATCTCAAAGGGATCCTGTCTCCGGCGACGGGCGCTTCAGACCAGACATTCCGGCTGATCGTGAAGCCCGATCGCTGGGGTTCGCGGATCCGCCTGCGGTTCACGAACGTCTTCGGCAAGCAGCCGCTGACGATCGACGGCGCCTATGCCGGGATCCACAAGAGCGCGGGAGCATTAGTGCCAGGGAGCAACGTGCCCGTGACGTTTCGAGGCGGTGCGAAGGGCGTCACCATCGCGCCCGGCGAACTGCTGTATTCGGATCCGATCAAGGTTCGCGTTCGCAAGGATGAGACGCGCAAACTGGCCGTGAGTTTTCACGTTGCCGGGGATTCCGGTCCGATGACGTGGCACGCGAAGGCGATCACGACGTCGTACCTGAGCGCGCCGAAGAGCGGGTTGCACGGCGCCGAAGATGGCAACGAAGTGTTTCCGCATACGACGACCTCGTGGTTCTTTCTGGATGCGGTCGAGGTCGTGGCGCCTCGCGGGACGCCCGTCATTGCGGCCTTCGGCGATTCGATCACCGACGGCACGGGGTCCACGATCAATGGTGATGACCGCTGGCCGGACTTCCTCTCGCAACGTTTGGCGGGCAAGGCGGTCGTGGTGAACGCCGGCATCGGCGGCAACCGTGTCGTGACGAACGCCGGTGGGGGCGGGCCTTCTGCGCTGGAACGCATGGAGCGCGACCTGCTGCGCCTGCCGGGAATCAAGACCGTGATCTGGATGGAGGGCATCAACGATCTCGGAGGCAATGCCGGCACGACGGTCGAGCAAATCATCGCCGGGTATCGCGAGGGCGCCGCGCGCCTGAAGAAGCACGGGATCCGCGTCATCGGTGCGACGCTTACTTCGGCTTTCAAGAGTACGCCGACGCACGGGACACCGGAGGTCGACGCACACCGCAAGGCCCTCAATGCCTTCATCCGCAATAGCGGCGGCGTGTTCGATGCGGTGATTGATTTCGACGCCGCGACAGTGGATCCTGCAACCGGAATCCTGCGCAAGGAGTTCTGGCCGAATAGCGGAACGGGCGGTCCGGGTGATGGTTTGCATCCGAACCGCGCCGGTTATCAGGCGATGGCCAACGCCATCGACCTGCGAATGCTGCTTTCCAATTAGCAGACATACTCGACGCAAGCATTCTGACAATAATCAGACATGTACGCCGTCGATGAGTTAGATCGTGTTGTGGAGTTGTCGGTTCTGCCAAGACCTGACTCCGGAGCACCAGAGCCGTTAGTGGTAGCCAAGGAACACGGTGTGGCGTTATCTTACTGGATTCGTGACGAACCCCTTAATCAGTCGACCACCGCGCCGCTGGGCATTGTTCGATTCGATAGAGTCCACATGGTCTTGTTCGGCCCTCCAAACGACGAGGCCATAGCCGGGCATCCATTGGCGGGCCGAGGCATCTATCCGTCTGGCATATTTAGAGTGGATCATTCATCACTTGTGCGCCGATTGGAACGAATGAATGCCGTTCACCGCCGCCACGACCCGGAGAGATTCGAGGCGTTGATCCACTACATTCTTACGTTTCATGATTCAACGTTCGAGTGTGTCGCTGAATCATTCGAATCCACGATCGAGCACGTTGGCTTAGACCAGACGTACGATCAAACTGTGCGTTTCCTTCGCAGCAAGTAGCGATCACTCGCACTTGCCATCGATTTTTGGTTCCGTCAAATATGTCGATGAACACTTATAGGGCGCCGCCCGGGGAAGAGGTGCGGATCTCGACTTTGTTGCTCTGCGCGGGCACGGTGCGCAGATATGCGTACAGCGCACGAAGGTCATCTTCCTTCATGCCAGCGAAGGACAGCCAGTGCATCACCGTGAAGTTCCCGGAGGTTGTCGCGGGGACATCCGGTTGCGCGACCTTCCCGTTCTCGCCGGGCAAATACT
>CAZVKC010000019.1:20952-24942 GCA_964627455.1 uncultured Solibacteraceae bacterium | reverse complement strand
GTTGTCGCGGGGACATCCGGTTGCGCGACCTTCCCGTTCTCGCCGGGCAAATACTCGCGGTACTCGGCGAAGCGGCTCAAAAAACGCTGCTCGCTCCATTTGCCGATTCCGGTCTCGAGGTCCGGCGTGAGGTTCGCCGAACGCACCAGCATGTTCGGACCACCCTTGAACTCACGTCCACCTGCGAATAACCGGGTTGTGTCGACATTCGACTGCTCGCCCGGGCTGTGGCAGAAGGCGCATCCGCCGACCTTGGACAGGTACTGGCCATAGGCGACGCGATCGGCGGGATTGGCAGCCGTTACGGGTCCGCGCACCGGCTTCGGCATGAACCTGGCGACGATGGGAAGCGGGAACTTCAACTCGGTTTTCGGCAGGGTGCTTTTTGCCGGCGGCAATGAATTCAAGTAGGCGACAATCGCCTCGGCGTCTTCGTCACTGAGTGCACTCAAGCCGTCGTAGGGCATGATCGGAAACAGCGCATGCCCATCCTTCGAAACTCCTTCGCGAATTGCACGGAGCTTTTCACCGTCGGTCCACTTGCCGAGTCCGGTTTCGGGATCCGGAGTGAGGTTGGGCGCAATGAGGAGGCCGACCTCCTTTTCTGGAAAGACGTCGCCATGACCGATCCGCGCTGGGTCTCTCGGTGCAACGTACTTCGTATAGTCCCGCGGGCCGTGGCAGTCCGCGCAGAGCGCGACGTTATGAAACAGGTACTTGCCGCGAGCGATCCGCTCCGGCGTCATCGGAACCTTGACGGCACGTGGCTCCGCGGCATTCGGAGTTTTCAGAAGAACAAATGCGGCCAGGCCTGCCGCGGAAAAGACGAGCAGTGCGCCTGCGCGGATCAGTACCTTTTTCATGGTCATCTCAATTCGCCTCTGTCGAAAGAATGCGGATAGCGGTCACGAGAATGGCTCAGCTGCCCGATGAATTTCTTTCGGCAGTCCAAAGCCTGCGCGTTACACTGAGAGTTTCCCATGAAAATTCTGGTGATCGGCGGCGGTGGCCGCGAACACGCGATCGCGTGGCGTCTCAAGCAGGACGGGCACACGGTGTACGCATGTCCGGGCAATCCGGGCATCGCCGCGAATGCCGGCGAGTGCATGACGGGTTCGGATTACCTGGCGGTCGCGCAGGCGAAGGGCGTCGATCTGACGGTTGTGGGTCCCGAAGCGCCGCTGGTGGCGGGCGTGGTGGATCAGTTCCGCGCGGCGGGGTTGAAGATCGTGGGTCCGACGCAGGCCTGCGCGCAACTCGAGGCAAGCAAGATCTATTCGAAGCAGTTCATGGAAGACGCGGGGATCCCGACCGCGCGCTCTGTGCGCGTGAGCGAACGCGAAGCCGCGGTGCGGGCGCTCGATTCCTTCGATCTGCCTGTCGTGATCAAGGCCGATGGACTCGCAGCAGGCAAGGGCGTGATCATCGCCGGCAGCCGCGAAGAAGCCGTACAGGCTGTCGATTCGCTGGGTCCGAAGCTGGTGATCGAAGAGTTTCTCGTCGGTGAAGAGGTCAGCTTCATCGCGTTGAGTGACGGCAAGAGCGTGATCCCGCTCGAGGCCACGCAGGACCACAAGACCATCTTCGACGGAGACACGGGTCCGAATACCGGCGGTATGGGCGCTTACTGCGACGGCCGGATCATCGACCCGGCGTTGTCTGCTGCGATCATGAAAACCGTCATCGAGCCGGCGGTCGCGCGCATCAACTTCAGCGGCTTTCTGTATGCGGGTTTGATGATGACGGCGGCGGGTCCCAAGGTGCTGGAGTTCAACGTGCGCCTCGGCGATCCGGAAACGCAGTCGCTGATGCATCGTATGGATTGCGACTTCGGTGAGATCCTGCTGGCGGCGTCGACGCCCGGCGGTCTTGCGGGCAAGGCGCTCGCCTGGAAGAAGGATCCCTCGGTGTGTGTGGTGATGTCCGCGCACGGCTATCCTGCGACGCCGCGCACGGGCGATGTCATCGAAGGTTTGGCCGACGCGGAGGTTGCCGGCAGTGTCGTGTTCCACGCGGGCACGAAGTCCGTGGATGGCAAGATTGTGACGGCGGGTGGTCGCGTGCTGGGCGTTACGTCGGCGGGCGCGACTTTGCCGGACGCGATCGCCAACGCCTATCGCGCGGTCGAGAAGATCCATTTCGACGGCGCGCACTTCCGCCGCGACATCGCAGCAAAGGGCTTGAAGCGCTGGTAGGCTCTCAGTAGCTCCAGGTGCGGATGCCGATCCAACCCCACCAGGCGAAGTAAACCACTCCTATCATCACGAACAGGCTGGCCGTCCTCCGGACGATGCCGGCCTGTTTTGATTTCGAGGTGACCACGAAGTTCAGCAGGCCAAAAACTGCGAACAGTACCGTGAGCATCATCACGCCGGTCGACCAAATGGTTGGGCGTCCTAGCATTCCCAGCAGTTCGAAGTCCGTGTCCGCGATCTGCGGCGTGAGGACGATCGCAACGAGGAGCAGCGCTGTGGCCGCCGCCAGGATGCGCGCGGGGACCGCCGGTGTCAGGATGCGGCCTTTCAGCCAGCGACAGATCCAGATGGGCGTGCCCAGGATGGTGAGGGCAATCGACAGAACGAAACCACCGGCGCAGATCACTTCGATCCAGGCAAGCCAGGCGGGAATGCGATGGAATGTGGGTCCAAACGCGGTCGACTGCAAGGACTCGACGCCATCGTCGATGACGAAGGCGAGGTCCGCGGCCGGCGACTTTTCGCCGCGATAGCGATTGCCGCCGAGATAGAAGAACGTCTCTGCCTTGCCTAACAGTGGTGCGATGACGAGTTTGTTGCCTTCCGCATGCGCTCGTGATAGACCGGCGATCCGTTCCAGGAAGTGGAAGAGTTCCGCGCGCGGCGAGGCGGGTTCGAGCCAGACCGCTTGTGTTGTGAGCGGCTGTGGTTCCTGAACTGCCGCAGGGGGAACCGGCTTCGCAACGTTCTGGAAGAGGAACCGGCCGACGAGTTTCGAGATATCCTTCAACGCCGCGCCGGATCCGGAGTTGATCATGAATGCGTAGCCGAGCCCGAGCTCCGGCGAATAGGCGAGTTCCGCGAGTGCGCCGTTCACGCCGCCGTTGTGACCATGGAGCAAATAGCCTTCGTTGTACGACGTGTAGTTATGCAGCGCGTATCCCGTGCGAAGGCCCGTCATGCGATTGGCGAGCAGCGTTTGCGGGACTTCCATGCGTTCGACCGATTCCGGCCGGACGATGCCGGCGCCGCGATTCAGGAAGAATCGCACGTAGTTTCCCATGTCGGATGCGGTCGCGTTGATCGATCCAGCCGGACGCTGGATCACATGCCAGTACGGCTGCACTCTCTCATTGAGGTAGGTTCCGGCAAAGTCGCCACGAGGTTCGAAGAATGTCGCGCCCGGCATGCCGATCGGATCGAAGAAGTGCTTTTGCACGTAGTCTTCGAAGCGCTCGCCGGTGAGCTTCTCGATCACATAGGCGACCATCGAAGGTCCGGAATTGCTGTATGAAAATCGCGAACCCGGACGCCAGCGCGAATGCCGGGATTGCGGATGAAAGAGCAATCCATCCTTGAGCGAGATCGGGTTCGGATCCGAGTGCGCATACTCGGCGAGGTGAAAGTCATCGTTGCCGGATGTATGTTCCAGAAGGTGCACGATGCGAACTGGATCCGTTGCCTCCCAGGGATTCTCGAACGGGATCTCGGGCGCGAGATCGCGATACTTTGCGTCGAGCGACAGCTTGCCCTGCTCCACCAACTGCAACGCCGCGAGTGCTGTGAACGACTTCGAAATGGAGCCGATGCGGAAGCGCGTCGCGGTATTCACCGGGCCTGAACGACCCGTCCCGTGGCTCCATGCGAGCGTTACTTTCTTGCGATCCGCCAGGGCCAGCGCGATGCCGTTGGTCTTGTGTTCCGCGAGTACCTTCTGGATTGCGGACTGCAGTTCCGCAGGCGTCTTCGGCGACGGCAGCTTGTCGTTGGACGCCTGTAGCAACAGCGAAATGGC
>CAZVKC010000019.1:0-20852 GCA_964627455.1 uncultured Solibacteraceae bacterium | reverse complement strand
GGCTGCAGGCATTCTTCCATCCAGTACACACGATAGGGCTCGAACATTTCGGCCATTTCAATGGTGTAGCGTTCGGTCCAGGCCATCCAGCAATCGAGCATGATCTCGCCGTCCGGACCCAGCGCCGCGCGTGCGCGCTTCACCAGTTCGACGTTCTTGCGCATACCTTCGCGGCCATCGGCGGGTCCATGCGGGATGGCGAGTTTCAAGCGCTTGAAGCCCGCTTCGATGTGCTGCTCGATGTCGTTCCCAGTGCAGTAAGCAGGGATCCGCGGCTTGGTGGCGCCGCCGAGGAGTTTGTACACAGGGAGCCCCGTGGCCTTGCCGATGAGATCCCAGATGGCGCCGTCCACGCCACTGATCGCGTTCATCGTGACGCCCATGCGTCCGTAGGACATGGTGGATCGCCAGAGAATGTCCCAGATGCGCTCGACATTGAAGGGATCCTCGTTGAGCAGTAGTTTCGTCAAATGTTCAATGACGACCGTGCCGCCGCCGGGTCCACCTTTGCCGTAGCCTTTGAGACCTTTGTCGGTCGAGATCTCGACGGTGAAACTCGGCACCTTGCCGGGATCCGCCATGAACAGCGAGCGTGTCGCCTTGTACTCGGGATAGATCGACATCGGGTTCGCGACCTCGACCTTGTTGGTAGACCAGGATCCTGCGGCGGGTTCGTAGGCCGGCACAGGTCGCGACGGCTGCACGTTGACCAGTCGGACTCCGGTGATCTTCAGCTTGCTCTTCTCGTTCTGGAAAGCGAACGTCGCAGCAGGCGCGGCCGCGAGGAGTGGGAGGAACTGGCGTCGATGCATCATCACCAATGCAGTATATATTTCAGAGATGACCGCCGCAGACTTCCGACGGATTGCGCTCAGCATGCCCGGAGCAGAGGAAGGTTCGCATTTCGGCAATCCGGACTTCCGCGTCGGAGGGCGAATCTTCGCCACTCTTGCGCTCGCGGAGAAGGGCTTCGGCACGTTGCTTCTGACGCCCGAGCAGCAACAGGCCATGATGACCGATGCGCCGGAACTTTTCATTCCAGCCGCTGGTGCATGGGGTCGCAACGGGTCGACGCTCGTGCGCCTTGCTGGTGTGACGGAAGATGTGTTGGAAGGGGCGCTGCGATGTGCCTGGACCTTGCGGACGGCGGCCAATGCCCGAAAACCGGCTGCAAAGAAGCGGACAAGAAAGACATCATGAAGACGATTCTGTTATTGGCATGCTGCCTCACGGCGGCGTTTGGCGGCGACACCTATCCGCGGCAGAACGGTGTGGATGCGGTCCATTACCGGTTCTCGCTCTCGTTTCAGGACGACACCAATGAGCTGCAGGGCGAAGCTGTCGTGGACCTTCGCTTTGTTCAGGGCGGCGTGCAGGAAGTCGCGCTGGATCTCGACAGCACCGGAATGAAAGTGTCCGAAGTCCTGCCCGCGAAGGGCCTGACATTCACGCATGCCGGCGATCGTCTGATGCTGCGTCTGTCGGGTGATCTTCCGAAAGCAGGTGAACGGCGGCAGTTCACCGTCCGCTATCGCGGGACGCCCGCTGGCGGATTGCGGATCATGAAGAACAAGTACGGCGAACGCGTGTTCTTCAGCGAGAACTGGCCCAATAAGGCGCGGTTCTGGCTGCCGATGATCGATCATCCGTACGACAAGGCGACCAGCGAGTTTCTGATCACCGCGCCTGCTGAATACCAGGTCGTCTCGAATGGATTGCTACAGGAAGAGACCGACCTAGGCGGCGGACGCAGGCTCACGCATTGGAAGCAGTCGATCCCGATCGCCTCGTGGCTCAACGCGATTGGCATCGCGCGATTCTCGGTGCATCATGCCGGGCTGGTGAAAGGCGTTCCACTGCAAACCTGGGTCTATCATCAGGATCGCGAGGCGGGTCCGCCGTGGTTCGAAGCCACCTCTCGGAAGGCCGTCGAGTTTTTCAGTGAAGCGATCGGCCCGTATTCGTATGAGAAGCTCGCCAACGTTGCGGCTGCGGGATTCGGAGGCGGCACGGAACATGCGAGTGCGATCTTCTATGGCGAGAACAATATCCTCGAACGCCCGGGCACGGGACTCATCGCGCATGAGATCGCGCACCAGTGGTTCGGCAATGCGATCACTGAGAAAGATTGGGACGACGTGTGGTTGAGCGAGGGCTTCGCCACCTACTTCACCAACCTGTACTTCGAGCACTGGGAAGGCCGCGATGTTTTTGTCACGAATCTGCAGGCCGCCCGGAAGCGGATTTACGGGATGGAGAAGGCGACTCCTGGACTCACGGTCCAGCACAGGAACATCTCCGACATGAAGCGGATCCTCAACCGTCTCATATACGAAAAAGGCGGTTGGACGCTGCACATGCTGCGCGGCATGATGGGTACGGAAAAATTCTGGCAGGGCATTCGCACTTACTACGCGACTTATCGCAACGGCAGCGCATCCACCGCGGATTTCCGGCGCGTGATGGAGGAGACGTCCGGCCTCGACCTCGGCTGGTTCTTCGACCAATGGCTCACGCGATCGACGTCACCTGTTGTCGAGGGAACCTGGCGCTGGGACGCCGCGGCGAAGAAGGTGATTGTGGAACTCACCCAGACGCATGCCGGCGATCCGTACCGTCTGCCAGTCGAGATTGCGATTGGCGAGGGCCCGGCCCGAATCGAGAAGGTCGAACTGAACGGCAAGCGCGGCGCGTTTGAGTTTGCAGCAGACAAGGAACCGGCGACCGTGGTGGCGGATCCCAATACGTGGCTGCTTGCCAACGTTACGCTGACGCGCGCCGCCGCTAGATGATGAAGGCGGCTGACGCGCCGACCCATTCCATGTTCTTGTTGTGATCAACGCCCATCATCTTGCCCCGCCCCATGCGGATGATGGTGGTGACAGGGCGCAGTTCACCGGTCCAGATGTACATCACGCGGATCTCGGCTTTCGTCGCGCCGTGTGGCGTTTCGATCGATGGAATGAAATTCACGCGTTCCTGCAGGATGTAGTCGTGGCGTTGGTTTACGGGCACGGCGTCGAGATCCGAGCGCTGTGGTCCGACGATCACGCCGAGTCCGGCGAACGAGTAGAGCGGCTTCAGCACGTAGTTCTCAAGATCCTCCGGAACGTCGGTCAGCTCGTCGAGGAACCATGTCCTGGGTACGCTTGGGTGTTTCAAGTAGGGAATCGAAAACTTGCTGATACGGAAATACCAGTTGGGATGCCCGGCCCATTCGACGTCCAGTTCGTCGCGGAAATCGAAGCCCGGGCGGAAGTCCGGCTTGCGCGCGAGTTCGTCGACAATCGCGCGGTTGTAGATCCGCTCGATTTGCGTGAGGCGCCCGTCGCGTTCGTAGAACAACCGCCGGCCCTCTTTGCGAACCTCGCTCAGGCAAACCGCACGCACGCCCAGCATCTTTTCCGTCAGCAGGAAATCGCATCGCGTCTTTTGCTTGTCTGGTTCGATCTCCAGCAGCACAACGTTCTCTGGCGCATGCCGGCCCATGATCGACGTGCGCAATAACTCGCGGTACGACTCGTCGTTGAGGCCACTCAAATAGCAGTTCAGCGAAGGATCCAGATCATAGGCGCTGCGGTACGTCTGCGCGAGAAACGGTTGATACGCGTACAGCGAGGGGAACGCCTGAATCTCCACGAGCTTTGGTTCGTTGCCGTCGACGAGTCCGAAATCGACCTGCAGGAACATCGGCAGCGGATCTTCATTCGGCACGTTGTACTGCGCTGGAATCGTGCGGTCGGATAGCTTGCGATAGGCGGCGTTCGAGGTCAACTGCAGGATCAGATCGCGCCCGGCAGTAGTGAGCTTGTCGATCACGCTCGAGGGGAAAAAGCACGGAGTCTCGCAGTTGCGGAACCCGACGTGGCAACCCGCGCCGTCATCGAGCAGCGTGAGGAAACGCGCATATTTCTCGGGAGTCCAGGAAGCGTTGAACGCATGGCGCAACGAAGAGACCATGTTTCTCAGATTGCCACAACGATAAAATGCTTCACATCATGATGAGCCGCCGTGCCGCTGTTCTTTCCACCGCCGCAGCTTTGATGTCGTTGCAGGGAGCAACCCGCAAGGTCCGTCTGGGAGGTCCGATTTTCAAGAAGTCCGATGATCCGGCGGAACTGGCGCGCGAGCATCGCCGGCTCGGCTACTCGGCCGCGTACTGTCCCGAAGTCAGCCTTCGCGACACCGCGAAGATCAAGGCGATTGCGGACGCCTACGCCGCGGAAAACGTGATCATCGCGGAAGTCGGCGCCTGGAAGAACATCCAGGATCCGGATCCGGCATTGCGCAAGGCCAACCTGCAATACGTCACCGATCGACTGGCGCTTGCCGAAGCGGTCGGCGCGCGTTGCTGCGTCGACATTACGGGTTCGTACAACGCGAAGGTCTGGTACGGACCGCATCCCGGTAACCTGTCGCAGCAGTTCTTCGACGAGAGCGTCGAGAACGCGCGCAAGATCATCGACGCCGTGAAGCCGCAGCGGGCGAAGTTTGCGTTCGAGATGATGGGTTGGAACCTGCCGGACTCAGCGGATGCTTATCTGAAACTGCTGAAGGCGATCGATCGAAAGCCGTTCGCGGTTCACGTGGATGTCTGCAACGTGATCAACAACCCGCAGCGCTTTTACGACAACGCCGCAGTAACGAAAGAGATCTTCCAGAAGCTCGGCAAGTGGATCGTGTCCTGCCACGCGAAGGATCTGGAATGGCAGCCCGAGATGAACGTCCATTTCGTGGAAGTCATCCCGGGCCGCGGATCCATTGATTACAAGGCGTACCTCACGGCAGTCGCAAATCTGCCGCAGGAAACCCCGCTCATGCTCGAGCACCTGAAGTCAGCGGCCGAGTACGAGCAGGGCGCAAAGTACATCCGCCAAACCGCGGCGGATTGCGGCGTGACGTTCGCGTAAGGACTACTTCTTCTTGAACGCCGGATCCATGTCGGCGATGTCGACGCGGAAACTGACCGTATCGGCGGTGGGGAAGTTCGCGGGAACCTTCTGCGTGACCTTGCCGGTCGCGGCCCATTCGGTTCCGCGCTGAAATGTCGCCATGAATCCAACGCAGCTCAGGGCCGCTACATCGTGTCCCATCACGGTGTGGAAGATGCGCCCCTTGCCGTAAGTGAGCGTCATGAGGATCGGCTCCTCGCGTCCCGTGCCGCGATTCGCAGACTCGGACATCGCGCTCGCGAGCACCGTCATGTTTTCACCGGGTCCACGCAGCGTTGCGTACAACTCGTCGCCCGCATGCATCCAGACCTTCGGCAACCCCTTGAGGATCGGATGTTCCGGCTGCTGCGCCTTGACCGCATAAGGCCAGCGCGCGCCGTGCGAACCGGCATTGCCGGCGGACTTGTCAGCAGTCAGCTTGCCGTCGCGGATGTACCAGGCGGGTCCCGACTTCTCGTTGCGTCCACGCCAGCCGCCGACGCCGATCATGCGGTTGTACGCGCCCCAGCCCGGGAATGCATTGTCCGCCGCATGGACGGTAACGAAGCCGCCGCCGGCCTGCATGTAGTCTTCAAACGCCTTCTTGAGGCGGTCAGGCCACTCTGGTGCGTCGTAGTTCGACACGACGACCTTGTACTGCTTGAAGTCCGGATTGAAGTTCGTAAAGTCCCCGTCGGATTGCGGGGACGTGACCACGTCCACCTTGAACAATCCGGTCTCTTCCAACTGCTTCTTCAGGACCGGCGTAACGAGGCGCCACTGATGATAAGGTCCCCCGCTTTGCCCGTCGAGGAGCATGACTCGAATGGGTTCTGCGCTGAAGGCGGCAACGCTACAGGCAAGCAGGGATAGAACGACGGAACGCCGTTGATGCATGCCACTATTTTCCATCAGAACGGCGGAACGATCTACTCGAGTTCCTTGAGTGCGCCCTTCACCCGCAACTGATCCGCTTCGTAGGGTTCGCCGAGGTAGAAGAATCGAATCCCAAAATCCGTGTTTTCGACCTTGTCGAGGATGCCGCCAAAGGGAATCGTGACCGGGTCATGCGATAGCATCCGCATGGTCCGTTTGTTGAGCTTCCGGGCCTCAATGGTCTTGGTTAACTCAGCCTTTGTCATCAGTCAATCTTCTGTAACCATGCTATCGCAGTGGTCAAGCGTGGATCTTCGAATACAGGTCGTTTTGGCGCTCCAGCATCTCGTCGTAAACGGCAGCGTACTGTGGCCGCGGTTCGACGACGCCGCTCGTTCGCACCGGCGCGTCGGCGAGCTTGCCCAGCGCTCCCAGGCGTTCCAGGACCCAAAGCGCGGCTCCGCGGCTCGAGGCCTCGGCTTCGGCGCAGGCGACGACAGGACGGTTGAGCGCGTCGGCCATCATCTGCGTCCATTCGCGTGACCGCAACAGGGCGCCGCCAGAGGCCATGACCTCGGCGGGTTCGCCGGTCTTGGCCGACATCATGCGATAGATCTGCCGGAACCGAAGCGCGACAGATTCGAGCGAGGCGCGCAGGATGTCCACCGGGCGTGTGGCGAGACTCATGCCGGTGATGGTCGCGCGGAGGTCCGCACGCCAGTAAGGCGCGCGCTCGCCGGCGAAGAAGGGCAGCACCGTCAGGCCGTGGGATCCTGGTTCGATCGCTGCCAGTTGGTGCTCGAGTTCGTCCCCCGTGGCGAGGTCGAGCGTTCGCTGCATCCAGGCGAAGACTTCGCCGCCATTGGAAATCGCGCCTCCAAAGACTGGACGGTTCGCATCGACACGATAGGCCCAGAGGCCGGCTGGCGGTTCGACCGATTGGCCTTCCAGAACGACCCGCATCGCGCCGCTGGTGCCGACCATGAGCGCATAACGATCCCTGGTCACGCAGCCGGATCCGACGTTGTTGCAGGCGCCGTCCCCCAGCGATGGATACCAGGGGATGCCGTCGAGCAGCGGCCAGCGATCGCAGAACGGCGCGAGCAACTGCGTGTTTGGCTGATCGAGTTCCTCGGCGGGAGTGAGTTGTGTCGTCTCGACCGGCAGATACGCGAGGATCCCCTCGTCGTACTGGTTCGCGGCCTGGTTCCAGATCCCCGACCCCGAGACCATCGATACGGACGACCTCGGCTGACCGAAGAAGCGCCAATGCAGGTACTCGCCGAAGGACATCCACCAACGGGTCTGTTCAAAGGCAGCCGCGCGGTTGTCGCGCAGCCAGAGCAGTTTCGCCGGCCAGTAGGATGTGTGCAGCAGGCAGCCTGTGCGCCGGTGCGTTTCGACCGGATCCACGCGCTCGCGCAGCCAGTCCACTTGCGCGCCGCTGCGGGTGTCGAACAGGTGAACGATCTGTGTGGTTGGCTTCCCTTCAGCCGAGACGCCCAAAAAGCAATGCCAGAATGCCGAGAATGCAACGCCTGCCGGGCGGATGGAACGCGCCGCAAGCTGGGCCTGCAAACCGTCGAGGCATTCCACGCAGAGCAGCAGCAACTGGTCCGGATCCACCTCAACGCCGCCATCCGGCGTCTTCAGCGGTTCGTATTTGATCTGCTGCGTGAAGGCTTCCTGTTCGACGCCGTTTGCGTCAAACAATAGAGCGCGCACCGACGAGGTGCCGACATCCAGGCTGGCGACAAAAACTTCAGAGTTGGGCAAACCTCCTTATAGCGCAACCGCAGCGGTGTTCGCCACACTCGTCGGTCGAATCAAAGGCGATAGAATCAAGCTCAGGAATCCTGAATCCATGACCAGACGCACAATCCTCGGCGGCGCTGCCGCATTTTTGTCTGCTACTGCTTCCTCAAACGCACAGAGCAACCGCCTGCCGATCAAGAAGGGTTTGCTGTGGGGCATGCTGCCCGCCAAGCTTTCGCCGCTCGAGAAGTTCCAGATGCTGAAGGAATGCGGCTTCGAAGAGATGGAATGCCACACGACCCCGGAAAAGGCGGACGCGGAAGCCATTCTCGACGCCTCGAAGAAGACCGGCGTGCGCGTGCATTCGGTGATGAATTCGGATCATTGGAAATTCCCGCTTTCCGCGAGCGATCGCGCGACGGTCGACAAATGCATCGCCGGCATGGAGACCAGCCTGCGCAACGCGAAGTTGTGGGGTGCGGACACGGTGCTGCTGGTTCCCGCGGTGGTGAACCCGGAAGTCGGTTACGCGCAGGCGTGGGAGCGTTCGCAGAAAGAGATCCGGAAGATGATTCCTCTGGCGAAAGAGTGCAAGGTCATCATCGCGGTGGAAAACGTCTGGAACAAGTTTCTGCTGAGCCCGGTTGAGTTTGCCCGCTACGTCGATGACTTCAAGTCGCCCTACGTGAAGGCTTACTTCGATGTCGGCAACATCGTGATGTACGGCTATCCGCAGGACTGGATCCGCACCCTCGGCCCGCGCATCGCAAAGGTCCACTTCAAGGACTTCAAGTTCAAGGGCGACCCGAGCGTGAGAGGGCGCTCGAACGCGGATTGGGTGAATCTGCGCGAAGGCATGATCGACTGGAAGGCCGTGCACAAGGCCTTTGCGGACATCGGCTACAAGGGCACGGCGACGGTGGAACTCAGTTCCGGCGATGCGGCCTATCTGAAGGATCTGTCGGGCCGTGTCGATCAGATCCTGAACGGCGACTAAGACGACAACATGAAGAAGTTTCTGCTCGGTGTGCTGTGCGGCCTGGCGTTCGCGTTCCTGGCTGGCGTGATTCTCGTGTTTGCAGCGATGCGTCTGGGCGACAAGGCGCCGACGGTGGCCGCGGACTCGGTGCTCATGCTGCGACTGGAAGGCGAGATCCCGGAACGGCCGGCGATGGAAGTCCCACTGCCGTTTCTGGAGGGGAAGAACGAGGTCACGCTGGTTGAACTCTGGAGCGTGTTGAATCGCGCGGCGGACGACAATCGCATCAAAGCGGTGGTGCTCGAGCCGCAGAGCCTGGCAATCGGCTGGGCCAAGGCGGACGAGATCCGGCAAGGGTTGCTGAAGTTCCGCAAGTCGGGTAAGCCGCTCTACTGCCACCTGCACACACCGGGCACGAAGGAATACTATCTGGCGACAGCCGCCGACAAGATCTTCCTTGCTCCCGACGACCGTATCGATGTGAAGGGACTTCGCATCGAGATGACGTACTGGAAAAACACGCTCGACAAGATTGGCGTGAAGATCGAAATCGAGCACGCGGGCAAGTACAAAGACTTCGGCGATACGTATTCGCGCACGTCGATGACGCCGGAGACGCGTGAGGTCCTCAACGGATTTCTTGACCAGTATTACGGAGACCTCGTGCGCGTGGTCGCAGAGGGCCGCAAGAAGAAGCCGGAAGACGTGAAGTCGCTGATTGATGACGGGCCGTTTCTCGCGCGCAAGGCGAAGGAGTCCGGGTTGGTTGACGTCCTCGGCTATGAGGATCAATTGCAGGATGACCTGAAAGACCGGCTGAAGCTGAAAGAGATCAAGAAGACGGCGCTGAAGGATTTCGCAAGATCGCGTCCGCAAGTGAAGACTCCCCCGAAGAATCGCATTGCGTTTCTCGTAGCTGATGGCGGAATTGGCGGCAGCGCGAATCTCGATCCCGAAGACGAGATCACCGCGCCGGCGATGGTCAAGCTGATGAAGCAGATCGAGAAGGACGACTCGATCCACGGTGTGATCTTCCGCGTGAACTCACCAGGCGGCGACGCCCTGGCCTCGGACCTCATTCTGCATCAGGCGAAGCTGCTGTCGAAGAAGAAGCCGATGGTGATCTCGATGGCGGATTACGCGGCGAGCGGCGGATACATGATCTCGATGACCGGTGATCCTGTGCTGTCGTATCCGAACACCATCACGGGTTCGATCGGCGTTGTCTTCGGCAAGGCGAACCTGCGTGGACTCTACGACAAAATCGGCCTCCAGAAAGAAATCCTCACGCGCGGCAAGTTCGCGGCGATCGATTCGGAGTATCAGCCGATGACCGAACCCGAACGCGCGAAGCTTCGCGAGGGGATCCTCGAGACGTACGATCTGTTCCTGCAGTCGGTCGCCGAAGGCCGCAAGCGCAAGAAGGAAGAGATCGCGCCGATCGCTGAAGGCCGCGCCTGGACGGGTTCGCAGGCAAAGCAGAACGCGCTTGTCGATGAACTCGGCGGTCTGGATCGTGCGATCGAGATGATCAAAGCGAAGGCCAAGATCGACCCGAAGGAGAAGGTCGCTCTGGTGCCGTATCCCGAGCGCAAAACGATCTTCGATTACTGGGCGTCGAAGGGGAACCAGGATACGTCGGCAGAGGCGGAAGTCGTGAACCGCTTCTGGCAGACGGCGTTTCCGGACCGCTCGACCCGGCAATGGGTTCGCAGCATCACGCATGGCGGCATGATGCGCGTCGCGCCATTTGCAGTCGATATCCGGTAGCTTACTCGTGCCGTAGCGCGTCGAGCGGGTCCACGCGGGACGCTCGTTGCGCCGGCAGGAACGCAGCGATCCAACCAACGAGCGCGAGTACCGCAACCGGTGCGATGAAGAGCAGCGGTTCCGACACTTTGACGCCATACAGAAGGCTCGCGGCGTACTTCAGTGCGAAGTAGGCGGCGGGCAATCCGGCGATGGATCCCACGATCCACAAGTACGACGCCTCTCGCATGACGAGTCCTCGAATGGATCTGGCTTCCGCGCCCAAAGCCAGCCGCAAGCCGATTTCGCGCGTGCGCGACGTGACCGAGTAGGCCATCACCCCATAAAGTCCGATTGCTGCGAGCAGCGTTGCCAGCAGTGCGAATCCAAGAGCCAGGGTGAGGATGATGCGATCTTCGGACGTGTTGTTCTCCGCCGCCGTTCGCAAGGGCTGCACAGGATCGATCGGAAGGTTGGCGTCGATCTCGTGCAGGATCTGCCGCAACTGCGGGATGAACGCCGCGGCCTGTCCCTGCTGCGTTCGCACGAAAAACTGCATGCTTTCGACGGAGCGTGCTTGTGAGAAGGGGACCAGATACATCGGATACGGTTCGTCCTTCACGCTTCCGTACGCGGTGTTCTTCATGACGCCGACAATGGTGAGGTCCAACTTTACGCCTGTTCCATAGCCTGCGCCGAAGCGGATCCCGATGGGGTTCCGGCCTTTGCAGTACTTCTCGACGAACGTCTCGTTGACGATGGCCACCTTGGATGCGGTGGAGTTATCGCGGTCGTTGAAATCACGCCCTTGCAGCAACGGCGTACCGAGCGTGGTGACGAAACCGGGACCAACCTGATTGAAGAACGAATGGGCATCCGCATCAGTGCTCCCTTCGACGACAATCGAGTTGCCCCAGCGATTCTGCGCGAGCAGCGGGATGGTTGCGGATGACACGCCAGCGACGCCAGGAACGGTCAGCAGACGGTCCTGCACGTGTTGGTACAGCGCGAGACGGCGTGGCAGCGAGTATCCGTTGAGTTCCGGCGACAGGTTGAAAGTGACGACGCGATCGAGGTCGAGCCCGACCTGAATGTGCGCGATGTTGTACAGGTTCCTGGTGAACGCGGCAGCCGAAATGAGCAGTACCAGCGATAGCGCGACCTGCAGCACGACGAGCCCTTTGCGAATTCTTGAGGCCCCGGCCAGCGATACCTGGCCCGACGCGCTGCGCAGCGCGGATCCAATGCTGAGACGGGATGCGGCCCAGGCGGGTGCGAGTCCGAAGAGCAGGCCGGTCGCGATCGAAAGCACGAGAGTGAACAGCAGCACACGCGAGTCGAGCGATGCCTGAATGCCGGTTAGTTGCGATCCGCCCAGGTTGATCTGCGGAACGAGCAGGCTCAGCACCCAGGCTCCTGTGAGCAATCCCAGCAATGCTCCGGCGATTGCGAAGATCATCGACTCGATCAATACGAGTTTGAAGATTTCCGCCGGACCGGCGCCGATTGCGAGTCGCACCATGAGTTCCGGGCCGCGGCGCGCTGCGCGTGTCAGCAACAGGTTTGCGACGTTCGCGCACGCAATGAGGAGGACGAGGATGGTGGTCGCCAGCAGCAGCCGCATCGGCGTCTGCAGGAAGTCCCGCACCATGCCGCTCGAGTATCCGGCTGGTTCGAGTTCGATACGTTGCTTGGGATACTGCTCCTTGAAATTCTTCGACAAGTGCCCGGTGAACAGGTTCAACTCATCGGCCAGGAGCGGCGCATAGAGCCCGTTCAGTAGATCCGCGGTCTGATGCATCGTTGAGCCGGGTTGCAGCCTCCCGATCAAATGCAGCCACCAGTCGGCGTGTTCTTTGGTTCCGTCCCAACCTGGCGTCATAGCCGCCTTCCACGAGAGCGGCACGAAGACCTCCGGAGACACGCCGAATGTCGTGCCTTCGAATCCGCGCGGCAGAACGCCTGCGACGGTGAATGGTTGGCCGTTGATGATCAGTTTCTGATTGACGATGTTGGGATTGCTGTTCAACTTGTTTTGCCAGTAGCGATGCGACACAACCGTGAATGCTGCGCGATTGCGATCATCGTCCGGGTTCAGCACGCGCCCCATGTACGGCTTCACGCCGGTGACGTCGAAGTATTGTCCCGAGACCAATAACAGCGACCCCGGCGTCACGTCGCCGCCGCTGTAGGCGAGATTGGCTTCGGCCATGCGGAACGCCGCCAGTCCGCGCAAGGCCGTCTGCTTCTGCTCGAGATCCCGAAACATCGGGTAACTGAAGATCGTGTCGATGCCGCCGGAAACGCTCGGCGCCGTGCGACCGCTCCTGGTGCCTTTCGAGATGAGACTCACGACCTCGCCGGGCTGCGGCACATCGAGGGGACGCATCAAAATCTGATCGAACAACGAGAAGATTGCAGTGTTGGCGCCAACGCCGAGGGCGAGCGAGAGAATGACGAACGCAGTCGTCGCAGGAGTCTTCAAAAGCGAACGAATGGCGAACCTGACGTGGCGCAACATGACGCTGGAAAAATGGCACGAGTGGCGCCAACTCACGCCGAGTCGCAAATTCAATCACTTGCGCTCAGCGTCCGGACTCAATCACTGTTCGCTTTCGGGACGAGCCCTGCGAAAACGGTCACTTCTGCGAGGCCAGGATCATTTTCAACACTGCCGCGCCATGTTTGTCGACGAATTTGGCCGAGACGCCCTTCACTTCGTTGAGGTCCTCAGGCGTGGCCGGCAGATCTTCGAGGATGCCTTCCACCGCCTTGTCGGTGAGAATGCGGAACGCGGGGACGCCTGCTTTCTTGGCTTCCGCGAGGCGCCACTTTTTGAGCGCTTCTTCGAGTGGGGACTTCTGCTGCCCCTGCTTCTCCATCCGCTTCTTCTTTTTCAGCTTCGCGGCGGCCGCCTGGCGCGGTGTGTGGTATTCGTTCTCGATTTGCTCGGCGATCACGAACTCAGGAGCCTTCGCGAACTCGAGTCCCTTGTTGGTGAGCGACGCCGTCTTGTACGGGATCGACTTGCCGTCTTTCTCGAACGTCTCGTGGTGCAGTTGAATCAGTCCCGCACGCGCGAGGCCCGCCAAAATTCGCTCGAAATCATTACGATTCAGCGCGGCGCTGCCGGCCTGCGTGTGCAGGCGTCCGGTGCTGATCGTCTCGACGTTGGTGAGGATCTGCAACGCAGCAATCGCCACGGCATGTTCCAATCCGTTGGGTGAGCGGAACTGCGCGGCGATCGCCTGTTCCGGCGCACAGAAATCGCAGATGCCGCAGGCGCGCCGGGAATCGGATCGATCGCCGAAATGCGCGACGAGCGCAGACATCCTGCAGGTTCCGCAGTCGGCGAATCGCAGCATCTGCTCGAGTTGCGCGATCTTCTGGTCGCGCTGCACGAGGTAGGAATCGCGCCAGTCGCGGATGCCGCGCGACACCATATCGTTCGCGTCCACCAGCACGCCGCCGTGGATCCACAGTTTTTCGAGCGCGCCCGAAAAGATCTCCTCATCCATGGGAAAGCGCTTGGCGAGTTCCTCACGATCGATGGGGTGATCCGGCAGTTTCTTGTAGATCGCCTCGAGGACGCCGGCTTCCGGATAGTTGCGATCGAAGAAGTAGTCGTGCGTGCGGCGGTCCGCGTAGGACTGCATGAGAATCGCGCGCGAGGGCTTGCCGTCACGTCCGGCGCGGCCCATTTCCTGATAATAGGCCTCGATGCTACCGGGCGTCGAGGTGTGAATCACCGTGCGGATGTCCGGCTTGTCGATGCCCATGCCGAAGGCGATGGTCGCCGCGATGACCTCCAGCTTCCCGGACAGGAACGCCGTTTGCACACTGGAACGCCGCCTTGCGTCGAGGCCGGCGTGATAGGCCGCGGCTGGAAACGACTGGTTCAGTTCGGCAGCCAGGGATTCCGTTTCGCGGCGCGAAGGCGCGTACACGATCGCGGGCCGGCGCTCCGGATCCTCCAACAGTTCTTTGACCAGCGCCGCACGCCGTCCTGGCGCGACTTCCACCACTTCCACGGCAATGTTCTCACGCCGGAAGCCTTGCACGAAGCGCTTGCCGCCGAGGCCCAGTTGGAGCGCGATGTCCTTTTGGACCACGGGCGCTGCCGTCGCGGTCATCGCGATCACAGGCGTTGGGCGATACAGCGGCAGGTATTGTCCCAGCATCCGGTAGTCGGGCCGGAAATCGTGGCCCCATTGCGAAATGCAGTGCGCCTCGTCGATCGCGATGAGCGTTGGTTTCCGCTTGGCGAGCATTTCCGGAAATCCCGGCACGCGCAGCCGTTCGGGGGCGATGAAGAGGAAGTCCAGTTCCCCGGCCAGGTATCGCATGCAGACCTCGCGCGACGCCGCGCGGTCGCGTCCGGAATGGATGCGCTCCGCGACGAACCCGCGTTGTTGCAGCTTCGCGACCTGATCTTCCATCAGTGCGATCAATGGACTCACCACGAGAGTGGTCCCGGCGCGTGCGATGCCCGGCAACTGATAGCACAGCGATTTTCCGGCGCCCGTAGGCATCACCAGCAGCGCGTCCTCGCCGTCTGTCACGCATCGACAGACCATTTCCTGCGCCGGGCGGAACTCCTCATATCCGAAGCGCTCGCGCAGCACCTTGTGCAGATCGTCGACGGGTTCGCGTGGCGGCGCAGGCGGCGATGGAGGCAACGCCGGCGAAGGTGGCGGCACTGCGCGGGGCTTCTGCCGCGCCTCAGCCTGCTGCGTCAGAACCTTGCCCACGACATCGATGACGTACTTCTCGATGCCTTCCATGAAGGGTTCGAGTTTCTCATTGCCCTTGTGGATGCGCTGTAGCTTGGCTTCCCACTGGCCCGTCATCACCGGGCTCTTCACTTCCGGATGCACGACCTCAATGAGGTGGATGCCCTTGTCGGTTGCTGCGAGTGACTTCCCCTGCCGTTCCGCGTACTCGCGTTCCATCAGCACTTCGATCGTCGCCGCACGCGTCGCCGGAGTGCCGAGGCCGTTCTCTTTCATGGCGTCCGACAGCTCTTTTTCATCGAGCGTCTTGCCCGCGGTTTCCATCGCAGTCAGCAGCGTGGCTTCTGTAAAGCGCTTCGGTGCGCGAGTCTTCTTCTTCAGCGCCTCCGCATTGAGGACCTCTTGCGGCTGATCCTGCGCGAGCGTTTCCGGCAGGGCTTGCTGCTGTTGCGGCGAGTCCTCGTCATCGGCCTTTTTCGACGAACTCTTCTTCTTCTCGGGCGCGAGATCGAGGACCTTCCAGCCGGGTTGCATCACTACAGTGCCGCTCGAATGATAGCGGTCGATGATGCCCGGATTCTCGATCGCCGTGATGACCGTTGTGACGGCTGTGATGTATTCGGCGTGCCACGCCATCAACAGACGCCGGCAGATGAGGTCGTAAATCCGCAGTTCGTCCGAACTCAGCTCGCCCCGATCCTTGCGTACCGTCGTCGGCAGAATCGCGTGGTGGTCGCTGACCTTCGTGTCATCAACGTAGCGTTTGTTGAGCGGCTGTTCGCCTGTTCCCGGCGCGATCTGATCCGGCGGATACGCAGTGCGGATGACGTCGGTGATCTTCGGCAGCGTACGCGCAACGTCCGCCGAAAGATGCCTGCTGTCGGTGCGCGGATAGCTGATCAGCTTGTGCCGCTCGTATAACGCCTGCGCGACATCCAGAGTCTTTTGCGCGCTGAATCCAAACAGCCGGTTGGCGTGCCGCTGCAGTTCGGTCAAGTCGTACAGAAGCGGCGGCAGCATCCGCTGTGTTTCCGCCTGCAGTGACTCGATCCATGCCCGTCCGGATTTCGCGCGAGCGACGATCTCGTTCGCCTCCTTGCCGTTGGCGTCGAGCCGCGTGTCGCCCTGCTTGCCCCCGCGGATCCACGTGCCTTTGTACTTCGACTTCCCTTTGTCCGGCGAGAACGTCGCGACGACTTCCAGGAAGTCTTCCGCGACAAACGCGCGTATCTCGAGTTCTCGCTCCACCAGCATCGCGAGCGTCGGTGTCTGCACGCGGCCCACCGAAAGTTTGTCGTTGAACGCGATGGAATAGGCGCGGGACAGATTCATCCCGACGAGCCAATCGGCTCGGCTGCGTCCGCGGGCGGCGTCGGCCAGCGGATCATACTGCGTGCCCGGCTTCATCGATGCGAGTCCATTGCGAATGGCCTCGGGCGTGAGCGACGAGATCCACAAGCGGTCGACCGGCTTGTCGCAATGGGTCGCCTCGTAGATGTAGCGGAAAATCAGTTCGCCTTCGCGTCCCGCGTCCGTCGCGCAGACGATGCGGCCGACTTTTCCCGAGGTGATAATCTTCGAAACTGTTTCGAACTGATCCTTGGTCTTGTCGTAGACGACCAGCGGCCACTCTTTCGGCAGAATGGGCAGGTACTCACGCCGCCAGGACTTCCATTCCGGGCGGATCTCATGCGGTTGTGCGAGGCTGACGAGGTGGCCGATGGCCCACGTGACCACGTAGCCATTACCGTGCAGGAATCCGTCGCCCTGCTTGCCGGCGCCCACCACTCGAGCGATGTCGCGCGCCACCGAAGGTTTCTCGGCAACGATGGCGACTGTGGATTCGGGCTTCTCCATCGCTTGGGGGATCTCTTTCATTTTCGCTGAATTCGAGGGTGTCGCGCGACGTTGCAAGTTACCTTGAGAGTATGCTCGTACAACTCCGGCCTGCTCTGCCGGTCTTGCTCCTGTTCATTTCGAACACCTTTATGACGTACGCGTGGTACGGCCATTTGAAGCGCCATCACACGCTCGTATCCGCCATTCTCATCAGCTGGCTCATTGCGCTTGGAGAGTATTGTTTTCAGGTTCCGGCGAACCGTATCGGCTATGGAACGTTTACCGGCTACCAGTTGAAAATCATGCAGGAGGCAATCACGCTCGTGGTCTTTGTTGCGTTTGCGTGGTGGTACCTCGGCGAGCCCCTCAAGTGGAACTACGCTGTTTCGATGGTGCTGCTTGCGGGCGCGGTCGTGTTCGCGTTCTGGGGACGCTGAAATCCGGGAGACGGCCGCAGCCACCACCGATCCGGATTCGCTTCGAATGCGTGCGGCAACACCAGGCGCGCCCAATGTTCGAGCGGAAGCGAGTCTAACTCTTCGCGGTCGACGAAGCGCATCTCCGCGATCTCCCCGTCCTGCGGCTCGAGCGATCCCCCTATGATCCGCGCCGTATACGTCGTCATCACGTAATCGGCGCTGTCCCCGTTCGAATACTCGACCGCGAAATCGGGACCTCCGAATACGCCGAACAAGCCCGTGATCTCGATATGCAATCCGGTCTCTTCGAATGCCTCGCGGATTGCGGCGTCGGCCGGCGTTTCACCTGGATCGACGGCTCCGCCGGGAGCCACCCACTTGTCCCGCCCATGCGGACGAGCGACCAGCAACCGGCCCTGATCATCGAAGACCAGAATGCTCGCGGACGGCAACAGGATCCGCGAGTGGCCCACGAAACTCCGGATCCAGCGCACGTAGTCAGACAGCTCCATAGGCCTTGATCGTAACCCACTCGCGCTTACGATACTCTAGCTAGCGGACGATGCACGCCACCGGCCAGCACAAGGTTCCCGAATGAACAACCGGCTTCTCTCCCTCGACGTCTTCCGCGGTCTCACCATCGCCGGCATGATGATCGTCAACAATCTCGGTGGATCCGAAAATTATCCCCAACTGCACCACGCCTCCTGGCACGGTTGGACCTACACCGACACGATCTTCCCGTCTTTCCTCTGGATCGTCGGCGTTGCCATCACGCTTTCCACCGCTAAACGCCTCGAAGCGGGCGCGGACAAGAACAAGCTGATCCTGCACGCGCTGCGCCGGGCCGCGATCATCTTCGGCATCGGACTCTTCCTCAACGGGTTCCCAACGTTCCCATTCGAAACGTGGCGAATCCCCGGCGTTCTGCAGCGCATCGCCGTGTGCTATCTCGTCGCCACGGTCCTCTTCGTTTTCACGACGATTCGCGGCCAGATCATCTGGACTGCCGGGTGCCTCGCCGCCTACTGGATCCTGATGGGGGCAGATTACGAGCGCGACACGAACTTCGCTCGCGGAATCGACGCCATCGTTTTTGGGAATCACAACTATCGCTACACCAAGACCTGGGATCCGGAAGGTCTCATCAGTACGCTGCCCGCGATCTCGACGGCGCTCTTTGGCGTGCTCACCGGCCAGATCCTGCGCCGCAGCCACAACCACGGTGAACGCGCCGCGCGCATCTTTCTTTCCGGCAACGGTCTGATCCTCGCGGGCATGCTGCTCAGCGCCTGGCAACCCATCAACAAGCAACTGTGGACCTGCTCGTTCAGCGTCTTCATGGCCGGGATCTCGGCCGTTCTCTTCGCGTCCTGCTACTGGATCTGCGACGCCAAGGAAATCAAGAGACCGTTTCGCTTCTTCGAAATCTACGGCATGAATGCAATCGCCGCCTATATCTTCGCGGGCTTGCTCGCGAGGGTTCTGGGCAGCATCAAGCCCGACGGCGCGACATCGCTGCGCAAGATGATTTACGATAGCGTATTCGCCCCGCTTGCGAGTCCCGTGAACGCGTCCCTGCTGTATGCGGTCACGTTCGACCTGTTGATCTTCGCGCTGGTCTGGTACATGTACCGCCGCCGCTGGTTCTTGAAATTCTGAGGGATCTATGAACAAACTACCGATTCTGACGCTGCTGCTTGCCTCCGCCGGAAGCGTCGCCGCACTGGCGCAGCCGCCGGCGCCCGACGCGTTGAAGAAAGAAGCAATCGATGAAGTAGGCAAGCGCGCGACGCAAGTCCAGCAGATGGTGGACCAGATCTTCAGCTACGCGGAACTCGGTTTCCAGGAGTTCGAAACCTCCAAGTACCTGGTCGGCATCCTTCGCAAAGAGGGCTTCACGGTGGAAGAGGGAGTTGCGGGCATCCCGACGGCGTGGGTCGCGACTTTCAAGCAGGGCAACGGCAAGCCGGCCATCGGATTCATTACCGATATCGACTGCATCCCGCGCGCCTCGCAGAAGCCCGGCGTCGCCTATCATGATCCGGTGATCGAAGGCGCTCCAGGTCACGGCGAAGGGCACAATTCCGGTATGGCGGTGAACGTCGTTTCCGCCATCGTGCTCAAGAATCTGATGCAGAAGTACAATCTGCCCGGGACCCTCAAAATCTATCCCGGCGTCGCCGAGGAACTTGTCGCGACCAAGGCTTTCTTCGTGCGCGCAGGCTTGTTCAAGGACCTCGACGTGATGCTGGGCGTCCACGTGAGCAACGACTTCACCGTTAGTTATGGTCAGCCTTCCGTGAACTCGGGCCTGGTATCGGTGCAGTACACGTTCAAGGGCGACGCGGCGCACGCGGCAGGCGCGCCGTGGCGTGGACGCTCAGCCTTGGACGGCGTCGAACTGATGAACGTCGCCTGGAACTACAAGCGCGAACATCTGCGCACCGAGCAGCGTTCCCACTATGTGATCGTCAACGGCGGCGATCAGCCGAACGTGGTCCCTGACACCGCGACCGTCTGGTATTACTTCCGCGAACTCGACTACCAGAAGATCAAGGAACTCCACGAATTCGGCACCACGATGGCGAAGGGCGCGGCGCTCATGAGCGGCACTACGTTCACCCAGCGCATCGTCGGATCCGCCTGGCCGAATCACTTCAACAAGACTCTCGCCGAAACGATGCACAAGAATATCGAAGCCATCGGAATGCCGGCCTGGAGCGAAGACGATCAGACTCTTGCCAAGGCGCTCCAGCGCGAACTGAGCCAAAAGGCCGATGGACTGAAGACGAAGATCAGTCCCCTGGAAGCCCAGAAAGAGCTGCGCGGCGGCGGGTCGGACGATGTGGGCGATATCTCGTGGATCATGCCGATGATCTACATGCGCTATCCCGCCAATATCCCGAACCTTCCGGGACATCACTGGGCCAATGCGGTTTCGATGGCGACGCCGATTGCGCACAAGGGATCGCTCGCCGGCGCAAAGGCGCAGGCGGCCACAGCGATTGACCTGATGATGAAGCCGGAACTCATCAAACAGGCGTGGGATTACTTCAACAACGTTCAGACCAAAGAACAGAAGTACCAGCCGCTGATCAGTCCCGACGATACCCCCGCCATTGAGTTGAACGCCGACAAGATGGCCCGCTATCGCGAGCAGATGAAGAAGACCTACTACGATCCCACTAAGTACAAAACCTATCTTGAACAACTGGGGATCAAGTATCCGACGGTTCGCCAATAGCCCGCTGCACGCAGCCATACAATAGTGGGCGAATGACGCCCTATACTTTACTCACTCCATGCCCGGCATGCGGAAAAATGAACCGTGTGCCGGCCGCTCATCTTGCCGATTCCGGAAAATGCGGCGCCTGCAAGTCCGTGCTACCGCCGCGAAACGAACCGATTGATGTAGATTCTGCGGCTTTCGACGCCATTGTTGCCGCTGCGAAGACTCCCGTGCTGGTGGACTTCTGGGCTGCCTGGTGCGGACCTTGTAAGATGGTCGCGCCTGAGGTCCATAAGGTGGCCCGAAACAAAGCGGGCAAGGCTCTGGTCTTGAAAGTCG
>CAZVKC010000018.1:2934-106907 GCA_964627455.1 uncultured Solibacteraceae bacterium | reverse complement strand
TCCTTCTCAAGTTGAGTGGAGAGGCCCTGGCAGGCGACAACCACTTCGGTCTCGACCCGGACCGTGTCCAGTCGCTGGCCACTGAAGTCGCGGACGTCGTCCGTCAGGGTGTGCAGGTCGGCCTCGTGATCGGTGGAGGCAACTTCTTCCGTGGCGTCGCGGCTGCCGCCCGCAAAATGGATCGCGTCACTGGCGATCACATGGGCATGCTTGCCACCGTGATCAACGCGCTCGCCTTTCAGGACGCCCTTGAAAAGCTCGATGTTCCGACCCGCGTGATGACGGCGATCCAGATCCAGCAGGTTGCTGAACCGTATATCCGCCGCCGCGCGGTCCGCCACTTCGAAAAAGGCCGCACGGTGATCTTCGCCGCTGGCACCTCGAATCCCTATTTCTCAACCGATACTGCCGCTGCCTTGCGCGCTCTCGAAATGCACGCCGAAGTTCTGGCCAAGGCGACCGGTGTCGATGGCGTGTACAACAAGGATCCCCGCCGGCATGCCGACGCCGTGTTTTACGAGCGCGTCGACTACACCGAAGTGCTCAGCAAGAGCCTTGCGGTCATGGATGCTTCGGCCGTCGCGATGTGCCGCGACAACGGGCTTCCGATTCAGGTCTTCAATTTGAAGGTCAACGGCAATATAATGCGTATGGCGATGGGCGAGCCGGTCGGCACGCTGATTTGCCGTCATGAGTAGCAGCTTTACTGAACTGCCAACCATAGAAACCAACTCACTATGTCGAATCCCCAAACGGTAAAAGATATCGAGTCTAACGCACGCAGCCGCATGGACAAGGCTGTGTCGGACCTCCAGCACGCCATGAGCCAGGTGCGCACAGGCCGCGCCTCCGTGTCCCTGCTCGATTCGGTTCGGGCGGACTATTACGGGACCCCGACGCCGCTCAATCAGCTCGCGACCCTGCACGTCCCGGAACCGGCGATGATCACCGTACAGCCCTGGGATGTCTCGCAGATCGGCGTGATCGAGAAGGCGATCCGCAACGCGGACCTCGGCTTGAATCCTTCGAATGACGGCAAGCTCATCCGTGTGCCGATCCCAGCGCTCAACGAGGAGCGCCGCCGTGAACTCGCCAAGAAGATCCAGCATGTGGCGGAAGACCATCGCGTCGCGCTGCGCAACATCCGCCGTGACGCCAACGAGCAGATCAAGAAGCTGCTCAAGGACAAGGCGATCAGCGAAGACGACGATCGCAGGGCTCACGACGAAGTGCAGAAGTTGACTGACGCGCACATCGGCAAGATCGACACTCTGGCCAAAGCCAAAGAGAAAGAGCTGATGGAGTTGAAGTAAACTCAGCCACAGGTAGCACCGAGCCTCCCGGAGACGGGAGGCTTTCACTTTTTCATGGTTTCGTAACGATTCCTGCGTTACATTAGAAACCATGGCAAAATTCAGTGGTCACCTGCTGGCCGCGATCCTGATCGCAGCCAGTGGTGCTAGTCTCAACGCTCAATCCACTTTGGGCGTCGTGCTTGGATCGGTGAAGGATGCTTCCGGCGCTGTCATCGCCGGTGCGACCGTCAAACTGACCAACACACTCGAACAAACCTCTCGCGAAACCAAGTCCGCTTCCACCGGCGACTACGAGTTTCAGAATGTGAAACCCGGCGAATACGAAGTAGTTGTGACGCAGCAGGGATTCCGCGGCTTTACGCTCAAAGGAATCACCGTCGTTGCCCGACAGACCGTCCGCGTGGACGCGGCTCTGCAGGTCGGCGAAGTCACCCAGTCCGTTGAAGTCTCCGCGGCTGTCGGCGTCATTGCGACCGACTCTCCGGCGGTTGCGTCGACGCTGACTCCCGAAAAGGTTCTCGGACTCCCCGTCAACGTCCGCGGCGGCGGCAGCACGTCTCCCTACGCGCTGATCGCGGCGCTGCCCGGCGTGCAGTCGGACAACGGTTCCGGCTACTCGATCCAGGGTTCGGTGCCCGCGCAGACCGAGTCGACGTCGGACGGTATCTCGATCACCAACGTCACCGGCAACAGCCCGAACCGCAACCTGTTCCCCTCGGTGGAAACGATCGCGGAAATCAAGGTGCAGGGCGTCGGCAACAACGCCGAATACGGCACCCCGGGCGACGTGACGACGATCTCGAAGTCCGGCACCAACAGCTATCACGGCGCGGCCTTCTGGTATCACCAGAACAAAGCGCTCGATTCGCGCGCGTTCAACCAGGTCACGCTGCCTTCCAAGATCGGCAACACCTTCGGCGTCAGCCTCGGCGGACCCGTGATGCTGCCCAAGCTCTACAACGGCCGCAACAAGACCTTCTTCTTCTTCACCTGGGAATCGTTCCGCTTCCCGCGACAGACGACTCTGACCAACTCGGTTCCGACTGCTGCGATGAAGGCCGGCGACTTCACGGCGGAAGGCATCAACATCCGCGATCCGTTCACGGGACTGCCGATTCCCGGCAACAAGCTCGCCGCCTCGCAGATCAACGCGGTGGCGCAGAAGATCATCCCGTTCTACCCGGATCCTAATGTCGGCAACCTGAGCCGCTTTGCGCAGGCGAATTATGTGGACAATCGCGTGTCGACCATCGAATCCGACCAGATCGACGTTCGCGTCGACCACCAGTTCAGCCCCAAGCACTCGATCTTCGGCCGCTATAGCCAGAAGAACAACCCGTCGACCAGTCCGAACAACCTCACGCTGCCTTCGGACACCCAGTTCAATAACTACAAGCAGACTGTGGCCAGCTATACCTGGACGATCAAGAACAACCTGCTGAACGAAATCCGAGGCGGATTGTCGTACGCTCCGTCCGGCTCGGAATTCCCGTTCGATGGCCTCGCGTTTTCGAACAGCCTCAACCTGAAGGACATCCAGCGCGACATCTTCTTCAACGCGCTACCCAACTTCAGCATCGACCGCATGACCCCGTTCAATAAGGGGCGCCCAGGACGCAGCAAGAGTTGGAACACGCAGTTCATTGACAATCTGACGTGGATCAAGGGCCGGCACACCTTCAAGTTCGGCGCCGATATCCGCAAGCTGCGCGCTGAGACCAATCTTGGTTTCACCACAGGCGACAACTATGGCGATTACGGCTTCAATGGCACCTTCACCGGCAACCCATGGGCCGACTTCCTGTTCGGTGTGCCGTATCAGACCTCGATCGCGGTCGTCAAACTCGACAACGATGGCCAGGCTGTGCACCAGAAGTACTACGCGCAGGACAGCTACCGCGTGTCGCAGAAGCTGACCCTCGAATACGGCGTGCGGTGGGAATGGCATCCGGGCTACAAGGACGCGGGTTTCAATATCGCGAACTTCGACCGTACGGTTCCCGTCACCGGCCGCGTGGTTATCCCGACCGACCCCAAGGCCCGTGAGTTCATCGCGCCCGCTGTGCTTCGGACTGTCAATGCCTGCCCCGGGCCAGCCATTGGCGGCGTGCCCTGCACCCCGTTCGTGACGGCATCGGAAGCCGGCATCCCCGAGTCGCTGCGCAAGAACTACTACACGCAGTTCCTGCCTCGCGTGGGCTTCGCCTATCGCTACAACGACAAGACGACGATCCGCGGCGGATTCGGCTACTACAACATGATCCTGCTCGGCTCCATCTTCTTCTCACTGACCGGAACCGTGCAGAGCGACGTCCGCTCCTTCAACAACGTGGATACGAACGGACGCCCGATCTTCTCGCTGCCGGAAACCCGGCCCGCTAACGCCAGCGGCATCACGTCAGGGTCGCTCGGAGCATTCGAGTTCCGCACGGCGAACCAGATCGACTTCAAGCCGCCGCAGATGGCACAGTGGAATCTCACCATTGACCGGCAGTTGAATTCAACGACCGGCTTGCGCGTGTCGTACATCGCGAACAAGTCGACCAACATGCCTTGGGCGCCGGATCTCAATCAGGCGCTGCCCTCGACCACGTATTTCGCCCAGCGTCCTCTCACCGACCGTCCGTTCCCGAACTGGGGACTGATCTACTCGCGTGACGCCGGCGCGAATTCGATCTACAACTCGATGCAAGCCGAATTGAATCGCCGCTTCGCCAAGGGCTTCACCTACTCGGTGGCCTACACGCTGGCCAAGCACCTGAGTGACGCCGCGGGTCCGAACCCGGGCAGCTTCGCGGGTGAAACCGGCGGCGGTCGTGTGACCAACTCGCTGAACCGGCGCGCCGATCGCGGCGATGTCTATGCGACCCGCCGTCACCGCTTCGTCAACAACCTGGTGTACGACCTGCCGTTCGGCAAGGGACGCCGTTACATGGCGAGCGCCAACGGCGTGGCGGATGCAATCTTCGGCGGCTGGAGCATCTCCTCGCTGATCATCCTGCAGTCCGGTCCGTTCATGACCCCGGTGATGTCCTCAGCCGGTGATCCTTCGGGCACCAATGCCACGCGTCGCGGCACACAGCGTCCGGACCGCGTTGGCGCCGCCAACGGATCCGTCTCCGACCCGACTCGGGTCCAGTGGCTCGATCGCAATGCGTTCTTCTGCCCCGGCCGCACGCCCGGCGCGGCGGATCAGTTCAACTGCAACGTCGGCATTGCGCCCGGCCGCGATCCCGCTCCGATCGGCCGCTTCGGCAACTCGGGCGTGGGCATCGTGCTCGGACCTGGAACGTTCAGCTGGAACGCCGGCATGCGCAAGACGTTCAACCTGGCCGAACAGTTGAAGCTGCGTCTGGAAGGGACGTTTACAAACGTGCCCAACTGGACCAACCTCAACGATCCCGTGCTCACGATCAACGACAACAACTTCGGGCGCATCACCAGCACTCGCGGCGGTTCCGACTTTGGCGGCAACCGCACGGGTCAGGTATCCTTGCGTCTGGAGTTCTAATCCCGTTGCATCGTTCGTACATCATCAAACTCACGGGGGCTCTGGCAACTATCGTTGCCGGGGCCCTCGCGGCGTTTAGCCAGCCGGCCACTCAGTGGGAACCGCTCTTCGACGGCAAGTCGCTCGCGGGATGGTTCTGGTCCGTGCCCGGAAAACATCCGATCTCCGGTGAGCCTTCGTGGGCGGTCGATAACGGCATCCTTCGCACGACCCCGCAGCGCGGGACGCCGGTTTACCTCATTTCCCGCGCCTCGTATGAGAACTTCGAGCTGCGCTTCGAATGGCGGGCCGAGGCGGGCGCTAACAGCGGCATCAAATACCGTCTGCAGGGTTTTCATAGCTCGGCTCGGCCATCGTTGACGCAGGATCCCGATCCCGAAGCGCCGCATCGCATCGAGCCCGTCGGACTCGAATATCAGATCACGGACGACGTTGCGAATCCCGACGCCAAGTCCACGCCGCGCCATGCGGCGGGGGCGTTGTACGACTACATCGAACCGTCGCCTGCCGCCAAGCCGGGACCCGCGAAGCCCGGCGTCTGGCACGAATCCCGCATCGTCGCGCGCGGACTGCACATCGAACACTGGCTCGACGGCCAGTGTGTAGTCAAGGCCGACCTCGACACGCCGGAGGCTGCTGCTTTGTTCGCGCGGAGCCCCCGCAAGTCCAAAGAGATGCTGCGCCGGCAGGACCGCCGTGCATCTCCGATCGCGCTGCAGATCCACGACGGCGTGGTCGAGTTTCGCAATCTCGCGATTCGCCGGTTCTAGGCAATTTCAAATTTCAAAGACCGTGTCCACGCGC
This sequence comes from uncultured Solibacteraceae bacterium, assembly GCA_964627455.1. Taxonomy (GTDB): domain Bacteria; phylum Acidobacteriota; class Terriglobia; order Bryobacterales; family Bryobacteraceae; genus F-183. Next base: position 101,276 of record CAZVKC010000018.1, on the reverse strand, counting down.
GCAGACCGATCGCGGTTTGCGAAGGATTTGCTATGGACGTTTTGGTGGTGTTGCGTCTGGTCAGGTCCGCGCCAGGGCGTCTTCGCGGGCGTACCATTCCTTGATGGCTTGGCGGAGGGCGAGGATGGCTTCCGGGAACTGCCGTATGGCGCGGTCGACGAGGTCCGGGTAGTCCTCGAGGATCGAGCGTTTGGGTTTGGCTCCGCCGGGCTTTGAGGTCGAGGAGGCACACTGCTCCCTCTCCCAGGCCAGTGTGAGCCAGCGGAATTTGAGATTGGCCGGCGGGGCCGGCAGGTTTTGCTGTGTCATGAGGCGATTTGTTCCGGTTTCGTGGACTCCAGAGCCTTGGTTTTCGCCGTTTCCGTTCGCGCGGGGATCAAAACCGGCTTGCGGAGGGCGTTTGGGGGGAGTTCGTTTGGTTCCTGCGCTTTTTCAGGGGCTGGCGGGGCTGCTGTGGTTTCGCTGAGCCGCTTCGACTGGAGGAAATAGAAGGTCCGGAGGGCGCGGTCGTGCTCGCGGGAGGCGGCTTGCGAGTAGCGATGGCAGAGTTCGAAGGCGCGATCGCCGGCGGAGGCTTTGAAGGCGGCGGCCATGCGTTCGAAGGGGGTGAGGTCCTCGGACATGAAGGCGTCGATGGCAGGGGTGTGGTATTCGAGTTCGAGGTTGAAGAGGGCGGACTCGATGCGGGTGATGCGATCGAGTTTCCAGATGGCGAGGGCGGCGCGACGGATGGCGTCGGTTTCGGCTTGCGTGGAGGGCAGGAAGTCCTGCAGGTAGGACGCGAGGAGGGCTTCCCAGGCTTCGCGTTCTTCGCTGGAGATGGCGGGGTTGGCGGCGGTGAAGCCGTGCTTGAGGGCGTTGCGCGAGGAGACGGCTTTGCCTTCGGGCGTGCGGGGCCCGGTGGACCTGTTGGTGGTATTGGCGCGTGCGTGGGCGGCCTGGATGGCGCGCTGGATGGCGGCGGAGTCCATGGACTTGGTGGGGTCCTCGAAGAAGGTCGGCATGATGCTGTTGTTTCCTTTCCGTTTTCGGTGGTCTCCAGAAACGAAAAACGCCTGCGGGTCGATTCCGGGATCGTGGAATCGGCGCAGACGTCTCTTTCCAGTCTCACGATAGCATTCGACCCTAGATATTCGCCAAACGATTTCTTGTAAATTGTTGAATATAAAAGAAAAAATATTTGACAATGCTGTTCCGCGCAGCAGAGAGAACAATTCGGCTTGCAGTCTTCCAGCCGCTGCGTCATACGAATGGCACCTTTTCTGCCCCGAATACGCTTCATGACATTGAGAAACCTACAAGGAGCTGCCGTGGCGAATTCCATTAAGATTTCCGATTCAACCGGGCTGGAGTTGTTCACAGCCGACCCTCAAGTGAACAGCGGATTTGGCCGGTACCTCAAAGGAACCCCGGCGCAGTTACTCGCGGCTGCGGATGTGACCTCACGATTTCGACAGCCGCTCACCACAGTGAATCCCGGATCCGCAGGGGTCGGTTTGTCGTTTCAGAATCCGGTATCCCTTGACAGCGGAGGAGCCAAAGTCACGATATCCACAGGAGTCAAGGCGTCGGTCGGGGTCTACAACCGTACAGGACTGCCACTGTTTGAGGACAATTTCATCGGCGATCCCCTGAAGGTGCCAGACGCCGGTACAGCCTATATATCCGTGGGGTTCGAGGGGAACTTCGGCGTTTCCGCAACTCCGCAACTTGGCGATATCAGCTTCGGGATCGAAGCTGGAGGGATCGGCGAATTCCGCTTTTACCGGCCTTTCGACCTATTGGCGCCGGGTCCGGTCCTGACGCTCGCGGAAGCTACGCAGGAAGTATTTGAGAACTTCGCGATTCCCGCCTCGTTCGCGGATCTCGAGGCGATGGGCCGACTGCCCGTGGGCACGGTGGCTTCGGTGAGCGGCGCCGGACACCTGCATGCCAGCGCATCTGTGGACCTGCTGGCAGCGTTCAATCCCCTGGCCACTGCGAGTTCAATTCCGAAGCTCGGTAAGCTGACGTTGTCGGGTGGGGCCAAGGTGTCGGTGGGTTTCGAGGTGAAGGTATCCGGCGAGTTCCAGGTGCGTGTCCGCACGACGGCGCCCGGCAAGCTGCGACTGAGTTTTCACAAACGGCACGCGGGCGAACTCGATTTCGACCTCCAAGGGAGGGCCGGAGCCGGCGTTTCGGTGGGCGACAAGGATCTACTCGCCATGCTCTTCCGCGGAGAAACCAAACTGGAGGGGACCAGCGAAGAGGAACTGGTAAGCGCGGGCGTCAGCAAGGCGCAACTGGACGCGATTCGGGAAGCCCTGCGCAAGGGCATGTCGCGCAAGCTCAACCTGGAACTCGCCGCACGGTTTTTCGCGTTACGAGAAGACGAGGCGGCTTTCGAGTACGACCTGGATCTGAACGCCGTCGGTACGAACGACCGGGCGAAGGATGCTGTCGAAGCCGCCCTCGGCGGCGACCTTCGCAAGCTGAACGCGCTCGAGGGCGACATGCCGGCGGGCGGTTTGACCCTCTCGAAGAGTCTCATCAAGGAGCTGAGACAACGGACGGTTTCGTTCCGCATTAACCTGCTGGGGATCGTCAACGTGATTTCGCAGGTAGATCTCGCGCTCAAGTGTACGGTGTTTCACGACGAGGATTCTGGCGAAGTAACCATTGCTGATGAGGCGTCCGCCAAGCGGATCGGCGCCACGACGGTGAACCGTAAGTTGCGCAAGGCGCTCTATGAGTCCATCATGATCACTGCAGCCTACAAGGCCAGCGGGGCGGACGTGAACACGGACTTCAAAGCTGCGCAGAGTTTCTTCCAGTTCGAACGGCGCTGCAACCGGCAGCAGATGTCGGATTTTCTGGACGCGGTCAGCGCGGTGGGACTGATGAGCTCCGCCGAAATCCCCGGAAAACTTGGAAGCCCGGACGATTTCGGCCCATCCGCTCTTTCGCTGGAAACGGAGTACGGCCAAGCTGCCTGCTTGCGGCTCTTCCTCGACGGCGAGACGCCGCGGAGTGAGGCTTTCTACGAAGAAGCCGGCAAGCGAGCCGTGCTGGCTCTGGTGAAGGCGTCCGATCCGGACGCGTACCGGTGCATCCCGATGCGCGACCCTGCGTTGTGGCGGGCAATGCGTGACGCGGGCGCGTTTTCGAATGTGGCGGCAGTGCTGCCGCAGTCGATCACGAGGGCCAATGACCGGCCGGTGCGGGTCGAAGCGGTGTTTCGCGACATGATTCTGATTTCGTGGTGGGCGTCGTCAATGGCTGTTGCGGCGGAGCGTCTGGCGGAGGTGCGGAAGGCGTTGGCGGAGCATAGCGCGGCCACACCGCTCGATGAGGATCCGGGGTTCCTGAAGGCCCGCGAAAAGCTGGCTCGGGCGCTCAGCGACGCGGTTTCGAAGAATAAGTCCAACTTCGACGAACCGTGGGGATTGGTTGCGATGTTTCTGGCGTCCGAGCAAGCAGCGGAAGCGAGCGCCACGCTGATCTCGCCGAAACTGACCGTAGTTCTGCCTTGAGGAGGAAATTGCATGCCCAGACCGTTCCTGGAACTTAATGTCGAAGAATTCGCGCGGTTGTTGCGCGACTTTCCGTGGCGCCGGAGGATCACGGAAGTGCATCTGCATCATACTTACCGGCCGAACCATGCAGATTTCGGTTCGCGGCCGCCGATTCAATCGATCGAGGGGATGTACCGTTTCCATACGGAAGTGCAACATTGGAGCGACATCGCCCAACATGTGACAGTTGATCCCAACGGAAAGATCTGGACAGGGCGGAACTGGAACAGGGCTCCTGCCAGCGCGACGGGATTCAACGGCAACGATGTTGCGGGGCCCTTCATGATCGAAATGATCGGAAATTTCGACGCCGGCAACGACAAGTGGGAGGGCAACCAGCGGGACGCCTCGGTGCAAGTGATTGCACTGATCCAGCGGATTTTCGGACTCGCTCCCTCGGCGTTACGGTTTCACCACGAGATGAGTTCGAAGTCCTGTCCGGGGACCTCACTGCGGAAATCCGAGGTCGTGGAACTGGTGACGTCGGCGCATGACGCGTTGCGGGCGATTCCGCAGAGCGGAGGCGAGGAGGCGATGGCGGCGGATCGACTGCTGCGGCTGTTTGCCGTGGGTCGGGAATCGCGCGGGAGCCTTGGGGCGGGTCCCACGGCGGGAGAGGGAGAACTGCCGGAAGGAGACATGACGCTTCGGGAAATCGAAGCTGCCCTGCATGATTCGTTTGCCGCGCGCGACGCCCAAGGCGTGGACGATAGCGATCTCACGCCGGAGCAACTCGCAAACCTGCGTAAGTACGTGATCAATTTGCGCATGGGCGCGCTTTCGTCGGGCGGCGTTTTTCAGACCACCGAGCCGGATGTCGAGGCGATTTTCCAGGAGCATCTTCCGGCAGCGATCGAAGAGCGGAAGCGTGAGGGTAATAAGCTCAAGCTGGTGTTTTTTGCGCATGGCGGGCTGAACGACGAGGTCGGGTCGCTCAAGAACGCACGTAACCGGTTCAACTTCTATCTGCAGAACAAGTGCTATCCAATCTTTTTTGTCTGGGAGACGGGTCCCAAAGAGACCCTTGTTGATATTCTGCGCGAGATCATCGGCCTAGGTCCGGGAAGAGGCGTTCGAGACTTCTCTGATCTCAGCGACGCGGCGCTCGAGTCGGCGTTCCGGCGTGCCGGAACCAGCATGTGGGCGAACATGAAGCGGAGCGCCGAGATCGCCTTTCTGCCGAGGCAGGGCGGAACTCTCGTGGTGAATCATCTGGCGGAGTTCTGGCGGCAGAACAAAGAGCACATGGAGATCCACGGCATCGGGCACAGCGCCGGGTCGATATTCCACGCTCATTTTCTGGATCTGCTACTGCAACCGGGCGAAGTGCAAGTGGACTCGCTGCATCTTCTGGCGCCGGCTATCACTGTGCAGCTTTTCAAGGACAAACTGATGCCGTTCACCGGCAAGTCCATCAAGAGCCTGACGGAGTACACGATGCGCAAGGATTTCGAACTCGCGGATAACGTTGGGATTGTGTACCGGAAATCATTGTTGTACCTGGTGAGCAGGTCTTTTGAGGACGCATCGGAGACGCCGATTCTGGGGCTCGAGGAGAGCCTGCGGCGGGATCCGGACATGGTGCGGTATTTCGGCCTGCTGGGCAACCGGCCGAAGGCGGAAGTCCTGTTTTCGGTGACGGAGAACGGTCCGAGTCACTCCACCATCGCGAAGAAGCACGGCGACTTTGACAATGACCGGTTGACCATGAACAGCGTGATGCGGCGGATCCTCAAGGTCGATGACAATACGCAGATCGTTCCGTTTCCCGAGAGTGTGTCCCGCAATGTATTGAGCCTTGCCCCCGCACCGCTCGGGGCGCTGCCGCCGCAACCGCCCCCTGCGCCTGAGGGGGCGTTGAGAGTCGAGACCCCCACCACGACTGCCGAGGCGGGGCGCGGGTCCGGCCGCAAGCGGGCGCTGTGTATCGGGATCGACAACTACGCGGCTCCCTACGCGCTATCCGGATGCGTTAACGACGCTCGGTCATGGAGAGCCTGGCTGCAGGCTCTGGGATTCGAGGTCACGCTGCAGGTTAACGAGCAGGCAAGCTGGCGCATGATGATGGATTCGATCAGGAATCTCGTGGAGGGCGCAACTCCGGATGATGTGCTGGTTCTGCAGTATTCCGGCCACGGTACGCAGGTGGACGATTTGGATGGTGACGAACGCGGAGGCAAGGACTCGGCACTGTGCCCTGTCGACTTTCCTTCCGGCGGATTTCTGATTGACGACGATTTGCGGCGGATCTTCAGCGAAAGCCTGCCGGTGGGCGTCAACCTGACCTGCTTTTTCGACTGTTGCCATTCCGGAACCATTACACGGCTGCTGGCTGTTCCTTCGCAGATCTCGGGCCGCGGGGCAGCCGGTTCGGATGTCCGGATTCGCGGATTGCATGCGACCCCGGCGATGATGAAAGCACACAAGGGATTCCGTGAGGCGCTCCGCTTGGCGGCACCGGCGTCCAGAGAGTCAGCCACGATGAAGGAAGTATCGTTCACTGCATGTGACGACTCGCAGGTTGCACAGGAAATCAACGGTCACGGTGTGTTCACGAGCCGCGCATTGCAAGTGCTGGCCGGAGGTGTATTGGGCCTGACGAACGCCTCCTTTCATGAGAAGGTGCTTGGGATGTTCCGTGGAGATGGGGGACAGACACCGAGGCTGGATTGCGCGCCCGCGGCTCGTGCCAGGCCGCTGATTCAGCCGCTGGCGAGGTCCGGGCCGTCCTCCGACGCCGGCGTCAGCCACGATTCGATAGTGACGCGGCTGGATCGCATCGAGCGCCGGCTAGCGAGTCTGGGAGTGTGACACGATCATGGCGCACGGCGAAGGACTCTTTCGGCAGGCGCAAGTCCAACCTTACCGGCGCCGGCGTGGGGATCCCCTTGTTCGTCCTCTCAAGGTGTTCACGATTGACTCGACGACGGCTCGCTCGGATGGGGCCATCGCGACGGTCGAGACGCCGTGGGAGCCGCTAATGCCGGGGCCGATCGGGCGGCTTCTCGCCGTCGAGCGCCTCGATGTGAGAGGCAAACCGGTTGCTGTGGATCTCGAGGATCCGAGGATCCTCATTCAGGGCGGCGTGGAGCCATCGGTGTCCGATCCGCGGTTTCATCAGCAAATGCTCTACGCCGTTTGCTCGAAGATTTACGCGCAATTTCAGGCGGCGCTTGGCCGTTCGGTGGCCTGGGGATTCGATTCCGGCGCCCGCGGCGGGCGCCTGCTGCTACGGCCCCATGCCGCCGAAGCAGGGCGGAACGCAATGTATGAGAAGGGCAGCGGGCAGATCAGCTTTGGCTTCTTCCCTGCGCCTGCCGGCGGGATGGGTCGGCACGCACCGAACGGGCAGGTTTTTACGTGCCTCTCGCATGACATCATCGCGCATGAACTCACGCATGCATTGATCGACGGGCTGCGGTCCAACTTCACGATTCCAACTTCGAACGACGTACTGGGTTTCCACGAGGGATTCGCGGACCTGATTGCGCTGTTGCAACACTTCACTTATCGCGAGGCGGTAGCGAGCCAGTTACGGCGTTTCGAAGGGAACCTGGATCAGGCGGCCATGCTAGCCAACATCGCGGAGGAGTTCGGACTGACCACACAGGGCAAAGCGCTGCGGTGCGCGTTGTCGCCAGAGTTGATTCCGTACCGGCCGGATATGGAAGCCCATGAGATGGGCGCGGTGCTATTGCGGGCCGTGTTCTCGGCCTTTCGCCGCATTTACCAGCGCAAGACCGAATCGTACCTGCGTCTCGCCTACCGGCCTCCGTCGGGACTGCTGGTGTCCGAACTGGTGGAGTTCCTGGCGGCGAAAGCGAGTGAGCTGGCGAGCCATTTTCTGATCATGTGCATCCGCGCGATCGACTATTGCCCACCTGTGGACCTGCAACTCGGCGAGTTCTTGCGGGCGCTGGTGACGGCTGACCACGAACTGGTTCCTAACGACAGTTGGGGATATCGCGACGAGTTGATCCGCGCGTTCGCCGAGCACGGGATCTATCCGCCAGGCGTGAGCCAACTGAGCGAGGATTCGCTGATGTGGCGTCCTCCGGAGCGTCCCATGCCGGCGGTGCACGCGCTGCACTTCGCGAACCTCCGGTTTGCCGGGGATCCGTCGCTGCCCGCCGGGCGAGGAGAAGTCGAACGGCAGGCGCACGCGCTGTTCGCGTTCATCACCATGCCGCATCTGGCGGACGAGTTCGGCCTTGCCTCCGGCTCCGAGTCTGGGGTTCAGGAATGCTGTGTGGAGTCGATCCGAACGTCCCGGCGCGTGGGCCCGGACGGGCAGGTTTTGTTCGATTTGGTGGCCGAGGTCACCCAACGTCGAGTCGTGTCCGATCCGCGAACTGGAATTGCGACGGAGTTTCTGGGCGGCTCTACGCTCATAGTGGGCCCCGAGGGGGAGATTCGGTACGTGATTTCCAAGAACGTGTCGAATGCAGAACGCTTGGCCCGGCAACTGGCCTATCAGCGGGAATCATCCCAGTACTGGGCGACGGAAGGCGGCGCATACCGAAGCCGGGGGGATACGCATGAACTGGCGCACTGGAGGGAAACTCATGGGTGAGGTTCGCGTAGTTGAGGTGACGAGCGGGAAGTGGTCGGTGGATACGGGTGTGATCCTCGACGGATCGAAGCGTTACCGGTTTCATGCCGAGGGCGAGTGGATCGACAAGGATCCGCCCGCCGTCGATGCGGCGGGAATCGAGCATCCGGGCGGGATCCGCGAGCGGCTCAACTGGATGAAGCGCCTGCCGGCTGCACCCTGGATGGCTCTGTTGGGGCGGATCGATGGCGACAAGTGGTTCGTGATCGGGCGGGACGAGTCCGTTCGGAAACTGCCGACAGGGCGGTTGGAATGCTGCGCAAACGACGTGATCGGGTCCTATTCGAACAATCGCGGGACGATCCTGTTGACCATCAGGGAGGTGGATCCGGGTACGGACGAGTGAAGGTTGAGAGACTCAGCGGTTGTTCTTTTGGGATGGCGGGCACGGTTGGTTACTGGCCGGACCTTATTGCGACTTCTCCATCCAGCCCATTATCGGCTTCGGATCGGGCGGCGCCTCGACTCCTTGTTTGCACCGGAGGCGTGGCTGCGCCAAGCGTTTCCGCAAGATATCCGCGAGTTCCGCCTCGAGTTTGCTCCAGTACTGCACCTTGGTCCGGTATCTCCGCACTGAGTATTGCAGGGACTTTTTGTAGCAATCGAGCACAGCATCGCCATTCGGATAGGCCTTGAGTCGCGCCGGCGGGAATCCACCCAGGCCAAATGCCCTCAGCGCGGGGTTTTTCTCTATTTCGGGGCTAACACCTGCCGCTGGCTTCGTCCCTCCCGGTTGGCAGCAATGAATCCCTTGCAGCATTCTCCTTTGCACGTCCAGTCCGATGGCGTGCCCGATCAGTTTTCGCGCAAGTGCGTTCGTTTTTTCCGCAGCCCCGGTTCTCTCAAAGAACGCAAGGGACCAAATTCCCAACGGAGAGCCCGGAATATCGAAACATTGCAGGTTCTCTTCCAGCGGGATCCGCAGCCGGAACTGGGTCCAGACAAAACCAGATCCGATCTCGCCGGATTCCAACTTGTCCGCGACTTGTCTTTCGTCGAAGGCCTGCTGGGCGAGCGAGGGCTTCTCGGCAGCGCTGTCGAATTCCTTCAAGGCCTTTCCGACGCAAGTCATGTCGGGCTTGCCGGTACATTGTTCGCCGATGATCGTTAGGAAATCGGTAACCAGAGCGTTATCTGTGCCGACGCGAACATGGAGGGCTCCGGTATCGCCGGTTCTCGTGCATCTGGCGGCGGCATTGCCTAGGACTGGGAGGGCCTTCTTCAAGTTCTCCTTATTCGTGACAATCGCTTCCTTGCACTCATCGCAGAGGTCGCCCAAGTAGGCGCTCCATTCCCCGGACACCTGGCCAATAGGCGTCGCTTGAAGGCTCTGGCCCAACCATGGCGCATCCACTAGCGCGAGATTGAACTTGTGTTTGCCCGGCCCGTTGCTGACCAGAGTTTGCAGGTCTTCGTACGGCATCACGTGGATGTCGATGCTCTCCGACGCGCAGGAGTAGGTGGCGCAATAATCCTCGGCCAGCCAGCGTCCATAATCGGCCCAGGTCTCGGGGACCACCACTTGAATGGTCGCGCGATCCGGGAAGCAACCGAATCGCAGCACGACGATCGCCAGCAGAATGGCCGCATACAGACACAGTCGTTTCATGTGCGGCTCCCGGGCTGGCTCGCGGTTGGCGTGAAGAGATGCCGCAACAGTGGCACGAGTGGACCGGCCGTTGCGATCGCGGCGCCGAAGACCGGCAGTTCCGAGAGGTACAGAAACATTGCCGAGACGAGGCTGATCGCCACCGGAGCGGCGGACTTGAAGCCTTCCCAGGAACTCGTCTCCTCCTTACCCACCCAACCTTCGCGATCATGCGCGGTGACAGTAGTACGAACGAAGCGCGCAAAATCGCGGCTAGCAAATCGGGGGACCGGCTTTGCCACGACAATCCCCCGCCGGATCAGATGATCGACCGCCTCGGCGTTCTTGAAATTAACCCAGCCGTAACGCGCCAGATTGTCGAGGGCGATCTTCTCCTGAGTCGTAGAGGCGCGCCAGACACTGAAGGGGTCATCTTTGACGCCTTTTAGAGCAAGTACTTGAATTCCAAAGAGGGATTGCCGCCACTTGCACGCGGCTTCATCCTCGAGGTCGACGGCCCAGATGGGGTCCTTTTCACTTTCGGCGGCGCGCCAGAAGGCCGGATGGCGGGTAGCGAGGAATCCGATGGCGAGTCCGGAACGGGCGGCCTCCTGAAGGAACGCCATCTTGGCGGCGTCACCGGCCGGGTCGTGCGGGCTCGGACTTTCCGTGCACCCTTCGACGACCACCGGGAGGTTCGCGAAGACGCGCGACTTCCAACCTTTCACGTCGAATTTGCCCCATTCCCACCGAACGAGTTGCCGTTGCGCCGCGAGATCCCGCAGTTGGCGTTCAAACGCCTCGCTGCCGTCATGCAGGCCCATCCAAACGTCCCCTCGCCGGATGGCTTGCACGAGAGTTTCGGCCGGATATGGAATTGCCGGTCCCGAAGACCGGGGCCGGTCGATCATGAAAAGCGTTTTGGTGAAGTCCCGGATCGCGCGATAGACCACGAACCGCAGGAATGCTAAGGCGGCCACCGTCCACACCAGGAAAACGGGCCATTTGCGGGAATAGTCGCTGAAACGGAATGTCCGGGGCTGATCGACCAGAATCTGTGTGGGATTGCCGGACAAGGTGGTTCCATTGGATGGAACGCGAGAACTGATGGCGACGGAATGATGCCCCTGCGAGACAAATTCCCAGCGAGCGTTGCCAGAGCCGAGGCGCGTGAGGGGCTCAAGAGGCGACTCGATGAATTGGAGGAGACTGAGCAGCATACGCCCTTCCAGGTTGACGAAGCGAGGAACTGCGCCACGGTCCTTTCCACCGTGGCTTCCAGAATCGTGCTGGGATGCGGTCTCGCGTTTTGCCGCCCCCTGGCATGGCGTCTCACATCCCTTTGAGCAGCTGAATGTGGAGTCTGTCAGGCATTCAGCCGGGTGGTCCACGGGCACCATCGCGGGGACGAAATGTAGTGGGGAAGCATAGGTAGTCGCAGCGTCGTAGCGGTCCAGCCGTTCCTGGTGGAGCCGCCGGTCGATGAAGCGGAGCCTGTTCTTGTCCCGGTCTCGGTGTTTGGCATTGTTTGGGTCTTCGTCCTGGTCCGGCGCAAACGCGCTTAGGCTGCCTGCCTGGATGCGTGCTTCCCGTGCATCCAGTTCGGCGGCGCTCCTGACCAGACGGCGCCGAGCCGAAACGGTCGCCTCGATATCGTAGGCGACCCGGAACATATGCAAGGTGGGCAGGATGGCGGTGTGCATGAGCACGAACAACACGAGGACGGAAAACCATCCCGACCACCCCACCCATGCCACGATTCGCTGCGACACCACTGGTGCGGGAGCCTCCAGGTACAGCAGGCAGCCTAGGGATAGCAGGAAGGGCAGGAGGAATCGACCGACGGATTCACCGGCGAAGGGCTCGTCCGACGTCGCGATGAGCAGGTATACAGAGGTCACGGCGCCATACGCCAGAACCAGCCAGAGGATTCGCGGCGATGCTATCGATCGCTCGCCTGGGTTCGACTTCGATCCTGGAGTGTTCAGTAGTTTGAACCAGACGCACAGGCAAACGACAAACGGCAGTCCGGCAAGGGGGAAGAAGGTGAAGAATCGCCCCGACCGGAAGATCGCCCAACCCGCGCACCCGAGCGAACACAGGAGGGCTACGCATATCTGGAAGTAGTCGTTGGTTTTCTTGGCGGACGGCCACAGCCAAGCGGGCGGATACCTCAAGGGGCCGGGGATCGAATATGCCAGGATGGCGCAGAAGAGCAGGTGGGCGGCGAGGAGTATGCCAAGCAAGGACGTCATCTCGTTCCAGTGGGCGCGCCTCGGCTCATAATCTTCCATGACGATCAGGGTCCACGGGCAACCTTTGAAGACGTCGAACGGCGTGGCTGTGGCGAGGAACTCTTCTCCGTGGTAGCGGATTCGGTGGAGGAACGGCTCGTGCGCGTACATGGCCTGCCGGACCCCCTCGCATTGGGTGCACTGATCCAGGAAATTCTCGTGACCGTTCTTGTCGACTTCCGAACTGAAGAGAATTCTTCCGGTTTCGTCGATAACGGCAAAGCGGTAATCCGCCGGCAGGACCGGGTTGATGAGACTCAGCATCGGCGTCACGATGTGGCTGCTGAACAGTTCCTTGTGTTCCGGCATCGCGTAGCGCCGGCTAATGACGGCTACGTACTCGGCGGTGTTGGGAGAATACAGCGGGTCGATTCGGAAATTGGAGTTCTCGACTCCCCGCGGGTCGGTGATGCTCCAAAGGTTTCCGATGCGTGTTTGTTCATAGAGCGGCCGGAACCGGCTGGGAGTGCTGGGCGTCACGAACTGGTCCGTTGTCCACTTGCGCTTTTGATCGCCGTTCGCATCGCCCCAGAAGATCTGCCGGAAATAGGGGTATTCAAAGAGGTAAAGGCCACGATCGTCGTAGATATTGGACTTGCACTCGATGTTCTCATTCTGCTTCGACGAACTGCCTGGGAGCCGGAAGCAGGGTTTGGCTTTATCCGCATTTGTGTGCCCGAACTCCGGCGAGGATTCGATTCGATCCAAGGTGCGCAAGGCGCGAACCACCTCGCGGCTGGTGTTTTCTTTGATCTTTATGCCCAGTTTGTCGAGGAAATCTCCGCCGGTACCAGCATCGAAGTTGTACCCCAGTTGAATACAGCCAACTGTCAGGATGCACAGCGCTATCTGCGAAGAGACGATATAGTGCGCCATTTCCCGCCGCTGGATGGGATCGCTGGGCCGGAGGCTGCCGACTTTCAGGAGCGGCCAGGATCCGAAGATCAGGGCGGCGAAAACGATGACGAACGCCAACATCGGCCCGCGGGATGGGGCCATGCTGCGCGACTCCCGCGTGGAACTCCGGATCAAGCCGGCCACGATCAGTCCCGAGTCACCGCCGGACTGCTCCCACTCGAAGGGGAGTTTGACCGGGACGCTGTACATCGTGTACGGTTCCTCCGCGATCTCGACTTCCGTCAGGCGCGAAGCGCCGAAGTTATCCCGGTCCTCTTCCGAAGAGTCTGTCTTCCTGTCCTTGGCCGGGTTTTCGGATTCGCCGGAAGACTCGACCTTCTTCTCGGAAGACTTGTCGCTCTTTCTGGCGGCCGCCTTTGAGGAACCTCCGGGTTTTCCGCTGGCTTTCGCGGCGGAGCGAGGCAGGCGCACAAGCCGGATGGCCGAACGTTCCGTAGAGGTCAGAACCCGTCCGTCGGCGGTAGCCAGAACGATTTCATGAAACAAGCCCTGCGGTATCGAGGACAAGGTCCGCTGCGTCGCCTCACGCACGCGAAGGATGGCGCAGTGCGGATCGTTGTTTTCGGTCCAGTGGAAGAGGATCTGCTCCCCGCTTGCGTGCGTGCGCATTCCCAGGCGCATGCGCCCGGGTGCCAGGATTCCCGTAATCGTGCAGGATAGTGGCCACTCGAGCAGCGGCAATTGATCCCGCAGATAGTCGCGGATCCTCTCGTCGGTTAGATCGGACTGGGTCCGGTGCAGGAGAACCTCGCTGGCCGACTCAGGTTTGAACGGCGGCTTTGTATAGTGCAGCCCAAGGTAGGCTTCGAGACCGTTGCCGAGGTTGGTGAGTTCGATGCCCACGCGGTCGGCGGCGAAGGTGAGTTCCTGCAGCGCCTGGCGGTCGTGCGCGAGTTTCTTTCGCTGCGTGGCGGGAATCCAGTAAAAGAGAAAGGCAATGGCGAAGGCGACGACGACGAGAGGATAGATGGTGACAGGGCTGACAAGCCGTTTGGTCAGATCATTCACGTGCTCATTCTCCCGCCCAAGGATCGGATGTTTGCTTCTAAGGTGGAAAGCGCAAAGTCGGAAGAGAAGGGGACAAGTTCGCGTGTTCGCTCACTGTTTCCTGTTGCCAGTCCATCGGGAGTTTCGAATAATCGCGAGAGCAACTTGATGCGACACTCTTTGCACAACCGCCGATGGCTTGTGCGACTGGGCCGGTAACCTTAACCTTCGTCCACGATGACCGTTTCATTCTCAGTGTGGCGGCGATGCCCCGCGAACCCGGTGTTGTAGGGCTACTATCCGGTCGTGGACGCGGCGTGAATCAGCGGAGCACGACCGGGGTGGTGACGAGTACTGTAGTGATGAAATTCCCGGAGGCGGGGACGTATCCGGATGTGGATAGCGCAATGGGCGGCGACAATCAACTTGTCGCTGCGGATGCTCGCCAACGGGTTGCTGCTGCTGGCGTCCGTGGAGTTAAGGTTGAATCAGAATTAGTAGGCAATGGCCTTCGCCTTGACGGGCGAGGTGAAAGCGTTCGTGCTGACGGCGGAGAATCCGCGCGGGTGACGATTGCGGGGCCGAATCTACAGGCCGCAGCGTGAAGATGGATAGCGTGGGTAAGGCGAGCGTTCCTGCTTTAGCTAGTTCCGGGTTGGTGAGAATGCGGTGGAATGCCGGCGTCAATCTGTGCAACTGACGCGGGTGGAGCCGCATGCGTTTATTCACTCTTCTTTCGGTGACGAGGATGAGGCGGGCTGGTCTATGCCCTTCGACGCCGTTGCAGCACTGACCAGCAATCTTCAGGCTTGGCACAGGCTTTATTTACAGGTCGAATCGTCCCGGTTCACGTAATAGGACTTGTAGTTCTTCGCTTTCGGATTCATGCATCCGGTCAGGTTCAACAACTGGATGTTCCGGAACTCCACCGGTTGGCTCTCGGACTGCAGGCCGATGTAGCCTTCTGTCAGCACCGTCCCATCCACCTTGTACTTCGGATCAAACCCCACCGCCGTGCCGCCGCCGATCATGGGCTTTTCGTACTCCAACACAACCTGACCGTCTACCCGATGGCGCACAACCCCTGCTCCATTCACCTCCAACTCGACAGACACCCACTCATCATTGGCCGGGCGGCGCGACGTCGAATTCGTGCAGTGCGCCTTCACCATCTGCCCATTCATGTGGATCTCCGTGCCTGGCGTACACACGTTCATTGTCGTGCGTCCTCCGGCCAGGAACTGCGCCTCCACTGAGACAGGCCAGTTCTGTTCCTTCAGAATCGTCTCCGGGCCCTGCGAATGGAACATCACGCCGCTGTTCAATTTCGCGTAATTGGGACCATCCTTCATCTGCTCGCCGTAGAAACGATACTCCAGGCGCAGCTTGAAATGCGACAGCTTCTGCTTGTAGAACAGATGTCCGAAGCGGCTGTTGAACTCCGGGTACTTGTCATAGGAGACACGGATCACGCCATCCACGGCGCGGAAGGTGTCCGCAAAGTTCTCGCCGGGCTCGTGATGGGCGATCTTTGCGGTCCAGCCGTCGAGGTTCCTGCCGTTGAAGAGGGACACCCATTCCTCTTTATTCGGCTGGGCGAGGCAAACCATTGTCAGAGTCAGAGCAAGCGGCAGCAGCGCGAGTTTCATGCAAAGGACACTCTATCACTGCCCGGCCGTCCTGCCGGATCCCTGCTTTCGGCTATGACCGCTCGAGGGACCGCTTGTCAATCCGGCTCTGGTGTCGAATAATCGCAAGGTGCGAATCTTCACGACCTGCATGCTCTTGTTCAGTGCGGCTGCCTTTGCGCAGCAGCAGCAGCCGCCTCCGCCTGCTTCTTCACCCGGCCCTGCGCCTACGTTCGCGGATCTCGAGTACGCCCCGGCGGATCCTCCCGGCAGCAACGGGCACAAGTTGGATCTGTACCTTCCCGCGGACGCCGCCGCCAAGGGACGTCCGCTGCCGGTGGTGATCTGGACGAGCGGGTCGGCCTGGATGGCGGACACGGGAAAGGTCCGCGCGGGAATTGCCGCGGCGCAGTTGAACCCGGCGGGGTATGCAGTGGCCGGCGTATCGATCCGGTCTAGTTCCCAGGTGACGTTCCCGGGGCAATTACACGACATCAAAGCTGCGATTCGCTGGCTTCGCAGCAACGCCGCGAAATACAACTTCGATGCGAACCATGTCGCGATCATGGGCGACAGTTCGGGTGGTTGGACCACGGCGATGGCGGCCGTCACCGGCGATGCGCCGGAGATGGAGGGATCGGTCGGGATCACGGGAGTGTCCAGCGCGGTGCAGGCGGCGGTGGCCTTCTATCCGCCGACCAACTTTCTCACGATGGACGCGTGGGCGTTGCGCCCGTGCGCGCCTGGGCCAAGGGGCTGTCACGATGGTCCGGAATCGCCGGAGTCGCGGCTGGTGGGATGCCCGATCCAGACCTGCCCGGAGAAGGTTCGCGCGGCGAGTCCAATGCGGTATATCACGCCGGCGGATCCGCCCATCATGATCCTGCACGGGAACTCGGATCCGCTGGTACCGCACAATCAGGGCGAGGAGATGTACATGGCGTTGAATAAGGCTTGCAGGGAGGCCGTGTTTATCAGTCTTCCCAAGGCTCCGCATGGGAACTGGAACGGGTTCCTGACGAATGGTTCGCTACGCGAGGCTGCGACCATGCGGTCGACCTCGGCGGGCGACTGTTCGGTGGTGAATCCGACGCCGTATACGCCGTCCTGGAAGACTGTGATTGGTTTTCTGGATCGGTATTTAAAGAGGTGAGCCAGTGGGGCTGGGGTTTGCGTTGAGGTGGACTAGCTGGGAGGTTTCAGAGTGTGTGGGGGCGGTGCTTAAGCACCGCGCAGGCTGAAAGCCTACACCACCTAACTTGAAGCGACAGGGATGGGATTCCGGGGGATCCGCGGGCGGAGATTGGTTCAGAATCTCCGCCCGGTTTGGGTTGTTAGAACGTCAGCTTCATGGCGAAGCGGATCTGGCGTTCGCCGCCCGCGCTGGTGATTTCGGTGTAGCCGTTCAACGCGCGGATCGAACCGTCCGCGTTGCGGGCCGCGTTCGACACCGTCGTGCCAGGGTTGCCGAACTGCGGCGTGTTGGTCACGCCGAACATCTCCGCGCGGAACTGCAGCTTGAAGCGTTCGGTGATGCGGAAGTCGCGGAACAGGCTGGCGTCGAGGTTGAAGACGCCGGGTCCACGCAGGATGTTGCGGCCGGCGCTGCCGAAGCGAGGATCGGTGATCGGCGCGAAGGCGAGCGGGTTGAAGTACGGATTGCCGACGCCGTGGCCGCCGAGGATCGCGACATCCGGCAGAACCTGATCCGGCGTCTGCGAGTTGCCCTGCGTGTTGACCGACGAACCGGAGGTGCCCACCGTGAACGGCGTGCCGCTGTACCGGCTGAGGATCCAGTTGGTCTGCCAGCCACCGAGCAGCACCGAACCAATGCCCGAGGTCGCGTATTTCTGGCCGCGTCCGAACGGCAGGTAGTAGTTGCCGTAGAACTGCAGGTTGTGCGTGCGGTCATAACCCGCCACTGCCTTGTTGCGCTCGAACATCGGGACCCAGTTCCAGGTGAGGCCGCTGTCCTGATCGTCGCCGTAGTTGATGGCGCGCGACAACGTATACGACACGCCGAAGGTCGACGCACCCATGCGCTTGGTGACGTTGACCAGCAGGCCGTTGTACTGCGCCGTGGTTGCAGGCGTGAACCAGCGGATATCCGCGATACGCTGGAATTTTGCGTAGAGCGCGCGTCCGGCGTTGCCGCCGTTCGGTCCCGACGCATTGATGTTCTGGATCACCGTGGTGCGGATGGCGCGGCTGCCGGCGTATCCGGCCTGGATGTTGAAACCCTTGCCGGCGTCGCGCTGGATGGTGAGGTTGTAGCTCTCGATGTAGCCGCGGTTGAAGACTTCGGGGAATGACGTCGTGGCCACCGCGAGCGGCAGCGTGAACGAGTTCTGGTTGAGGTTGGGACCCACAAACTGCGGGATGCCCGTGCGCAGGCTACCCGCCGCCTGGAAGCTCGATGCGCCGGAGAACTGCGAGGAAATCGTCGCCGGATACGCGTCGCGCAGATAGCGGAAGGTATTCGGATCGATGCTGATGCCGCCGCCTAAGCGGATGACCGTCTTCTCGTTCATGCGGTAGGCGAAGCCGAGGCGCGGAGCGATTTGTCCTTTGCCCGTCTGGATGCCGCCGCGCACGACGGTGTCGGTGTTGGGGTCGTAGCGTTCGGCTTCCGAATGGTCGCGAGTCGGCGCGAAGTACTTCTCATAACGCATGCCGTAATCCATCGTCAGTTTGCGGCTGATCTGCCAGGAATCACGGATGTAGAGGCCATAGGACGGCATGCGGACCGTTGCCGGATTCATGTACTGAATGTCTTTGCCCATGCCGTTGGGCAGACCGAGCATGAAGTCCGCGTAGCTGTTGTAGCCGGTGGTCGCGACGCCGCCGCGAAGGGAGGTGAGTCCGCCGGTGAAGTTGAAGCCGCCGCGGGGACCGTACGACGCCTGGGGCTGGAAGTGATTGATGTCGTAACGGCTGTATTCGAAGCCGTAGCGGATGGAGTGCGAACCCTTGACCCAGCCGATGTTCCAGTTGGTGACGTACTGGTTGTCGCGGAACAGGAACGGGTTCGAAACGTTGGGATTGCCGAGGCTCGAGAACTGGCTGAAGGTGAAGCGCGGGTAGCCGCCCTGCAGGCGATCGCTGCCGTTGGTGCCGGGGATCTTCAAATCGTCGAGTCCATAGTTCTTGCTGAGGTCGATGTTTTCCGCGGCGAGGCGAAGGCGCGTATAGCCGATGACGCCGTCGAGCACGATGCGGGGCGTGATGGTGTAGGTTCCGCCGATTGCAGCGCTCTGGATGAGGCCGGGGGCGAGTCCCGGTTGGCCGCCGTTGGTGGCGTCACCGCCCGCGGCGCCGAGCGACGGGGGATCGAACACTTCGCTGGGCGAGAAGCTGTAGCGTCCGAAGATCTGCGTCTTTTCGTTGGGATGGTAGTTGACCTTGAAGTCGACGTTGTCGCGGTTGAGGCGATAGCCCGCGACTGCGAGGTAGTTGTTGGGGAAGACGCTCTGGTTCGGTTGCGGAATGAGGTTCGACATGAACGCCGCAGCGGGATCGATGCGGTTGGTCGGAATGATGTTGCCGGCGAACGGCGTGCGTCCGGATCCATCGGCGGCGCCGGTGGTGGGATCGTAGAGCGTGGTTCCGGTGGCGCTGAAGTTGCCGGTGCGCATCGCGGCAGTCGGAACGGTGCGAAGCGCGGCCGCGGCCTGCCGGCGCGTGGTGCGTTCCCAATCGGCGAAGAAGAAGAGCTTGTTCTTCTTGATGGGTCCGCCGAACATGCCGCCGAACTGGTTCTGGATGTTCTTGGGGGCGCGGTTGGGATCGCCCGTGCAGGAATAGAGGCAGTAGAAATAGTTGCGGGCCTTGAGGGCGCTATTGTTGACGAATTCCCAGCCGCCGCCGTGGAATTCATTGGTGCCGCTCTTGATGGTGACGTTCATCGCGGCGCCGCCGGCCATGCCCTGTTCGGCGTCGAAACTGTTGCTGACGACGTTGACCTGTTCGACGGCTTCGACGGGGGGCAGATAGGCGACGAGGCGGGGCAGCCAGGGGTGGCTGATCGTTGCGCCGTCGAGCTTGGTGTTGTTGCTCGACTGCGGCATGCCGTTGGCTTGCGTGACCATCGAACGCTGCGGATTGCCGGAATCGGAGTGTGCTTCGACGGGCGGCGTGAAGCCGGGCAGGACCTTGTAGAGGACCTGGAAGTTGCGGCCCTGCGAGTTGATGAGGGGCAGATCGACGATCTGCTTCGACTGGATCTGATTGTTGATGTCGGCGCGATCGGTTTGCAGGGTGACCGCGGAGGCGCTGACCTGGATGTTTTCGGTGACCTGCGAGACGGTGAGCGTGGCGTCGAGTCGCAGCACGGTGTTGATGGTGATGACGGCGCCTTCCTGCACGCGCGTGCCGAAGGCCGGAGCGGAGATGGAGACGCGATACGTGCCGGGGAGCAGGTCGCTCATGAGGTACGCGCCGCGGTCATCGGTGGTGGTGGATTTGGTGATGCCGGTGCCGGTGTTGAGGACTTCGACTTTGGCGTTGGGGATCGCGGAGCCGGATGGGTCAGAGACGTTTCCGGTGAGGGATCCGTAGAGGGTCTGGCTGTACAGCGCCAGAGAAGTGGAAAGGAGAAGGAGCAGCAGCGCGGCGAACAGGGTCCGCGCCGCAAAACGTAGCGACTGTTGAAAGAGCATGGAATCCAACCTCATTGCCACCGGGACCGTCATGGGTCCTACAGTAGATTGGGGTTAGAGTATCGCAATTTTTCTGCGGAGGCGAGGGGGATGGCGAACAGGCTAGGGACCTTGGAGTTCACGACAGAAGCCACCCAGCAGCGTGGCGTGACCCATTCCGACAGCTTGTCCGATGGTGGCAGCAAACGCTCCGGAATGCTTCATCATGACGTAGAGGAAGTTTGCGTTCCTTTCAAGAAGCGCATAGACGAAGGCCGAAGCGGCGCACGGCGGGTTGAAGTACGCCAGGCTCAGATTGCCGCCAACCGGCCCTCCCACTAAGCTGCCCTGCACGACAACCATTTGTCCGGTCAGGCGCTTCACATCGAGTTCCGTTTTATCAGGCCCAAAACCGTAGAGATACGTACCATAGCGAAGGCCGTACATTCCTGATAGGGAGAGGCCCACCGGGAAAGCTCCCTTGCCGACACCACCAAGGAAAGTTTGAAGCGCCGCACTCTGTCCGGAGACGCGGTTTCTCAAAAGCAAATCCTGCATTCCGAGGGCAAACCAGGGCGTTGTCACGTCCCCGTTGTAAAAGTCCTCAATCTGCCAGGGGGTTCGGTAGACGCGGAGGCTGTCGAAGATCTGGTCGATGTAGATCCCTTGCGATCCTGTGGGACCCGAAGGATTCGGGGTGGGCGAACCACCGCCTGCGAAGGCGTTCAATGTCATGATCCCTTTGCCACCGGGATCGATATGGCCGTCCACAGACAGGCCCAGGTTCCGATTCATCTGCTGAAAGCGGAGGATCGCCTGGTGCAGGTCCGGCGCACAATAGCCGGCGCGAGGCATTGCCCAGCCGCCCATGTCTCCCATACGCCCGCCCATGGCGAACGGGATGGAATCGATGAGATCCTGCACGATCATCTGGTCGGCCACGTTGTTGTAGCATTGCCTGCCGCCGGCAATGCCGACCGAGGCCTGGATGTATCGGAGCTTGGGATTGTACGCCATCACCTGTTCAGTGAGAGCATCCGGCGTTCTATCTCACCTGTGTGCGAAAAAAATTATCGCCAGTCCCCAAGGAGTTCGAAGGCCGCCCAGTAGTACGGCCGCGACCATTCCGGACGCCGGCGCAGCGCCAATTGTGCGCGGCGCAGCGCGGCGGCGGGCGCGAGGCGATCCCGCAGCATCGCGGCGTAGAACTCGCGCATGAGTTCCACCGTGGCCGAATCGGGGACCTGCCACAGACTGCCGGCAACACTCCTGCTTCCCGCGGCGATCAAGGCGCGGGCCATGCCCATCAGTCCTTCACCGCGCACGTCCTTGCCGAGTGCGCTCTGGCAGGCGCTCAACACCACGAGGTCCGCGGAAATCGAGAGCCGCTCCAATTCGGGGATGCGCACGAAGCCGTTGCGGGCCTCGCCGTTCGCGGCATAGCGGGAAAACATCAGGCCGGACATCTCGGGGCTTGCCGAGTTGACGAGTCCGTGTGTGGCAAGATGCACGATCCGCGAATGCCAGACTGCGGGACTCAAGACGAATTCGCGCGTGGCCGTGAAGCTTGTTGCTTCGAGCACGCCGCGGCCGGGCGGAAGGAGCCCGAGGATCGCGCGGGCTTCGCGTAGAGTACCGGGGAGGCGGAGCAGGTCCGTGTTGGCTGTCGCGGAAGGTGGCTGCGATTGTGCCGCCGGACGCACGCCGGGGGCGAACCGGAAGTCGTCCGGTTGAAAGACGGGATCCGCGATGACGGCAAGCTGATGCCTCGCGCCTTGCGCGCCATTCGATCGTGACGGCCGCGCGAGAGACGAAAGCGATGGCAGGGCGATGACGGTATGGTCCACGATCAGCGGTTGCCCGTCCGCACCGGGGATCGAGAGCACGCTGAAGGGGACGAGTTGCAGACCCGAATCCGATACGACCAGGACGCGGGTTGCGCCACGAAGGCTTGCAACTGCGGGACCGAGCAGGATGCGGCTCAACACCGCGATGCTGCCGGCTGCGTCGAGGTTCGAACGCAGTTGCACATGCAGTTGCCGCGCGGCTGTTTCGATTTGCGATTCCGGCGGCAGGGAGAATCCGCGCACGGCGTTGCGCGTGAGGATCCAGCCGTAGCTTTGCTGTGGACTCAGCAGGAACTCGAGCAGCACCGTTTGGCGATCTCCTAGAAGTTCCTGCATTTGGGCGACGCGCAGGCCGGGGCGGACCTGATGTGCCGGGGATCCGCCGCCGGAGAGACGGTCGAGCAGGCCGCGGGCGCGCGATTGCTCGCTGGCCTCGAGCGCGGCGGCGTCGAATCCCCGGTCGCGATGCAGTTGATGGAGGTGCATCAGGGTGTCGACCTTGGCTTCGTATAGCCGGCGCTTTTGTGCGAAATAAGAGATCCGCAGGTTCGCCGCGCGGATCCGGCTTCGCAATTCTTCGAGCTTGTTGATCGCGAGGTCTTCGCGGGCAAGCGCTGCTTCGGGATTGCCCTGGGCGGATTCGACTGCGGCTACGATTTCGAGCGAAAGGATTTCTTCAGCCGCCAGAGTGGCTTCGCGTGCCGACTGGAGCGCGGCTTCCGCTTCTGTGGAGGCTTCGGCGTAGCGGTGAAGACCGATGAGCGAGCGCGCGAGTTCGCGGTGCGCCAGGACTTCTGTGCGCCGGTCGTGTCCGTTGCGTGCTTTTGAAAGTGATTGCTGTGCGAATTCGAGTCCGCGATCCGGCTGGCCGGAACTGGTGTAGCCTCCGGCGCAGATGCCCAGATACAACGCTTCCATGTCGATGTTGCCGATGGTGCGTGCGATTTCGAGCGCGCGCAGGCCATGGGTGAGCGCCTGCGTTTGGTTTCCGGAATCGAAGTAGGTGGACGCGAGATTGCCGTGGATAGTCGCAACGCCTCGCATGTCGCCGGCGGTGAGAAAGAAGTCTTCGGCCTGCTTGAGATAAGAGACGCCGCGTTCGATTTCGCCGAGGTTGACGAGGCTCATGCCGATGCAGTTCTGCGTGGCGCCGCGTCCTGCCGGGCCACTGTAGAGGCGGCGCAACGGCTCGAGTTCCTGGCAGACGGAGAGGGATTGATAGAAGTCGCCCTGCGTGAAGTAGGCGTTGGCGAGGTTGCTGAGGGAGATGGCTTCACTGCGCCGGTCCTTCAGCTGCCGCCACAGGTCGATCGCTTGCCGCAGGTGCGCCAGTCCCTCTTCGGAGTGTCCGGAAACATTTTCGGCATAGCCGAGGTTGTTGAGGGCGTTGGCTTGTCCGAGCAGGTCCTGCAACTGTTGCCGCAGCCGCCATTCGGCTTCGGCATAACGGAGCATGTCGTCCATGCGGCCGAGTTCGGCGCTGGTTTCGGTGAGGTCGCGCAGCGCTTCGGCTTCATCCTCGCGCGCTTCGAGCGAATGCCAGACGGCGCGGGCATCGAGCAGCAGTGCGATGGAATCTTCCAGCGCCTGGCGTTTGTGCCCCGAGCGGAGCAGCGAGGCGCGGTGGAACTTTTCGGAGGCGGCTGCGAAATGCAGGTCCCGGGGCGAGGCGGGGTGGGGCTGCGTGAGGAGCAGGCGGCCGGTCCCCGGAGATTTCGATGGGGTGCGCCAGGTGACTTCGATGGTGTACGCGCCGCTAGCCTGTGCGACGTATACGATGCGCAGCGGACGCTGGTCGCCTCCTCGATCCAGCGCCTCGGCAACCTTCTGCTGCGAGGGATCGAGCAGGCGGAGCACGAAATCTCCATGATCCTGACGCAAGGTGCAGTCCAGCAGGTCGCCCGTGGCGGCCCGGAGTGGGAGACGGCTGGCGGTGGTTCCGCCCGGCACGGTGATTTGCTGTTCGCCTGATGATGATTGAGTGAGAGCCGGCGTTGCGCAGAGGGCAAGAACCAGGAACACAAGCCGGTACAGCATCGCAGTGATTTCGCCATTATAGCGGGAGGCCGCTGATACAATCGGGGCGATGGAGACCCTGCGCGCAGATCCGGCCGCCCTGGTGGCGGCGATTCGCTCCGGGGATCCGGCTGCCGAAGCGCAACTGGTGGAACGGTATCGTGCGGGAGTCCGAAGTATCGTGCGGCAGGTGGTGGGATTGCGCGCGGAGGTCGACGACCTGACGCAGGATACGCTGCTCGTGGTGCTGGAAAAGGCTCGTGCGGGAGAGATCCGCGAGCCGGAGCGGCTGGCGGGTTTCGTGGCATCGACAGCGCGCAACGTGGGCATCGCGTTTCTGCGGAAGGCCAAACGGGAGACCGCCTGGGACGGGAAGATCGACGAGACGCCGGATCCGCGAGCAGACGCCGGGGCGGCGGTCGAAGCCGGGCATGCGGCAAGCGTGGTGCGACGGGTATTGTCTGGGATCCTGTTCGGACGCGATCGCGAGATCCTGTACCGTTTCTATGTCGCCGAAGAGCCAAAGGATTCGATCTGCGAAAGCCTGGGGTTGTCGAGCCTGCATTTCAACCGGGTGCTGTACCGCGCCCGGCAGAGATTTCGCACGGCGCTGGAAAATTTGCCGTCCGGGCGGGATAATTCGTCCACTGGGATCACTAAATAGGTAGAAGCCGTTTTGGAACACGATCACATTGCCGAGCAATCGTTGATTCCCCGCTACGTTGCCGGGGATCTGCCGGAGTCCGTGCGCGAGGCGTTCGAGGAGCATCTGGTGGAGTGCGCCCGGTGTGCCGCCGATGTGGAACTGGAACAGACCTTTCGCGCGGGGATGCGCGAATTGGGTGAGGACGCGGCGGCTCCACGGGTTCACCGCCGGAGTGGGTTTCTGTGGCATCCCGCATGGGCCGCAGTCGCGGCGATGCTGGCGGTGACGACTGGATGGCAGGCGTACCGGCTGCGTGAGGCGAGCCGGCAACCGGCGTTGGCAGAGCAGTCCACGTCTGCGGCGGCGATCGCGGGGCCGGTGTACAGCCTGACGATGGTGCGCGCGGGAGGCGGCGGAGATCCGGCTGCTGCGGACCGCGTCGTGATCCCCTTGCACTCGCAGTACGTCATCCTGTCGTTCGATATTCGCGAGGTTCCGCCGGGGGCGGTGTTCTCGCTGGAGATCGATGATCCCAGCGGCGTGCGTGTGTGGCGGCAGCAGCAGCCGGCCGGAGCGGGTCAGGAATCGCTGGGCGTGGGAGTTCCGGCGAGCGTGCTCCAGCGCGGCGAGGTGATGCAGGCGATGTTGGAGGCAACCCTGCCGGATGGCCGTTCCAGCACGGTAGGCCGCTACCGGTTTGCGGTCGACGCCAGGTAGGCGGGGACTTTCCTGTCGTAACGGCGCCAGCCGCCGCGCAGTGTATACTAGCGGGACGGCTTGCGGTGTGCTGCCCCGTTTCTCTGCAGCACCCGATCTTATCCCCACGTCCCGGCGGGCCGCCCGATGCCGACATTGCTGCTTCTGCCTGCCGAGATGAATACATCCGTAATCCGACATCGCGTGGCCGACTTCCTGGTTCGGCATGCGCCCTTCGATTCGCTTCCCGCGCCCGATTTACTGGAACTCGCGGCTAGCGGGCGCGTGAAGTTTCATGAATCGGAAGAGTACATATTCGAGCAGGGCGGGGCATTCGGTCCACTGGTGTGGGTCGTGCAGCAGGGGCAGGTGGAACTGCTGGACCTCGAGGAACGCCTGCTCGACGTCAAAGGCGAGGGCGATGTTCTGGGCATCGAACGATTCGCAGGTGACGCCGTGGCGCCGCCGAAGTACAGCGCGCGGACGGCCAGCGACGTCATTCTGTACGGTGTTTCCGCGGCGCAGTTTGCGGCGTTGATTCCGGGACATCCGGCTTTGCAGCAGTTCGTGAAGGCGCATGTTTCGGTGACCGGGATGCGTGGCTTTGGGCGGACGTCGTGGTTGGATGCCCCGCTGCCTCCGTTGGAGTTTTTTGCGCCTGGGGCTGCTGGTGCGGATTCCTGCATTACGACTCGCGAGTTGATGCGGACGATGGTTCGCGCGGGTGCTGAGGAAACGGCGATGGGCGTCACGGCTGCGGATCTCGCGCTGTTTTGCGGCGCGAATCCTCCGGCGTTGTTGCGGCGTCTGCGTGAGGCGAAGAGTCCAATGGAAGAGTCGGTGCTGCTGCAGCGATTGCAGGAGATCACGCTCGCTGCGCTGGCGCAACCTGCAGATGTCGATGACTGCCTGCTGCTGAATTTCGCTGCGACGGTGGCGTCTGCGCAGACACGGATGCGCGCGCCGTTGAACGGGCGGCGTCACGCGTGGCTGTTATTTGGCCGGGCCGCGCGTGGGGAGTTGATGCTGACGGCGGATCCACAATCGAGCGGCGCTGCGTTGCTCGCGCTGGTTTCCGACGGCGGCGAACAGGTTGATGCGGTTTCGGGCGGTTCGTGGCCCAGCGGATTTGGACCGGTGATGTCGCTCTCGTCGTGCCTGCGTGCGTTTGAGGAAACGATCCGCAATCCGCTGAGCGGGGAACTGTACTTGCGGCGCACGATGTTCGATTGCGCGCTGGTCGGCGGGGATCCGGCGATTCTCGATGAGATCCGCGCGTGCGTGCGGCGCGAACTGCGCGAACATGAGGTCGCGATTCCGCTGCTCGCCAACGACACGCTGGCGAACCTGCCGCCGCTGACGTTCTTTCAGGGTTTAGTGCTCGATTGGGACGGCGCGCGGCGGGATACATTCAACATCCGCGAGACCGCGATTTCCCCGATAGCCGGCGCGGCGCGTGTCTTCGCACTGGCGGCGGGCGGACGGATGGATTGCGTGAGTACGCTCGACCGGTTGCGGTTGGCGGAAACCGAATTGCATCCCGGAGATGCGCCGCTCTTTCGCGAAGCAGCGGAAGCGTTTCGCGCGGCGGTGTACTTTCAGATGCATGCGGGCGGTCCGCTGATCGAGTCGCGCAAGCTGTCGAAACTCGAACAACGATTGCTGAAGACGATGTTCACGTCGATCGAGCGGCTGCTGGAGTTCACGGTCGCGAAACATTTGAGCGTCACGCCATGCTGACGGCGGTCGATCGCTATCACGCGTCCTTCGAGCGTCCGGATACCTGGACCCCGCAGACGCCGGTGCGTGACGTGCGGTTCGTCGTACTCGACACCGAGACGACCGGACTCGATCCGCGTCGCGACCGCATCATCACGATTGGCGCCGTGGCGGTGCGCGATGGTGAGATCGTACTCGAGGACTCTTTCGAAGCGATGGTGCGGATCGCCTACAACAACGCGTCGGTGACGGTGCACGGCATCACGCGCGATGAATCCATCGCGGCCGGCATCGAGGAGAAGGAGGCGCTGCTGCTGTTTCTCGATTATCTGCGGGACGGCGTGATCGTGGGGCATCACATCGGCCACGACGTCGAGACGATCGGTTACGCCTGCGAACGGCACTTCGGATTCCGCCTGCGAAACATGGCTCTGGATACGATGGCGCTGACGCTGCATTTGCAGGATGACGGCGGGTTTGCGGGTCGCGAGACGGCGAAGGGTTTTTCTTTGGATGCGCTGTGCGAGATGTTCGGCATCGTGCCGCACGACCGCCACACTGCGGGCGGCGACGCATTTCTGACTGCGCAGATTTTCCTGCGATTGCTGCGCGTGGCCACGGCCGTTGGACGCGTGACGCTGGACGGTGTCACGGAAGAATACGCCCCCGAAAAGCCGGCTTAGACCCAATCGGTGGGATCGCCGTCGCGTTGCCACACACGCACGCCGGCATCATCGAGTTCGACGCCGAGCCCCGGACCTTCGGGCCGCTGCGCGAATCCGCCTTTGATCACGGGCGGATTCTTCGCCATCACGAGAATGTCCTGGCGGCCGCCCAGGCGCGCTTCGCTGGTCAGGAAATCATGAATCGACAGGCCGAAGTGAATCGACGACATCGTCAGCAGGATGCCTCCGACATTGTGAGTCGCGACCGGGATGCGATACTGCGCGGCGAGGTTCGCGATCTTCATGATCGATGTGATGCCGCCGCAGAACGCGATGTCGGGATAGATGAAGTCGACGGCCTGCTCTTTGAGGAACGGATAGAAGCCGGTGGTCATCTCCAGCTTTTCGCCAGTGAGCAGTGGGACGCGGCACTCGCGCTTGAGCGCCACCCAGCTATCGGAAAACGGCGGCGGCAGCGGGTCCTCGAACCACTTGGGCTGGATGCCTTCCACCACTCGCGCGATGCCTTTCGCCGTGGGCAGGTCGAACTCGTTGTGGCAATGCACCATGATGTCGTACTCGGGTCCGAGCGCCTCGCGGATGTTCTGAAATGCGGTTCCGATCTTGTTGAGTTCGACCGCGGTAAGCGTCGGAATGTAGCGGCCCATCGGCATGCCGAGCGCGCCCGTGGTGTTGACCTTCGCTGCGCGGAAGCCTTGTCCAATGGCCTTGAACTGATCGGCCCACGCTTTCACCGAACCCTTGTCGAGCATGTTGCGCGGCTCGGAGTTGATGAAGATCGGGACCTGTTCGCGGAAGGGTCCGCCGAGGAGTTGGTACACGGGTTCGTTGCGCAGCTTGCCGGCGAGATCCCACAGCGCCATGTCGATGCCGCTCAATGCCGGTGCGCTGGCCATGTAGGTATGCATCAGCGTCGACATGCGGAAGAAGTGGACCTGGATCGACAGCGGATCCTGCCCGATGAGCAGTGGTTGATAGCGCTCGAGCCAGGCCTTCATCATCGCGCCCGTGACGCCGGATTCGCCGTAGCCGGAAACGCCCGCATCCGTGTCGATGCGGATGAGCGTGTGCCCGACGCCGGAGACCGGCTTCATGCGGATGCCGGTGATTTTCACCTTGCCACGATCGGCTGCGATGAGCCGCTCATATCGGGTGAAGAACGGCAGTGCCGCAAGGGTTGCGGTTCTCAGAAAATCACGACGTTGCAACATCGACAAGCGTCCTCCGGGTTCAAAATGACAATCGAAGTCCCAACTGCATCTGCCGGTTCGGAATGGCCGTGGCGGTGATCGTGCCTCCCTGGGTCTGGTTGACGACCAGGTTCGGACGCCCGAATTGCGCGGTGTTCGTGAAGTTGTACATCTCCCAGCGGAACTCGAGGTTGCGGTGTTCGCCGAGCTTGAAGTTCCGATTCACGGTGGCGTCGAGGTTGTTCATGCCGGGCGCGCGGATCACGTGCCGGCCGGAGTTTCCGTATTGAAACGCCGTGGCGGGCGCGAAGGCGAGGCGGTCGAACCAGCGGTCGATCGTGCGCTCGGAATCGGGCAGGTTGCCATCCTGTAGACGATTGGGGCGTGCGGGTCCTGTCGTGTTGGCTGGATTCGGCGTGACAGTGGGCGTGAGCGGGACTCCGGTTTGCAGCGTCAGGATGCCGGACACCTGCCAGCCATTGACGATGCCTCGTGCGATTGGGTTGCCGCCTTTGATTCGGGGCAGGTCCCAGATGCCGCTCAGCACAAACCGGTGGCGGATATCGGTTGCCGAAGAGGACTTCTCCGACGCCCAGTCGCGAGGATTCTGCGGTGTGACCGCGCCCGCGCCGCTGTCCTCGCCGTTGATCGAATTGTCGATGCCGTGGCCCAGAGTGTAGGAGCCCAGGATCGAAACGCCTTTGGTGAAGCGGCGTTCGAGCTTCGTCTGCAGCGAGTGATACGTGGAGTGGGCGAAAGCGGAACTCAGAATGATGCCTCCATACGTTGGGAAGGGACGGCGTGCGTTGACGGCTCCAGCGCCGGGCAGCGCGTCGTTGATATCGACGTAGCCGGGCAGGTAGTTGGATCCGGAACCGACGTAGGAAGCCGTGACTGCCAAATCCTTCGGCAACTCACGCTGGATCGAGATGTTCCACTGGTAGACCGTGGAGATGGGGAAGTCCGCGAGCACGCCGAAGGCGGCCGGATTCACAAGGCGCGTCGGCGAAAGCATGTCCGACGGGAAGCCGTTGCGCAGTTCCATCAGCGACACGGCGGAAGTGTTGGAAGAAGCAAGGCTGACGTTGCGGAAGAATGGCGGATTGCTGGGTCCAAGGTTGCCGATCGCCTGATAGCCCCAGCCGCCGTAGAAGACGCCCGTGGCGGCGCGGATCACAGTCTTGGGCGTCACCTGGTACGCCAGGCCGATGCGAGGCGCCCAGTTGTTCTTGTCGAGGTTTGAGAACGCGCGCTGCAGATAGCCGCCGCTCTTCGCGGCGACAACGGTGCCGTAGGTGCTGCTCGCGCGGTCGAGGTCGAAGTTCCCCTGCAGGTTGTCGGCTTCGTAGATCGGGGACTGCAGTTCGTAGCGGATGCCGAGGTTGAGCGTGAGCTTGCGGTTCACCTTCCAACTGTCGTTGACGAAGAAGCCGTAGTAGCGATTGATGAGGTTGCCGGTGAGGAGCGTGGTCAACTGCGCGTTGCTGGTCTGGCCCAGCAGCATGTCGGCAATTGCGGATCCCGCGCCGGCGCCGGGTGTGCGCGCCGTGAACTGGCCGTTGATGGTGATGTTGCCGCGCGAATTCGACGAGGTCCCGGCGAAGTTGCTGGACATGCGCGAATCGAAGCCGAACTTGATGGTGTGGCTGCCGCGGATCCAACTGGCGTTGTCGATCAACTGGTACACGCCGGTGCGCTTGGGGTTCGGCGCGAACGTGCGGTCGCCGAGCGAGGCGAAACCCGCGACGGTGATTTGCGGAAGACCTGTAAGGCCGGGTGTTGCCGGCACGCCCTTGATGCCGAAGCTTTCGTACAGCGACGAAGCGGACGGAGTTAGCTGATCGGACTCGTTGCGCGTGAAGCCTGTGCGGAACTCGTTGACGAAGGCGCCGGAGAAGATGCGGGTCCAGTTGCCGACGACGCTCCACGCTTGTGGTTTCTGCAGGAGTGGATAGTCGTTGAAGCCGTTGCCGCCGTGTCCCGGGGCTGCAAAGAACGGTCCGGTATTGATCTCGCGCTGGTTGACTCCGGCGCGCACGAAGATGCTGTCCTTCGATGTGAGCTTGTGGTCGAGTCGCGCGTCGCCCTGATGATCGTTGTCGCTGATGCCGACGTTAGAGACATAGTTGTTGACGGCGCCGGCGAGGTTCGCTCCGGGATAGAGAGCAGCGAGTTTGGCGCCGACGGGATCCAGACGGTTCGCCGGAATCACGTTGTTGGCGAACTGCTGCCGGACGCCTCCTGAAACCTGCAGGGGATCGTAGACATTCACGGCTCCGAAGTTACCCTGCGCGACGCCAGCGAGCGGAACGGTGGTGGTTGACGTGCGGGCCTGGCGCACGAGCGTTCCTTGATAGCTGACGAAGAAGAAGGTCGAGTCTTTGCGGATCGGTCCACCGAGAGTTCCACCGAACTGATTGCGGCGCAGCGGCGGGCGATTGAGCCTCGCGCGGTTGGAGAAGAAATTGTTGGCGTCCAGTTTGTCGTTGCGCAGGAACTCGAAGACGCTGCCGCGGAACGCATTGGTTCCGGACTTGATCGAGACGCTGATCACGCCGCCGGCCGCGCGTCCGAACTCGGCGCTGTAGCTCGCGCTATCGACCTTGAATTCCTGGATTGCGTCGATCGACGGCCGCAGCGCCTGCGTGGACGCGGTATCGACGCCGAGAATGTAGTTGTTGTTGTCGACGCCGTCGACGAGATACACGTTCTGGAACGTACGCTGCCCGTTGAGGCTGAAGCCGTCCGTGGCGCGGGATCCCGGATTCGGCGACGCGCCGGGCATCAGCAGCGCGAGCGATGAGTAGTTGCGGCCGTTGAGGGGCAGCGTGACGACGGCTTTGTTTTCGACGACCTGTCCGACCGATGAACTTTGGGATTCGAGCAGCGGCGCTGCGGCGGTGACGTCGACAACTTCGGCGACATCGCCGATCTTGAGCGCGATGTCGGCCTGCAGGCGCGCTCCGACGTTAACGACGACGCCTTTCTGCTTCGCCTTGGCGAATCCCCTGGCTGTGACCTCGAGATCGTAGGTGCCGCGGACCACGGCGCTGATGGTGTAGCTGCCGGATTCGCTGCTGGTGGCGGAGTAGGACTGGCCGGTGTCGGGATTGCGCAGCGAGATCGCGGCGCCGGCGATGGCGGAACCCGACGGGTCAGTGATGAAGCCAGTGATGAGGCCGGTATCCGTCTGGGCAGACGCGGTCCACAGAGTGAGTAGAATTGCCAGGCCGATACGTTTCATATTGGCCAGATCATATAAGAACGCCGGACCGGGCGCGAGCGGGTGCGGCCGCAGCTAGCGTTGAGAGGCGAAGGCGTAAACGGCGGCGGCGGTCCTCACGATGAGCTTGTTCCCCGCAACGGCGGGCGTGGCGTAGCAGTCTTCGCCGAGGTCGTTAACCGCGAGGGATTCCCATTCGCCACCGCCGGGCTTGAGGACCGCGAGTTTGCCTTCTCCGCTGAGGACGAAGATCCTGCCGTCGGCGCCGATGGGAGATGCCCAGTATTCGCCGCCGGCCTTGTCGCCGCTGCGGCCCTGCCTGATCACCGCGCCGGTTGCGGGATTGAGGCTGGTGACGATGCCGCCGGTGCGAACCATGAAGAAGACGCCGTCGTAGAGCAGCGGCGAAGGGATGTACGGCACGCCGCGCTTGTATCGCCAGCGAATCGCCGACGCGTCGACGGGGCCTTTGTGGTTGTCGAGCGGGATCGACAGCACGCCCCAGTCGCCGGTGCCGTACGAGCGCACGAACTCCCATTCCTTCGCGTCGATCTGCCCGTCTTTGTTGGTGTCGACCCAGTTGAAGTGCTCGCCGAATTCCTTGTCCTCGGCGAACTCGGCTTCTGAAAGTTTGCCGTCGCGATTCTTGTCGAATTGTTCGAGAGCCGTCGCAAAGGCCGGAACCATCGGCTGATCGGACCCCTGCGCTGTGAGGATGAGCGTGTCTTTGTAGATGACTGGATTGCCCATGCCGCCGTTCGATGCAATGGGGATCCACCACTGGCTCTCTCCGGTCGCCAGTTGATAGCTGTCGACGCGCGTGCTGCCGAAGGTGAGGATGCGGCCGTTGTGCACGATGGGCACGGACCAGCTATCGAGATGCTGCTTGCGCTCGGTCTTCCAGCGCTGGCGGCCGTTGTCGCGATCGACGGCGAGAAGGTAGGATCCACGGGCCTGATCGCAAAGCAGGATCACCATGCCGTTCGCGACGATGGGCGAAGCGGCCATGCCATAAAAACTGTCGAAAGGGCCGAGCGGAAGTTTCCAGCGTTCTTTGCCGTCGGCTGGCGAGTAGGAGACGAGTCCGAAGTCGGCGAAGAAGACATAGACGCCGTGGTCGTCGACGGCGGGCGTGGACGAGGCCGGATCGTTGGCCTTGTAAGTCTTGTGGGCGTGGGCGCGATCGAGTTCCTTGCGCCAGATGGTCTTGCCGGTATTGGCGTCCAGGGCAAGCGTCACGAGTTTGTTGTTGTCGACAGCGGTCAGAAAGATGCGACCATTGGCGGCGACTGGTGAGGACCGGCCAAACGGGACCGTGGATTTCCAGGCAACGTTCTTGTTGGGTCCGAACTCAGTTGGGAGTCCCGCAGCTTCGATGACGCCGGATCCGTTGGGTCCACGAAAGCGATCCCAATCGGCCGCGAAGGCTGTTGTCAGCGTTGCCAGTGCGAGTAGGGTCGAAAGCCGCCGCATGGCTCTTGATGGTATCGCGTTTCGTTAGTTCGGGCAGCCGGGTTCGGAGAGCGAGCGGCGAAGACTGGATCCGAAACCACTGCCGAACTGCTGGCCGCCGCGATACAGGACGTCGTCGATCAACCACGCAGCGGTGGCCGACGCGCGGGTCAGCACGAGATCGTCACTCCAGGCCACTTTCTGGCCGTTTTCGACGTATTCGAACGAGACGTGAAGCTGCTGGCGAAGCACGTCGCTGTTCGTCTTGCCGTCGGAAGAGACGAGCACGACGCGCGTGACGCCTTCGAAGTTGCTGCTGAAGAGATCGCCTTCGACCCAGGGTCCTTTATCGTCGGGGTTCTTGCGGATGCACTTCGCCTGTTCAGCTTGCGCCCGCCTTAATAGCTCATGCAGGCGGGGCGACAGATACGGTGAGAGCGCCAGCAGTTGTTTCGAGTTCGGCAAGCCGGAAAAATGGAGCTTCTGGTATGCGGCGTAAAACTGCGGGACGACGGTGCTGGTTGGCGTTGGGTCCACGCTGAGCAGCAGCAGGTTGGCGATCAGAAGGTTCATCATATTCTCGTTCTCGACTATCCAGGCGGAATCGCGGGGGAAATCCGATCATTTCCGCTACACTCGAAGGCGAATGTTTCTTTGTACGGTTCGGGAGTGTCATGCGCCTCTCGAACGCCAGGACCGCCAGTATCGCTGTGTGCGCGGCCACTCGTTCGACATCGCACGCAGTGGGTATGTGAACTTGCTGCAGCCGCAGGATCGGAAGTCGCGGCATCCCGGTGATACGCCGGAAGCCGTTGCCGGGCGGCGGCGCCTGCATGATCGCGGTGTGACGCGTCCTTTGTATGAGGGTCTTCGCGAGATGGCGGGCTTGGGGGCGACAGACACGGTCCTGGATGCCGGCTGTGGTGAGGGCTTCTATTTGGGATCGCTGGCTGCGTCGGCCCAGCCGCGGGCCGCCTGCGGCATCGATATCTCAATTCCTGCGATTGATACGGCGGCGCGGCGGTATCCGGCTTGTCAGTGGGCGGTTGTGAATGCGGACCGGTTCCTGCCGTTTGCCGATCGCGCGTTTACGCTGGTGCTGTCGATCACCGCGCGGATGAATGCGCCGGAGTTCCGGCGAGTGTTGGATCCCGCGCAGGGACGCTTGTTGATCGCGCTGCCCGCGCCTGATGATTTGATCGAGTTGCGTGGCAAGGGGCGTGAGGATCGCGTGGAACGCACGGTTGCTGAGTTCGGTGGTTTTCGGTTGGTCGACCAACGGCGCGTGACGACGACGGCGGACCTCGATGCGGGTTTGGTCGACGACGTCCTGCATTCGATTTACCGGCCGATGCGACCTGAGCCCGTGCGCCCAATGGCGGTGACGTTCAGTCTCGACCTGTTGCTGTTTCGTCTATCATGATTCTCTGATGTTGCTTTGCCCTGTCTTGCTTTTGCTGGCGCAGGCTGCGCCGCCCCATGCGTTGGACGCGAAGGCCAGCGATCCCGCGCGAATG
Organism: uncultured Solibacteraceae bacterium; assembly: GCA_964627455.1. Lineage (GTDB taxonomy): Bacteria > Acidobacteriota > Terriglobia > Bryobacterales > Bryobacteraceae > F-183. The sequence goes on along the minus strand of CAZVKC010000018.1, from coordinate 66,066 downwards.
GGCTGGATGCAAGGGTTCCCGCCTGCGCGGGACAAGATCATTCAGTTTGCAGACGGCAGCTTTCGCGAGTTCCCGAAGACGCGATGGGCGTTCTCGAACTACGGGCAGCTTGTGCCGAACCGGATCATCGCCAAGGGTTCCGGGCCGGTGTCGGCGCTGCCCCGCGCTCTGGAACGGATGTCGCAGATCGATGGCGTGACGTTCGATCCGATCGGAGCATCGGGCCAGCGCATGACGTGGGCGCAGTCGCTGGACGCCAACTACACCGACGGCATCGTGGTGCTGCATAAAGGGCGCATCGTGTACGAGAAGTACTTCGGCGTGTTGAAGCCCGAGGGGCAGCACATCGCGTTTTCGGTGACGAAGTCGCTTGTGGCGACACTCGCGGCGACGCTCGTGCACGAAGGGAAACTGGATGCGAATGCGCTGGTGACCAAGTACGTGCCCGAGGTGAAGGATTCCGGCTTCGGCGACGCGACCGTGCGGCATTTGCTGGACATGACGTCGGGCGTCCTGTTCTCGGAGAACTATGCGGATCCGAATGCTGCTATCTGGGACTTCAGCCGCGCCAACAACCTGCTGCCGCGGCCGCCGGGATACGCGGGTCCGCAGAATGGTTACGAGTACATCAAGACGTTGCGCAAGGAATATCCGCATGGCGAGCGGTTCGCGTACAAGACCGTGAATACCGATCTGCTGGCGTGGGTGATGTCTCGCGTGACGGGCAAGTCGCTCGCGGATTTGATGCAGGAACAGTTCTGGAACCAGTTGGGCGTGGAGCAGAGCGCGTACATTTCCGTGGACCCCGCCGGGATCCCGTTTGCCGGCGGCGGGTTCAACTGCGCGCTACGGGACCTCGCACGATTCGGCGAGATGATCCGGCTGAAGGGCAGGTACAACGGGCGGCAGATCGTGCCGGCGGCTGTCGTCGAGGACATTCATCGCGGCGCGAGCAAGGAACACTTCGCAAGCGCCGGATACAAGACGCTGCCCGGCTGGAGCTATCGCAACATGTGGTGGGTGTCGCACAACGAGCACGGCGCAATCATGGCTCGCGGCATCTACGGGCAGGCGATTTATGTGGATCCGAAAGCGGAGGTGGTGATCGCGCGATTCGCCTCGCATCCGATTGCGGGCAACGCGGTGAGTCTCGACTACACCACGCTACCCGCGTTTCATGCGATTGCGAAATTCCTGATGAAGAATTAACTAGCGCCGGCGCGCTTTGATGATGATCGGCGTGCCGTAGAAGCCGAACTCCTTGCGCAGACGGTTCATGAGGAACCGCTGGAAGGAGAAGTGCAGGTCCGCGCCGCGATTCGTGAAGATCGTGAACGTCGGAGGCCGCACGTCCGCCTGCGTCATGTAGAAGATCTTCAGATTTTCGTCGAAGTTGATGCGCTCGACGAAGCGGTTCAATTCGCCCGTTGTCACGCGTTTCGAAGCGCCTTCGTACGCCTTTCGGATCATCATCAGGATCGACTTCACGCCCTTGCCGTGCTTGGCCGACACGTGCGCGATCGAGGCATAGTCGAGGAACTTCAACTGGTCGCGAACCTGATCCGTGAACACCTTCTTCTGCTTGTCCGTCGCGATGTCCCACTTGTTGACCACGAGCACGACGGCGCGTCCTTCTTCATGCGCATAACCGGCGATGGTTGCGTCCGAACCCACAACGCCTTCGGTCGCATCGAGCACGACGAGGCAGACGTTCGACAAACGGATGTGCCGGCGCGCCATCACGACGCTGAGCTTTTCCGCCATCTCGGTGGTCTTGCCCTTGCGGCGGATGCCGGCCGTGTCGACGAATGTATAAGGCACGCCCTTGATTTCGATGGTCTCGTCCACCGCATCGCGCGTGGTGCCCGCGATCGGAGAGACAATCGCGCGATCGGTGCCGGTGAGCGCATTGAGTAAAGTCGATTTACCAACGTTGGGACGGCCGATGATCGCGATGCGGATACCGGGTTCCGCGGCCGTTTCCGGTTTCGGCTCTTCGTCGGCGGCATGCGGAAAGTCGCGCGTGATGTGCTCGAGCAGATCTTCGACGCCGAGCTTATGTTCAGCGGAAACAGGGTACAGGTCTTTGAATCCGAGCGAGTGAAAGCCGAGGACGAGGTCTTTTCGAGAGTCCGCGTCGATCTTGTTGACCGCCAGCGTGACGGGCTTGCCGAGACGCCGCAGCATCTTGGCGAGGTCCTGATCGGCGGCCGTGATTTCGGTGCGGCCGTCAATGAGGAAGATAATTTGCGCGGCGTCTTCGAGCGCGGCCTTGGCCTGCCGCAGGATTTCGCGCGGGATCAATTCGGCGTCGTCGGGGATGATGCCGCCGGTGTCCACGAGAGTGAACGGGCGTCCGCGGAACGAGCATTCGCCGCGGATGCGGTCGCGCGTGATGCCGGGTTCGTCTCCGACGATGGATCGGCGCTGCCCGTGAATTGCGTTAAACAGAGTGGACTTGCCGACGTTCGGCCGCCCGACGATGACGACCGTAGGTACAGTATTCATTGTGAAGGTCTACTATCCAATTTTCCTCGATTTGACGGGCCGTCCGGTAGTCGTGATCGGCGCGGGCAAAGTTGGCCTTCGAAAAACACGCGCGCTGGTGGAGGCCGGCGCACATGTGACCCTCATCTCTCCGGTGGCCGCAGAGGCCGTTCCTGCGGGGGTTGCATGGCTGCAGCGGGATTACGCGGACGGCGATCTGCATGGCGCCTTTCTCGCCTACGCCGCGACCAACAATCGCGCGATCAATGCGGCGATTCGGGAGGAAGCGCAGCGCCGCGGGATCCCGGTGAATGTCGCGGACGCGCCGGGTGAGTGCGACTTCATCGTGCCCGCGCGCCTGCTGCATGCTGACCTGCAAATTGCAGTCTCCACCGGCGGCACGCAGCCAGGACGAGCCGCGATGATCCGCGACCGCATCCGCGAGTTTCTCAGCGAAATCATGCCCTGACATGCGACCATGGAGTTTACCCCCTCCACAAAATGCAATCTGAGCAGTCACACACTCGTAACATCGCTATCATTGCGCACGTAGACCATGGCAAGACCACTCTCGTCGACGCGATGCTCAAGCAAAGCGGAATTTTCAGGGAGAACGAAGCGGTCGCCGACCGCGTGATGGACTCGAACGAACTCGAGCGCGAACGCGGCATCACGATTCTCGCCAAAATCACTGGACTTCACTACAAGGGATCCAAGATCAACATCGTCGACACGCCGGGCCACAGCGATTTCGGCGGCGAAGTCGAACGCGCATTGAAGATCGTCGACGGCGTGATGCTGCTCGTCGATGCGTCCGAAGGTCCGCTGCCGCAGACCCGCTACGTGCTGATGAAAGCGCTTGAAGCGCATCTCTCGCCGATCGTCGTCATCAACAAGATTGACCGCCAGGACGCGCGTCCGCAGGAAGTTCTCAACGAAGTCTACGACCTGTTCATCGACCTCGGCGCCACCGAAGAGCAACTCGATTTCCCCATCATCTACGCGAACGGCAAGGCCGGCGTCGCGAAGTTGAAGATGGAAGACGAAGCCACCGACCTGCGTCCGCTGTTCGAAACGATTCTCGAGAACATCCCTCCGCCGCAGGGCGATCCAAATGCGACGCTGCAGTTGCTGGTCGCGAACCTCGACTACAGCGAGTACCTTGGGAGGCTCGCCATCGGCCGCGTCTTCCAGGGCACGCTGCGCCACAACGATGAAGTCTCGATCGCGAAACTCGACGGCACGCTGCACAAGACCAGGATCACCAAGCTGTATTCGTTCGAAGGCTTGAAGCGCGTCGATGAGACCGTCGGCTTGCCGGGCGACATGCTCGCCATCGCAGGCGTCGAAGGCATCACGATCGGAGACACGGTGACCTCGGCCGAAACGCCGCTACCGCTGGCTCGCATTCAGATCGACGAACCGACGATCGCGATGACGTTCACCATCAACACGTCGCCGTTCGCCGGACGCGAAGGGCAGTATGTGACTTCTCGCAACCTCCGCGACCGCCTCGACAAGGAACTGCTGACCAACGTGGCGATCAAGGTGGAAGAAGCCGGTGGTCCGGACGCGTTCAAGGTGATGGGCCGCGGCGAACTGCAACTCGCGATCCTCATCGAAATGATGCGCCGCGAAGGTTTCGAGTTGATGGTCGGCAAGCCGGAGATCATCACGAAGGAAGTCGACGGCAAGGTCCACGAACCGGTTGAACTGCTCGTGATCGACTGCCCGGAAACCTTCGTCGGTGTCGTCATCGAAAAACTCGGCGCGCGCAAGGGCCGCATGGAAAAGATGATCAACAACGGTTCGGGCCGTGTGCGTCTCGAGTTCATCATTCCTTCCCGCGGACTCATCGGCTTGCGCAACGAAATGCTCACCGACACCAAGGGCACCGCGATCATGAACTCTCTGTTCCATGGCTACATGGAATGGCAGGGCGACATCATCTCGCGTCCGACGGGTTCGCTGGTGGCGGACCGCTCGGGTGTCGCGACCTCGTACGCGCTCTACAATTTGCAGGAGCGTGGCGAGATGTTCGTGGCGCCGGGCACCGATGTGTACGAAGGGATGATCGTCGGTGAGAACGCGCGTGACGCCGATCTCAATGTCAATATTGTCAAGGAAAAGAAGCTGACGAACATGCGTGCGTCGACTTCGGACGAAGCGATTCGCCTGGTGCCGCCGAAGCTGTTGAACCTCGAGCAGGCGCTCGAGTTCATCCGCGACGACGAGTTCGTCGAGGTGACGCCGAAGTCCATTCGCCTTCGCAAGAAGATCCTCAAGGCGAACCAGCGTTAGTCTGCGACGCGGGATCCTTGGAGAACTCTGAGGATCCCGCTCAACATCCAGCCGATTTCCACCACCGGCAGCAGAACCCCCGCAACGACAAAGAGCATAGTCATGGCCGTCGTCAGTAACGAAGGCGGGTTCGGATTTGGATGGCCAGCAAACGCTCCGGCGACATGCGCGCCGGCAAACAACAGCAAGGCTCCTGCCAGAAGCGTCCCTTGAAACTTCATCGTTCGCCGCAACTCGGCGCGAGCCGCTGCATGGGTGAACCACAAAAAGAGCGGGATCACGAGTCCGGCCGCTGCCATATAACCTCCGAGCATGAAGTACTTCGGGAAGTCCCAGCCCGACACGCTTGCGGTCAGACTGAACGGCGTCAACCAAACCACAAAGCCGATGAATGGTGCGCTGTGTGCGGCCAGAACGATCCCCGTATCGTTGTTGACGCTGCTCATGAAATCCCATTGTAGGGGTGGGCGGCCGATTCGGGATGAACAGGTGATCCAGCGGGGTCAACGCGGTTGGCTGCGCGGGCGCTCTTGCCCCACACTGATCACATGATCATCCTTTTCAGGGTTGCTCTTTTCCTGACGTTCCTCGCGTTCACGTCCGCGGCCGCGCCCATGACGGCGCTCGAGCGCGAACGCCTCGCAGAACACTTCAAAATGACCGAGTCCTGGCTCGACAGCGAAGTCGCGGGACTCACCGATGCGCAACTCAACTGGCGCGCCGGCGACGACAAGTGGAGCATCACGGAAGTGGTCGCGCACCTCGCCATCGCGGAACCGCAGTATTGGAAGCAGGTGCAGGATTCAATGGCGAAGCCTGTCGAAGAGGGCTTCAAACCCAAGGCGACCGACGTGGGCGTCATGTGGTACGGCATCGACCGCACGCAACGCAATCGCACAGCCGATGCGCGTACGCCGAAGGGCGAGTACAAGACCATGGCCGCCGCATTAGCCGACTTCAAAAAACTGCGCGTCGAGATGAAGAAGTTCGTCGCCGGCACGCAAGAGGATCTGCGCGGGCGGCGGTTTCTCGACAGTCAGATGGACGTCTACCAGTGGGTGCTCATGATCAGCAGCCACTCGCAGCGGCATATTCTGCAGATCCGCGAAGCAAAGGCGGATCCGCGCTTTCCTAAGCAGTAGCCGTAAGCGGCGCGAATACAGGATGCGCGGCGTTCACCGCGGCGCCGACGATGCCGATCTCGTGGCCGCCCGGCACGACCTCGAACAAATAACCCTGCAGCGCGCTCATCTTCACCATCTCGTGCAGATAGCGATGCAACTGGCCCAGGTTGATATAGCGCGCGCTGGGACCCGTAATATAAAACTTGCCAGGCCCTTCCATGTGAATGCTCGACGCCGTGGCCGCCGCAAGCGCGCGATGCCACAGGCGTACGAACTCCATGCATCGAGCGTCGCCGTCATCGGCCATCGCGAAGATCTCCTCGGGCTCGAGGTCGAGAAAACGAAGCCGCATCGAGCGATAGCCCATGATGCCTTCGAGGTGTCCCACGCCGCCGCACCCGCAGTATTTCTCTTTCGGATCGAGCGTCACGACTGTGTGGCCGCCTTCCCAGATCTCGTCACCCGACGGATAGCGGCCGTACCCAATCCCGTTGCCGAGCGTCCACACGCGCACGAGACGGTCGAGTTGATTGCGCTGCGCCGCGATGCCCGACGCCACCACATCGGCGTCATTCGAGATCGCCACACTCACGCCGCGATGGCCGGCGGACTCGAGATACGAACGAATCGCATCCGCCAGCCGAAAGCCTTTCATCTGGGGATAATTGGGGGACTCCTGGACGATGCCGGCCCGGATGACGCCGGGAAACGCAACACCGGCCGATTCGATGAGGCAGGCGCCGGCGGCCACCTCGCCGATCATCTCGCAGATCCTCTCCGCAACCCCGTCTGCCGGGAGGCTCTGCAGTTCCTCTGCGATGCCTCCATCCGTTGGATACTGTCGCACGGGACTCACGATTGTGCTGCCGTGCACGATCGCGCCCGAAATCCCTTCCGCAGTCACGATGCCAATGGAAACGCCCTTCACGGCGGACCTCCTTGAGCAGTAACAGTAGGCTAGGTCTTGGCCATTTTGTTGAGTCCGTTAAACGCCGCCGCTTTATAGCATTCGGCTAGCGTGGGGTAATTAAACACCGTTTCTACGAAGTAGTCAACGGTTCCTTTCAGCGCGAATACCGCCTGGCCAATATGTAGCAGTTCGGCGGCGCCGTCGCCAATGATGTGGACGCCGAGCAGTTCGTGCGTTTCCCGGTGGAAGATGATCTTCAATCGCCCTGTCGTGTCGCCGCGAATCTGGCCTCGCGCGCTTTCGCGATAGAACGCGACGCCGACTTCGTACGGAACATCCTCGTCGGTGAGTTGCTCTTCGGTCTTGCCGATGAACGAAATCTCGGGGATCGTGTAAATGCCGTACGGATAATTGGCGGGATTCGAATTGGCGTTGAGGTTGAAGGCGCGCGCCGCCGCAATGCGGCCCTGTTCCATCGAGACGGACGCCAGCGACGGGAATCCGATCACGTCACCCACCGCGTAAATGTGCGGGACATTGGTCTGATAGTTCGCGTCGACATTGATGCGTCCGCGCTTGTCGGCTTCCAGTCCGGCCGCAGCAAGATTCAACTCATCGACATTGCCCTGCCTGCCGACTGCATAGAGCAGCGCGTCGCCCGCGATGCGCTTGCGGCTTTCGAGGTTCGCGACCACGCCTTCGGCGGACTCTTCGACGCTTACCACCTCTTCGTTCAAGCGCATCGTGACGCGCGAATCGCGCAGGTGATACGACAAAGCTTCGACGATTTCCTGATCCGCGAACTCCAACAACCGCGGACGCTTCTCGATGATCACCACACGCACGCCCAGCACCGCGAACATGCACGCGTACTCGACGCCGATCACGCCGCCGCCCACGACGATCAGCGTCTTCGGGACATTGGGCATGTCGAGGATTTGATCGCTGTTGATGATCGTGTGGCCGTTGATCGGGACCTTCTCCGATACGGCGGGCTTGGTGCCGGTCGCGATGATGATGTTCTCGGCCCGGTAATCCGAAACGCCGCGCGAATTCTCGACCTGTACCGTGTTCGGCGAAAGGAACCTCGCAGTGCCCACCATCATCTCGACGTTATTGCGCGACAACTGCGCCTGGATCACGTCGATTTCGGTCTTGATCACATGCTGGACGCGGAAGGCCAGATCCTGCATGGTGATCTTGTCTTTCACCCGATAGCTGATGCCGTAGATGTCCCGATAGGCATAACCGGAGAGGTGGACCACGGCCTCTCGCATCGTCTTGCTCGGGATGGTGCCGGTGTTGATGCAGGCGCCTCCGACGACTTCCCGCTTTTCCACCAGGGCGACCTTCTTGCCCGCTTTTGCGCCTTGAATCGCGGCCCGCTGACCTGCCGGGCCCGATCCGATCACGATGAGATCATAGCTTTGCATGACGTTATCCGTTCGATCCGGGTTGAACGGTCCTGGTACACCCCGAACTATTATCTTAATCGGTCAATCCGGCGCGCACTTCACTTTTTCTGCTGCTGTAGCTCTGCTCCATACAACAAACCTCTGAGCCGTAGCCTCATGCTACGATTCGTTTTCCGCTATGCTGCAACTCTCTCTGATCGAGAAGGTCCTCTTCGTTGCATTCGTCGCCACCTCCGGCTATCTCTTCTGGATGCGGTTCGGGAAAGTGGTCCGAACCATTCTCGGGTCCCGCAAGGATCCCGACTTCGACATCAACCCCATCGGCAAACGAGCCTGGGACTTCTTCTCCGAAGTGCTGTGCCAGACCAAAGTCATTCGCGAACGCCCGCTGCCCGGCCTCGCGCACGCCTTCGTCTTCTGGGGATTCCTCGCTTTCGCCCTCATCACGTTGAACCACTTCGCCGCCGGACTCGGCTTTCCGTTCCTGCACCGCGGCAATTGGTTCGCGGACCTTTACTTCTACCTCGCGGCGTTTTTCGGAGTGACGGTCGCCGTCTCGATCGCCGGACTCGCTGCCCGCCGCTTTCTCGTTCGACCCAAGTGGCTGGGCGACAAAGTATCGAAGGAATCCGGCTTCATCGCCTTCCTGATCTTCACGCTGATGTGGACCTACCTCATCACCTTCCTGCCGGATTTCGCGGAAGGTGGTCCCTACGGTAAAGCGATCTGGTGGCTGCACACGCTGTCGCTGTTGACGTTCCTGCCGCTGATTCCGCACACCAAGCACCTGCACCTGGTGATCAGTCCGGCGACGGTGTTCCTGTCGCGCGGCGGCTTCAGCAAGATCCCGCCGCTGTCGGGTGACGAGGACATCGGCTTGTACAAAGGCACGGACGTCACGCAGATCACCGCGCTGCATGCGTATTCGTGCGTCGAGTGCGGACGCTGCCAGGAGCACTGTCCCGCCAACAACACGGGCAAGGTCCTCAACCCGAAGATGATCGCGATCGGCATGCGGAGCTTCCTCAACGAAGAGGGCGCGGCTGCGGACAAACCGCTTATCGGCGCGCATCTCAGCGAGGAAGCGATCTTCCAGTGCACGACGTGCGGCGCCTGCGAATACCAGTGTCCGCTGGGTATCGAGCATCTGCCGATGATCATTGGCCTGCGCCGCGGCAAGGTGAACACGGGCGAGTGGGAAGACGACTACGGCAACAAGCTCTTCCTCAACCTCGAAAAATACGGCAATTCGCTGGGACTCTCCGTCAGCGAGCGCGACAAGTTCATCCAGAAGCAGCAGTTCCCGATCTACGACGGCACGCAGGAATACGTGCTGTGGCTGGGCTGCATGGGCGCCTATGATCCGCAGGGACGCGAGATCGTGACGTCGTTCGCGAAGGTCATGAACTACCTCGGCACAAGCTGGGGCGTGATGAAGAAAGAGCGCTGCACGGGCGATCCTGCGCGCCGCCTCGGCAACGATCTTGCCGTAGAGCAACTGGCCGAACAGAACCTCGAAAACTTCAGGCAGCAGAAGGTCAAGAAGATCGTTTCGATCTGCCCGCACTGTATTCGGACGATGTCCGTCGACTGGAAAGAGTACGCGGACAAGTACGGCGAGGCGCCGCCGGTCGAACATCACAGCGAATTCCTCGCGCGGTACAAAGACAAGCTGCCTTCGAACACAATGAACGGCCAAAAGGTCGTGTACCACGATCCCTGCTATCTCGGCCGTTATCGCGGCACCTACGACGAGCCGCGCGACGTGATCAATCACTTCGGCAAGGCCGTGGATCCGGCCCGTTCGCGTGAGCGCAGCTTCTGCTGCGGCGCCGGCGGCGGACTTGCCTTCCTCGGCGAAGAGCACGGCGATCGCGTCAGCTACACGCGTGCCAAGGAACTCGTCGCGACCGGCGCGGATGTGGTCGGCGCCGCGTGCCCGTTCTGCAACACGATGTTCCGCGATGCGCTGGTGAATATCGCGCCGGCTGACGGTGGTCCGAAACTGATGGACATCGCGCAAATCGCCGCGGCGTCGTTGCCTCAAGCATCCACTGAGGCTCCGAAATCATAATGCTCGCGGTATCCCTGTTGTTGTTGACTGTCGCGCAGGACCGGCACCCGTATGCGATCCGCTGCGGCAAGTTGCTGGACGTCAAAGCGGGCGCTTACAAGACGGATCAGGTGATCGTCGTCGATGACGAGAAGATCGTCGAAGTTGGTCCCGCTGCGAGCGTGAAAGCTCCCGCGGATGCCGTGACCATCGACATGAGCAAGGGCGTCTGCATGCCCGGGCTCATCGATGTGCACGTACATCTCACCGGCGACCCTTCAGGATCCGGATACCGTTCCCTGGGGATCCCGGTGACGCGTCAGGTGGTAAAGGGCGTTCGCAACGCGCGGCGCACGTTGATGGCCGGGTTCACGACGGCGCGCAATGTCGGCGCCAACGGATTCTCGGATGTAGCGTTGCGGGACGGCATCGAGGCTCGCGAAGTCGAGGGTCCACGGTTGTTGGTGTCAGGACCCGCGCTGGGCATCCTCGGCGGGCACTGCGACGCGAACCTGCTTGCGTACGACTACAAGCACACGGCGGAAGGCGTAGCGGATGGTCCCTGGGCCGTCCGGTCGAAGGTCCGCGAAAACGTGAAGTATGGCGCGGACCTCATCAAATTCTGCGCCTCCGGAGGCGTGTTGTCGAAGGGCGACCTGCCCGATACGCCGCAATACACGTTCGAAGAGATGAAGGCGCTGGTCGAAGAGGCCCACAAGCTGGGACGCCGAGTGGCCGCGCACGCGCACGGCCGGCAGTCGATCAAAGAGGCGATCCTGGCGGGAGTCGATTCAGTGGAACATTGCAGCCTCATTGACGAAGAGGGGATCCGCCTCGCCAAAGAGAAGGGCACGTTCCTCGTCTTCGACATCTACAACGACGATTTCATTTTGCAGGAAGGCGCGAAAATGGGCATGCTGCCGGAATCGATCGAAAAGGAAAAGATGATCGGCCGCCTGCAGCGTGAGAACTTCCGCAAGGCGTATCTCGCGGGTACGAAGATGGCGTTCGGAACCGACGGCGGGGTCTATCCGCACGGCGACAACTGGCGGCAGTTTCCGATCATGGTCGAGTGGGGTATGAAGCCCGCCGAGGCCCTTCGCGCGGCGACCATCACGGCTGCCGAACTGTTGGGAATGCAGACAAAGATTGCGTCCGTCGAAAAGGGATTCGTCGCCGACATCATCGCAGTGGAAGGGGATCCGCTGGCGGATATGCGGTCGATGCGAAACGTGCGGTTCGTGATGAAGGGCGGGGAAGTGTTCCGCAACGATTGGAAGAAATGAGCCAGCCGGTTTTCGAGACGCACTCGTTCGAGATCCGCACCGAGGCGCGGTATCTGCTGCACGTGCCGCGCGAGGGTTGCGATACGGCGCTGCTCGCGTTTCACGGCTACGGCATGAACCCGGAAGTCATGCTGCGCCTGGTTGCTGCGACGCTAAATGGCAATCAGGTGATCGCGTCGCTGCAGGGTCCGAACCAGCAGTATGCGGGCGAGGGTCCCGGAAGTGGTGTCGCGGCGTACAACTGGGGGATCCGCCAGCATCATCCGGAAGCGACGCGCGTGCATCACGCGATGGTCCACCAGGTGGTCGAGGATATGGGCAAGCGCTTCGGCATCCCGCCGCGGCGATGCGTCCTGATCGGCTTCTCGCAACCGGTCGGGCTCAACTACCGCTTCCTCGGCAAGCATCCGGATGCGGTGGGCGGCGTGATCGGCGTCTGTGGCGGAGTTCCCAAAGACTGGGAGGATGGTCCGTACGCCGAAGAGATCGCGACCCCGATCCTGCACATCTCTCGTGACCAGGACGAATACTTCCCCGTGAACGTCGTCGCCGGATTCCCGACACGCCTGCGCCACCGCGCGACGGACGTCGAGTTCCACCTGCTGCCCGGCGCGCACCGGTATCCGTCGGCCGCGAAGGAACTGGTTCGCGACTGGTTGTCGTCGAAGATTTCGTAAGGTCAGCGGCGCTGGTAGAGGTGTCCCGGAACCCCGTGGACCGCGTAATCCTCGTGTACTTCTGCGACAAAGATCTTCGATTCATCGCCAAGGAATGCGCGGGCGGATGCGACGAGCGCGTGTGCGGTGAGATTGCCTCGGACAACCCACAGGTTGTCGAGGATCCGGCTGCCTTCCAGATTTGCCAGGTATCTTTCAAAAGCAGCGGGGACCGGGTCGACCGGCGTCTGATAACTCAACAAGTAAATCCACATCTACGAACCCTCCGTGAACCACATCAACGGATTCCGGGAAGACGCGATCCCAGGACTGGCGACGCACGTCCGGAAAACGGCCATTTCGGGGCGTGACCCCGTACCAGTAGTGGATTCGAATCGAGGATTCTCTCAGGGCTTAATCATTTCTTAATGTTCCTGGCTAACCCATGATCGCGTGAGCCCGCAGGAAGTGTTCGGTGAGCGACAAGTCGCCTCCAAAACGAATGCGAGAACGCGCCGATTCCGGCGTCAGTCCTTTGGTCAGGAACCGCCACGCCGTGTCGTCGCTGAGTTCGATCGTGGCGTCGGATGCAACGGGCGCGCCTTCGTACAGCGCCCACGAACCGCCATCCTCCCGCACCACACTCCAGGCGCCGCCGGCCTCGCCCGTGACCCGGACCTCCACCGCTGCGCCTTGCGTAACGCCTTCGTACGCGCGTGGAACTGCATACAGAAACAGCGCGATCACCGGATGCAGCCACCGGCGCGCGTAAAGCACGGGTTCGGCGCCCACCGCATCCCGAATCTGCTGCTGGTGATGCCAGTACTCGGTATAGTTCCGCCCGATGTCGAACCAGTTCTTCCCCGCGTCCGGACCCGATGCCCACGCCACAGGAAACAGCGCCGCCGCTTCGGGATCCAGCGACTCCACATGCGCCGCCAGTTGCGGACCCGTCACATCCAGCAGATCCATCAACACGCCGGGACTCATGCGCCGCGCCGCGCGAACCCAGTCCGCATTCAACCCATCGAGGAACCGCACCAAATCCGCCCAGCCTGCAATCTCGAACTCCGGTGGAGGCGGCGTGTGCCCGTCCCGCCCCATCGACAGAATGCGAGTCTGCGTATCGAGGATATGCGCCGCGATATCCTGCACGCTCCAACCCCGGCAGACCGTCGACGACTGCCACTCTGCCGGCGTCAGCGACCGCAGCAATCGCATCAACTCCGCATGCAGCGGACCATACAAATGCGCCGTCTCGATCATCATCAGGGTTGCCGGCCTTCGATGGTGTAAACGGTAGCGCCCTCGCGCCACACCTGAAACAGGCCGTATTCGTTGGACCCTTCCAGACGGTCCGCCGACTCCTGCGTGAACTTCGTCCCGCTCGCCTTCTTCAACAAAATCGCTCGATACTGCCGCACATACTCTGCGGCGCTTTCGTCGCGATCCCACGTCGAGGCGTACGCAAGCAGCGGATGCCCGGTCCCGCCGGCCGTCTTCGGATGATACAGCCGGTACGCGCCGCTGCGGCTGTGCGGCGACAACGAGTCCGCGACATCGGCATCCACGAACTGCCGCAGCATGACGTGATGGTCGAACTCACCGATCGTTCCTTCCGCCCGCAACCGGTAGCGTTTGACGTTCGCGACAACCGGAGGCGTCACCGGCTTCACCGGATCCTTCGCCTCCCAGACTTCGGGATGCAGGATCTGCCGCGTCGAATCCGGCGGGCGCGTGAACACTTCCGTGAAACTCTCCTTGCCCCGGCTCTTGAACAGCGCATTCTGAAACAGCAGCCCGCGTGTGTACGGGAAAATCAGCGACTCCCGCAAATACAACGGGACCTCGGCCAGCACCGGAAATCCAGCCCCGGCCGACTCTGCGCTCAGCCCCGCGTTGGCCAGCAACTCGATCGGCACCGACGGTTCCTTGCCGTTGCGGACCGACATGTACGCCCACATCAGCCACGTCGCCTGCCCCTCGACCACCGCCTGCCGCGCCGTCGCCATGTCATCGCTCTGCATGCCGCCGCGGATGTACTTCTTCAGCGAAAACTGCTGGTCCGCCAGTGCATGCGCGAGTTCGTGAGCCAGCGTCACGCGGCGTTCGAGCGTACTCTCGTTCGTCTCGAGCACGAACAACTTCCGCCGGTTGTAGTCGTAAAACGCGGCCGCCTGCTCGGTGACGAGATCCACCGTAGACTTCCGCAAGTCGAACTGCTTCGGCACGAGTCCGAACATCTGCAGGATCTGTTCCTCGATGTGGACGTCGTTGTCCTTCACCTCTTCGCGCAGGCGCCCCTCGACGAACTTCCGCAGCTTGTCGCGCGAGATGTAATCCGCGGGGACCTTGCGCTTCGCCTTCCAGCCCGTGATCTTGCCCAGATCCGCGAGAATCGAGTCGATCTCGCCGAACAACTCGTCCTGGACCGGCGGCTTTTGCCGCGCCCCGGCGAGGTTCGCAAGCAGGAGCAGGATTACAAGTAGGCGCTTCATCCGTTACAATTAGAGTTTCCGAACAAATCCAGGAGTAAAGCAAGTTGGCCACTACCACCACTGAGAAAGTCAAAGAGAATCTGTACCAGGCCGAATACCTCGGCAGCGGCACCTTCGTCATCGTCAAGCCCAAGCGCAAGGACTCCAAGCGCCGGCAGTCGAAGCTGAAGGGCCCGTCCCGCGGAGCACGCAAGGTCTAAGCCCCTTGCGGATCACAGACCTCCTCATCCATCCCATCGCAGTGGCAGACGCGCCGCTGCGCAGTTCGTATGGTCTGCACGCCCCCTACGCGTTGCGGACCATCCTCGAACTCAAGACCGACGAAGGCATCACCGGCATCAGCGAAACGTACGGCGGCGACAAACAGATCGCTGTCTACGAATCCCTGCGTGACAAGCTGAAGGGCCGCGACGTATTCCAACTCACCGGACTCTGGCGCGATATGACCGCGCAGGTTTCGGCGGGCGACCGTTCGCAGACCATGTTTGTGCCCGGTGAGAATCCGACCGACGAACCGGTGCGCGCCTATGCCGCGATCGAGATTGCGTGTCTCGATGCGATCGGCAAGGCGTGGAACCTGCCGTTGAGCGATGTCGTCGGTGGGCGCGCCCGCGATCTCGTTCCGTTTTCCGCCTATCTGTTTTACAAGCATGCGGGCGGCGGCGGCATCGGCGACGATGCGCGCGAGGATGAGTACGGGGAAGGTTTGAGTGCCGAAGCCATGGTGCGGCAGGCCAGGCAGATGGTCGCCAAGTATGGCTTCAAAGAGATCAAACTGAAGGGCGGCGTGCTCGATCCCGATGAGGAGATCCGCACGATCAAGGAACTGCGGGCCGAGTTCGGTCCGAAGTATCCACTGCGTATCGATCCCAACTGCGCGTGGTCCGTCGAGACCAGCGTGCGGGTGGGCCGCGAACTCAAGGAAGAATTAACAGACGGCGGTTATCTCGAGGACCCGACTTCCGGCATCGACGGCATGGCCGAGGTTCGCGCGTGGCTGCTGTCCGAGGGCAACGACACGCCGTTTGCTTCGAACGTTGCCGTGACCTCCTTCGACGCCGTGCCCAAGGCATGGAAGAAGGACGCCGTGCAGATCGTGCTGTCGGATCCGCACTATTGGGGCGGCATCCGCAAGCAGCGGCAGTTGTCCGAACTCTGCGAGACGCTGGGCATGGGCTTGTCGATGCACTCGAACAACCACGTCGGCGTCAGCATGATGATCATGGCGCACGCCGGCGCGTCGTCGCCGCATCTGACTCACGCCTGTGACACCCACTATCCGTGGCAGACGGAGATGGACGAAGTCGTCGAAGGCGGACGCATCCCGTTCGAAGAAGGTTCGGTGCGCATCCCGAACAAGCCCGGCCTGGGCGTGAGCCTCGACTTCGATCAACTCGCCCGTCTGAAAGAGCGCTACGTCAAACTGCCGTATCGCAAGCGCGACGACGAAGCGGAAATGCGCGCCCACGTCGATCCCAACTGGCGCCGAATCCTACCGCGCTGGTAGTACAGCCGTTATGCGGCAACCGGGTTGAGTGGCTTCGCGCGTTCAATGCGCTCTCGCTCGCTGGGTGAGTGAAGGGCTTCCCACAGATCACACCGTCGTTGAATGTTGAGCCAGAGGTCCGGGGTAGTGCCGAAGACTTTCGCGAGGATCAGTGCCGTCGGAACGGTCACGGATCGGCGTCCGTTGCACAACTCGTTGACGTGCTTCCTCGGCACGCCCATCGCTTCCGCCAGTGCGCTTTGCGTCAGGCCGAGTGGAACGAGAAACTCCTCGGTCAGAATCTCCCCGGCACTTGCCGGTTTTGCGTTTGGTCATCAGCATGATCATCAACTCAGCAGATGCGCCTCCACAGCGCCGAACGCACGCAACTTGCAGCTAATTGCCCTTCCAGTTGACCGTCTCGGCGATCACCGTGCGGTCTTTGGGAACAATCTCCAGGCGGAACTGCACGTCGTCGGACGAGTGCCGGTAAATCACACTGCCGGTCTGCAGTTGTGAACTGTCGAGATCCACGCGCTTGGTGTACCGTCCGTCGCGAATGTCCAGCACGCCCTTCGATGCCGTGCGAACCGCCAGATTGCTGCGGTCCCACTTGATCGTCAAATCCTGGCCGCGGCGTTCGACTCCCAGGCTCAGCGCATAAGGATCCTGCGATGATGTCCGCCCTGACGTGAACACCAGTGCGGCCTGAAATCCCAGCAGGACTCCCAGCAGCAGAAACACGAACGACAGAGGGAACCACACCCAGTTTTTGCGCAAGCGTCCGGCCGGAATCGCCGGCGAAGGATATGGCAGGAGCGGATGATCCTGCGATGGCATCGGCAAGGCCGGCAGATCGGAAAGCGGCTCGGGCGAGGAGCGCACCGGGATGCCCGTGCGTTGGGCGACCGATTCCGCGATGCCGGCAATCGCGTCCGCGCCGTGTTGTTTGCGCGGCGCCGGGCGATCCTTTTCCCCGAGCGGCTTTCGCTGGGGAGCCTCACCCGTTTCCAGCTCCGACCGCCGGAACGGAAATTCCAGCGGCGTGCGGCCCTGCAATGCGCCGTCCTCGTAGCAGAAGAATCCCGCAGTGCTCGGCTTCATGCCTGCCGGGTGAACGAGCAGTACGACATGATCCGGACCCGGAAAGAACCGGTGGCAGTACTCGATATCCTCGCTGCTCAGCGACAATCCCTCGCGCGTGTGGCTGCGAAAATAGCCCACGGCCGTCGATCCCGCATTTTGGATCGCGGACCCGAACCCATCCAATTCTTCTTCGGAAAGAACGAACGATGGGCCGAACTTATGGGTGCACAAAGCCGGCGCCCACGAGGTGATCGTCACCTCCAGCAATCCGTCGGAAGCCCGCCGCTGGCTCGAACCAAGAAGCACTCCGCCGATCTCCGCCCCGCGCTTCGGGACCGATCCGAAACCATCGAGGATCGCGGTCATCATCTGATCCACGAGGTCGAGTTCGAGGAGGATCCGCACCGGTTTTCCGGAAGGTTCCCAGGCCCAGAATCCCGCGGGTGTCGTTTCTTGCTGCGCCAACGTTTTATCCTAACAATTTCATGCTCTTTGTTGTCGCGACGCCGATCGGCAATCTGGAAGATATCACCTACCGCGCCGTTCGCGTGCTGCGCGAAGCCACGCTCATCGCCTGCGAGGACACGCGCCAGACCCGAAAATTGCTCGACCATTACGGCATCACGACGCCGATGGTCAGCTACCACGATCATAACGAGGAATCGCGTACGGCCGAATTGATCGGGCGCATGCGCAACGGCGAATCGATCGCGCTGGTGAGCGACGCGGGGACCCCGCTCATCTCGGACCCCGGCTTCCGCCTCGTCCGCGACGCCCGCGCCGCAGGAATCCCGGTATCCGCCATTCCCGGACCTTCCGCCGCACTTACCGCGTTGAGCGCCAGCGGACTCCCCACCGACGCCTTCCGCTTCTGCGGCTTCTTTCCGGAAAAGCGAAAGGCCCGGTTCGACGTCCTGCGGGACCTCTCGCGAGATCCGGCTACGCTCGTCTTTTACGAAGCCCCGCACCGCATTGTCGAGACGCTCACGGACATCGAAGAGGCAATGCCCGGACGCCCCGTCGTGCTGGCGCGCGAACTCACCAAACTCCACGAGGAGTTCCTCAGCGGATCGCCTGCGCATATCCGTCAGGAACTCGAGCAGCGTCCGGCGATCAAGGGCGAGATGACCGTCCTGATCGGCAAGGCCGAAGCCGCGCCCGCCGCAGACGACCGGCCGCTCGCCGAAGCCGTCGCGGAACTCGAACGCGCCGGCGTGTCACGCATGGACGCCATCAAGCAGGTCGCCCGCGACCGCGGACTCGGCAAGCGCGACGTCTACCGGATCCTGAGCGAAGGCCGATAATAGGAATACATGGCTTTTTGTGTTCAGTGCGGCTCGTCCCTGGAAGGGCGCTTTTGCGCCAAATGCGGCGCCGACAACAATCCTGCCGGAGCGGTCCCGCCGCCGCCTCCTCCGCCTCCCGGCGCCGCGCAATCGACCGACCTGCCGGACAATCTGGTCTGCGCGCTCGCGTATCTGATGGGCGTTCTTACCGGGATCCTGTTTCTCGTCCTCGAACCCTACAACCGCAAGCCGAACATCCGCTTTCACGCGATGCAGAGCCTGTTCTTCAGCATCACGGCCTTCATCGTCTGGTTTGGATTGCTCCTCGTCTCAGGCGTGCTGACGCTGCTTCCCGTTCTCGGTGCGATCCTCGGCAGCATGATTCTTGCGCTGTTCGGACTGGGACTGCTGGCGGTCTGGGTTCTGCTGATGTTCAAGGCCTACTCGGGCGAAACGTGGAAACTGCCGCTCCTGGGCGATCTGGCGGAAAAACAGGCGTACTCGAAATAGCCGGCAATCCGTCTACATGAGAAGCGTGTTTTCTTCCTTTACCCCGAGACTCCTGGCCGCCGCGGGACTTCTGCTGCTTCCCGCCATGGCGCAGCCTCAGCCCGTACTGCAGAAGCGGCCCGAGGTCGCCATCATCGACTTTTACGGCGTGCGCAAGGTGCCGGTCGAGAAACTGCGCAAGGCGCTCGGCATCAGCGAAGGTTCGCCCATGCCGCCGAGCCGCGTGGAACTCGAGGTCCGCATGAACCTCGTGAGCGGCGTCGTGGCCGCCGAAGCGCAGGCCGTCTGCTGCGAAGCCGGCAAGGCGATCCTGTACGTCGGAATCGAGGAACGGGGCGCTCCCCATTTCTCCTATCGTGCGGAACCCGACGGCGAAGCGAAGGTCCCCGAGGAAGTCGAGAAGGCCTACATGGCGTTCATCGAGCAGGTCAACGAAGCGGCCAAGGCAGACACGCCGCAAGAGGACCTCACCGAAGGCCACTCGCTGATGAAGTTCGCCCCGGCGCGTGAAATCCAGCTGCAGTTCGTGGACCTTGCGGAGAAGCACGGCACGGCGCTGCGGTCGGTGTTGCACGAAGCGGGCGATCCGGTGCAGCGGGCGATTGCCGTCTACGTGCTCGGCTACGCGAAAGACAAGACGCGCATTGTCGATGATCTCTCCTATGCTTTGAAAGACGCCGACGACACGGTGCGCAACAACGCCGTGCGCAATCTCGGAGCGATCGCGGTGAAGGCCAAGCTCGATCCGGATGCGGAAATCAAAATCCCCGCGACCTGGTTCATCGAGATGTTGAACTCGCTGTCCTGGGGAGATCGCATGCAGGCCGCGCGCTTCCTGGTGAACCTCACCGATTCACGCGACCAGCGGATTCTCGCGCAGATTAAAGACCGCGCCTGGGACTCGATCGTCGAAATGGCGAAATGGAAACAGGCAGAGCACTCTCTGCCTTCGTACATCCTGTTGGGCCGTGTGGCCGGATTGCCGGAAGAGGACCTGCAGCATGCCTGGTCCACCGGCGATCGCGACCTGATGATCAAGCGCGCCCTGACGCCTCCGAAGAAGCGCTAGAGCGCGCGATCCGCTACTCCGAACCTTCTTCCGCTTCCGCCTCTTCGCTTTCGCGCTTGTCGGTGGGCGTGTAGTAGGTGTGATAGTACGTGTACTTCGAGTACAGTTCACCGCGCCGGGCGCCATTCACCACAATGCCCACGACGTTGTCGTGACAGAGGGACTGCACCGCGCGCGTAATCGAATCGATCGTCGTGTGTCCGATGCGGACCACCAGCATCGTGCCGTCGCTGATCGTCGACAGCAGGTTCGCGTCGGCGGCGAATAGCAGTGGCGGCGAATCGAGCACCACCCAGTTGAAGATCGTCGGCAGGTCTTCCAGCATTTGCCGGACTTCCCGCAGGTTCAGCAGTTCCAGCGGATTGACGACGGATTCACCGGCGGGCATGATGACGAGGTTCGTACCCCGCACCCGCCGCATCGCGCGCTGCAGCGGAATCTTCCCCAGCAGATAATCCGTGATGCCCGGGCTGCGGTCGATCGCGAACATGTTGTGCACGATCGGGCGGCGGAAGTCGAAGTCCGCGAGCAGCGTCATGTTGCCCGCCAGTTGCGACTGCGCGAGCGCAAGATTGGCGGCCGCGAAAGACTTACCCTCGGCAGGCGACGCCGACGTGATCACCAGCGTGTGGAGGCCTTGCTGGCTCTGCAGGTGATTGAGCCGCGTGCGCAGGGTCCGGAACTCTTCGGACGGCGCGTCATGGGTGCGCCTGGGGTCGACGAGCAGAGAATCGGGCAGCGGCTGGAAATCGATCTCCTCGATATCGTCGAGGATCCCTTTCAACGCCGGCCTCGCCTCAACGGCCGAGGCGGCGGCGTTTTCGCGGGCAGCGGCGCCTTGCGCAGCGGCAGGCGCGGGCGGTGGAGGATTGAAGCCGTGACCCGCACGGCGGAGAGCATCATGTACTCGACTCATGGGTGCGTGGTCTAGCCTTTCTTTGCGTAATAGTAGACAACCGAAGCGGACATCAGCGCGATGCCCAGAATGACGCCGACCGTCCAGCCGAGCCAGGCAATGCGGCGCCGGCGCCGTACTACCAGGTCATTCTCGAGCAGCGGGATGCTGCCGAGGATCGTCATCTTGGTGTACGCCCGCACATCCTTGAGGTTCTTCAGGGACGTATCCTTCAATTCCCGCGCGCCGGCTGTCACGAGGCCGATAAACAGGCCGAGCGCCACGCCGATGCCGATGATCAGAGGACGCTTGGGTTCAGAAGGCGACTGCGGCAGCAAAGGCGAATCGAGCTGTTCCAGCGTTTCGCCGAGCTTGCGGGTCTCGATCTCTTCGCCGCTTTGCATGCGGTTGTTCTTGATATTCGCTTCCTGGAACCGTTCCTTGGCGACGTCGCGTTCCCGGATCAGTTCCGAGTATTCCTTCTCGCTGAGCGGAATGCCCTGCACCCGTTCGTTGAGCGATTTGACCTGCTGCGAGACCTCGCGAGCCTCCCGGTTCAAGGTCTCGATCTCGAGATTCTTAGCTTCGATCTGGGCCTGATATCGTTTGATGTTGCCGTCGTGTTCCTGCGCGAGACGCACCGCCTGCGGATCGAGGACCTTGCGCGTCGCTCCATCGGAATTCTTCTTCGCGCTCTCTTCCTTGAACAGCGCGTCGCGTTCCTTCTTCACGGTGGCGAGCCGCTGCCGCACCTGGATCATGTCGGGATGCTTTTCGGTGACCGACTCCCGCAGGACGCTGATCGAGTCTTCGAGCTTGCGGATTTCGCGGTCGTACTCCTGCAGCCGTTCGTTCTTGGCGCGTTCGGGCTCGGAAACCTCGACATACTCTTTGACCGACCGGCGGCGTTCCTGCTCGACGCCCAGGTTGGTTTCGAGCATCATCTTGTCCTGTGTCGCGCGGGACAGCGAACTGTTGAGCAGGCTCAGGCGGGTTTGCAGCGTATTCATCTGCTGCAGGACCGAGTTTTCCTGGTCGGGCAGCCGGCCCTGGTGCGCGGCTCGGAACTGCGCCAGCTTGGTTTCCGCAGTCTCGAGTTCCTTCTGCGCCTGGTCCAGACGGTCGCGGAAAAGGTTGAGGCCTTGCACCACGCCGCTGGTCTTTTCCTTCTGATTCTCGTTGATGAAGCGGGAAACCAGTTCTCCTACGACCTTTTGCGCTTTGAACCGGTCTTCATACGAGAACTTGATCCGGAAGGCGGTCGTGTTGCGATTGGTCGGATTGGCGGAAGTCGAGGTTACCGGCTCGATCGTGATCCGTTTCCGCATGGTTTCGATCACGTCCTCGATCGGCAGCCGGCTTCGGTCTTTCGGATACAGATCGTGCGTTTGAATAATCGTTTGGAGAACCGTGCGGCTGAGAATCGTCGACGCCATGGAGTTGAGCCGGTCGCTCAACTGGGAATTGATGGGCGAAAGGGCCAGGTTCGGATCCAGTGTGGGAGATACAATTCGCAGCGAGGCTTGCGATTCGTAGGTGTCGGGCCAAAGGTAGCATCCGACCACCGTCAGGACGAGCATGGCGAACAACGGGCCAAAGATCCATCCGCGATGGCGGCGGAGTAAATCGATGTAATCCTCGAGATCGAGAGGACGCCGGGCAACGCCGTAGGTTTCCTGTGCTTGCATGGCTTTGTTTTCGGAAAAGGACTCCTGGATTATTTCAGACCGATCGTTCTACGGAACCACAATGTGGTCGCCGCTTTCGATCAGGATATTCTGCTCGGGCTTTTTGCCCTTGATGACTTCTTCCCAGTTGAAGCGGAACGTTTGCGTCCCCCGCAGCACCTGGATCTTCTTGCGGTTGGCGAAGTCGCGGAAGCCGCCCGTGCGGCTTAGCGCTTCGAGAATTCGCGTAGGTCCGATGAGCGGGTATTCGCCGGGACGCTGCACTTCGCCATCGACGAAGTATTTCTTGCTGCGCACCTCGAGCACGACCACGAAGACTTCGGGATTCTTCACGTAGTCGCCGATGGCGTTGGCGTAGTTCTTGCGGAACTGATCGGGCGTCAACCCGGCCACTTGCATCTCGCCCACCAGCGGGATCGCGACCTTGCCGTCGGGACGGACGGCCATATTGAACGTGAATTCGGGGTGGCGCCAGGTTTGAATCGCGATAACGTCCTCGCCGCCGATCACGTACTTGCCGGGATCGACCGCCAGTCCCACGTTCGGGGTGGCGGGCTTGCCCATTGTGGCATCGGGCTGGTTTTTCGAGGAATCTTTATTTTCCTGGGTGGACTCATCTTTGCGAACCGGCTGGGGCATTTTTTGCGACCAGACCGTGAACGCCAGAGTTCCAAGTGCAATCAGACGCAGCAACAAGCTTTTGTTTCGAATCATGATTCGGCCGGACTCCGCTCGGAACAACAAGCACCCCCGCCCGCGGGCCGCGTGACAGCGCGCGCCGGCTGGAATTGAGCGCATCTTTTCCGATTCTTATTCTATCAAAGAGACACGTTTCACCCGGCTCCGGCGCCGACGGGATTGCACCCTCCCTCCGTGTTACTATCGACGATCAAAAAGGGGCTTCCAGGAGAGACAATGAAGTGGTTTTTGGCGAAGTCTGAACCGCAGGTCTATTCGATCGACCAGTTGCAGAAGGACGGCAGGACGCTTTGGGATGGCGTGGTGAATCCGCAGGCCGTCAAGACGATCCGCGGCATGCAGCCGGGCGACAAGGTGTTCATCTACCACTCGGGCGGCGAGTCGGCCGTGGTCGGCGTCGCCAAGGTGCTGACCGAAGGGCGGCCGGATCCCAAGAACCCCAAGTCCGCGGTGACGGACCTCGAGTTCGTGGCAAAGATCGACCCGCCTGTTGGGCTCAAAGAGATCAAGGAATCGCACCTCTTCGACGACTGGTCGCTGGTGCGCCAGAGCCGCCTGTCGACCATGGAAGCGCCGGAGAAGTTCGTCGCGTGGATGAAGCAGCGGTACAAGCATATATAGGCCGTTTCGCGCCGTCGCCGACGGGTCCGCTGCATTTCGGATCTCTCGTCGCGGCGCTTGCCAGCTACCTCGACGCCCGCTATCACGAAGGCGGCCGCTGGCTGGTGCGCATCGAGGATGTCGATGAACCGCGCACCGTGCCCGGCGCGGCCGACAGCATCCTGCGGTGCCTGGAAGCGTACGGCATGGAATGGGATGGTCCGGTGGTGTACCAGAGCCGGCGCAAGGATCTGTACCGTGCAGCGCTCGCGGCGTTGGGTTCCCATGCGTTTCCTTGTGGATGTTCGCGCGTGCCGGGTATCTACCCGGGGACCTGCCGCAATGGCTTGCCTCCCGGTAAGGCCGCGCGGGCGTGGCGGCTGCGGGTCGACGATGCGGTGATCTCGTTCGTGGATCGCGTCCGGGGTCCGCAGACGGACGTGCTTGCGGAGACGACCGGCGACTTCGTGCTGCTGCGCGCCGACGGGTACTTCGCGTATCAACTCGCCGTCGTCGTGGACGACGCGGATCAGGGCGTTACCGATGTCGTCCGCGGTGAAGACCTGCTGTATTCCAACGGCCGCCAGATTCTGCTGCAGCGGCTGCTCGGGTATCCCACGCCGCGCTACGCGCATATCCCGGTGGTGCGCGATGCGTCCGGGGAAAAGCTCAGCAAGCAGACTCTCGCCCCGCCGGTCGATGAACGCGGTGACGAGGCAACGCTGCGGGAGGCGCTTGCGTTTCTGCGCGTGCCGCACGCGGACCAATGGACCATCCGCGATTTACGGAATTGTAGGGTTTCGCTGATAGACTGCCTTTGATGAAGCGTCTGCTGCTGTTGTCGATCGTTTGGATCCTGAATCTGGCTTGCCCGACTGCCGCGCAAGAGGGACCGTTTCTCGAAAAGCCGTACCTGCAATTGGGTAAGGATCCCAAGGGGCTGGAGTTGATGTGGCAGGTCCCGGGGCCGGGGAAGTGGAGTGTCGAGGTCGCCGCGAAGCCGGGCGCGAAGTTCCGTCCGATGGCAGCGCCGGTGGCGAACGAGATCCGGCTGCAAGGTACGGAACCGCACGTCGTCTACACGGCGAAACTGACCGGCATCGGCGAGACGTTCTCGTACCGCGTGCTGCTGGACGGTAAGGCCGTGTTCGAAGCGAAAGCGTCCGGGCGGCCGGCGGCGAAGAGCCCGTATCAGGTCGTAGTCTTCGGGGACAGCGGTGCCAACACATCCGAGCAGAAGGAGATCGCCGCGTTGACCCACAAACTGGCGCCTGGACTGGTGTTCCACACCGGCGACATCGTGTACAGCCGCGGGCTGGTCAGCGAGTATCGCACCCGGCACTTTCCTATCTACAACTCGGACGCCGCGGCGCCGTTGATTCGGTCGGTGGTGATGGCGGCGTCGGCCGGCAACCATGACCTGGCGACGCGCGATCTCGGCAAGTATCCTGACGCGCTGCCGTATTTCTACTACTGGTCGATGCCGTTGAATGGTCCGGAACTGCCGATGTTTGCGAAGATCGAAGGCGATGCGGCGCGTGTGGCGGATTTCCGCAAGGCCGCGGGCGCGAACTTCTCGCGCATGGTGAATTACTCGTTCGACTGGGGCAACTCGCACTGGCTGGTGCTCGATTCCAACAACTACGCGGACTGGTCCAACGCGGAGTTCCAGAAGTGGGTGGCGGATGATCTCGCCGCAGCGTCGAAGGCGACCTGGAAGTTCGTGGGACTGCATCATCCCGGATTCAATTCGTCGAAGGCGCATTTTAAAGACCAGCAGGCGCGCCTGCTCGCGCCGATCTTCGAGAAGTACGGCGTGGATGTCGTCTTTTCGGGACACGTGCACAACTACCAGCGCAGTTATCCACTGCGCTTCAAGCCTGAGATGTTCGACTACGCGAAGTCGCGCGAAGTCGAGGGCAAGTGGGAACTCGATCGTTCCGGCAGCACGCGTCCGAACGGCGTCGTGTACATCGTGACCGGCGCGGGCGGCAACAAACTCTACGACCCCGAACAGGAAGACGATGCCAAGAGCTGGCAGGAGTTCACGATGAAGTTCATCGCGAAGATCCACTCGCTGACGCAGGTGAAGATCGACGGCAAGCGCGCGGATTTCGTCCAACTGGATCGCACCGGCAAAGAGATCGACCGCTTCAGTTTGACCAAGTAGGTCGCTACCATCTAGCCAGGATGGCTATCTTCCAAAACAAGGCGTTCCGCTGGGGTGCGGGACTTGCCGCAATTCTTGCCGCTGTCTGGTTCTCTCTGCCCTATTTGATCGATGTCAACTCGTATCGGGGGCTGATTCAGGACCAGTTGCGAGCGAAACTGAAGCGCGAAGTGGCGTTGGGTCCAATGGAACTCAGCGTTCTGCCTCTTTCTATTCGCATTCGGGATTTCTCGATTCAGGAGGATCCGGCGCTGGCGAGTGTGTCGAAGCGGCCGTTTGCCGCGGCGAAGGAACTGCGCGTCAGCCTGGGATTGTTTGCGTTGCTGCGGCGGCAAGTGGAAGTCTCGTCCCTGACGCTGCAGGAACCGGAAGTTGAGCTGATCCGCAAGAAGGACGGCTCGACGTGGAACTTCTCGACGCTCGGCAGCGATTCGGGCGATTCGTCGGCGGGGCCGTCGATCGAGCGGTTGTTGATCGTGGACGGTCGCGCGGGATTCACCGATTTGTCCGCGGCCAAGCCGGCGCGGCAGCAGTATGATCACATCGACGTCGACCTGCGCGATTACAAGCCAGGAAAGCCGTTCAAGGTGGACGCCGAGGCGCATCTGCCGGGAGACGGGAAGCCGTCGATCGCGTGGTCCGGCAGCGGGACGGCCGGAAAGTTGAAGTTGGTGAACGTCACGGTGCGGAGCGCGCAGCAGTTCCTGAAGCAGAAGGACGCCGCGGATGTCGACGCGGTCGTGTCGGGCGAGATCGATTGCGGATACGAGAATTCGCTGGCTTCGGCGAAGGGCAAGATCCATCTCGAGAAACTGCGGATCCGAAAGAGCAACCTGACCTTCCCCGTGGATCTGCAAGTCGACGGGCAGCACAACCTCGATAAAAAGCGCACCGATTTGAAGGCGCTCGAGATCGCGGTGGGTGGCACGAAACTCAATGTGTCCGGCACGGTCGAAGATCAAACGGCGAACCTCAAGGTCGCGACGACGCGCAGTCCGATCGACGAATTGCTGAAGTTGTATGCGGCTCTTGGCGCGGGCGCCGATGCGGGCATGCAGGCGAAGGGCTCGCTGACGGCGGACGTCGCGATCACGGGATCGCTCGAGAAACCGGCGATGAATGGCAACATCGAGGCGAGCGGGCTGGAGGTCCGCAACTCGAGTTGGAAGCAGCCGGTGAAGATCGCGGATTTGAAGCTGGCGCTGAATCCGAAAGAGATCCGGTCGACGCCGTTTCAGATTGAAGCGGGCGGCACGAAGCTGACCGGCAACTTCGCATTGACCAACTACACGACGGACGCTTCGACGATCGATGCGTCGGTGAAGGCGGACAACGCGAGTGTCGCGGAACTGCTGAGCGTCGGGCAGGCGTTCGGCATGGCGGCTCCGGGCGTGACGGGATCGGGACTGGTCGATCTCGACGTGCGTGTGCAAGGGTCCGCGAAGAAGCCGAAGTACAACGGCAAAGGGCGCATCGAGAAGGCGCAGTTGAATCTGCCGGGCGTGTCGAAGCCGGTGACGGTTCCGCAGTTGGATGCGCGGTTCGAAGAAGACGGTGTGTGGATCGACGCGCTGCAGGCGAACCTGGCGGGTTCGAACCTGAAGGGCAAGCTGAGCCTGCAGGATTTCAGTGATCCGGTGGTGAAGTTCGCGCTCGACATCGACCGCTGGAACATGGCCGAGATGCAGCAGGTGCTCGGCACTTCGGGTTCGTCGTCGTCTTCGGGCGCCGGGAAGCCGTCGACGTTCAACAAAGCGACGGGCGGCGGGACGGTGCATATCGGGACGCTCGATGTGAACAACATCGTGCTGACGCAAGTGAACGCGACGTGCACGCTCGATCAGGGGGTGGTGGTGCTCGATCCGCTGAAGGCCGAATTGTTCGGAGGCGGCGTGAGCGGGCGGATCGCGGCGGACATGCGTCCGGCAGCGCCTGAAATCACCGTGAAAGCGAAGATGGATCAGGTGGACGCGAACAAACTTGTGTCCGCGGCGACGCCGTTGAAGCAGGTGTTGTTCGGAAAGTTCGGCGCGGATACGGATCTCAAACTCACGGCGGGCGGCGACATGGTGAAGTCGATGAATGGCGGCATGTCGATCCGGCTTGCGGACGGCAAACTCGCGGGCGTGAACATGCTCAACGAGATCTCGAAGTTCGCGAAGTTCTTTGGCTATTCGGCGCAGCAGTCGAACTTCACCGACTTCGTGAAGATGGGCGGCACACTGAAGATCGTGAACGGCATCGCGCAGACGAACGATCTCGATGTCCAGATGGCAGGCGCGCGGTTGAGCGGCGCGGGGACCATGAACCTGGTTGCGGAGACACTCGATATGAAGATCGGCGCAGTGCTCGACAGCGAGTTCAGCAAGAAGGTCGGCGGTTCGCAGGTGGGCGGCTTCATGGTGACGGCGCTGGCCGATGAACGCGGACAGTTGATCATCCCGTCGATGCTGCGTGGTTCGTTCGCCAAGCCTGTTGTGTCGCCGGATCCGGAGCAGTTCGCGAAGCTGAAGGTGAAGAGCCTGGTTTCGCCGGCGGGCATGCAGGATCCTGCAAAGACAGTGCAGGGCGTTATCGATTTGTTCCGGAAGAAGAAGCCGCAGGACCAGAAGAAGCAGCCGTAGCGAACCACCAGATGGCGGGCAGCAGGATGAGGCCGGCGGCCGCGGCGCAGACCGTGCGCACGGGCCAGCCTGCGTCGATCGCGATGCCGCTGGCATAGGTAATGGCCGCGAGGATGGACATCGACATCGCGTATTCGGACGAGAAGACACGGCCGCGGAACTTGTCTTCGGTGATCTTCTGGAGGAGTGTCGTGGACGCGGTCCACGACATGGATCCACCGGCGTGCGCGAGGATCACGCAGAGCGCGGCGATGGCGAAGTTGGGCGACTGCGAGAGCAGGAAGTAGCCGGCGGCGCCCAAACAGAATCCGATGCCGATGTTGTTGCGCAAACGCAGGATGTTGATGCCGGCCCAGGCGGATCCGGCGAGCGCGCCGACCATTGCTCCGACGCCGCGGGCAGACAATAGAAAACTCATGCCGAGGGTTCCGGCCGCGGAGGCCGAGACGCCGGGCAGTTGGACGGGGAACTCTCTTTCGCCTAGCAGCGGCAGCGCGATCCAGTTGACGCCGAGGAAACCGAGTCCGGTTTTGACGAACATGGTGCGGAAGCGTTCGCGATCCTGGCGGGCGTAGCGGAAGCCGTCGAGGATCTCGCCGTAGTTGACGAAGTCGCGCCAGGAGAGCGGATGCTGTCCTTCGAGATGCGGTTCGTGGTAGCGCGTGCGCGTAAGCAACAGAGCAGAGGTGACGAACGAGAGCGAGTCGATGACGAAGACGGATTCGCGACCGAAGTAGGCCTGCACGATGCCACCGATGCCGGATCCGATGGCGAAGGCGACGGCCCAGGTGGCGCTCGACAGCGCGTTGGCGACGGCGGTGTCCTCGCCTTCGGTCATGTTGGGGATCGACGCGGTGCGCGCGGGTTCGAAGAGAGCCCACATGACGGTTTCGAAGAACAGCAGAATGTAGAGGAGCCAGATCATGTCGGGTCCGCGGACCAGCAGCATGGCGAGCACGATGACGGCTCGCGCCCAGTCGGTCGAGATCATGATGCGGCGGCGGCTGAGGCGGTCGTTGAGTACGCCGGCGAAGGGCGATGAGATCACTTGCGGAAAGACCTGCATCACGAAGGCCAGCGACATGGAGCGGGCGCTGCCGGTGGCTTGGATGACGAAGCTCAGGACGGCGACGGAGTAGAACCAGTCGCCGATTTCGCTGATGATCTGCGAAAACCAGACGAGCCGGAAGTTGCGGTTCCGGCGGAGGAGTCCGGCATAGGCTCCAACGGTCACGACGCCGTATAGAGGCCCATGGCCTTTTTGGTTTTTTCGACGGTGTCGTTGGCGATGGGCGACACGCGCGCGGCGGACTCATGCAGGACGCCGTCGAGATAGCTGGGGTCCGCGGTGATTTCGCGGTAGCGGGCCTGGATGGGTTCGAGCGCGGCAACGACGGCGGCGGCGACCTTCTTCTTCATGTCGCCATAGCGGAGTCCCGCGAATTCGGCTTTCATCTGATCGTCGCTGTATTCGGTGAAGGCCTGGAAGATGGCGAGCAGATTGGCGACGCCGGCGCCCATGTTGTCGAAGTCCACGGCGGGGTTCGAGTCGGTGGTGGCGCGCATGATCTTCTTGGTGATGACCTTGGGATCGTCGAGCAGGCTGATGGCGTGATTGGGTCCGGTGCTGGACTTGCTCATTTTCTTTTCCGGCTCATCGAGGCCCATAATGCGGGCGCCGACGGAAGGCAGGCGGGTGCCCGGCATGACGAAGGTTTCGCCATAGAGCGAGTTGAAGCGCTGCGCGATGTCGCGGGTGAGTTCGAGGTGCTGGGACTGATCGTCTCCGACGGGCACGAAGGCGGCCTGGTAGAGCAGGATGTCCGCGGCCATAAGCACGGGGTATTGCAGGAGTCCATCGCCGACGGTCTCTTGCGCCTGTGCCTTCGACTTGTACTGCGTCATGCGTTCGAGCCAGCCGAGGGGCGTGGCGCAGGTGAGCATCCAGGCGAGTTCGGTGTGGGCGGGGATCATCGACTGGACGACGATGCTGGTTTCTTTCGGGTCGAGTCCGATGGCGATCAACATGCCGGCGAGTTCGACGATCTTGCGGCGCAGTTCCTTGGGGTCCTGGTAGAGCGTGATCGCGTGCAGATCGACGATGCCCCAGATGCATTCGTACTCGTGCTGCATCTTGACCCAGTTCTTGAGGGCGCCGAGGTAGTTGCCGATGTGCGGGCTGCCGGTGGGTTGAATACCGGAGAAGACTCTTGCTTTCATTGTATGGGGGTAACTTTTATCGTAAACGAAGTGCGCATCGAGAAATGGGTGTACGGGGGCCACGGCATCGGCTGGGCCAACGACGCGACTCATTTCGCCGGCTTTGTGCTGCCGGGGGAACTGGTGAAGGTGGAAAGCGAACCAGGCCGGAAGGGCGTGCAATGGGGCAAGACGGTGGAGATCCTCGAGCCGTCGAAGGCCCGCGTGGCGGCGAGGTGCAAGCACTTCGGCGAGTGCGGGGGCTGCCAGTATCAGCATGCGAAGTACGACACCCAGTTGGAGTTGAAGGCCGGGATCCTGGTGGAGCAACTGGCTCGCATGGGGAAGATCGAGTACGCGGGCGGCGTGGAGGTGATCTCTGGTCCGCAGTATGAGTATCGCAACCGCTGCCAGTTCCAGATCGAGGATGGCAAGCTTGGGTACTTCGAGCAGGGCAGCAATGCGCTCGTGCCGATCAGCGAGTGTCCGATCGCGTCGCCGACGATCTGGGCGGCGATCGAAAAGATCCGGCCGATTCTGCCGAAGTTCGTGTCACGGTTCGAGCTGTTCACGAATGAGACGTCGACGCAGTTGAACATCCTGCGGACGGCGCGTCCTCTGGCGAAGCGGTTTTTCGAAGAGGCGGCGAAGCTTGTGCCGGGGATGGATCAACCGAATCTCGACTACACGGTGGGTGGTTCGGACGTGTTTCGCGTGAACCACAAGTCGTTCTTCCAGGTGAACCGGTTTCTGATCGAGGAACTGGTGACCGGGGTGCTGGACGGGGCGGAGGGGAGTTCGGCGTACGATCTGTATGCGGGCGTCGGGCTGTTCACGCTGCCGCTGGCGCGGAAGTTCCAGCAGGTGACGGCTGTGGAAGTGGGGGCGGCGGCGCATTCGGATCTGCAGTTCAACCTGAAGCGGGCGAAGCTGGAGACGGCGGCGTCGCGGACGAGTTGTGCGAGGACAGAGGACTGGCTGGAGCGGGCGACGAAGACGCCGGACCTGATTGTGGCGGATCCGCCGCGGACGGGGTTGGGTAAGTCTGTGGTGCGGGATTTGCTGCGGTTGAAGGCTCCGCAGGTGACGATTGTGTCGTGTAACCCGTCGACGCTGGCGCGGGATCTGGCGGAGTTGAAGGGGACGTACGATATCGCGGGGCTGACGCTGATTGACCTGTTCCCGCAGACGTACCACCTGGAGACGATTGTGAAGTTGCGGCTGCGGTAGGGACGTTCTCGGGTTCGTTCCTGGGTTCGCTGGGGCGTTTTGAACCCAAAAGGAACCCAAATCCTGGGTTCGTTTTGGGTTCCGGGCTGGTTGGTGTGCTCCTAAGTTGTTGATACTAATGGGCCGGCTCTGGAACCCTTGGGTTCGTTTCGGTAATCCATTTTCCCGAAACGCCCGAGACGTGTCTGCAAACTACACAATTCAAATGGTTTCTCGGGTTTGTTTCGGACGCATCCGGATTTGCTGAGTGACTGCAACTGTAACAAAATAAGCGTGTTGCGATGTGCATCGTGTGGTTGTTGCCGCCCCCCGGCCTCTTATTCAGTTGTCAAGCATCCGCCGGGGGGGACACCTTCGCAGGGCCTCCCGAAACTGTCTCAGCCAAACAAAAGACGCTTGCCGGATTTCGATTCGCGGCAAGCGTCTACCTTCGACTTCATTTTATCAATCGCAATTTTTGCCACCAAAGCGCTTCCTGTAAGTTGCTGGTAAGATTCGAAATATAGGTTGAACCAGCGATCGATCGCGCCGACGGACTGGCGAACGCCCTTCGTTTGCGGACTTTCTACCGATTGAAAAGAGCGGGGCTACAGTGGTCGGGATTGGCGAGCCACGACTCGAGCGATGCCGGACAAGATCGTTCTGGCGACGAGGAGGTTGCCCAATGGCGGTTGACGATCCCCGAGTAATCGACTTTCTCGGGGTTAACAAGATTACTGGGGCGGTCACTCTTACCATCTCAGATCATCTCGATTGGATTGACAGTGACCACCATCAGATCGTCTTACAGGAAAGCTGAATACCTATCTTGCTTTTGTGGAGAGCGGAGAGATTCTGGAACAAGTATTCGATGCGAACAGTAGACCTGTGGTGTTCGATATCGTTTTCAAGTTCCAGCCCGATGCTCGTGGAACGCAGTTCCTGGTCCGGTGCAGGGAAGTGATCGAGGAGCGGATCAGTGGTACGCGAGACCCTTCATGGTCTTGGTTCGCCTTGCGGGTCCGGGTTTTTGGAGGTAAAACGGAGTGTCGGTTTTCAGAGTCACCGCGGCGCTGCTGATTGTGGGGGCCGTTCTCAACGGCTTGGTGTTAGATTCCAGTGCCGTGATCATCACGGAGCGGAACAAGCCGCCCGTCTCCGGTTCTATCGAAGCGATCCTCGACGCCCATGGCCCGTTGGATCTCTCCCTCTCGCCAGTGACAGTGGACGAACTCGTGCACGGAATCCGCTGCGCCGGGAGGCCCACTCAAAACCCGCAAAGGCTGAAAGCCGGCGACACCGGTTTCTTCAGGCGTTGACGTCGATGACGACGCGGCCCCGGGTGGAGCCGGCGAGGATTTTTTCGCCGAGGGCGATGATGTTGGTGAGCGGTTCCACGGTGGTCATCGACTCAAGGAGGTCCAGGGAGAGGTCCGAGGCGAGACGGGACCAGACTTCGGCGCGCTCGGGTTGGGGGGCGCGGACGGAGTCGATGCCGGCTAGCGTGACGCCGCGGAGGATGAACGGCAATACCGTGGTTGGGAGCGAGGTGCCTCCGGCGAGTCCACAGGCGGCGACAGTTCCACGATAGGCGATCGAACGGAGGAGTCCGGCGAGGGTGGCGCCTCCGACGGTGTCGACGGCTCCGGCGAAACGCTCGCCTTCCAGAGGACGCTTCGATTCCGCGGCGAGGATGCTGCGGTCGATGACTTCAGCGGCGCCGAGGGATTTCAGGTAGTCCTGCGTTTCCGCGACCCGGCCGGTGGAGGCAACGACGCGATATCCGAGTTTGGCGAGGACGGCTACGGCGACACTGCCGACGCCGCCGGCCGCGCCGGTGACGACGACTTCCTTGCCGCCGGGCGCGACGCCGTGCTTCTCAAGCGCGAGGACACACTGCATGGCTGTGAATCCGGCGGTGCCGATGGCCATGGCCTGTTTGGCGGAAAGTCCGGCGGGAAGGTTGACGAGGAAATCCTTTTTCACGCGCGCGTAAGCGGAGTAGCCGCCCCAGGCGGTTTCGGCGAGGCCGCCACCGGTGAGGACGACCGAGTCGCCGGGGACGAAGTCGGGGGTGGAAGATTCGACGACCGTACCGGCGAGGTCGATGCCGGGGACCATGGGGAACGAGCGCATCACGCCGGGTTTGCCGGTGACGCAGATGCCGTCCTTATAGTTGAGGCTGGAATGGGAGACCTGGATGAGAACGTCGCCGGGGGGCAACTGGTCGAGGGAGAGTTCCTGGAAGCCGACGGAGGTGGCTTTGGTGTCGGCGGCTTGGGTGGCCACGAGAGCGCGGAAGGTGGACATACCGGATATGCAGCCGTTAGGGTAACGCACCGGGCCAGGTAAGGGAAGCACGCTTTGACATCTGGGGAAGTGTCCTTAGTCCCCCTCCGCCAGCAGGGATCAAATTGGTGCTGTAATGGAGTGCATCGTCCCGCAAATCGCAGGATTCGCTAACGTTTGCCCGATTCAGGGACGATATGAGGAGTGTCGTACAAGGCGCGGACCTTCGTTGTCCGGGTTGGAACTGAGTAATTTGTGTTGGAGAAGGCGAAACAAACAAACCGGCTCCGGGTGCTGATCGCGGATGACAGTGTCGTGTCACGTCATCTGTTGGAGGTGGCGCTTCGGAAATGGGGCTATGACGTGGTGTCGGTCCCTGACGGATTGGCGGCGTGGGAGTCTTTACAGGCGCCGAACGCTCCTTCTTTGGCGATTTTAGACTGGGTGATGCCCAGCCTGACGGGTCCTGAGGTCTGCCGGATGGTCCGGCAACTGCAGAAGGACAAGTACACGTACCTGATTCTGCTGACGTCGAAGAGTTTAAAGGAAGACCTGATCGAGGGCATGGAGGCCGGGGCGGACGATTACGTCACCAAGCCGTTCGATCAACACGAATTGCAGGTCCGGTTGCGGGCAGGGATCCGGATTCTGGAACTGCAGACGGAACTGGTGGCGGCGCAGGAGGCTTTGCGTGAGCAGGCCACGCGGGACAGCCTGACGAGGCTGTGGAACCGGCCGACGGTTTTCGAGATGCTCGAGAAGGAGTTGTCGCGCATGGAGCGCGGGGACACCGGTGTTGGGGTGATCATGATGGATATCGATCACTTCAAGACAATCAACGACACCTACGGGCATCTGGTTGGGGACGAAGTATTGCGGGAGTCGGCGCGGCGATTGACGGCTGTCTGCCGGGCATACGATTCGGTGGGACGGTATGGTGGTGAGGAGTTTCTGATCATCCTGCCGGGCTGTCATGATACGTGCGTAGGTGCACACGCGGAGCGGTTACGGCAGGCGATTGCGTCGGAGCCGATGCGGATCGGCGAGATGGAACTGCAGATTTCGGCGAGTTTCGGAGCGACCTACGCGGTTCCCGCGTTTGCGTCGCCACCGGAGGGGTTGCTGCGTGCAGCCGACACGGCCCTCTACCAGGCGAAGCGTGAAGGACGGAATTGCGTCCGGGTGATTGAGTTCGATCCGGACTCCAAGGCCTCCGTCAATCAACAACTGGAAGGCCAGTTGGCGAGCAAGCGCTGACTTTTTCCTTTTCCTCTTTGCCCGCGGGCTAGTTCGAGCGCCCGTATGAGAACCGCTCTGGTATCGCGCGGTTCGATCACATCATCCAAAAATCCCAGTCCGGCGGCGCGCCAGGGTGCGCTGGCGGAGCGCATTTCCTCGACGGCGGCGCGCCAAGCGGCTTGTGGATCCAGGGCGTGCTGGATCTTGCGCTGATGGACGACGTTGGCCGCAACTTCCGGGGCCATGAAACTGATGTCGGCGCCGGGCCAGGCGAACTGGAAGTCCGCGCCCATGCCGGGTCCTGCCATGTTGGAGTACGCCATGCCGTAGCTTTTGCGGATCACCAGCGAGACTTTGGGGACGGTGGTGAGAGAAAGGGCCTGGATGAAATTGATGATGCGGCCGGGCATGCGTTTGGCTTCGGCTTCGCGGCCGACGCGGAAGCCGGGGGTGTCGTGGAGGAAGAGGACGGGGATGTGGAAGGAGTCGCAGAGGCAGAGGAACTGGACGCACTTGTCGCAGCCTTCGGGTCCCATGGCGCCGGAGAGTTTGGATGGGTTGTTGGCGATGATGCCGACGGGGTAGCCGTCGAGGCGGGCGAGGGC
Source organism: uncultured Solibacteraceae bacterium (assembly GCA_964627455.1). GTDB lineage: Bacteria > Acidobacteriota > Terriglobia > Bryobacterales > Bryobacteraceae > F-183. Next base: position 29,682 of record CAZVKC010000018.1, on the reverse strand, counting down.
GGTGATGACGCTGCGGTCGAAGTCCGGCTTGATGGGGAAGAGGGAAGCGGAGTCTGCGATGGTTTCGAGGAGACGCATCATGTCGTAGCCTCGCTGGGGTTCGGCGGGGACGATCGCGGCGGGGTCTTCTTCTGATGACGGCGAGGTTGTTGTTGCCCGGGGCGGGAGTTCGTCGCTGTGTGAGGGGAGATAGCCGAGGAAGTCGCGGACGAGTTGGAAGCAGTGGGTTTCGTCTTCAGCGACGCGGTCGATGAGGCCGGTGACTTCGGCGTGGAGTTTCCAGCCGCCGAGGTCCTCGGGGCTGGCGACCTTTTCGCCGGTGGCCATTTCGAGGACGCGGGGGCCGGAGACGGCCATGATGGAGCCTTTGACCTGGACCACGAAGTCGGAGAGGGCGGCGTACCAGGAGGGGGCTCCGAAGCATTCGCCCATGATGGTGGCGACCATGGGGACGCGGCGGAGGCGGCGGCCCATCTCGGCGCGCATGGTCATGGAACTGAGTCCGTCGGAGCCCTGGATGTCGGGGATGCGTGCGCCGCCGGCCTCGCCGAGATTGATGATCGGGTAGCCCTTTTCTTTGGCGAATTCATGCCAGCGCATGGTTTTGGCGGATCCGACGCGACCGCCGGAGCCGGCGAGGACGAGCGGGTCGTCGGCTGTGAGGATCACGTTGCGATTGTCGATGCGGCCGGTTCCGCAGACCTTGCCGTCGGCAGGCGTTTTGGATTCCATGCCGGGGACGTCGGAGTGGGTGAGGAGTCCGAACTCGTGGAAGGAGCCGGGGTCGAGGAGGGCGTCGATGCGTTCGCGGACGGTGGGGGAGAGTCCGCGGGCCTGGCGTGCGGCGAGTTTATCTTTGGATGCGGCGGGTTTACGTGCGGCGGATTTGCGATGGTGGAGGTCCATGAGGGGCGCAAGTACGTGTGGGCGGATCGGAAGATCCGCGCAGACTAAAAGTCTACACTACCGATTTGGTGGCGACGCCGGAAATGTGGGGGGAGACGGGGCCGAGGGGCAGGGAGAATTGTTCGGCTTCGACGTGGGGGAAGGCGGAGCGGATGGCGTGCAGCGTGTCGCGGCAGGTGTCGCAGCCGCGGGCGGGGATTTTCCAGAAGGGCCGCAGGATCCGCTGGAGCCGGTAGAGACGCGTGCCGCGGGGCGCTGCGACGTGTTCGAGGAAGTAGAAGCGGCCTCCCGGTTTGAGGACGCGAAGGGATTCCTGCAGGACTGCGGCAAGGTCGTCCACGGAGCAGAGTACGAGCGTGCAGACGACTGCATCGGCGAATCCGGATTGGATTTCGCGGATGTCGTGGACGACCCGTCGGTTGTCGAGGTGGATGTGCAGATGGCGGTTGGGCTCGACGCCGATCCATTCGATGCCGGGCGGAAAGTAAAGGAAATTGGGCCCCGTTCCAGGGCCCAATTCGACTACGATGCTGTTGCTTGCGATGCCTTCCAGTAGCTGCTTCTTGCGATCCGCGACCAGCGCCTCATGACGGCGGCTGGCGCCGGGCAAAAGGTAGCGGGCGAAGATCCAATCGAGCACAACGGCGACTCAGATTTCCTTGACGATCTTACGCAGTTTGCGGACGCGAGCTTTCAGTTCTTCGCTGGCGTCGAGCAAATCGGTATTGTCAAAGATCACGCGCGGGGTCATGAACACGATGAGTTCGGTACGGTCCTTCGAGTAGGAACGGTTGCCGAAAACCGCCCCGATGATCGGCAGCTTGTGCAAGCCGGGCACGCCGGAACTCGACTGGGACTGGCTCTCGTTGATGATGCCGCCGATGGCGATGGTGTCGCCATCCTGCATGGTGATCTGCGTCTGCACGGTGCGTTTGGAGAACGACGGCGACTGAATGCCGCCCGTGGCTGGAGGCTGGGGCGCGCTGACTTCCTGGTTGATGATCAAGGTGACGATGCCGCTGGGATTGACGCGGGCCATCACGTTGAGCGTCACGCCGGTGTTGCGGCTGCTGATCGATTGCGCGAACTGCGTGTTGCCTCCGGTCTGCACGTTGGAGGGGATGGTGGAGGTCAGGGTCGGGACTTCGTTGCCGACATTGATCGATGCCGCAATACTGTCGGTGGCGATCAGGCTGGGCGCCGAGATCACTTTGGACTTGGTCGCGTTCTCGCGCAGGTTGAGGAAGGCGAGCAACTCGCGGCTGCGTCCGATGAGGGCGCCGGCTTGCAGGGCGGTGGCTGCGCCAGTGAAGGCGGCCACGAACTGGCGGGCCGAATCGACGCGTCCGCCGGCCGATGCGCCATTCACGTCGCGGCTCTGCAGGTAGGCTGCGACGCCGCTGGCGAAGGCTCCGGTGAGCGACACCTCGTATATCTTTGCTTCGAGCAGGATCTGGCGCGGCGGGATGTCGAGTTCCTTGAGCAGCTTGAGGATACTCTGGTATTCCTGCGGGGTTCCCTGGATCAGCAGGGAATTGTCGAGCGGGTTCGGAATGATGCGGGGACCCTTGAACTGCATGCCATAAGGACCCATTGGGTTCATGTAGCCGCCGGTCTGGTCGGTGCTGGACAGAGTTCCAATCGATCCGGGCGAGCCGATCGGCGCCTGACCTGCTTGAGGGGCCGCGCCGGCATATCCGCCAGCCATGGCGCCATAGCCCATCGACGGATAACCGCCGTAGCCGCCGTAGCCGCCAAATCCGCCGTAACCGCCCATACCCATACCCATACCCATGCCCATGCCCATGCCGCCGCCCATGCCACCCATTCCCATACCGCCAGCGCCGCCGCAGCCGCCGCCCCCGAAGGCAGCGCCGAGGCCGGTGTTGCCCTGGACGCCGGTCATTCCACCGCCGCCACCGAATCCGCCGTAGCCGCCCATTCCCATGCCCATTCCCATGCCCATTCCGCCCATGAAGGCGAGGTTCGGGTTGTACAGCATCATGAGGGCGGGAGCGAGACACTCACCGCGCTGGTAGCGGACACGGTAGACGTAGTTGTCGACGGCTCCGGCCGTAATTTTGACGGGGACATCGAGCTTTTTGAGCCACTCGTCAACTGTGGTGAAGACGCCCGGGTTGGGTGCGATGCCGATCAACAGGTTGATGCGATCGACGGGCAAAAACCGGACCGGGGAAGTCTTATCGTTGAGCGAAATCGACTTCATGATGTTCTCGAGTTCTTTGGCGAGATCGGTGGGCTTGCCGTTCTTGACCTCGAACAGGTGGACTCGCTGGTTGGCGAAGCTGTCGCTGTCGAACAACTGGATGAGTTCCATCGTCCGCTTCATGTTGCGGCGGTTGTCGAGGATGAACAGCAGGTTGGCCGGCGAGTAGGAGAGCATCTTGGCGTTTTCGCCGGTGAACTCCGTGAGAATCTTGGCGAGTTCGTCGACAGTGGTGAATTTGAGGAAGACCAGGTTGAGCATCACCTGGTCGTCGGCGGGGAATTCGCGAGCGTTGACCTGGGGCTCGATCGGCTGGTGCAGCGCTTCGCCCATGGGGACGATGCGATGGATGTCGCCGGTCTTGATCATGGCGAAGCCGTTGATGCGGAGCACCGTGTCGAGCAGAGAGCGCGGGTCGATATTCTTGGCGTCGCCGTAGGTATTGAGGATGACGGAGCCGCGGACACGGGGGTCCAGGATGTAGTTGATCTTGAGCTGGCGGGCGAGAAGGTCGATGACTTCGGTGAGCGAGGCGTTCTGGAGCGTGAGTCCGCCGTAGATGCCGCCGGCTCCGATGGCGCCGCCTACAGGGGGTTGGCCCGGAGCGCCGGGCTGTTCACCGACTTCACGGGTTGGCTGCGGCACCGCAGGGCTGGATCGGAAGCGCGGACCCGCGGGTTCCGGATCCTGTTGCTGCTGCTGCTGTCCGGGGAGGGGGGCCTGCGCCTGCAGGAGAAGTGTGGAAACCAGCGCCGTTGCAATCACGGCGCGAAAGGTGTCCGAGGTCCGCATCTAGTTCTTCTTCTCCCCTGCGGCCGGTGCGGCGGTTGCGGCTGCAGCCGCGGGTGCGCCGGCTTTCTCGATGTAGTTCTTTTCGTCTGCCGTCAATTCGCTCTTTTTCTTCTTCCAGACCTGAATGCCAAAGGCGTGGGCGCGCTCGAACTTATACTCGGTTCCGAGGTCTGTGACTTTGACGGGGGCTTCGGTCGACGGCTTGATCAGCGCGGCTTCGTTCTGCTTTTTGAACTGCTCTTCTTCGAGGCGCGAGACGCCGAAGATGGTCTTGCGATAGACCCAGGTCTTGCCGTCTTTTTCCTGGACTTTGTAGGTCTGCTCGTCGATCTTGACGGCGCCGGCCGGGATGGTGTTGGGATTCGAAACCGGCTTCTTATCCTGCGCGGTCAGCAGCAAAAGGGGTAAAACGAAAGCGGCTGCGGTCATGGTGGTGTATTGAACTTCCTTCTGATTCTTCTGAAGACAGGGGCTGGTCCGGCGGTGTTACTTCACCGGTTCCCAGTAGCAGCTCGCGCCGAACATTCCCTGCACGAGCACTTTCTTCATACCGTTCAAGACGGTTCCCGCGGGCGAATTGTCGCCGGGTGTGCAACTTTTTGTTCCGTTGAGGCCGGTGTCGCCGCCGATTTTGGCGTTGGTGGCCTCGCCGGGGCCAATGGAGGTGAGTCCAGGGCCGGCGGGGGGCTTAGGCGCGCCAGGGGGGGCTCCGGGGGCGCCGGGAGGGGGCTGGTTGCCTGAATTCCCCATGGGATTGTTGTCGACCAATTCCTCGAGGCGCTTTTCGACGGTCTTGTCGTTCCAGGCGAAGGTGATCGTGCGGTTGTCGAACTTGACGATCTCGATTTCGCCGATCCGGTCGCCGGCGACGTAGCTTTTCTGATTTCCGGGACCCGAGCCGAGGATGATGCGGGGTTTCTCGCCGAGGAGCATCAGCCCATACGACTTGGGCAGCGGCGGCCATTTGGGTTCGGGCTTGGGCGGCGGGATTTCGATCGGGACATTGGGGTTCCGGTCGCGGGCGAAGAGCATCTGGGTGGAAACGAGCGAATAGTCGAGGGCGCTGACGGGTTTGGATCCCGGGATGGGCGGTTTGGCCATCCACTTCAAGGGCGCGAGTTTACCGGCGCGCATCATGGTTTCGCGGCCGCGGGCTTCTTCCCAGCGGCTGCGCAGTTCAAACGACGCGAGCAGGATCCCCAGCAGGAGCAACGCATTCAGGTAGAACAGCTTGCGGCTCATATCGAACTCTTCTTCTCCGATGATGGAACGAGTTGTTTCGGAACCAGGCCCGAGATGGTGAACTGCACGCTGAGGTTCTTTTCCTTGACGTTGCCGGTCGAGGAGATGCGGATATCCTCGGTGGCGACCAGTTCGGGCAGCTTGGTGAGTTCCGCCATGAAATTAACGAGTTGCTCGATCTTGCAGTCGGCCGCGGCGCTGAGAACGATTTCGCCGTACTCGCCGCCGTAGATGCGCGGCTGCGACATGGAGAGCGAGCGGAAGTCGATGCCCTGGGCGCGTCCGGTCTGGCGAATGAGTTGCGCGAGTTGGGCCTGCGCCTGGGCGAGCGTGTCGGCGCGGATGAGTCCTTTTTCGCGGACGGCGAGTTGTCCCATCATGTCTTTGGCCGCGTTTTCTTTGACGGGGAGTTCCGACTGTTTTTTGCGCAGGCGCTGGAGTTGGCGTTCGAGGGCTTCGGGTGTATCGGCCCCGGCGGGGACGACGGCGGTGGTTCCCGTCGAGGATGCGGACTCGCCCGAAGGCCAGAGCAACAGCCCAAGTGCGGGAACGATGGCGAATCCCAGAATTTTCAGGGCGCGTTTGTCGCGTTCGGTCATTGTTTGCCTTGCTCCCTGTCCGTGCGGATGCGGAACACTTCACCGTTGACGGTGCGGCCGAGCGGCATGGTGAAGTCGGAATTCTGGAACAGCTTGGATTGATCGAGCGCCTTGAGCAGCGGAGTGGCCTGATCGGCTTCGCCGGCGATGAAGACGGTGGTGCGGTTGAGATCGAAGGAGTTGACCCAGACGGGCGGCGCGAGGATGCGGGTGAGTTCGTTGAGAACTTCGAGGTCCTGCGGGGCGCGGGTGCGGAACTTATCGATCAATTCAATGCGGACCTTGGCGGTGGCCGCAGACTTGTCGAAGTTGTCAGCTTTGATGGCGTCGGGGCGAGCCTGCGCCATTTCTTCCTTGATCGATTCCATGTAGCGGCGTTCCTCGATCTTGTCGTAGAAGATGAGGGCGAGGCAGAGTGCGGTGAGCGCAGTCGCGAGAACGGCCGTCGGGATGTAGATGAGTTTCGAATCCTTCTGGCGCTTTTCGGGCGGCAGGAGGTTGATGTTGAGGCCGTTGCGGCTGACCGCGGAATGGAGCGCTGCTGCGTAGGCGATGGCGAAGTCCGCGAACGGGATTTCGGCGGCGATTTCAACCGGGGCGGGGAGAGCGCGTTCGAAGGAGACGGGCTCGGTTTCGGGAGGCAGGCGGAGTTCGGAAAGCGCGAGCGCGATGGTGCGCTGGGCGATGGCTTCAGAAGGGGCGTCGAACAAGTTGGAGAAGGCGACGTTGGCGGGGCCTTCACCGTAGGCCTCGAGTTCGCCGTTGCCGGCGTCGCGCAGGGCGAGGAATTCCTGCGGGGGCTTCTCTTCGTACGAACGCAGGGCAGTGTAGAAAACGGATGGGGTGGACGTAATCGACTTGATCTGGATGCCCGCTTCGGCAAAGAGGTTCGAGTACTTGTCGATGGTTTCGCGGCGGGTGAGGCCGACGACGATGAAGTGGGACTTGCCGGCGCGGGCCCAGTCGGCGATGACATCCTCTTCCGGGTACGGGTGGAGGGAATCGATCTGGTAGCCGATGGCGGAGGCGAGGTCCTCGTCTTTGACGCCGGGCAAGGCGAGTTGGCGGACGATGACTTCGTGGCGCGGCAGGATGACGGTGGCGGCGAGGTGCGAGGATCCGAGCTTCTTGAGGAAGGCAGCGTATTCCGCGCCCCATTCTGCAGCCTGGCGTTCGTCGATGCGTTCGATGATGAGCGTGCTCAGTACGGAGATGCCGGCGGGGCGGACTTTGGCGGCGAGGACGCGCAGCGTGTTACCGCCGGCGATCTCGATGCCGATTCCAGTTCCGTAGGTGAGCCACTTGGGAAATGACATTGTCGTGTGTGTGTTTAGAAGGGGAGCGGGACGGTCGGGGTCCACGGTTCGTCGCGCCAGCGCATGATGCGGTAGGGCGGATCTTCCTGCGCGTAGGCGGGGTGGAAGGTAACGGTGGCGGCGACGGTGCGGGCGAGGTCCGAAAGCTGGCGGTTGGGAAGCCGGAGACGCGCGGTGGCGCGGAGGGTCCAGATGACGCCGCCTCCGATTTTCAGGCGGCCGGTGGCGGGGTGCCCGGCGGTGACGGCTGCGAGGTCCTCGGTGCTGCGGAACGGGACGACCATGCGGCGCTGCACGATGCGAAGGGCGAGATCCGGGGGGAAACCGAGGGCGACGAGCATTTCAGGGGTGGCGGAGTTGGCGTCGACGCCGTTGCTGGGTCCGTAGACGGAAAGGGCATCCCGAAGGCCGCCGCGAGGGATCAGCCGGCCTTCGGAATTGCGTTCGAACTTGCCATAGAACAGTTCGGGCGTCATGCCTTTCACAAGGAGTAATTCTTCCGTCTCCTGGAATGACGCGTGACGGGGGACAAAAGTCGGAGTCCGGCTGAGGAATTGTTGGGGGGAAGGCGTGCCGGATTCGGCGGTGGAGCGCCAGAAGATGATGTTCCGGGTGATCTGGGCGGCCGTGGCGGGGTCCGCGCCGACGGCGAGGAGGATGCGGAGGATTTCCTCCGGAGGGGCCGTGTTGACGTTGATGCGGGAAGATTCGGGGATGACCTCGACGACCACGACGCCGGAGGGGTACTCGTAGCGGAGGTACGGCATCGGGGGCCTGTAGTAGCGGGGGGCGCCGTTGGGGAGGGTGTAGTTGCCGCTCATGCCCCAGAGGATCCAGAGGAGGGCGCGGTCGATGGAGCCCTGGGCGAGGAATCTGGCGCGGACGCCTTCGACATGGTTGGAGGTCCGGTCGGTTTCCGTGCGAACGGTGGTGGCGACGGCGAAGGCGATGGCGGAGAGGGCTGCGGAGAGCCAGAGGACGGCGAGGAGGGCGCCTCCTTTTTGGAGGGGGAAGTGTTTCGGGCGGGACTGAAGTCCCGCGCGGGCTGAAGCCCGCCCCACGGCGGGGGACTGAACCTGCATGGTGAAAGGCTGGACTCTAGAAGTCGACATAGGTGTCCAGGGGATCGCGGGTGACGCGGATCGGAGCGGTGATGGTGACCAGCGGGAGGCGCATGCGGTCCTGCGGGAGCGGGGCCATTTCGATGCGGATCGCAGAGGGGAGTACGGGCTTGGTCCAGACCGGGACCCAGCGCTCGAAGGGGGGCTCTTTTATGGCCATGCGATAGCCGATGCGGCAGAAGGCCAGTTTGTCGGCGAGGACGAACGACTGGCGTCCGACCTGGACGGGGAGAAATTGCGGGGCGGGTTCCGGGGCGAGCGGATGGGGACCCATGCCGGTGCAGAAGGCGCCGGTCGAGTAGGGTCCGTTGTAGTAGTGTTCGTTGACGATGAGCCGGACGCCCTGGTTGTTTTCGCCGGGTACGACCTGGTATTCGAGAATGCGCGGAAATCCGCGGTGGGCTTCGTCCAAAGAGTAGGCGGAGACGAAGCGCATGGTTTGGGGCTCGCCCTGGAAGAAGGAGATCTTGATGGTGGGTCCGCCGCCTCCGCCGATGCATTCGGCGGGAAGGGCCATGATGCCGTTCACCTGCGCGTCGATGATGTTGTTCACGGCAACGAGCTTGCGGTTGTCGTAGAGCCGGGCGTTGGTCTTTTCCTGCGTGTTGAAGCCGATGCGGATCGCCATCACCATGCCGACCGAGATCAGACTGACGAGCGTGATCGCGATGAGGAGTTCGATGAGGGCCATGCCCTTGCTGTGGTTATTGGCCATTCTGCATCACCGCCAATCGTTCCGCGTCGGGTCCGGTGAGATAGCCGCGGCGGAAGCCTTCGATGGTGAAGGTGCGGTTTTCCCAGGAGATCTGGAGTTCGATGCGGTCGAGGACCGCCGCGTTGGGCCCCGCGCCGGGCGGGACGTCGAAGGGAGTGACAATGGCGCGCCATTTGACCGGGACACTGCCGGTGAGGGAGGCGTCCCAACCGCCGTTGATCTGGACCCAGCGGGGGAGGGCGCGGTTGACGAGGAGTTCGTCCATCTGCCGTTTGGCGAGGATCGCGGCGCGGTCGTAGTCGCCGATGCGCGAGGCGTTGCGCAGGGATCCGCTGAGGTTCGACACGAGTCCGGTGATGGCGACCGCCATGATGAAGGTCGCGACCAGGACTTCGAGGAGGGAGAAACCTTTGTTGGGTTTACGAGTTCGGATCACTGGATAAACGCTCGATCAGCGGGGCGCCGGTGATCGGATCGATCCGGATGATGCGTCTGCGGCCTTGCACGGACGTGATCTGGACTCCAATCCGAGGGACGGTTCCGCCGGGGTATATCACATAGACGCGCGGCGCGATCGTATCGGCGGAAACCTCCGGAAGAATTTTTTCGAGGCGGATGCCTTCGGCGAGTTGGAGGCGGCGCTCGAAGCCCTGCTCCGTGGAGCGGAGAATGATGGCGTTTTCAGCCTTGAGGAATGTGACTTCGATGGGGACGTTTTTGCGCTGGGCGCGTTCGAGGGCGCCGTTGAGGAAGGCGGCGACTTCGTCGGTGGCGGAGTTGAGCTTGATGCCGTCGAGTCCACTGGTGATCGACGGGTACATGAGTCCGGCCATGAGGGAGATGATGGCGACGACGACCATCATCTCGAGGATGGTGATGCCGCTCCTGGGGTTAGTGTTTGGCGGGACTGAAGTCCCGCGCCCTCCTCCGCTAAAGCTACGGCGGACAAGCAGGCTAGGCACTTAGTTGGATTTCCAGCTGACGACGTCGGCGGCTTCACCTTCTCCGCCGGGTTGACCGTCTGCGCCGAGGCTGATGAGGTCGGGTTCATCGCCGTGTTCGCCGGGGAACTTGTAGAGGTACGGGCGTCCCCAGGGGTCGAGCGGGACTTCCTGCGGCATGTAGGGGCCGTTCCAGGAAGGCAGGTTTTCGGGGCGGTCACGCAGGACCTTCAGACCTTGTTCGGTGGTCGGGTAGAGTCCGGTGTCGAGCTTGTATTGTCCCAGCGCGCCGAGGAAATTGTTGATCTGGACCTTGGCCGCGACACGCTTGGCCTGGCCGGCTTTGTTCCAGAAACGGGTGCCGACGATGCCGGCAAACAGGGCGATGATGGTCACAACGACCAGCATTTCGATGATCGTCACACCGCGTTGGGAAGTTCTCTTACTCGTTCTCTTCATTTCGTCAAACTCCGGGATACTTCCAGCTAAACATACTAGACGCTGCTGCCGCGCGAAAAGCCGAGTGGCTTTACATTGCGACTTCATTGAGGCTCGAGATGGCGAGGAGCATGCTGAGGATCAGCGTTCCGATGAGGATGCCCATCACCAGGATGATGGCGGGTTCGAAGAAGGCGGTGAAGCGCTTGATCGCCTCGCGGGTTTCGGTTTCGTAGATGTCCGCCATGCGGTGGAACATCGCGTCGAGTTTGCCGGTCTCCTCGCCGACCGTCAGCAGGTGCGCGGCGAGCGGGGGGAATTCGCCGGTTTTGCGGATGGGGGCGGCGAGTCCTTCACCGCGCTTGACGCCTTGCGCGACGCTGTCGAGGGTCCCCGAGATGCGCTTGTTGTTGAGGATCTTCGCGGCGATGCCGAGCGATTGGACGAGAGGGACTGAGTTCGCGACGAGGGTCCCCATGGCGCGGGCGAAGCGCGCGGTTTCGGCTTTGCGCAATGCGACGCCGAGCAGCGGGATCTTTAGGCGGAAGGTGTCCCACCAGAGGCGTCCTTCGGGCGTGCGGATGTAAGCCTGGAAAGCGGCGACCGCGCCAATCAAACCGAGGATCACGAAGAGTCCGTAGCTGCGGACGATGTAGCTCGTTTCGACCAGGATCTTGGTGGGCAGCGGCATCTGCATGCGCGCGTCGTTGAAAATCTGAGCGAACTTCGGGACCACGAAGTACATCAGGATGAAGACGGATCCCGCGCCGACGAAGGTCAGCAATGCAGGGTAGACGAGCGAAGACGTGATGTAGCCGCGCAGTTCGTCGCGCGTCTTTTCGAATTCGGCGAGGCGCTCGAAGACCGTGTTCAGCGAGCCCGAAGCTTCGCCCGCGCGGACCATGTTGACGTAGAGGTCGGAGAAATACTCGGGATGCGCGCCGAGCGAGTCCGCGAAGGATTTGCCGCCTTTGATCATGCGCAGGACGTCGCCGAGGAGTTCGCGGAACTGCTTCTTTTCGGTGAGTTCGATGGTGATGCCGAGGGCGCGGTCGAGCGGGATGCCGGAGTTGAGCAGCGTGGTGATTTCCTGCGTGAAGAACAGGATGTCCTTGCGCTTCGAGCCTGCGAACTTCGGCAGTTCGAATGACAGGCCGCCCGACTGCTGTTCGACGCCGACATACACCGGCGTCAGGCCCTGGCGTGCGAGTTCGCGTGCGACGGACTTCTCGCTTTCGCCGGTGAGCGTTCCGGTGCGGGGCTTGCCGTCCGCGGCGACTGCTTTGAAGTAGAAGGTCGTCACGCTTCTAGAACTCCTGGGTTACGCGCATCACTTCGTCGGCGGTGGTGACGCCTTCGCGGACCTTCAGCCAGCCGTCTTCGCGCAGCGTATTCATGCCGTTGCGCTTGGCGGCGGCCGTGAGTTTGGTGGCGTCCTCGTTCTTCATGATGAGCGAACGGATTTCGTCGTTGAGTTCCATCTGCTCGAAGATGCCGACGCGGCCGGTGTAGCCGGATCCGAAACAGGAGTCGCAGCCGCGGCCTTTGAAGACCTGCATGGTTTCGCCGGTCGGCGCCACGCGATGTCCCGCGGGTTCTTTGCAATGCACGCAGATCTTGCGAACCAGGCGCTGGGCGAGCACGGACACGAGCGACGACGTGATGAGGTAGTTTTCGACGCCCATGTCGGTGAGACGCGTGATCGCGCTGGGCGCGTCGTTGGTGTGGAGCGTCGAATACACGAAGTGGCCGGTGAGCGCGGAGCGGATCGCGATGTCGGCGGTTTCGCGGTCGCGGATTTCGCCGACCATGATGACGTCGGGGTCCTGGCGGACGATGTGGCGCAGGCCTGCGGCGAAGGTGAGTCCGATGGTCGGATTGACGTGGATCTGGTTGATGCCGTCCATCTGGTATTCGACCGGATCCTCGATGGTGATGATTTTCTTGTCGCTCTGGTTGATGCGTTTCAACGCGGAATAGAGGGTGGTCGATTTGCCGGAGCCGGTGGGGCCGGTGACGAGAAAGATGCCGTGCGGCAACTGCGTGTAATGCTCCATGCGGTTGAGCATGGCGTCGTTGAAGCCGAGCTTTTGCAGGTCGTAGAAGTCGCCGGCGGAGCGGTCGAGAATACGCATCACGACGCTTTCGCCGTAGAGAGTCGGCAGGGTCGAAACGCGAAGGTCGATTTCGCGGCCGACGCTCTTGATCTTGATGCGTCCGTCCTGCGGCAGGCGGCGTTCGGCGATGTTGAGTTTCGCCATCAGCTTGATGCGCGAGATGATGGCGGCTTTGAGATCCTTGGGCGGCTGTTCCTGGTTGTAGAGGACGCCGTCCACGCGGTAGCGGATGCGGAACTCTTTTTCGAACGGTTCGACGTGGATGTCGCTGGCTCGCTTTTCGACGGCGGAGGCGATCATGGCGTTGACGAGGCGGATGACCGGCGCTTCGCTCGCCATGTCGCGAAGTTGTTCGAGGTCCTCATTGCCTTCGGCGGCGCCGCCCTGGAAGTCGACCTGGTCGCCGCGCTGGCCCGCTTGCCCGTAATGCTTTTCGATCGACTCGAGGATCTCGCCTTCGGTGGCGAGGACGGGTTCGACGCGCAGTCCCGTGCAGTTGCGGACCGCGGAGATGGTTTCGAAATCGAGCGGATCCGCCATGGCGAGGCGCAGGGTGTGATCCTGCATCGCGTAGGGGAGGCAGCGGAACTGGCGCAGGAATCGCGGCGACAGCGTTTCGATTTCCGGCGATGAGGCCGGCGGACCATCGATCGTGACGACGGGGATGCCGAGTTGGTCGGAGAGCGCGGACATGACGTCGCGCATGGCGACGAAGCCGAGGTCCACGAGGATCTTGCCGATTTTGTCGCCACGGTCGCGCTGCAGTTCGAGCGCGCGATCGATGTCTTCCTGCGTGGCGAGCTTGCGCGAAATCAGAATTTCGCCGAGGCGCATCAATTCTCCTGCAGCTTGACGGCTGCGTTCTTCTTCTTTTGTGTGACGGCGATGACCTGCGAGGGCAGTCCGGTTCCGTCTTCCCAGGCGTACTTGAGGAGCGTCACGCCGATGATGAGGTTGTCGTTGTCGGCGAGATCGGGAAACCAGGTGCGGGCGGCTTCGGATCCGGCTTTGACGAGTTCCTTCAGCTGCGGCAGACGCTGCAATTTGCGCTCGTGATGGCGGGCGATAGCTTCTTTCGCGATCGTCGGGTTGAAGGGGCTGACCGTGGGGCCGGTGACGAGGTTGATTTCAGCGGTCATGATGACGCCGAAGCCTTCGACGTAGATGGCGCGGGTGTTGCCGAGCAGGACGTAGGGGTCCTCGGCCCACTGCTTCTGGATCATCATGTCGAAGCGTGTTTCAGCTTCGCGCAGCACGGGGCGCGAGGGCTTTTTCTCGCCGGGTGTGGCGGCGGCGAGAGTGACGGCGGCGAATAGGATCAGGGTCCGGAACATGATTGGCGCGTGTTAGTTCAGCCCGGCCGTATTCTTGAGCAGTTGATTGAAGCGGCGCTGCATGATCGAGGATTGCTCTTCGACGGCGACGAGCAGCCCCTGGCGATCGAGTTCGTGGCGCTTCTCGGCAGCGGCGAGGAGTTCTGTGGCCCGCTTGCTCTGGCGCTCTTCGACCTGCGCGACGGCTTTGAGTACGGCGTCGTCGATGCGCTTCTGGATTTGTTCTTCGGTCAGAACGGTCGCGTTCGCCGTCTGTCCGCTGGAGGCCGTCATCTGGGGTTGCGCCGCTGGCGTGTGGGACGGATAGACGGCATGGAACACCAGCGCGGCGGCGAGCATGCCTGCGGAGGCGAAGCCGAGTTGCGGTCCCGACGACCAGATCCGCTGCCACCAGGAGGGTTCGAACACTTTGTCGGAGACGAACGCGATGCGCTTGGGGATCTCTTCATCCCGCAGCGCGCCGAGCGATGCAAAGGTCAGTTCGAGGCGTGCGAGTTCGTCGCGGCACGCGCCGCAGGACTTCACGTGCAGTTCCACTTGCCGCTTTTCAGCCGCCGTCGCCTCGCCGAGCGAAAACGCCTTCAAATTCACAGATCCGCAATCCATAAGTTCCTCAGGACCCCGCCGTCTGCACCGGGGCCAATACGTCCTTCAATAAATCGAGCGCGGTGTACAACCGCGATTTCACCGTTGATACCGGGATGCCGAGCACCTCGGCCATCTCTTCGAACTTGAAGCCCTGAAACACCTTCAACAGCACGGCTTCGCGCTGTTCGGGCGTCAACTTTCCGAGGGCGCGCTCGACCGTGAGCGACAACTCCATCGGATACATGCGCCCGCCGCCGAGGTTCGCGGTCGACGGGTCGAATGTGATTTCCGCGTCGTCGAGGCGGTTCCGGCGCAGGAGCGAGTACGCCTCGTTGTGCGCGATGCGGAACAGCCAGCCGGAAAACTTCGCCGTATCTTCCAACTTGCCGAGCGCCTGGTAGGCCTTGAGGAACACGTCCTGCGAAAGATCGAAGGCGTCCTCGCGATTGCCGACCAGACGGAGCAGGTAATTGAAGACACGTTTCTCCCAGCGAGAAACGAGGAGGTTGTAACTCTCCACGTTGCCCTTCTTCGCTTTGACGATCAGGTCGCGGTCCTCGACCTCGCGGAAGATCAAACGTTCGGCTCCAAGTCTATAGACGCGCCGCGTGGCGAAAAAGACGGACGATGTCTATGTCTCTGATTTTAATTGTTGTTTGGCGGTGAAGGTCGAGATGAGGAGTCCCGCGGCGATCACCACGACGCAGCCGATCACGTTGTACCAGAGGAACGCGATGCTGGTGTTGAACTTGGCCCAGAAGATCGCCGCTTCTCCGATGATCACGCCCCAGAAGGCTCCGACTGGCGTACAACTCTTGAAGAAGAAGGCGAGGACGAAGACGCCGAGCATCCCGCCGTAGAAGAGGGATCCGATCATGTTGACGGCTTCGATGAGGGCTCCGAAGTTGCCGCCGAAGCTGGCGAAGCCGATGGCCCAGAGTCCCCAGAATGCGGTGGCGTAGCGCGACGCCTTGAGGTAGTGCGTGTCGGAGGCGTTTCGGGTGACGTAACGTGAGTAAACGTCGATGACGGTCACGGTGGCGAGCGAGTTGATTTCGCCGGAGATTGCGGACATGGCGGCGGAGAAGATGACGCCGATGATCAGGCCGACGAAGCCGACCGGCATGTACTTGGTGACGAAGCCGAGGAAGATGTAGTTGGTGTCGTTGAAGCCGGGACGGACGGATTCCTGCGCCTTCTTGCGGACGGCGTCGAATTCCTTTTGCGCGGCGCGGAAGGCTTGCGGATCTCCGGCGCGGGCGGCCGCGGCTCGCTTTTCGAATGCGTGGTCGTATTCGGATTGTTCGATCTTGGCTTTCTCGACCGGGTGGAATAGCACCGGGGGCTTTTCGAAAACGAAGAATACGAAGACCATCGCGCCGATGAAGAGGATCAGAAACTGCATCGGGATCTTGGCGACCGCGTTGAACAGCAGGCTGATGCGGCTTTCGGTAATGGACTTTCCGGTGAGGTAGCGCTGCACCTGCGACTGGTCGGTGCCGAAATACGCGAGCGCGAGGAACATGCCGCCGATGAGGCCGCTCCAGATGTTGTAACGGTCGTTGGGGTCGAAGTTCGTGGTGACGGGATTGAGGCGTCCCGCCATGCCTGCGATGTCGAGCGCTTTCGAGAACGTGATGTCGGGTGGGAGCATCGAGATGGCGAGTCCCAGGGAGAAGAAGAGGGATAGCAGGATCACGGCCATCTGCTGCACGTCGGCCCATGTGACGGCTTTAATACCGCCCATGGTTGTATAGATGACGACGAGGGTCCCCATGAGGACGACGGTGGCGCGATCGGGCCAGCCGAGGATCACGGAGAGGACGACGGAGGGCGCGTAGAGCGAGAGTCCGGCGGCGAGACCGCGTTGCAGGAGGAAGATGATGGTGACGAGCGCACGGGTTCGTGCGTCGAAGCGGCGTTCGAGGTACTCGTAGGCCGTGTAGACGCCGGAGCCATGGAAGATGGGCACGGCGATCGCTGAGATCACGATCATCGCGAGGGGCAGTCCGAAATAGAACTGCACGAAGCGCATGCCGTCGATGTAGGCTTGCGCCGTGGTCGAGATGAAGGTGATCGCGCTGGCCTGCGTGGCCATGATCGAGAGTCCCATGGCGTACCAGGGCATCGACTTGCCGGCCAGCAGGTATTGATCCACGGTGCCGGACTTGCGGCCGCGCCAGAGTCCGTAGGAGACGAGTGCCACCAGCCATCCGAACATCACCACCCAATCGAGTGGTCTCATCGCTGATAGGCTCGCGTGAAGAGATAGAAGAGCGTGATCACCGCCGCCAGGTAGATGACGATCGCGACGTAGACCCGCTTCCAGGTTCCGAGAAAGGGCGGCGGCTCTTGTTTATGGCTGTGTGGATCCACGATAGGCCTCGGCAGCGTTCAGCAGGTTGGTGAAGATGCGGATGCCTCCGGGTACGCCGGCGGGCAACTGGCGGAACCACGCAAAGGCGGTGAAGACGTACGCGCCTTTGCCGTAGCGGGTGGCGAGCGTGCCGCCGCGCATGGGTTGTTCGCCGGGGTCGTTGCATTCGAAGAGCGGCTGGTAGTGGGAATCCCACTCGGCGGCGAAGTACAAGCCGCGCTCCTGCACCCAGCCGTCCCAATCCTTGGCCGTGATGACGTTGGGCTTTTTGAGCAGCGGATGGTTCGGATCCGGATAAGTGATGGGGGCTTCCTCGACCGTCACGCGGTCTCGGCTGAGCTTCATCGGGTAGGGTCCCATCTTGTCGAGCAGTTTGGGATCGCCGCCGAAGAATCCGCCTTCCTGCACGTTGTACTGGACGACGACCGTGCCGCCGTTGGTCATGAAGTCGAGCAGGCGCTGCTGATTGGCGCGGAGGTCCGCGCGGGTGTTCCAGGCGCGCACGCCGGTGACGATGGTGTCGAACTTGGAGAGGTTGCCGCGGGCGACGTCGTCGGCAGTGAGGAGCGTGACTTCCATGCCGAGTTGCTTCAGCACCGCTGGGACCTCATCGCCGGCGCCCATCACGTAGCCGATCTTCTTTGCGACCGTCTTGATGTTGGATCGCACGAGCTTTGCGGTGGCTTGCGGATACAGGGTCTGCGGTGGGATGTGCGGATAGTTGATGACTTCGACGCCGTTCGAGATGTCGACGCCGTTCACCGTGGCGACGGCCTTCAATTCGCCAACAGACTCGGTGGCGGGCGGCGTGACGGTGAACTTGGCGGAGCGCTGCTCGCCGATGTCGTTGAGCGAGAACTTCTGGCTTTCCGGCTCGATCTTCCAGCCTGCGGGGGCGGTGAGCTTCACCGTGCCGGACTGTTGCGGCGCGTGCGCCTGCAGCGCGACTTCAACGGTTCGGGGCAGGGAATCCGCGGCAATGAAGGAGCTTTCGGGCAGCGATACGGCAACGGGCGGCACGATGACGACGGGCCGGGTGAGTTCGCCATAGACGCGATCGACGTAGCGGTGGAAGACGGGGCGTTCGAGTTCGATCTGCTGGCCCTCGACCGTAAGCGTGAACTTCGCGCGGAAGATCGCGGGGTTGTCGGGCAGGCCGATGAGTTGCTGATCTTTGACGCCGTAGAGCGGTCCGTTTTTCTGATTGGCGAGCCAGTAGCGGGCCGTGTAGGGCTGCGACTGCGGGACCATGATCGGGAACTCGCGGGTCATCGCGGTGTTGGGGGCGAGGTCCTGGCGCGTGCTGTTGTTGAGGGCTTCCGGCAGGCCTTCGATGACGACCTTTTCAAACGCGGCTTTGGTGTTGAGGCGGTTGATGACGGTGGCGTTCAAGCGTAGCGCGCCGCCGGGGATGGCCTGGAAGCGTTCCGCGGTGAGTTCCGCGTTGAGGCCGGAGCAGAGGGCGATGGCTTCGTCGATTTCCTTCAGTTTCACGGCAGCCCATTCGTTGCGCATCGACGCGATGCGGGCGCGGGCTTTGATGAGCGTGGGGATCGTCTTGGCGGGGTTCTCGATGTCGAGGTTCTTCGACGCTTCACGCAGGAGCGCGCCGACGTCTTCGGCGCCGACGCGGTTCCAGGAGGTGTCGATGCCTTCGAAGAGGTCCTTGGTGGCGGGTTCGCCGGAAACGAGGAAGAACCAGTTGCGCTGGGACCCGCGGCGCTCCGGGGATCCCATGGCCTGACTGCGATGTTGGGAGCGGCTGGCTCCGGCGATTTCGCCATAGGAGTGGCCGAGCACGGGGTCGTAGACGCCGGTGTCGAGTTCGATGCGGCCGGGTTGCTTGGCTGCTTCCTGTTCCTGTTCGCGGGTGAAGGAGAACGAATTGAATACGGCGCGGCGGGTCTTCCAGGCCTCGACGCCGAGTTTCAGCTGTTCGGGGAACTTGTTGGGATCCGCGGCTGCTTCCACTGCGATCCTGCCGATGATGGCGGAGGTCTGGTGCTGGCCGTGTCCATCGCGCGGCGTGCCGGAGAAACGGAAGATCACGACATCGGGGCGGAACTTACGGATGACCCACACCATGTCGGACATCACGTTGTCGCGTCCCCATTTGGAGATCGTTTCGTCGGCGGTCTTCGAGAATCCGAAGTCGATGGCGCGCGAGAAGAACTGTTCGGCGCCGTCGATGCGGCGGGCGGCAAGCAGTTCCTGGGTGCGGATCACGCCGAGCGAGTCGCTCTGTTCGGACCCGATGAGATTCTGGCCGCCTTCGCCACGGGTCAGCGAAAGATACCCGGTGCGGACCTTTTTGCCGCGTGCGAAATAGGCGAGCACTGCGGTGTTTTCATCATCCGGATGCGCGGCGATCATGAGGACTTTGCCGAGCACCTGCAGTTTTTCGAGCGAGAGCTTTAACTCGGCGGAACCGGAGAGTTCGCGCTGCGCGAACAGTGTGGAGCAGAGGGCAAGAAGACAGAGGATTTTCTTCACGGCTGATACTCTTAATCGTACATGTTGTGGAAGGACGCACTCCACTCATTGGGCCGCTCGCTGCACCGTATGGGACAGCAGGGGGCGAGTGTACGCATCGGCGTGGCGCTGGGGGGCGGGTTCGCGCGCGGAGTGGCGCATATCGGTGTGTTGCGCGCGCTGGCGAGATACAACGTGCCGATTCATTCGCTTGCCGGCGTGAGCGCGGGTTCCGTGGTCGCGGCCGCGTATGCTTCGGGGACGCCGCTCGATGAGATCGAGGACGCGGCGCGGATGATGAAGTTCCGCGATGTGGTCCGGTGGACGCTCGACTTCAAGGGTGTTCTGGATAGCGAGCGGATGGACGGGTTCTTGCGCAAGCTGATGCGGACGCATCGTTTCGAGGCCATGCCGACGCCGCTGGCGGTGGTGGCGAGCGACCTGAGTTCCGGCACGCCTGCTGTGTTTCGCAAGTTTGGGGATGCGGTGACGCCGGTCCGCGCGAGTTGCTCGTACCCGGGGCTTTTCAAGCCGGTCGAGTATCAGGGGCGCGTGCTGGTGGACGGGATGGTGGCAATGGAGGTTCCGGCCAGGCCGCTGCAGGAGATGGGCGCGACGCACGTACTGAGTGTGTATCTGCCGGGCGAGGATGAGACCGTGGATCCGCTGAACCTGGTGCAGATCGTGAATCGCTGTTTTCAGGTGATGTCGGCGCGGTTGGAGCCAGAGTGGCGGCGGCACTCGGATCTGGTGATTGTTCCGGAGGTCCGCGATTGCGGGTGGGATAGTTTCGACAACGTGGCGAACGTCATTCATGCCGGTGAAATCGCCGTGGAAAAGGCGCTTCCGCAGATCGGGGAGTGGCTGAAGGTGGAGGTCCGCTAGATGAACCCTGAACAGTATCTTGAACAGGAGGAGAAAGCCGCCTTCAAGAGCGAGTATTGGAACGGGTATGTCTGGGCGATGGCAGGGGGATCGTACACGCACCATCGGATCAATATCAACATGGCGCGAGAACTCAGCACCCGGCTGAAGGGCCGTGAGTGAGAAGCGATGCCAAGCGAACTACGCGTCTGGATGCCGACCGTAGCGAACTTTCTCTATCCGGATGGCGCTGTGATTTGCGGCCCTCCCCGTTTTCGTGGGGGACGCAGCGACGTTGTGGAGAATCCGACGGTCGTATTTGAAATCCTGTCCGAATCTACAGAGAAATACGATCGCGGCGTGAAGTTCCACTCGTATCAGACGATCCCGGAACTCCGGCAATACGTGCTGATCTCACAGTTCCAGCCGATGGTCGAGGTCTTCACGAGAGATGGAGACCGGTGGGTCCTGCGGACGTTTCGTGGACTTGACTCTGTCGCCGAATTCGAGTCGATCGAAGTCCAACTGCCGTTGCGCGAACTCTATGATCGCGTCGAGTTCCCGCCGGAACCGGAAGACCGCCGCGCCGTGACAGAATAAAAGATCACGACCACCATGAAAATCGGAATCCTCGGCACGGGCGCTATCGCGCACAAGCACGTGCAAGCCTATCGCAACATCGGTTGGGAAGTCACCGCCTGCTACAACCCCGACGAGCCGCGTGGACGCGCCTTCGCGGAACCGTACGGCATTGAATATGTCACCACGATGGAAGGACTGTGCGCTCATCCGAATGTCGAGATCGTGGATGTGTGCACGTTCCCGGACGTGCGACTGCAGGCTGTCGAGTTGTGCGCTAAGTCCGGCAAGCATGTACAGGTGCAGAAGCCGATTTCGACTGGCGTCGAGACGGCCCGCAAGATGATCGAGACGGCGCGGGCCGCGGGCATCTGCCTGAACGTGGTCAGCCAGCATCGCTTCGACGACTCGAGCATGTTCGTGAAGAAGGCTGTGGCGGAAGGCCGGCTGGGCAAGATCCTGCAGGCGGACGCTTACATCAAGTGGCATCGCACCGCTGAATATTACGGTCGTCCCGAGAAGGGCAGTTGGGCTGTCGAAGGCGGCGGCGCGCTGATCAATCAGGGGATCCATCAGGTGGATATTCTGCTGTGGATCGTGGGCCGCGTGAAGGAAGTTTTCGGTTACTGGCAGTTGGGCGCGAAGCACAAGATCGAGTCTGAGGACGTCATTACCGCGATTATGCGCTACGCCAACGGCGCGCAGGGCGTGATTCAGGCATCGACTGCGTTCTGGCCCGGATATAGCGAACGCGTGGAGATCCACGGGACGAAGGGGACCTGCGTCATCACCGGCGATCGCCTCACGGCGTGGGACGTCGAGAATGATTCGGGCGAGCCGGCTCCGGTTGCGAGCAACGTAGCGTCAGGCGCGTCGGATCCGATGGCGATCTCGCTCACGCCGTTCGAGCGGCAGTTCACGGATTTCGCCAATGCGATCCGCGAGAAGCGCGAACCGCTTGTTTCCGGGACTGAAGGCATGCATGCGCTGGAACTGGTCACCTCGATTTACGAATCCTGCCGGACGGGGAACAAGGTGACGTTCGATGCCTAGTGTCCGCGTTCCGGCCTCGAGCGCGAATCTCGGGCCGGGATTCGATGCACTGGGGCTTGCCTTAGGCATCTACCTCGAATGCAGATTCCACGTTGCGGAGCAACTGCGGATCCGGGTTTCCGGGCGCGATTCGCACGTGATTTCGACCGGCGAGGACAACCTCATCTGGCAAACCGCGCTGGCAGTTGCGCGCGACACGGGTGCGGGGACGCTGCCGCCGATCGACCTCGAGATCCGCAACGACATTCCTCTCGGCAAGGGGCTGGGATCGAGCGCCGCGGCGTTGACCGCAGGCGTCGTGATTGCGGATCACCTGCTTGGCCTCAACTGGAAGCCGCTGCGCATTCTGGATGAAGCCGCGCGCATCGAGGGACATCCCGATAATGTCGCTGCGTGTGTTTTGGGTTCGATTGTGGCCAGCGCGATCGATTCCGGCGGCGTGGCCCGCGCGGTTCGCCTCGAACTGCCCGAACGCTTCGGCGCAGCGGTGGTCGTGCCGGACTTCGTGCTGCCGACCGTCGAAGCTCGATCGGTGCTGCCCGAGTCGTATTCGCGGGCGGATACGGTGTTCAACGTCCAACGCAGTGCGCTATTGATTGCGGCTCTGGCCATGGGGCAGACGAGCGCGTTTCCGGCTGCTCTCGAGGATCGGATGCATCAACCGTATCGCGCGAAGCTTGTGCCCGGGCTTTCGGACATGATCCGTTTGCGTGCGCCGGGGCTCTTAGGGTGTGCGTTGAGCGGCGCGGGTCCGTCGATCCTGGTGTTCTACGAACGCGGGCACGACGAGGTGTGCGATCTGGTGCGGCAGATCTTCCTGCATCACGGGCATGAGTCCGAAATCTTCCGTGCGCAGATCACGGATCATGGATACGAGTTCCGGCCGTAAGGGCTGAAACGAGAAAGGCTATCAGGGTGCTTCCTGATAGCCTCACTCTGCATCTGGAGAACGTGAGCGCGATCTCCACTCCTTCTTCCCATCGGGCGATCCCGCTCGATGTTCACGGTACTAGGTAGAGATTTCCCGGTCAGCGACGTTCGAAGATGATCTTTCCGTCGAATACCGTGGTTTGCACGCGAAGTGTGTGTAACTCGGCTTGCGGAATCTCGAAGGGATTGCGGTTCAGGACAATGAGGTCCGCGAGCATGCCGGGGGCGAGTGTGCCTTTGCGGCCGTCTTCGTGCTCCGCGAAGGCGCCCATAGAGGTGAACCCATGCAGCGCCGTTTCCACGCTGACGCGATGCTGCGGCAGCCAGCCTCCTGCCGGAGTTCCATTGACGGTCTGTCGATTCACCGCGTTGTGAATGCCGCGGACGGGATCGACACTGATCGACGCGGGCCAGTCGCTCGAAAACACCAGCGCCGCGCCTGCCTTTTCGAGCGTGTGCCAGGGGAACGCGAATTTGACGCGTTCCTCGCCGACCGCTTTGCTCCACACCGCGACCGTGTCGGGATCCGCGTGGATCGGCTCCATCGACGCCATGACTCCCAATTGCGCAAATCGCGGGATGTCGCGCTCGGCGATGGTTTCGATGTGCTCAATGCGATGCCGGGAATCGCGCGCGCCGTTCGTGCGGCGAACATGCTCGTAGCCGTCGAGCGCGGTGCGCACGGCGCGGTCCCCGATGGCGTGCGTGTAAATCTGGAAGCCAGCCTTGTCGACGCGCGCGAGCGCTTCGCGATAAGCTTCCTCTTTCCAGGCGAGTTTGCCCGCGGTCTTGCTGCCGTCGGAATAGTTGTCGAGCATGGCGGCCGTGTGGGATTCGATGACTCCATCGAGTACGAACTTCACCGCGCCGACTTTCAGGATCGGACCGGCGTATTTTTGCTTCAGAGCGACCCATGAGTCGATGACATCCGGAGCGGTGGTCATCTGCCCTGCTGACATCGAGACGCCGACGCGCAGGGTGAGTTTGCCTGCGCGCAACAGTTCGTCGTAGAGTTCGACTTCTTCGGGAGATCCGCTGGCGTTCTGCAGGCTCGTAATGCCGAGCGAAGCGGCGAGTTTCATTCCGGCTTCGAGCGCGGCGATGCGTTCTGCGCGCGTACGCGCCGGCAATTTGCGCCGGACCAGACTTTGCGCCCCTTCCTTGAGGCATCCGGTCGGCATTTGTGTTGCGGGATCGAGGACGACCTCACCGAAGCCGTCCCACTTCTGGCCTTTGCCGACGCCCGCGAGTTCGAGCGCCTTGGTGTTGGCCCATCCAGTGTGACCGTCGTACGCCGAGAGATAGACCGGGCGATCCTTGACTACCGCGTCGATGTCTTCGCGGTGCGGAAGGCGGGCGTTGGGAAAGCAGGTGTATTCCCAACCTCCGCCGCGAATCCACGCCGCGTTCGGATGGGAGTCTGCGTACTCGCGGATCTTCTTTTGTATGTCCGGCAGCGTGCAGATGCCGGTGAGGTCGACTTCGTTCAGCCGTTCGGAGCCACCGCCAAAGTGAATGTGCGCGTCATTGAAGCCGGGCATCACGAAACGACCCGCAAGATCGATGGTGCGAGTGTTGCTGCCTGTATGTGCGCGGACGGCGTCGGCGGTTCCCACGGCGAGAATGCGATTCCCCTGGATCGCGATGGCCTGGTGCATTTGCTGCTGGCCGCGGATCGCGGTCCACATTTTGCCGTTCGTCAGGATGAGGTCCGCAGTGGCGGGCTGTTGCTGCTGTGCCAGTAGAAAACAACTGCCAATACAGAAGGCCGTGAGTACGGCTCTCCTATAATAAAGAGACATGTCCATCAGTATAGATACACCGGTTACTCCCGAGATGCTCGCGAAGTACGAATCGGTGATCGGACTCGAAGTTCACGTCCAACTTGCCACACGCACGAAGATCTTTTGCGGCTGTCCGACCGGGTTCGGCGCACCTCCCAATACGAACGTGTGTCCGGTGTGCCTGGCGCTGCCGGGCGCGCTGCCGGTGCTGAACAAGCAGGCCGTGGATTTCGCCATCAAGGCTGGACTCGCGCTGCATTGCCGGATCAATCCGGAATCGATTTTTGCGCGCAAGAATTACTTCTACCCGGACCTGCCGAAGGGCTATCAGATTTCGCAGTACGACAAACCGCTCGCCGAACACGGCTACGTTGAGATTGAAGTCGACGGCAAGAAGAAGCGCATCGGCATTACGCGCATCCACATGGAAGACGATGCGGGCAAGAGCATCCACGATGGCTTCCGCGATTCGGACAAATACAGCTATGTGGACCTCAACCGTTCCGGCACGCCGCTCATCGAGATCGTGACGGAGCCCGACATCCGTTCCTCGGACGAAGCTTATGCGTTCGTCACCGAGTTAAAGCAGGTTCTGCAGTATGTCGAGGTTTCCGACTGCGACATGGAGAAGGGCAACCTGCGCTGCGATGCGAACGTATCGGTGCGGTTGTGGGGCGCTGAGAAGTTCGGCACCAAGGCTGAAGTCAAGAACGTGAATTCGTTCCGCTTTCTGAAGATGGCGCTCGATTACGAGATCCCGCGGCAGGTGGGTATCGTCGAATCGGGCGGGCGCGTGATTCAGGAAACGCGGTTGTTCAACGCGAACACGGGCGAGACCGTGGGCATGCGCAGCAAGGAACAGGCGCACGATTACCGTTACTTCCCTGAGCCGGATCTCGAACCGCTTCGCATCAGCGAAGAGTGGCGGAACGCTGTGCGTGCGACGATGCCGGAACTCCCCGCGGACAAGCGTGCGCGCTTCATCGAGCAGTTCGGACTGCGAGAATACGACGCGCAGGTGTTGACGGCTGAGAAGGCGACTGCCGAGTACTTCGAAGAGGTCGCGAAGGTTTCGGGAGACGGGCGCGCGGCCGCGAACTGGGTCCAGGGTGACCTGGCTGCGGCTTTGAAGGAACTGGGGAAGGGAATCACGGAATCCCCCGTCGCGGCCGCGAACCTCGGCGAGTTGCTGAAGCTCGTGTCGAGCGGCGAACTGAGCGGCAAGCTGGCCAAGGAAGTCTTCGCCAAGATGCTCGCAACCGGCGACACGGCGCGCGCCATCGTCGATCGCGAAGGCTTGAAGCAGATCTCCGACACCGGCGCGCTCGATAAGATTCTCGACGAGGTGCTGACGGCGAATCCGAAGCAGGTCGAGCAGTACAAGAGCGGCAAGACACAGGTGATCGGATTCCTGGTCGGTCAGGTCATGAAGGCGTCGAAGGGGCAGGCCAATCCGGCCGCGGTCAACGAGATGCTGAAGGCCAAACTCGGCTAGCTGGCGGTTATTGGCTGAGGAGGAGTTTTTCGAACTCCTCTCCATTCATGTCGGTGACGTTGATGCGGGGCAGTTCCTGTGGTGTATCGGAGCGTCCCACCGCGCGGCAGCACGTGGTGCACGCCCGCACGAATCCGGCCTTTCGCACGGTCGCCACGCTTTGCGCGTTGTAGTGGGTGTCGCGCCCTCCGTACGGATAAGAGAAGGTTTTGACGGGCCGGTTGAGGAAGTCTTCGAGCCACCGCTTGCTGCCTCGCACTTCGGATTCCTGCACCTCAGGAGGTTGTGCGGCCAGCAACGGATGGGTCACCGTGTGCGCGCCGATTTCGAACAGTTCATTGTGCGCCGCCAGTTTCTGCAGCTCGCTCGTATCGAGCGGACGGTGCGTGTCCCGCATGGTGAGGTCCACACCGTGATCTCGCGCCAGTTGATCGAGAACCAACCGGCGCTCGTTGTGGTCCATCGGTTGCAGCAGGTGGTAGTAGCGTTCGTGGATCTCGTTCCTCGATGCATCTCCGTCCCGGACGGATGGATGCTCGGATTCGTAGACAATTCGCGACAACTCGTCCCACCAGAACTCCCGCGGTTGTCCGATGTATCCCGTCGCGATGAAGAACGTTGCGGGAGTCTCGTAGCGGCGCAGGAGCCGCGCGGCTTCGAGAAGATTGTCAGCGTAGCCATCGTCGAAGGTAATTGCGACGCTCAACCCGCGGCGCGCCAGCCAAGCGCCTGGCTGCAATTGATCGAGCCGCACGCGGCGATAGTTCCGCAGTACTTCCAGGTGTTCGGCAAAGTGGTCCGGTGTCACCGCCAGGGACCATGGATCGCACGTGAGCCGCGCCACCCGGTGGTAGAGCA
>CAZVKC010000018.1:1774-2834 GCA_964627455.1 uncultured Solibacteraceae bacterium | reverse complement strand
GTCACCGCCAGGGACCATGGATCGCACGTGAGCCGCGCCACCCGGTGGTAGAGCAGGATGAGCGAGCGCGATCGAAGCCAGTTTGAGATCACGCCGCAGACCCTCCGCTCTTCACCGCGACCGCGGCGATGACGAGCTGATAATCCGGATCGCGGGCGTCGAGTTCCTGTCTCGTTAACTCGTGCGACGCGAGGCCTTCGAGAAAAGCGATCGAAGACAGCACGTTGCCATAGGTCCGGATCCGCACGTTCGCGGCTGCTCCGAACTCGCTCTCGAGCAGACGTCTGGTGGAAGACGCGGTGAACCGCCAGCAGTCGCTCTCTTTGTCCTGTTGGTCGCGGCAGATCTGGCTGATGCCCGGCAGAGTCGCGAGCAGGACGCCGCCTGGCCGCAGAATTCGATGTAACGTGGCACATGCCGCAGGCAGGTCAAAGATGTATTGCATCGTCTGTGTGAGGATGATGCAGTCGAAGCTTTCGGACGGAATGTGTGGCGCTCTGGAGAGGTCCGCGATGATGGTCGCGCCCGGATAGCCGTGTACGACATGCAGGACATCCTGCCGGGTGATCGCGCCGGGTGCAGCGAAACGGCGTGAGTAGGAATCATCGCCGACCTCGAGCACGCGGCCTTTGATGCGATCCGCATGGTCTTCGAGAAACGCCTCGATGTAGTAACGGTCGACTGGTTGACCCCGATCGAGTCCGAACTGGCGGCTGAATGGTGCGAGCCGCCGCAGGTTGCCGAAGCGCACTTTGGATTGCATGCGCCGCCGGAAGGACCGCCACGCGCGGCCGGCAACCAGGCGTGGACACAGTCGCGTCATGCTTAGAAAACGCCGGGTTCCACCGGCATGTTTCCAATCTTCGAATAACAAGGCGCCATAGTAGTCCGTCCAGACGCGCATGCCCTGCCGCAGCGCCGCAATCGCCAGCTCTCCTGATACATGCGGGCGCTCCATTCGCAGAACCCGCAGCGCGGACCGCAGCATGAACGCATGGTCCTTGCTCATGTTGGTGTCGTGCTTGCGGTATTCCGCGATCACTTCCCGATGGGATCCGAT
>CAZVKC010000018.1:0-1674 GCA_964627455.1 uncultured Solibacteraceae bacterium | reverse complement strand
GCGCCGGGGCAGTCTTGAAAACATTCGACGCCGGATTGCGCGGCTCGCGGGAGCAGCCGGTCATCGGCGTCGAGGAAGATCACGGCCTCTCCAGAGCAATGCCGCAGGCCCGTGTTTCGAGCAGCGGCGAGACCCTGGTTGGTCTGGAAGATGTAACGAACTTCGGGAAACTCCAGCGCAACGGCAGAGGTCTCATCGGTGGACCCATCGTCCACGACCAGGGTTTCGATATTTGGATAGTTCTGGCTGAGAACGCTGCGAATCGCATCGCCGAGATAGCGAGCCTGGTTGTAGCAGACGACCACTACGGATACGAGTGGAGCATCGAGAACCTTCGCGTGCAGGATCCTTCGAGGCGTCGCCTCGACGATCGTTGTTGAAATGGCCGTGTTCATCGTACGGGTGACTCCTCTCTTCGGCGCGATAATGCGAACGACAGTCCGGACAGGCATCCCAAGGCGCCTCGCAATTGGATCCGGTAGTCCAGCGAAAATCCGCTCACCACGAGCCGCAGGAACAGGATCAGATACTCGTAAGGCAACTGCAGCAGGAGCCGGCGCAGATTTCCCCGATCGCCATATTTCATGAACTGCAGGATGAGCGCGCCGACGTGACCTTTCATGTACTGATAGACGAGTGTTCGCAGCGACGCCAGGTCTTTGCGATGGCGATGGAAGACATATGCGGCGGGTTCGTAGACGCAGGTCCCGCCGCGCGAGAGGACGCCATACCAGAATTCGGAGTCCTCGCCGCAGCCACCGAAGGATCCCGGACCCAGGCGGGTGTCGAACTCTGCGCCATCATCGAAGACCCTGCGGCGGATCGCCATGTTGGCGCCGGCGCCAATGGACCACACGGGCACCCCCTTGTCCTTCAACGCATCGAAGTAAGGTGCATCAAAGGTGCGCCGGCGGAACCCTTGGTGAAAGTACTGGAAGCTTTGTTCAAAGATCAATTGCGCCGGAGTTTCGAGTTCGAACGGCAGGATCAGTCCGGTTGCGACCATCACGTCCGGATTCACAAAGCAGGACTGGATTCGCTCGAGCCAGTCTTTCGAGACCACCACGTCGTCGTCCACAAACGCCAAGACATCGCCCGTCGCAATCGCAAGCGCCGTGTTCCTTGCCTGGCTCAAGCCCTTGCGGGATTCTTTCTGATAACGGACGCCGGGAAACCGGTTGGATACGAGTCGCGTCGCCGGAGTTTCCGGCGCGTTGTCCACGACGATGATCTCGTGCGGCGCCACTCGCATGTTGGCGAGCGCGGCCAGACAGCGCGACAAATCATCGGGACGCTCGTGGGTGCAGACGGCGACGGAAACGGTTGGCTTCGGTCCTTTGATGTGATGCGCCGGCATTGCGTGCATGGGGCGGACGGCGCTGAGCAGCGCGGTAATGGCCTCACTGGGATTCGAGATTTCCGGCTCCGGCAACCCGGGCGTCGCGGAGCGGAATCCCTCATCGAGCACCCGGTCGCCGGTTCCGGTAGCGATTGCTTTTGCCGCGACATTCGCGAGTTGTTGGGCAGTGAGAGGCAACTGGCCTGCGGAAAGCCAGACGTGTCCAAGAGGAACGCCGTTCCAAAGGAACACGGCGCGGACACCGCTGTACGCGGACTCGCAGTGCAGTTGGGCGAGGCCTTCGCTCAACTCGATGCAGACCACTTTCCATCGTG
>CAZVKC010000017.1:97753-106982 GCA_964627455.1 uncultured Solibacteraceae bacterium | reverse complement strand
GCTACTACGCCGACGCCGCGCGCGAGTACACCCGCGCCTTCGCTGTCTTCCGCAAGCTCAAGGAAATGCGCGAAGGCCCACCTGTGCCGCCACTGTCGGAGCAGTCCGAGGCGGAAATCCCGATCACCGAGCCTGAATCAGGCGAAGAGCGGCCAGAAGTCGACAACGAGGAAGAACTCCCGCAACCACAACAAGTTCGGAACGAACTCCCCCAGCGGCGGCGGCAAACGCCCCAGCCGGGCAAGTCCCGCCGCCTTAGGCTCGGCCGCCTACTCCGCTAGCACCATAAGCCGCAACCACAACCACCAAGCACCGGGTATCCGCCGCAGGGCGGCCGAACTGCCCACAGATCTCTGACAACTGAATATAGAGTCCCGGGGCGAGTCTGCAATTCGCAGCACCGTGTAGCTCGAACATGCAGTGGATGCGTTCATCGGATGGGATGGCCAACCCGGACGAGATGGTCTCGCTCAGCGCGCCGTGCCCTGGCGTTCTTTCACCGGCAGCCGGGAACTGCGGTCGGCGCGGTTGGCCAGCGCGAGGATCCCCAGGCAGCCGGCGAAGAGGACTCCGGAGATCAGTGCGGCCGGCAGAGTAACGTCACGGTGGCCGGCGAGCCAGGATTCCACGGAGGCCGCGAACAGCCAGACCTGGACGATCAACAGAATGATCAGCAACAGCATCGCGCCGTCCATCGCGCGGCCGGAGCGCTTTCTGGTGGGGGAGTTGTAGGGCGCGGCCATTACAAGTCCGCCTTTGCTTCTTCGCCGAACACCTTCATTCCCGTGGCGACGAGGTTGCCGTCCTGGACCTCCAACGTCACCTGCGGCAGCGGGCGCGGCGGCGGACCCTGCACCACGTGGCCGTCCTCAATCGAAAAGTAGCCTTCGTGGCAGGGGCACTCGAGGCGGCGGTTCTTCGCCGAATAGACGACCGCGCAGGAGAGATGCGTGCACTTCTGGCTGTAGGCGACATAGCGCTTCTCGTCCACGCGCACCAGCAAGCAATTATCCTGCGGACCCGGGTATTCGAACACCTTCGCCGCGCCGACCGCGAGGTCGCCTTCGCGCGCCACCACTTTGCGCGGCCATACCGTTTCCGCGGTCTTCGAGAACCAGTCCTTGGCCAGCAGCCAGATTTGGCCGGCAAACATGCCCGCGCTGGTCAGCACTAGGAACTTGCTGAACTGGCGCCGTTCGACGTGGCCCTGCTCGGCGGCTGCGACGGAGAACTCCTCACGCCACAAACTGGGATCCTTCACTGGTTGTTGGTCGCTCATTCTTCGTTGGTCCTCCACATATCGTTCACCACATCGACCTCGAGGGCTTCGGCGCCGCTGTCCTGCGGCAGGTACATAAAGACTTTGGTTTTGACTTCCTGATCCCCGAAGCGGAACGTGTTGACGGGCGTATCGCGGCGCCGCAACTTGGCCGCCTCTTCGGGGGTGACATAGAGCAGCGCCTGCGACGGGCAGACGGTGGCGCACATGGGACGCAAACCGATCGAAGTCCGGTCGTAGCACATGTCGCACTTCATCATCAGTTCCATCTCGATCTGCACCTTCGGAACTCCGAAAGGACAGGCGAGCACGCAATTCGAACAGGCGATGCAGCGGGGTTTCAACGCACTGCGGACCACGCCGTCCTCGCCTTTCTTGATCGCGTCAGCCGGGCAGACCTGCGCGCAGGTCGGATCCTCGCAATGCATACAGACCATCGGCGTGGTGGCCGTGGTCCACTCGCGGTCGATGAAGTCGAGATGGATCAGCGAGACGCCGCGATGCGTGCCGCATTCGCCGCAGGCGTTGACACAGCTCTGGCAGCCGATGCAGCGGGACGGGTCCACGTAGAATTCGTATCCGTGCGGCACGAGTTAGCGTCCCCCCGCTAAGACATTCAATTGGCCGTTGGGTCTCACTCCCGCGGGTACGGCCGCCTTTTCGATGCGGCAGGCGGAACTCTTGAACTCCGGGATCTTGCTGCGCGGATCGAGCGTGCGATGTGTCAAACCGTTCGCGCTCTTGCGGCCGGGCCAGTGATAGGGGATGAAGACGGTGTCGGGACGGATGGTCCGCACCACCATCGCCTGCAGCGTAACCGATGCCCGGCGGCTGGTGACGGTGACGAGGTCGCCATCGGCGATGCCGTGTTTCGCGGCGAGTTCCGGATGGATCTCGACGCGCGGTTCGGGATACTGATTCACCAGCGGACCGATGCGGCGCGTCTGGGTCCCCGACAGAAACTGGCTGACGACGCGTCCCGTGGTGAGATGCAGCGGATAGGCTTCATCGAGCGGATCGCCGCCCGGCTTCACTTCCGCGACGAGGAACTTCGCCTTGCCGTCGGGATGCTTGAAGTGGCCGCCTTCAAAGAAACGCGGTGTGCCGGGGTGGCCTTCGGACGGCACGGGCCAGAAGAGTCCCATCTCGTCTTCGAGGCGTTCCCAGGTGATGCCGGAATAATCCGCGGATCCGCCTTTGGACGCGACGCGCAGCTCTTCGAAGATGTCGCGCGTGTTCTGGAACTTGAAGAGATCGCCTTTGCCGAGGCGCTGGGCGAGGTCGACGATGATGCGCGAATCGCCGCGCGCGTTGCCCGGCGGATCGACGGCTTTGTTGATCTTGATGACCCGGCCTTCGCCGGAACAGACGATGCCTTCTTCCTCTTCCTGCAGGCTGCCGGGGAGAACGACGTCGGCGTGATGCGCGGTTTCGGAAAGAAAGAAGTCGATGATGCCGAAGAACTCGAGCTTGTTGAGCGCTTCGCGAATGTAGCCGGCGTCGGGCAGCGAGACGAGCGGGTTGAAGCAGATGGACAGGAGTCCCTTGATTTCGCCGCGGTGGATTGCCTCGAGGATCTCGACGGCCGAGTAGCCGGCGTGGGGCAGGCTGTCGGGTTCGACGCCCCAGACCTTGGCGACATACTCGCGCGCGGCGGGATCGTCGATGTGACGCTGACCGGGAAGCTGGTCGCACTTCTGGCCGTGTTCGCGTCCGCCCTGCCCGTTGCCCTGGCCGGTGATCATGTTGGGACCTGCGCCGGGCCGGCCGATGTTGCCGGTGGCGAGGCAGACGTTGATGATCGAGAGGACGTTCTCGACGCCGTGCGAGTGATGTTCGACGCCGCGGGCGTGCAGGATCATGCCGCGTTCGGAGGCGCCGAACCAGCGCGCGGCTTTCTCGATCGTGTCCGGCGGCACACCGGTGGCGTTGGCGGTGCGTAGCGGATCCCACTGCTTGACGTATTCGGCGACCGCTTCGAAACCGCTGGTGTGCTGTGCGATGAAGTCGCGGTTTTCAAGTCCTTCGCGCAGGATCACGTGCAGGATGCCGGAAAAGAGCGCCGTATCCATGCCGGGCTTCACCGGCAGGTAGAGGTCCGCGTTGCGCGCGATGGGTGTGCGGCGGGGATCGACGATGATCAGCTTGCCGCCGTTATCGCGCATCCGCCACAAGTAGTCGGTGGTGATGGGGAAGCATTCGGCGACGTTGGATCCCGCCACGATGACGACCTGCGCCTGCGGGATGTCGGACCAGGGATTCGGATTGCGGTCGACGCCGAGCGCGAGTTTGTAGCCCGTGCCTGCCGACACCATGCACAAGCGGCCGTTGTAATCGATATGGCGCGTACCGACGGCGAGGCGCGCGAACTTGCCGAGCAGATACGATTTCTCGCTGATCAGCGATGCGCCGCCGAGAACAGCGACCGAGTCGGGACCATGCTTTTGCTGGATCTCGCGCAACCGGTTGGCGGTTTGATCGAGGGCTTCGTCCCAACCCGCTTTGCGAAAGCCACTGTCGGTGCGGATCAGCGGATCGAGCAGGCGATCGGGGTGCGAACCCTGCAGGTAACGCTTGACCCCTTTGGGACAGAGCATCCCGCGGTTGAAGGGGAATTCTTCCCAGGGTTCGAAGCCGACGACCTGATTCTCGCGCACGCGCAACTGGATGCCGCACTGCTGTCCGCAGAAGCAGCAGTGGGTTTTCACGAGGCGGTCTTCGGCATGGAATGCACTTTGCGACCAGCCGCCGGGGGGCGTGTAGTTCAAGGTCGGGCCGTAGATAGCGGCGAGTTGCTCGACGGGGAGCGGCGGTTTAGCCACGGACTTGCTCCTTCACTTTAAGTTGGGACAGCGCGATGGATTTTCGTTTGCAGGCGGGGCAGACGGCCTGCCAATGTCCTACGGCGGGGTTCTGCATCTGGTACTGGAAGCCGAGTTCGGTCAACACCTGGCGGAGGTCATCGACTTGCATCTGCGAAGCGAAGGCTTCGCCGCAGCGGGCGCATTTGGCGCCGCCGTCGATTTCGCCCGCGCTGCGATAGAGCTTGATGCCGAGTTGCGCGGGCCGTTGGAAGATGTGGAAGAACTTTCCGAAGGGCAGGTACAGAAGCGCGCTGATCACGGTGATGGCATGCAGGATGGCGAGGAACTCATAGAGGGTTCCGCGCAGCCACATGGTGGAGGCGGTGAGAGCGAGTCCAGTGACGGAGATGGCGAAGAGGAGGATGAGCGGCAGAAAGTCCACGGAGACGGATTCGAGCGATAGGGCGCCTTCGTCGCGCATGCGCCGCCAGAGGGAGAGCGAGATGCCGGCGAGGACGAGGATCGCGGAAAAATCGAGGCCGTGGAAGAGCAGGAACGAGACGATGGTGTGGATTTCGAAGGATCCGACGGGGAATCCGAACAGCCAGGTGATGTAGGTCAACTGATCATCCGGCGACGACGTGAAGTGGACCCAGCCGAAGACCAGGGGAAAGGTGATGGCGACGGCGCTCACGCATCCCCAGAAGAGGCAGAAGTGCATCCACCAGCGCAGTGGGGATCGTTTGGAGATGAAGTTCTGCGCGACGATGTGCGTGGCGGCGGTTTTGGAGACAATCGCCGACGAATGGCCGATGCCGAAGCGTTTGACGAGTTCGAGGCTGCGTTGCCAGAAGCGGCGCGTGGGCGGCTTTTGCAGCCAGACCGCGTAGTGATAACTGACGCCCCAGGTGGCGAAGACGACGGCGAAGGTGTAGACCACGAGGGCGGCGTCGAAGTTCCGCAAATTGCGGGATCCGACCACGATAGAGGCGCATAATAGTGCGGTCACCATGGTGGCCCACGACGCGGCGCGCAACTGATCGGCGCGGCGGCGGAACTCGGGCGTGATGAGTTGGTCGAGTTCGGCTTCTCGCGGCAGGAAGACGCGGTGATTGAGTACCGCGAGCAGCGCACTGGTGAGCGCGAGCATGATGAAGCCGGGCCAGACGACGCCGAGACGATCGCGCGCGATGCCGAGGAGCAGCGGCGGGAAGAAGCCGCCGAGTCCGCCCATGGCGCCGACCAATCCAGTGACGGCTCCGGTCTGCTTGGGGAAGCACTGCGGGACGAGTTTGAAGACCGCGCCGTTGCCGAGTCCGAGGAGAGCCGCGCATCCGAGAGCGCCGACAGAGAAGGGCAGGATTGACGGCCACGCCATGAGGCAGGCGAAGGGTACGGCGCCGCTGAGGACCCCGGCCAATACGCGTGCGCCGCCGATGCGGTCGGCGAGCGCGCCTCCGAGCGGGCGCATCAGGGTCGCGAGAATCACGAAGCCGGCGGTGCGGAAACCAGCGTCGCCGGGGGTGAGTCCGAAATCGTCTTTGAGGAGCGTCGGCAGGTAGATGGAGAAGGCGACGAATCCGCCGAAGGTAAGGAAGTAGAAAGCCGCGAGATACCAGGCGAGTTTCTCTTTGCCGAGCACCTGCAGCATCGTGGTTAGGGTGGGCGCGGGTCCTTTGGCGGGAGCGTTGCGGGCGAGGGTCCAGAAACAGACGGTCCAGACGAGGAGCATGCCGGCGACGCCGTAGAAGACGGAGGTCCGGCCGAGGCTGGCGGCGACGATGGGGCCGAGGAATACGGCCGCGGATTGTCCGGCGTTGCCCATGCCGTAGACGCCGAGGGCGGTGCCTTGCGCTTCGGGTCCGAACCACTTGGAGACGAAGCCGACGCCGGCAGCGAACGAGGATCCCGCCATGCCGAGGATGAAGCCGACGCCGAGCAGCGAGGTGTAGCTATCGGCCGAGGGGACGAGGAAAGCCGCGAGTGATGAGATGAGGAAGAGGACGGAGAAGATGAGGCGTCCGCCAAAGCGGTCGGTGAGGAGTCCTACGGGGATGCGCGCGAGGGATCCGAGAAGGACCGGTGTGGCGACGAGTAAAGAAGTTTGTGTGGCGCTCAGGTGAAATTGAGCCCGGAATGCGGGAGCGAATGCTCCGATCAGGCCCCACGCGCAAAAACACAGCGCAAATGAGATGGTCGCCAGGAACAGTTGCAGCCCGGCGGGCGAACGCGAACCTTTCATACAGCCTCCCCTGCGTGGATGAACGGCTTGCCAGTGCTGCGGTCGATCGCCTGTTTCCACATATTCTATCTGTTTGGATCCCGGATTTCCGGGCTACTTTCCGGTTGGACTTGCAGCAATTGCAGCAAGGGCGGGTTGTTGCCGACGAGGTCCGCCACCGTGTATTGGTGCAGCACGTCGAACCATGCCTGCAGGGCGTCCGCGAGAACCTTGCGGAGCTTGCAGGGGCCGGTGATGATGCAACTATTTTCGTCGCCGGGGCGGAAGCATTCGACGATCTGGAAGCCCGGTTCGACGGCCTTGACGATTTCATCAAGGCGGATGTCGGATGGGGGTCTTGCCAGGCGGATCCCGCCGCCGCGCCCGCGGGTGTTCTCGAGGAATCCGAGTCCGCCGAGGCGGTGGACGATGACCATGAGGTGGCCTTTCGAGATCCGGTAATGGTCCGCGATTTCCTGGATGGTGACCGTTTCCGGCGCCCGCGCGGCCAGCATCATGAGGACCCGGAAGGTGTAGTCGGACTGGAGGGTCAGATTCATGCGCCGCTAAAAGATATATTAACGCTATTGCTTTTCCGGCGCCACTCGTTTTAAGATATATTCAGGATCAATCTTTAAGAGAAGCGGGTCCGGAAGAGGTATCACGATCATGTTAGTCACGACCAGCAGCAGCCAGCCGACAGTGGCGGAAATTGCGGCGCAATCACTTGCCGCGGTGCGGGTGTTCGAACGGCACGGCATTGATTATTGTTGCGGCGGGAAGCGTCCGCTGGAGGAGGTTTGCGCGAGCAAGGGGCTCGATCCGGCGGTGATCGAGAGTGAGCTGCAGGAAGCGCTGGCGGGCAATGCGGATTCCGGGCGGGACTGGGCTGTGGCGCCTGTTCCGGTGTTGATCCGGCACATTGTAGATGTCCACCACGGCTATCTGCGGCGCGAGTTGCCGGCGATCGCGCGGAGGCTCGAGAAGGTGTATCGCGTGTACAACCAGCGTTACGGTGAGACGCTGCCTGGTTTGCCCGAGGCTTTTCAGTCTCTGCACGCGTCGTTGGACGAGCATCTGTTGAAAGAGGAAACAGAAGTGTTTCCGGCGATCGAGTCGGGACGTGCGATCCCGGGCGATTTGCGGGATCTCGGATCGGAGCACGAAGAGGCCGGGGATCTGCTGGCGCAGATTCGCCGAATTACCGAAAACTACGAGATCCCCGATTACGCCTGTGTCACGTATCGCGCGCTGATGACCGGCCTGCGGGAACTGGAGCAGGACCTGCATCTCCACATTCATCTGGAGAACAACATCCTGTTCCCGCGGGCCCTGGCGGCGATTTCGCAGCGGCGGAAGAGTGAGGGTCCACGGGCGCCGATCCGGCTGCAGGACGCGTTGAAGGGCGAGCACGGGGCGATGTATCCGCTGCTGGCGTTTCTGCGGGTGCGAACGCTGCATGCCTCGCTCGAGGAAGTGAAAACGCTTGCGGCGTGTCTGGGCGCGGTGCTGGTGTCGCATGCGGATATCGAGGACGAGGTCCTGCGGCCGCCGATCGAAGGGCATTTGCCGGTTCCGGCGCCGAATGCGGACGGGAGTCCGGGGTTGACGGATCACCAGGTGATTCGCGGACTGTTGCAGGCTGTGGCGGAGGCGACCGAGGTAGTGGAGGCGCGGCGGTTGCTGCAGGAGACGGTCACGGACACGTACAAGCACTTTGAGAAAGAGGAGACGAAGATCTTCACGATCGCGGAGCGGGAGATGCCGGAGGATCTGCAGTTCGATTTGGGTTCGCAGTGGGCAGCGCGGCGCGGGGTGCGGCTGCCGTAAGAGGCATTTTGCAGGATCGGGTAGGCAGGGCTCGGCCATATCGGGGATGTCCGAACTGGCTGGTTCACAGGGGATCCCGCAGTTAAGGGGAGGCCAGTTTGGGAAGGCCGGGTCCTGCCTGTTCGAAGTTTCATGCTGAGATCGCGGAGTGGCATGCTGCTGCAGACACACCGTGGTACGATGTCGGCAGAATGGCGGAACAGCATAGACAACCCGCGGCAAGGCCGATTCTGGCGACATTGCTTTCCGGTGTTCTTCCTGGATCGCCAAGTCCGGCTGGCGCCGTGGCTGCCTTTCGCCAGGCGCTTGCGACTGCATCTGCAGAGACAACCGAGGCTCAGGTGGACGAGGCTCTGACCGTGTTTGGAGAAGCATGCATCGTCTTCTCCGATTCGGGGCGCGCTCTTGACTGGCTTACTCTGCCCTCTGACGTTTTCGACGGAAGACCGCCTGTGGCGATGTTGCATGATGCCGAGGGGCGCGAGGCAGTGAAGGCCCAACTGGCCCGCATCGAGCACGGAATTTTCTACTAATCCCCGTGAATGTCTTTCGGCTCTGCCGCCACGATCGAACAGCTCTCGATGGCGCAGGTGGGCTTTTTTCGGATGGCCGATGGCATCGACGGGGAAGCCGAATCGTCTATACGGCTTCGACGATCTCACTAGCGGTGTTGGAATCTCGAGTGCATCACGAGACCGCTCCTCTCGGATGGGTAGCCCTGGAACTGGATGTCCCCAACCAACTCATCGAAAAGTTCGATCCAGCCGTGCTGCCCGCGGCGTGGTCCAACGATAGGACCGTAACACAGGAGATTGGGGAATCCTGGTTGCGGTCGAAACGGTCCGCTATCCTTGGCGTCCCTTCAGTTATTGTCCCGACTGAATTGAACTTCCTTCTCAATCCTTTGCATCCTGAAGCGTTCCAGATTGTGACAAAGTCCGTGCGGCCTTTCGTCTTCGACACAAGGCTCTTTCGAAGTCCGAAGGCTTTTTAGATCGACATTCGGCTCGTGCCTAGTCTCAGTTGCGAAGACTTTCAGCCGCCGGTGCGGAGGCGCAGGCGGTCGAGTCCGTTGTTGGCGGCGACCCGGTAGGC
>CAZVKC010000017.1:37803-97653 GCA_964627455.1 uncultured Solibacteraceae bacterium | reverse complement strand
CGCCGGTGCGGAGGCGCAGGCGGTCGAGTCCGTTGTTGGCGGCGACCCGGTAGGCTTCGGCGAGCGACGGATAGTTGAATACGGTGTCGCAGAGAACTCGGATCGTACCGTTCGACATCATGAGCGTCTGGCCGATGTGGATGAGTTCCGCGGCGCCGTCGCCGATGATGTGGACGCCCAGTAATTGCAGGGTTTCCGAGTAGAAGATCAGCTTCAGGATGCCGGTGGTGTCTCCGGTGATTTGCGCCTTCGCCACTTCATCGAAGGACGCGATGCCGACCTCGTACGGGATCTTGTCGTTCGTCAGCTGCTGCTCGTTGCGGCCGATCATCGAGATCTCGGGAATGGTGTAGATGCCGTACGGCAACATCTCGGGGCGGCTGACGTGCGGTTCGCCGAACATATGGCGCGCTGCGAGCCGGCCCTGTTCCATCGAAGTCGAGGCAAGCGAGGGAAATCCGACGACATCGCCGGCGGCGTAGATGTGCGGGACGGCGGTCTGGAACGATTCGTTGACGGCGAGTTGGCCGCGTTCGACGGTGCTGAGTCCCACGGCGGCGAGGTTGAGGCTGTCGGTGTTGGGCTGACGTCCCACGGCATAGAGAAGCGCGGCGGCGGTGAGAGTCTTGCCGCTTTCGAGGGTCGCAGTTACCGGGGATTTGTCATCGACGACGGTGACGGATGTGACCTTTTCGCCGAGCCGGAAGGTGACGCCGGTGCGGCGAAGCTGATACATCAACGCCTGCGTGATCTCTTCGTCGACATGGGCGAGCAGCGTGTTGCGGGCTTCGACGACCGTGACGGAACTGCCGAGCGCGGAGACCATTGACGCGTATTCGAGGCCGATGACGCCGCCTCCGACCACGATGATGGACTTCGGGAGTTCGCCTTCGGTGATCTGGATGAACTCGTCGGAATCGTAAACTTGCGGCGCTTCGAAGGGGACGTCAGGACGGCGGGCGGGGCGCGTTCCGCAGGCGATGAGAATGTAGTCCGCGGAATGGTGGCGCGGCGGCTCAGAGAGGTCGTGCGGATTGGTGACCTCGAGAACGTGCGGATCCTCGGCGCTGAACCGCGCGTGTCCATCGATCACTTCGATGCCGGCGCGTTGCAGTTGATCGGACAGCACGGCGTACTGGCGCTTGATGACCTCGGAGACGCGGAACATCAGATCCTCAATCTGGATCTTGGCCTTGACGCGATAGCCGCGTCCGTAGAACGAGCGCTGGCGGAAGCCGCTCAGGAAAAGAACGGCTTCGCGCAGGGTCTTGCTGGGGATGGTTCCGGTATGGAGGCAGACGCCGCCGATGTCGGAGCAGCGGTCGATGATGGCGACGTTCTTGCCTGCTTTGGCGGCTTCGATCGCCGCGTGGTGGCCGGCGGGGCCGCTGCCGATGATGAGGAGGTCGTAATGTGATTGCGCCATGTTGCCCGTGGTCTTTTCAGAGTACAGCGGAATGGCGCGGCATTACGAGAGGCGATCTTTCATCTTCTTGCGGGCGCGATGGAGCGTCACCTGGACGAGGCCTTCGCTCATGCCGAGGTGGGCGCCAATTTCGGCGGTGGTCCAGCCTTCCCAGTAGAACAGGCGCACGATGGTGAACTGGCGCTCGTCAAGGCAGGCAAGAGCCGTGCGGCAGAGGGCGGCCTGGATCGGATCGCTGTCCTCGCGGCGCATGTACTTCGGGTCGCAGGAGTCGAGGCCGCCGGGGGCGATGCGTTTGGATTTGCGCTGAAGGTCGTGGGTGAGGTTCCAGGCGGTGCGGTAGCCGTAGGGGACGACGTCGCCGTCCTTTCCGAGGCGATGGCGGTGGATCCAGACGCGCATCGCGGTCTCCTGGGCGATGTCGTCGGCGGAAAACGAATTTCCTAACATTTTCTGTCCGAAACGTTTGAAACCTTCTCGGGATGCAATGATTCGTTCGGTGCGGGTGTCGTGGGTGAGCGTCGTCATGCATCCAAAGTGCCTGAAAACAAACGAAATATTTAGGCAGAACGGACGCTTCCAAATTGTCCGGATATCCGTTACAATTCGGAACATATCGGAGCGCCCGAAGCTAAACGGCGCGCCGGTTTGTCCGGTTAGCTGCCACAATGCTCCCCGAAGCTCCCAATCCGGTGGTCCTGCAACTGGCTGAGGCCTTTGGGCGGGAGTATGTCGAGAAGCGGCCGGAGTTCCGGAACTTCGCGCGGTTGTACGATGCGGTGCACGCCCGCACCCGGGATCCCAAGGCGAGCGCCGATCTTCCCGAGGTCCTGCTGGACATGGACGAGCGGACCATCCGCCGTAAAGTATCGGAATTGCGGGAGTTGCTGGAAGAGACGGCGCGGCGGGACAAGCTGACCAACATCCTTTCGATTGAAGAGGCGCGGTCGGGGCGGCACAGCGAAGAAGTCAAGCTGCGCCGCAATACGTTCATTCTGAAGCCTCATCTCGAACTCCCCGGTTTCTACTTAAGGAAATGGTGGACGGGGCTGTTTCCTAACATGCCCGGGTTGCGGGCCTTGCCGGTGTCGATCCTGTACCCGACGGTTGACGCGGTGAAAGGGCGGATCCTGGCGGCGCAGGGCGACTGGCAGGTGGTGAAGCATTTCTCACGGATCTTCTGGGTGAACGGGATTGCCTGCGACGACCAGGACGCGGGATCCTTCACGGCCGATCCGGACGAGGCGGAGCGCAACCTGGTTCTGGTGGGCAACAGCGATTCGAATCATGTGATTTCGCAGGTGACCTTCCCGGAAGAACTGGTGTGGCGGACGCACCCGGACTGTGCGATCACCGACGGCGGGAAGGTTCGATGGCAGGACGGGGAGTCGGGAGCGCCACGGACTGTCTATGCGCTGGTGTCGACCTTCGCCAGCCGGTGGAACCGGAAATCCCGGCTTTGGATGTTCGAGGCGCGGCATGACCGGGCGCTCGAGGCCGTGGCGCGGTACTTTGCGGAGCCCGAGAACCTCGAGGATCTGGCAGGAGCGCTGAACATGAGCCCGACGGACGAGTTTCCGGCGGCGCTGCAACTGGTTTTTTCGGTAGACGTCAACCGGCAGAATCAACTGATCGGCGGCACGGGGAATGTGCAACTTGTTGAAGCGTCGCACCGAATCGCGCCCCGAGGCGAGGATCCTGCGGGTCCGGCGATGCGGTTGCCAGCGGGTGTTCAAGAACGGAAAGTCCTGCCGATGAAGGCCCGGCGGGGCGCCTGATTCTTATGCAAAATCTAAACGTTTGACCTAGGAAGTATCTGCTTGCGCTATGTATTAAGAATCGTTTATGATTAAGGTATCTTAAGGCTGATCCGATCTTCGTGAT
Organism: uncultured Solibacteraceae bacterium; assembly: GCA_964627455.1. Taxonomy (GTDB): domain Bacteria; phylum Acidobacteriota; class Terriglobia; order Bryobacterales; family Bryobacteraceae; genus F-183. The sequence goes on along the minus strand of CAZVKC010000017.1, from coordinate 94,343 downwards.
GGCTAGTCTCCTTCCCTGAAGGCAACTCACGAAAACCCCTCAATCGGTATCGGCAAGCCCCCTGAAGTGGCGGCGCCGGCCTTCTCCGTCGCCGCCTTTATTTTTCTCCGAACAAGCCTGATTCGGAACTCGTCCTACCCCAGTGTTAGGAGGAGTCCCTGATTTTGTCTCCGACGAGTTCGTCTTCGCCCCTGCTTGTGCAGGGGTTGTTCGTTTCGACCTGCTTTCTTTCGGTTGTGTCCTGGTACACGACGTACCAGGGCATGGCGTTGTACCTGTCGCCGTGGTTCGCGTTCCTGGCGTCACTGGGGATCCAGTCTGCGCTGGTGCTGGTGGCCTGGCTGGCGGGATCGGCGCGCCACAACAAGGCGCTGCTGGGTTTTGTGTACGGGATGACCGCGCTGGTGTCGATCGCGTTTTCGTATGTCAGTCTGTACACGTGGTTCTCGTCGAAGGAGCGGCCGGCGATCGTGGAGCGCCAGTTGTATGACACGATCAGCGCCTCTTCCGGCAAGGCGTCGGAACTGTTGACGGCAGCGATTGCGGAGGCGGAAAAACACGCCCTGGCGCTCGAAGAGATGACGAAGGCTGAACGGTCGCAGGGGTTTGCGGCGCGGGCGGAGGATGCGGATCCATACCTGAAGCGGGTGCGGGAGGCGGTGGCCCAGGAGGCGCAGTCGGGGTATCGCGAAGGCGCCGGGGCCGGTGTGCGCTATGCGGCGTTCGAGCGGTATACGAAGCTGGCGCAGAAGTCGCTGGCGCAGTTGCAGGATTCGCGGCGAGCGCTGCAGGAGTTCCGGGCGGCGTTGAAGCCGGGGGATCCGTCTGAGCAGCAGATCCGGCAGTATCGTGCGGTGTACGACGCGATTCCGTGGAGCGAGGTGGAGGCGCACTTGAACAAGTCGCCGCTGGCGCGTCCGGAGGTCCCGGCGCTGTCGGATCATCTCGACAAGACGTCGACGGGGCAGGAGGAATTGCTGCTGGCGTTCACGGAACTGCTGAGCGCTCCGACCGCGCGGCACATCTTTTCCTTTTCGCTGGCGACGTTCATTGACGTGATCGTGTTCCTGCTGGCGTTTTCGGCGGGGCCGCATTTCGCCGGGTCCCCGGGCGAGCGGTGGCGGCACGCGGGAGCGGCCGTTGATGATACGGATCAACAGTTGTTCGCGCGCGACCTGCTAAGGAAGGTGGAATCGGATGGAGTGGGTCTGGCGCGAATTCCGCTGGAACGGTTGTCGCCGGGTGAACGGCAGTTCTGCATGATGCTGGCGAGCAAAGGGCTCGCGGTGCTGCACAATGGCTACTACGTGCTGGATGAGAAAGCGCACGAGGAACTGATGGAAGCGATGGTCCGGCGGCAATTGCCGCTACGCGCTTCCGCAGCGGCGCCGTCCCCGGTCAACGCGCAGTGAGGCCTGCCGTGCGCCGCGTTCTTATTTGCCGATCAGCACCGCCACGAATTCGGCGTCGGATTCCTGGAGGACGCGGCGGGGGATGTAGCAGTAGCCGTTGTCTCCCCAGTTCGTGCCCCAGGAATTCTTGACGATGAAGTAGTTGCCGGTGTAGCCGGTGATGAGCATGGCGTGGCGGCCATGGTCGCCCCACGGATCCTCGGAAACGTGCACGACGCCGTCGCGGCCGATCTCCGAGAACTGGCGGCCGGTGTTCATGGCGAGATGCACGGGCATGCCGGCCGTCAACACTTTGCGGACGTCGTCGATTGCGATCGGATACGGAAGCGCGGGCAGGCGGCGCTGGGCGGCGTCCTGGTCGAGATGGCGCTCGTCGACGACCGGGTTGGGGGAATCGTCGGGCCAGAAATCCTGGCGACAGGTGCCGCGCTCGCGGAGGACATTGCCGGGGTCCGGACCACCGATGGATCCCTCACCGCCTTTGTAGGCGTAGCGGAAGTCGCGTGCGTCGCCCTGCATTTCCTGGATGCCGAGCATCGTGTAGTTGGGCGAGAGACGCGTGCTGTCGTTTTGCACGATGCGCTGGGACATTTCCTGCGCGTGGGTCCAGGCGAAGGCGGAACAGCGGGAGGTCTGGCGCTGGTCGCCGACGGGGGAACAGTATTTGCGGAGGTCCACGGCGTCGGCTTCCTGGAGTTTGGCGAGTTCCGGCGGCAGAGGCCGGGGTTCGACGCGTCCGCCGAGGTCGGGGACGACGGTGCGGAGTCCCGAGAAGTCGAAGCCGGGGTAACGGAGGAGCAGGGCTTCGAGGACCGCGAGCGGTACGAAGCCGAAGGCGTTCAACTGGCCGTTGCGTTCGAAAAGGTGAAGTGTTTCGGACGTGCCGGGGGCGATGGATTCGAAGACGCGATCGAAGGCCGGGTCCTTGTAGAGGGAGTAGCCCTGGTCCGAGAGTTGGGACGCGAGGGTGTCGCCGAAGTACTCGTGGGATCCGAAGAGGTTTTCCGCGGATTGCTCGTAGTCGGCGACAGACCAGTCGCCTTCGTCGACCCAGAAGTCCTCTTCAGCGGCGTCGGGGTATTCGTCAGCCGTCGCGTATACGTCATCGTCGACGAGGTTTTCGATGTCGTCGTCGCCGCCGTCTGCAACTGATGGGTAGTCTTCGTCGTCGCCGGACTCTACGTCGTCTTCGTCTTCTTCTGCGAAGTCGCCGCTTTCCTCTTCGTCGCCTTCATCATCGAAAAACGAACTGTCATCATCTTCGTCGTCGAACACTGCAACCTTCTCCTTCGTGTGCTGGCGGGACTGAAGTCCCGCGCAGGCTCAAGCCTACACCACCTAAAACACGCGGACTTTCAGGCGGTCTACGGTGAACTTTGCGGTGTCGGCTACAGCCATGACCGTCATCACGCCGGCTTGCACCGGGTCGGTGACGACGAGGTCCGCGGCTTCCGGCACCGAGCCCGCCATGTTCAGCGAAACCACCAGCAAACCCTGACTACGGACTTCGCGCACCGCTTGTTCGATTTCTCCGCCCATGATCGAGCCTGCTAGCACCAGGGCCTTGGCGCGGGGCAGCCGGGCACAGGCGCGAACCGCGTCGGCGAGTTGTTGCTCGCCCACGAGCGGAATGGTGTCGACGGAAATATGCTCGCCGCGGATGTTGTGACGATCCGCTTCGGAGATCGCGCCGATGGCCACCTGGCCAACCTGCGCGCCGCCGCCCATGATAATGATGCGCTTGCCGTAGACCTTCTGCATGGTCTTGACTTGCTGGACGTCGCGGACGATATCCGGTTTCTTCAAATCGGCGAGCAGCGTGTCGACGGGACCGGGGAGGTCGATCTCGAAGTAGATGCGGGTTTCCGGGCTCTTCTGGTCGATGATCTCGACGAGTGTGATGTCGCCCTGGTGATCGGCGATGACGCCGGTGAGGCGGTGCAGCACGCCGGGGCCGGAGGCGGCGCGGACTAAGACCCCGAGTTTTTCGCTCATAGGATTTCGTATTTCTTCTGGATCTCAGGCCAGAGGCCTTTGGCCTTGAGGATGACTTCCACGACTTCGCGAATGGCGCCGGATCCGCCGGGGACCTCGGTGATGTACTGCGCGGCGGCCTTCACTTCCTTGCGGGCGTTGGCGGTGGCGACGGCGAATCCGACGCGGCGCATGCAGACGATATCGGTGAGGTCGTCGCCGACGTAGGCAACGTCATCTTTGGCCACGCCGGCGTCCTTCATGATCTCTTCGAGGATCGGGATCTTTTCGATGTGGCCCTGGTAAACGTAGGTCATCTTAGTTTGGCGGGCGCGTTCGACGGTCGCCGGGGAGTTGCGGCCGCTGATGACGCCGGTCTTGACGCCATACCAGCTCAACCACTGCAGGCCGATACCGTCCTGGGAATCGAAGCCTTTGGTTTCGGCCATGCTGCCGTCGGCCATCTGGATGTTGTAGAGACGGCCGTCGGTGAGTACGCCGTCGACATCCATCAGCAGCACCTTGACGCGGGCGGCCGCTGCTTGTACGAGAGGATCCATTTGATCGTTGTAACAGGATGGGGCGGGGTTTTCCAAGTTCGTGAGCCTGTCTATAGAGCGTCTGCGCGTGGGACGATATTGGACTGAGACATGGGAATCTTATGGCTGGTGGACCGGCGGCCACCTCTTGGAGGATTTACTGCCGTACCTGCGAATTCCGCGCAGAACCGGGTGGTTGACGCCACGACCTGGATGGGATCGCAGCCGCGGCGGCTGGCGGAAATGGTCGCGGACGCCCGGCGGAATCCGCCGCGCCCCTGCACACTCATCCGGCTTGTTTCGCATGGATCCGCGGGACACATGCAAATGGGCGAGGGGCTGCACTATGGAACCGTGGGGCAACTGGCGGGGCTGCGGGGACTGGTTCGGAATGACCGGCAGCACGCAACGGTCGAGATCCACGGATGCGGTGTGGCTAGTTCGTTTCTGCCGGATCCGGTGGTCAGGAATATCAGGGGTTTCAACAACGACATCGTCGAGCGGCGGGTCGAGTATCCGCAGGGACAATTGCAGGGTGGCAGCGGATGGGGCAGCGAAGAGCAGACGCTGCAATCGTCTACAGGGATCCGGTTCCTGCTGGCGGTCGCGCGGTTGTTGGGTGTTGGCGTGAAGGCGGGCGTCAATTACCAGTGGTCCGACGCAGGGTGGCAGTACGAGGGGCCGACGGTGACGGTGCTGCACGGGTTGTTCGGTCCGGTGGTTCGACTGGAGGATTCCGCCAATCAGCTCGGATTCGGGCGGGTTCACGAGTTTTCCGTGCCGCGGTATTTTCAATAACGCTATCATGAAGATACGCGGCGGGGATCCCCCGTTCGTAATCCCGTTCGACCCCGTTTCTGATATCCAACATGAGCAGTTTTGAACACCGCCAACAGGCGTTACTGGACGCCCTCGCTACCCGCATCGTCGTACTCGACGGAGCGATGGGCACGATGATCCAGCAGCATCACCCGACTGTCGAGGACTGGGGTGGTCCTGCGTTCGAGAATTGCTCGGAAAACATGTTGTTCACGCATCCGGACTGGATCCTCGACATCCACCGCAAATACTATGCGGCGGGCGCGGACATGGTCGAAACCAACTCGTTCGGCGGCCACACCATTACGTTGGGTGAATTCGGATTGCAGGACCGGATCCACGAGATCAACAAAGTGGCGGCGGAGTTGGCGCGACAGGCAGCGGATGAGTATTCTGTGGCAGGCCGGCCGCGCTGGGTGGCTGGTTCGATCGGGCCGACGACACGCGCGATCTCGATCACCAGAAACACCACCTTCCAAGAACTGGTGGACGGCTTTTATCTGCAGGCCAAGGGACTGATGGCCGGCGGCGCGGACTTGCTGCTGGTTGAGACGTGCCAGGATACGCGCAACATTAAAGCGGCGTTGCTGGGGATCCAGAAACTGGATCGCGAACTCGGCTTCAAGATCCCGGTGATTGTGTCGGGCACGATTGAGACGACCGGTACGATGCTCGGCGGACAGGCGGCGGACGCGCTGTATTCGTCGGTGTCACACATGAATCTGCTGGCGTTCGGGTTGAACTGCGCGACGGGTCCTGAGTTCATGACCGATCACATCCGCACGATCAGCGAAATGTCGAACACGCGGCTGTCGTGCTATCCGAACGCGGGCCTGCCGAACGTCGAGGGCAAGTACGAGGAGACGCCGGCGACGCTCGCGGCGCAACTCGAGAAGTTCGCGGATCACGGCTGGCTGAATATCGTCGGCGGCTGCTGCGGCACCACGCCCGATCACATTGCGGCGATTGCGCAGATGGTGCAGGGCAAGAAGCCGCGGGAGACCGGCAACAAGCCGAAGAGGTCTTATTACAGCGGCATCGAACTGGTGGAAGCCGAGGATTCGAACCGTCCGCTCATCGTGGGCGAACGCACCAACGTGATTGGTTCGCGGCTGTTCAAGGACATGATCGCGCAGGAGAAGTGGGAAGAGGCGACGGATATCGGCAAGCGGCAGGTCCGCAATGGCGCGCATATCGTCGACGTATGCCTGCAGTCCACGGATCGCGAAGAGATCAAGGATATTCCGCAGTTCTATGAGCTGCTGATCTCGAAGATCAAAGCGCCGATCATGATCGATACGACGGATCCGAAGGCCGTCGAACTGGCGCTCACGTATTGCCAGGGCAAGGCGATCATCAACTCGATCAACCTCGAAGACGGCGAAGAGAAGTTCGAGATCATGTGTCCGATCGTGAAGGCGTACGGTGCGGCGCTGATCATCGGGACGATCGACGAAGACAAGGTGCAGGCGCAGGCGTTCACGCGAGAGCGCAAGCTGGCGGTGGCGCAGCGGTCGGTGGAACTGGCGACGACGAAGTACGAGATTCCGGTCGAGGACATCATCATCGATCCGCTGGTGTTCCCGTGCGCGACCGGCGATGAGAATTACATCGGCGGCGCGGTGGAAACGATCGAAGCGTTACGGCTGATCAAGTCGTCGATTCCGTACGTGAAGACGGTGTTGGGCGTGTCGAACATCTCGTTCGGATTGCCGGCGTCGGCTCGCGAGGTCGTGAATTCGGTCTTCCTGTATCACTGCACGAAGGCGGGTTTGGATCTGGCGATCGTGAACAGCGAGAAGCTGGAGCGGTTCGCGTCGATTCCGGTGGAAGAGCGCACGCTGGCGGAGAACTTGTTGTTCAACAAGCCGCACGAGCCGGGTGTCCCGGAGGACTGGCGGCAGCAGACGCGCGAACAGAAGATCGCGGCGAACCAGTTTCATATCGCGGCGATCACGGATTACTTCCGCAAGGCCGGCAAGAAGGAAAAGAAGAAGGCCGCAGAGTTGCCGCTCGATGAGCGGCTTGCGAACTACATCATCGAAGGCAGCAAAGACGGGCTGATCGCAGATCTCGACCTGAAACTGGCCGAAGGCGCGGCGCCGCTCGATATCATCAACGGGCAGTTGATGGGCGGCATGTCGACGGTCGGCCGGATGTTCAACAACAACGAACTGATTGTCGCCGAAGTGCTGCAATCGGCCGAAGCGATGAAGGCGGCGGTGGCGCATCTCGAGCAGTTCATGGAGAAGAGCGAGAGTTCGAGCCGGGGCAAGGTGTTGCTTGCGACGGTGAAGGGCGATGTCCACGATATCGGCAAGAACCTGGTCGAGATCATCCTGGCGAATAACGGCTATCAGGTGATCAACCTCGGCATCAAGGTTCCGCCGGAGGACCTCATTAAGGGCTATCGCGAACACAAGCCGGACGCCATCGGATTGTCGGGGCTGCTGGTGAAGAGCGCGCAGCAGATGGTGATCACGGGCGAGGATCTGCGCGAGTCCGGCATCGAGGTCCCACTGCTGGTGGGCGGCGCGGCGCTGAGCGAGAAGTACACGTATACGAAGATTGGTCCTGCGTATCAGGCTCCGACGTTCTACGCCAAGGACGCGATGACGGGCTTGCGGCTGATGAACGAGATCATGGATCCGGCATTGCGGGAGCGCGTGCTGAAAGAGCACGTCTTCGTCGAGAAGGGCGCGGGATTCGAGCGTCCTGCCGAAGAGGCCGTACCGTTCTCGACGACTCGCAGCAGCAAGGTGCGCGTCGATATCCCGGTTCCGGCGGTTCCGTATCTCGAGCGGCGGGTTCGCGATGTGCCTCAGTTGGACGAGGTGTGGAGCTACATCAACCCGTTCATGCTCTACGGACGGCACATGGGTTTCAAAGGCAACTTTGAAAAGATGCTGGCGGAGCGCGACGCCAAGGCGCTGGAACTGTATCACGCGATCGAAGACGTGAAGCAGGAAGCGCGGCGGTTCATGAAGGTCCGCGCGGTGTGGCAGTTCTTTGCGGCGGAGCGCGACGGGAACTCGATTCACCTGTACGACGAGAGCGGTTCGAACCGCGTGCATACGTTCCGTTATGGGCGGCAGCCGAAGGCCGATGGCTTGTGTTTGTCGGACTATGTTCTGGCGCCGCGGGATCACATCGCGATGTTCGTGGTGACGGCCGGTGAGGGTGTGCGCGAGCAGAGCGAAGCGGCGAAGGCGAAGGGCGAGTTCCTGAAGGCGCACGCGCTGCAGGCGCTGGCGATCGAGACGGCGGAAGGCACGGCGGAATGGCTGCACCGGCGGATCCGCGAGGACTGGGGTTTCCCGGATCCCGCGTCGATGACGATGCAGGAGCGGTTCACGTCGCGCTATCGCGGCAAGCGGTACAGTCCCGGATATCCGGCGTGTCCCAACCTCGATGACCAGCAGGGGATCTTCAAGCTCCTGCGGCCGGAGGAGATCGGCGTGCAGTTGACGGACGGGATGATGATGGATCCCGAGGCGTCGGTGAGCGCAGTCGTGTTCCACCATCCGGACGCCGCGTACTTTACGGCGGCGGATACGGCTGAGGCGTCCCCTGAGTAGGTGCGGTTGCTTCTCAGTTGCCGGGCGAGATTCCTGCTAGACTTGCGCAGATGCCGTTTCCTCTAAGGCTGCCTCTGCTGGCGTCCCTGCTTGTGGGCTTGGCGAACGCTCAGACTCACCACCTGGAAACCTCTGCGGTAGAGACCTCTGTCAAAACCCTATTCGACGCCATTCATCGGGGGGATCTCGATGCTGTCCGCCAGCTTTATAGCAAGGACGGAAAGTTCTATCTTCCCAATGGCGCGGAAGTGGACATCAATCGGCCTGGAGCGACCGGTATTCTTGGCGCGCGCAAATCCTGCGCTCTCTATGTCCGTCATATCCAGATGATTACCGGCGAAGTGGCGTATGTCGTGGCGTTGCGGCGTTGTCCCGATGCACCGCCGCCGAGCGAATCCGGAATCCTCGACCTGACCATGAAGCAGGAAGCCGCCGGGTGGAGAGTGACCAGTTGGCGTGAGGGATTGCTGGAGGGGGTGGTACGAGCGAAGGCAGACGCCGCTGCCCCAGTCGAAGCAGCCGGACTTCTCACCGCAGAAGAGCGGGCCGAGGGGTGGAGCAGTCTGTTCGATGGCAAATCATTCCACGGCTGGATGAGTCCTTCCGGGGAAGAAGTACCCAGGAGTTGGCGCATCGTGGACGGCGCGTTGGCCACCGTTCCCAGAGGCCCAGGGGTGCCGATCGTCTCTCTGCGGACGCGACAGGAGTTCACCAATTTCGACCTCAGATTCGAGTGGAGGGTCATGGAAGGCGCCAATTCCGGCCTGATCTATCGCCTGCTCGCGCAGGCGATCGGGCTGGAGTACCAAATTGCGGACGACAACGGCGACCCAGGCGCGCGGGTCGATCCCCGGCAGCGATCGGGCGCGCTGTACGGAGTAACTGCCGTGGAGAAGTCCGTAGCGAGACCGATTGGTGAGTGGAATGACGCCCGCATCCGTGTTACGCCCGAGCGAGTAGAGCATTGGTTGAACGGCATCAAGACCAGTGAGTATCCGGTTGACGTGCCGCTGCCGAGTCCAATTGTTTTGCAGTATCACTTTACGGAAGTTAGATTCCGGAACTTGCGGATCCGGCGATTCCTGCCCTGAGCCGGTCCGTGCCTCTGCTCTGACATCATAGAAAGCAATATGAGACGAGACGTGTTTCTCGCTTGCCTTGTGCTGTCTTTTGCGACTGGCGAAACGGTTTTTGCGCAGGCATTGCGAACGTTTGACCTGGTGGTTTATGGAGGCACGGCCGGAGGCGTGACGACGGCTGTCGCTGCGGCCCGTCGCGGCGCCAAGGTCGCGCTGCTGGAACCTCGCAATCACATCGGCGGCATGGTCAGCGGTGGATTGTCCGGAACGGATGTGGGATGGCGGGAAGTGATCGGAGGCATGGCGCTCGAATTCTATTTCCGCGCCGGACGCCACTACGACCTGGCGCGTCACCTGCAGGAGATCGCCTGGATGCCGGAGCCCAAGGTGGCGGAGGAACTCTTTCGCGGGTGGCTCAAAGAGGCGGGCGTCCAACTGTTTGAGCGGCATCGTTTGCGCGAGAAGACCGGCGTGCGCCGCGAGGGGACGCGGGTCGTCGAGATCGCGATGGACAACGGGGCGAGATTTGCTGCGAAGCTGTTTGCCGATTGCTCGTACGAAGGTGACCTGATGGCGCAGGCCGGCGTGCGGTACACGTTTGGGCGCGAGAGCATCGCGGAACACGGCGAGTCGCTAGCTGGCGTTCGCGCCGTAACGGAGAGCCATCAGTTTGCGGTCGATATCCCGGCTCGCGATGCGTCGGGCCGGCTTCTTCCCGAAGTCTCAGCCGAACCACGCGGGGAGCCCGGTAGCGCCGACAAGCGGATCCAGGCATATAACTTCCGCGTCATCGCGACGAACGTGTCGGCGAATCGTGTGCCATGGCCCAAGCCGGACCGCTATGATCCGAAGCGTTACGAGTTGCTTGCGCTGTACCTGAATGCGATGACAAAGTACCTCGGCCGTTCGATGACGATGAACGAAGCCGGGCTCATCCGCGTGATCCCCAATGGCAAGATCGACCTCAACAATCGCGGCGGATTCTCGTCCGATTACATTGGCGCGAGCTACGGGTATCCCGACGGTACGTACGCCGAACGCGAGCGCATCTGGAAGGATCACGAGGCGTATCAGAAGGGTTTGTACTACTTCATCGCCAACGACCCGAGGATCCCGAAGCCGCTGCAGGAGGAGATGCGGTCCTATGGACTGGCGCGCGATGAGTTCGTGGACACGGGGAACTGGCCGAATCAGTTGTACATCCGCGAAGGCCGGCGGATGGTGGGTCCATTTGTGGCGACGCAGAAGGATCTGCAGACGGATCGCACGAAGCCGGATGTGATCGGCATGGGCAGCTACAATTCCGATTCGCACAATCTGCAGCGTTTTGTGAACGAGCGCGGGTTTGTTGAGAATGAGGGCGACGTGCAGGTGCCCGTGCAGCCGTATCAGATCCCGTATCGCGTGCTGTTGCCGAACCGTGTCGAGGCGACGAATCTTCTGGTCCCCGTGTGTTTTTCCGCGAGTCACATTGCGTACTCGTCACTACGCATGGAGCCGCAGTACATGATTCTGGGGCACGCGGCAGGCAATGCTGCCGTGCTCGCGATGGAGAAAGGGATTGCTGTGCAGGATGTCGACATCGCGGAGTTGCAGAAGCGTCTGCGCGAAGAGGGCGCTGTCTTTGAATACGGAGCCGAACACCAGGCCAAGGCTTTGTCGGTCCTGAAGGCGCGATTCTATCCTGCGCCGGTTCGCCAGGGTCCCGTGCCGTGGGGGCGTCCGGCGGCGAGCGCCAAATAGAAGTTAGTGGCCGGATGAATAGTCGTGGGCGTAGCGGCCCTCGAGGACTCCCTCGATTTGCATCGCGAGGAAGACGTGGTCGCCTTTGCCGCCGAGTTCGAAGATGCGCCTGGTGTACTCGTACTCTTTGGGCATGCGCGCGTAGAAGTTCACACGGCGCGGATACAACATCGCGGCGGCTTCCGGCAGGTCCGTGTGGCGCAACACGTTGAGGAACGCCGGGGCGTTGCCGTTGGCGTGCGACACGGGCGGATCGAGCAGCATGACTTGTGCGATTCGTTCGTCGAGTAGTGCGGCGTAGATGGCGAGTCCCGCAGAGACGCCGCGGCCCATCAACATGACGCGGTTGGCGTCTGCCTGCTTTTCGCGGGCTCGCACGAATTCGACGGCTTTCAAGACATCGAATAGGCGCATCGAATCGGTCGTTTCGCCGACCTGCATGGCGGCGCGCAGGGTGTCGCGTTCGAAGGAGCGGTCCCAGCCGACTTCGCCGATGCCTCGCGGATAGACGATCATGCGGATTGCGTTGCCGCGCATGTTGACGCCGCGCCAGGTTCCGTCGATCGACTCCGGATCCTCGCCGTCGGAGGCGATGTGCACCAGCACCGGGACGCTGGTCTTCGCCGCGGCGGGACGCTTCAGCATCACACGCACGGTGATGCCGGGTTCGGTCTCGAGTTGGATGTCGTCGAAGCCGCCGCGAGCCTTTGCGGTGCTCAGTACTCTCGGTTCAGAGGTGCGGCTCACGGAGGCGAAGACGCGCGTGCGGAGGTTTGCGACGCCGTCCTTTGCGTGCGTCTGCCAGGCGCCGATGGATGAGTAGGGTTTGGCTTCGGCAACTTTGATGAATGTTTCGTGGACGCGGTAGTTGACGGCGTCGGCGGGCGGGGCGCCGGCGCTGCCGAAGACGGCCAGTTGTTCCACCGGCGCGTTCGAATAATCCATGTCGAGCTTGCGCTCGCGGATCCCCATTAAATGCTCGTCGAACCAGCGGATCGCCTCCTCGCGCAGGAAGTTCGAATCCTCGTGGCCAGTCTCGACGACGATGTTGCGGAAGGCGCGCGGATTCTTCGCGTACATCGGCGTGATGCCCTGTTCGATCTCCTCATAGCCGGGGACCGGGAACAGAGTGTCCTTGCGGCCATGCGCGACCAGTAGCGGTCGCGGGGAAATCAGCGCGGCAAGGTGCAGCATGTCGTGCGCCCAGGAATTGATGGGGAACATGCAATCGCAATGGTGGCGCTGCGTGCCGAACGCGACGTGCGAGGCATAGGTCGCGATGCCCATGACCGGCGCGGCGACCTTGATGCGAGGATCCACGGCGGCGGTGAAGAGGGTCATCGCGGCGCCGCCGGAACGGCCGGTCATGCCGATGCGGTTGCGATCGACCTCGGGGCGCGTTTCGAGATAGTCGATGGCGCGGATCGCGTTCCAGACTTCGACGCCCGCGGGCGTGTAGCCGCGCGAATACCAGTCCGGCATTTCCTGCCAGCCGACGCCATGATGCAGTGCGAATGTTTCGGCGATCTGGATGGAGTCGAGCACGAAAGCAACGTAGCCGTTCTTTGCGAGCGAGATGCCGTGTCGCTGGTATTGGACCTTGTCGCCATAGGGCGAGTACGCGTGTCCGCAAACATAGATGACGGCGGGGCGCGGACCGGCGGGCGTCTTCGGCAGGTACAGGTTCGCGCTCACGTACACCTTGGGGCGGCTTTCGAACGAGATGTTCTCGATGGTGTAGCTGCCTTTGTCGATGCGGTTGTGGATGCGGACGTTGAGCGGCGTGCGGTCGGGCCACGGCAGGAGTCCGAGCATGTCGCGGGTCTGCTCGAGGCGTTTGGCGCGGACGGATTCCCAGTTGGCCGGATCCGCGATTTCCTTTGCGGCGTTGTCGGTAACCTTGCGGGCGCGGGCCACCAGGTACTCGTGGATCTGTTTCTTACTCGCCAGCATGCGCCGCCAGGCGTCGTCGATTGTGGCGTCCTGTTGCTGGAGGAACGCGGAAGCAAGAAGCAGGAGTGTGGTTGTCATCGGCCTGAAACGCCAGTCTACAACTACCTGCGGCATGGATTGTTACCATCGGGGTAGCGCAGTGATCGATATCCACAGTCATATCGTCTATGGCGTCGACGACGGATCGAAAAGCCTGGAAACAAGCATCGCCATGGTTCAGATGGCGGCTGACGCGGGGACGACCGACATCGTGGCGTCGCCCCATTCCAACGACGAGTACGAATTCAAGCCCGATGTGATTGCGACGCGGATCGCCGAGATCCAGGGGCGGGTCACAGGCATCAGGATTCACACAGGGTGCGACTTCCATCTGTCGTACGAGAACGTCGAGGATTGTTTCGCGAACCCCAGGAAGTACACGATCAATCACCTGAACTACCTGCTGGTCGAGTTTCCGGACGGCGCGCTGATTCCGAATATCGACCAGATTTTCGAGCGCATGCTGGGGATGAACGTCATCCCGATCATGACGCACCCCGAGCGGAACTGGATCATCCAGCAGAGTTTCGATCAGTTTGCGGCGTGGGTTCAGTTGGGCGCTCTGACGCAAATCACCGGAGGTTCGCTCACCGGGCGCTTCGGCAAGGGCGCGAAACAGTTCGCCGAGAAGATCATCAATGCCGGATTGTGCCACTTCATCGCGTCCGACGCGCACGACACCGTGGACCGGCATCCCCGGTTGACCAACGCGCGCGAGATCGTTCGCAAGAACTGGGGCGAGGATACGGCTGAACGGTTCTTCGTGAGCAACGGACAAGCGGTGATCGCCGGCGGGGAGATCGAGCCGGCGGAAATGGCGACGAAGAAGCGGAAGCGCTGGTTCTTCTTCTAGGTACTGGTGCGAATCGAACCATGACCGCGCGGCGTTTCTTCAATCGGGGCGGAGTCCTGTCGAAGTGGCATCCAAGCTACGAGTTCCGGCCGGGACAGTTGGAAATGGCCGAGGCCGTGGAGTCGGCGATCGAGGACCGCAAGCATCTCATCGTCGAAGCGGGTACCGGCACGGGTAAGACCCTCGCGTATCTCGTGCCGGCGATCCTGTCGGGCAAGCGCATCGTGGTGTCGACCGGCACCAAGAACCTGCAGGAACAACTGTTCTACAAAGACATTCCGTTTCTGCAGCAGCATTTCGAACAGGAAATCCGCGTCTGCCTCATGAAGGGGCGCGCGAACTTCGCCTGCCGGCAGAAGATCTACGACGCCGAGCGGGAGCCGATCCTCACTGGACTTGAAGAGGTCGCGGACTTCCAGATCATCCGCAACTGGGAGCGCACGACGGAGACGGGCGATCGCGCGGAGATCAAGCAGTTGCCCGAGGATTCGACGGCATGGGCGAAGATCGATGCGCGGCGGGAGCTTTGTTCCGGACAGAAGTGTCCGCAGTTCGAACGCTGCTTCATCACGCAGATGCACCAGCGTGCGCGCGAGAGCGACATCATCATCGTCAATCACCATCTCTTTTTCGCGGACCTTGCGGTGAAAGAAGAGGAGTTCGGCGGCATCATTCCCGATTACGCCGCGGTGATCTTCGACGAAGCGCATGAGATCGAAGAAGTGGCGGGCGCGTACTTCGGCGCGGGCATCAGCAATTATCAGGTGACCGACCTGCTGCGCGACATCAGCGCCGTGGCGCGCCGGAAGAACCTGAGCAGTGCGGAACTCGATCGCGTGCTGATCATGCTGCAGGACCAGTCCGATGGTTTCTTTGCGCTGTTCCCGCAGCAGGATGGGCGCAGCGGATTCACGGCGCACGAGGAGTTCCTGCAGCGGCACGGCGACCGGTATCGCGACTTGCTCATTATGTTTGAGTTGCTCGAGAGCAATCTGAAGCTGATCCATGATGCGCCGGAGGAGTTGATTCCGCTGGTGCGGAGGACGCGGTTTCTGCGCGACGCACTGCAGTTCTGGATGGAGAGCGGCAGCCGGGAACTCGTCTATTGGATCGAGCGGCGGGGGCGCAGCGGCGTGTTCCTGCAGGCGACGCCGATCGACGTGTCGAGGATTCTCGAAGAGAAACTGTTCGGGCAGATCGACACGATCATCCTCACGTCGGCGACGATTGCCGTGTCTGGTTCGTTCGACTTTGCGCAGAAGCGGCTGGGATTGAAGGGCAACCGGTCGGCGCTGGTGCACAGCCACTTCGATTACCAGAAGCAGGCGCTGCTGTATGTGCCGCAGCATCTGCCGGATCCGCGATCGCAGGGGTTCCAGGAAGCGGCGGCCGATGAGATCCTCGATTTGCTGCGGTTCAGCGAGGGGCGCGCATTCGTGCTGTTCACCAGTTACACGCAGATGAAGCAGATTTACGACCGGGTGTCGTTCCGCATTCCGTACGAGACGCTGATGCAAGGCACGGGTCCGCGGAACGCGCTGCTCGAGGAATTTAAAAATACCCCGAATTGCGTGCTTTTTGCGACTTCTTCGTTCTGGCAGGGCGTGGATGTGCCGGGCGAACAGTTGTCGTGCGTTATCATTGATAAGCTGCCGTTCGCGGTTCCGTCGGACCCCATTGTGGAGGCGCGCGTCGCGCTGATCCGGGAGCAGGGCGGCAATCCGTTTTACGACTACCAGATCCCCCAGGCGGCGATCGCCTTGAAACAGGGATTCGGGCGTCTGATACGCAGCAAGTCGGACCGGGGCGTGCTTGCGCTGCTCGATCATCGCATCACCCGGCAACGTTACGGGCAGATTTTCTTCGACAGTCTTCCCGACTACTCGTTCACGGTCAACCAATCGGAAGTGGAGAAGTTTTTCGAATGTATGAAGTAAGCGTGGAAGCGGGGTTCGCCGCCGCTCACCAGTTGCGCAACTATCGCGGCAAGTGCGAGAACCTGCACGGGCATAACTACAAGGTGCAGGTGACGGTGGAAGGCGAAGAGTTGAACCACATCGGCCTGCTTGCCGACTTCACCGAGTTGAAGGCGGCTCTGCGCGAGATCACCGAGTTTCTCGATCACAAGTTCCTCAACGAACTCGAGCCGTTCACGGAGATCAATCCGTCGGCGGAGAACGTCGCGTGGTACATCTGCGACCGCCTGCAAAAGAGTCTCGATTCCGGTTCTTCCGAAGTGCCGATTCAGATCGCGGCGGTGAAGGTCTGGGAGACCGAGACCAGCACTGCGACGTATCGTCCCCGCGCGCGCCGGTAACCGGAGCGGCCGCCTCGCGGTACCCTTATTTCTGGTTCCAGTGATCTTCCCGCTCGTTGTCGAAGGAGAAGCAGGAAAACATGCATCCAGAACTCGCCACACTCGTTCCTCCGGAGAGTCCGGACAGCCGGCGTGAGTTTCTCGTCAGGAAACTCGCCGTAGGATTTGCGCTCGCCGTTTCGCCGGTGGGCGCGCAGACGATCACCACCGACACCAACGGAATCGACGCCGGCGAAATCCGGATGCCTGTCAAGGACGGGGTGATCCCGGCCTATCGGGCGATGCCGTCGAAGAAGGGCAAGAAGCTTCCGGTCGTGCTCGTCGTGCAGGAAATCTTCGGGGTCCACGAACACATCAAAGACATCTGCCGCCGGTTCGCCAAGCTTGGCTATTTCGCGATCGCGCCCGAGATGTACGCGCGGCAGGGCGATGTGTCAAAGCTCGAGATGAACAAGATCATTTCCGAGGTGGTGTCGAAGGTTCCGGACGCGCAGGTGATGTCGGACCTCGACGCGGCGGTCGCCTATGCGGCGAGTACGAAGCGTTGCGACACGAAGAAACTGGCGATCACGGGCTTTTGCTGGGGCGGCCGCATCGTGTGGCTGTACTCGGCTCACAATCCGAACCTGAAGGCGGGCGCGGCCTGGTATGGGCGCCTGGCCGGCGGTCAGCCGAACGCGCTGCAGCCAAAGATGCCGGTGGATGTCGCGGCGAACCTGCACGGCGCGATCCTCGGCCTGTATGGCGGAAAAGATACGGGCATCCCTCTCGATTCGGTCGAGAAGATGCGCGAGGCAATCAAGGCCAATAACAAGAACGCGAACATCATCGTGTATCCCGACGCGCCACACGGCTTTCATGCCGACTACCGTCCGAGCTACCGCAAGGCGGACGCTGAGGCGGCGTGGAAGGAACTGCTCGAGTGGTTCAAGAAGAACGGAGTTGCGTAAGAATCCATGTCGATGACGAGAAGGACTGCGATTGGGGCGGCGGCCGCGGCGGCTTCCCTGTTCGGAAAGAAGAAGGGCATGTTTGAAAAGCCGCTGGGCGTCCAGTTGTATACGCTGCGGTTCGTGCTTCCCAACGACGCCGACAACGTGCTCAAAACCGTGGCGGATATCGGCTACAAGGAAGTGGAAGTCCTGCGGAAGGACATGTGGGCGCAGAAGCCGATCTACGACAAGTACGGTTTGAAGCCGGTGTCGGGGCATTTCGAGACGCCGATTCTGACGAAGGGGCCGGCGTGGCCGGGCGTGCCCGCGGATTACACGCTCGAGAAGGCGATCGAGGACTGCAACAAGATGGGGATGAAGTTCATCGTCGCCCCGTATGTGCAGCCGAAGGAGCGCGGAGATCTCGACTATTTCCGCAAGTTCGCCGATGCGCTGAACAAGGCGGGCGAGCAGGTGTCGAAGGCCGGACTGACGCTCTGCTATCACAACCATGCGTTCGAGTTCAAAGGTCAACCGGGCCAGCGCGTGTGGGACGTGATGGTCGAGCGTTTCGATAAGAAGTACGTGCAGTTCGAGCTGGATATTTTCTGGGTGAGCGTGGCTGGCCAGGTTCCGGTGGATGTGATCAAGTCACTGAGCGGGCGGCTGCCGCTGGTCCACCTGAAGGACAAGGGTTGGGGTACGCCGACGCAGTTCGATGAGTCGGTGAAACCCGAGGCTTTCAAGGAAGTCGGCGCGGGGACGATGGATTTCGCTCCGATCCTGCGGGCCTGCGAGAAGGCGGGCGTGAAGCATTACCTGGTCGAACAGGACCAGACGCCGAAGGATCCGCTCGCGAGTATCCGGTTGAGCTACACGAACCTGCGGAATCTGAAGATCGCGTAGAGATTTCGGTTTCGGAAGGAGGGTTGGGCCGATCGGCGGCTGGCCCTCCTTTTCTATTTTTCAGGGGAGCGAGGAATGAGTTATTGTTCGGCGGTGCGGTCGGGGACTTTCGGACCCGAGCACGTGCACTATCACGATCACGAGTACGGGTTTCCGCTGCGGGACGATGATGCCTTGTTCGAGCGATTGATTCTGGAGATCAATCAGGCGGGGTTGTCGTGGACGACAATTCTGCGGAAGAAGGACGGATTCCGGCGGGCGTACAGTGAGTTCCGGTTGGAGGCGGTGGCGGCGTATGGTCCGGAGGACGAGGCGCGATTGCTGGCGGATGCCGGCATTATTCGGAATCGTTTGAAGGTTAAGGCTGCATCGGAAAACGCGCGGCGGATCTTGCGGATCCGCGAGACGTACGGGTCGTTTGCGGCTTGGCTCGATTCGCATCATCCGCGCGAGAAGGCGGAGTGGGTGAAGTTGTTCAAGAAGACGTTTGTCTTCACCGGGGGCGAGATTGTGGGCGAGTTCCTGTTGAGCACCGGTTATCTGCCGGGTGCACATGACGAGGACTGCCCGGTGTGGCGCCAGTTGAAGAAGGCGCCACACCGGCTTCGCTTCTAAGTAGCAGCCGGCAAAACGGACCGTGGCGGCGGCTGCTTCTTCCCCGCCATGAGGCCGCCCCGGCCTTTGCCGGCTAACTTCGGTTAGCGGCTAACCGGTTTGGTGTTGTCGCGGGTGGCGACCACTGCGATAGGCGTTGCGATCGCAGCGCCGGTACCCAGGATCCAGGCGGATTTGGTTCTGGCGCTGACTTTGCCGATCTTCTTCTTGCTTTTCGCTGTCGTTGTTGGGGTAGTGGCGCCTTTATTGGTCCCGGCGCCGCCCTGATCCGGATCCGGGTTGAACGCCATGGCGGACCCTGGGTTGAGGGTCGCCAGCAGCAGCCCTTCCTGATTGGTGACCTGCACGGGGCCACGCAGGGATCCAACGACCAACGCGTCGGACTTGCGTTCGAGAATGGCTTCGGAGCCAGTCGGGGTTTGCACGCGGATCTCCCCGGATTCGGTCGCGATTCCGGCTCCATGGACCTGGATCTTGCCGGACTGCAGTTCGGTCCTGTTCTCAAATGCCCGGATTTTGGCGTTTGTTGCCAGCAGGATCGATCCACCCCGCAGCCGTAACTCGCTCGTCCCGCCTACCGATTCCAGAACGTTTCCGCTCAGAACCGTAGCGTTGCCGGTGACTGCGCTGGAATCGATGCGAACCGTGTCTTTCGCCACGACCATGCCAACCGTCGGCGCGGCGGCCATTGCCTGTCCCACGGTGAGCGCTACCACCAGGGCGAGGATTTGTTTCGGGGTCAGTTTCTTCATTCCGTCATCTCCAAAATGTGCCAGAGAATTCCTCTCTCGATTTCGTTCTTCCCCAGAGCGAGTTTAGCATCGGATCTCAGTGAGAAACAATGATTCAAACCTGCATTCGCGGAGACTCTGTTTTCGGGTAATCCGCTTCTGATCAACGGGTTACGGAAAACTCCGACGCGCGCGACTCGGCTTCGCTGCGCCGACACTGAGCATATCGGTGTCCGGCTGGAATTCTGTAGGGAAAATGGAAAGACGGGGATATTTGTGATATATCCCCGTACGGTAATAGGAGGGTTATTCTGCGGTTAATGCGGAGTATACTTCTTCGGCATGCCCTTCGGGCTTGACCTTCTCGAATACGTGGCTCACCTTACCCGTCTCGTCGAGGAGGAAGGTGGTTCGATGTACACCCTTGAACTTACGCCCCATGAAGGTCTTGTCGCCCCAGACGCCGAAAGCCTCCGCCAGCGCGTGCTCAGTGTCGGCGAGCAACTGATAGGGAAGATTGAACTTGCTGCGGAACTTCGACTGGGCCTTTTCGCCGTCCGGCGAAACCCCGACCAACACCGTGTTGGCCACGGTGAACTTCTCCGATGCGTCGCGAAACTCGCACGCCTCTTTGGTTCAACCAGGGGTATCGGCCTTGGGATAGAAGAATACGACCACTCGCTTGCCCGCGAGGGAGGAAAAACGGAAGGAAGCGCCATCCTGATCGCGTAGTTCGAGATCCGGCGCCATGTCGCCAACCTTGAGGATTGCCATCAACCGACAGTGTAGCTGTTAGAATGCTGTTTCGCTCCTTTTATCCATGCCGGCCGCACCTCTGACCCAAAGCCTGCGACTTCTTTCCGATCCCGGGCGCCTGCGCCTGGTCCTGCTGCTCGAACGCGAAGAACTGTCTGTTGCCGAACTGCAGGAGATTCTGGCGATGCGGCAGAGCCGGATTTCCACCCAACTGGCGCAGTTGAAGCAAGCCGGACTGGTTGAGGACCGCCGCAGCGGCAAGAACGTTCTATACCGGGTGAAGCCGGGATCCGAGCGCCTGCTGGAGGTGCTGCGGGCGGAATCGCCGTTTGCCAGCGAGGACCAGCGCGCGCTGGACTTCGTGCTGCGCAAGCGAGCCGACAAGGTCCGCGCCTACTTCGACGAACTCGCGGGCAAGTTCGGCAAATCGTATGTGCCCGGCCGGTCCTGGAAGGGGTTGGCGGAAACGCTGCTGAAACTGCTGCCTCCGATGGTGATCGCGGATCTGGGGGCGGGCGAGGGGACCATGTCGCTGCTGCTGGCGCAGCGGGCGCTGCAGGTGATCGCGGTCGACAATTCCGAGAAGATGGTGGCTTACGGATCCGAACTCGCCCGCACCCACGGCGCGTCGAATCTCGAGTACCGGCTGGGGGAACTGGAGAATCCCCCGATCGACAGCTGCGTCTGTGATCTCGCGTTCTTCAGCCAGGCGTTGCACCACGCGATCCATCCCCAGCGGGCGGTTGACGCGGCGTTTCGGATTCTCAAGCCCGGCGGACGGATCGCGGTGCTCGATCTGCGGAAGCACGCTTTCGAACAGGCGCGCGAGCTATACGCCGACATCTGGATGGGATTTTCGGAGATTGAACTGGAGGATTACCTGCGCGCTGCCGGGTTCGAGGGGATCGAAATTTCGATCGTGAACCGGGAGACGGAATCGCCGCATCTCGAAACGATTCTCGCGCTAGGCACAAAACCTCTGTCACCGCGAGCGGCCTGACGCATCTGACCAAATGTATGGAACTTACAGTCAGGCCGGTCGGAACAGGCGTTCAATTCGAAGCGGAAACCCGGGGACACCGGATTTTATGTGATCAGCCGCGGTCGAACGGCGGCGACGACACGGGGATGACTCCCCCGGAATTCCTGCTGGCTTCGCTGGGCACTTGCGCCGGCTACTATGCCTTGCAGTACCTGCGCAGCCGCTCGCTGCCAACCGAAGACCTGCGGGTCAAAGTGGTGGCGGAGAAGGAACTGCAGCCCGCGCGTTTGGCCAGGTTCCGCATTGACGTGCAGGTCCCGGCGCTCGATGAGCGGCATCGCGAAGGCGTCAAGCGAGCGGCCGAGAAGTGCCTGATCCACAATACTCTGCTGCATACGCCCGCGATCGAGATCGCGGTTGAGAGCCTCGAACCGGCGCTCGCGGCGCTGTAATGTAGTAGTGCATGCATGAAGATTTCGGACGTTTTGCGATTGCCGCAGGACTCGGGCTGCTGGTTGGGCTACAACGGCAGCATCAGGATGCAGCGGTTTTCGCGGGGCTCCGAACTTTCCCGGTAGTCGCCATCTTTGGCTTTCTGTGCGCGGTCAGCGGGAGTCCGCTGGTCATCGCCGCCGGACTCGCAGCAACGGCGATGCTGGTCGCCATCACGCACTGGATGAAGGCCCGCGACACTCTGACCACGGAGTTCACTCTTCTCGCGGTGTACTCGATCGGCGCTGCGACGGCGGCCGGGTATACGGGTATCGCTGTGGCCTCGGCCACGGTGATCGCGATCCTGCTCGAATTCAAAGGCGAACTGCACGGGATTGTGGCGCGCCTGAGCGAATCCGACATCAAGGCAATCCTGCAGTTCGCGGTGATCTCGTTGCTGGTGCTGCCCATGGCGCCCGACCGGACGCTGGGACCTTATGCGGTCCTGAATCCACGGCAGATCTGGTGGATGGTGGTCCTCATCGTCGGCCTGAACCTCGGTGGCTACCTGGCGAACAAGTTCCTGGACAGTCCGAACAAAGGCCTGCTGTTGACGGGGTTGCTCGGCGGTTTGGTCTCGAGCACGGCAACGACGGCGTCGTACTCGCGCGCCGGGGGCGACCGTGCGCTGCCGGTGATCCTGATTGCCGGCGCGGTGGTGTACATACGCCTGGCAATGGAAGTGTTGTCGACCGCGCCTCAACTGGCCTGGGAGGTGATACCACGGCTCGCCTTGCCGTTCGCTGCGCTCTCGATTTGGGCGTTCATCGACTTCCGGAAGGCGACGCGGGCGGGGGACTCCGGCAACACGGGTTCTTCCACGGCCGCGGGGACTGGCGCCCGCACGGCGGCCAACCCGGCAGAACTTCGCCTTGCTCTTGCGTTCGCCCTGGGATATGCCTTTGTCCTGTTGATCAACGCCGCTGCCAAGGATCTGTTAGGCGACCGCGGAGTGTTCGGCGTGTCGATCCTCGGCGGCTTGACGGACGTCGACGCGATCACGCTGTCGACCACGCAGATGGTGAATGTAGGGCGGCTTTCGGCGGATGTGGCCTGGCAGTCGATCCTCATCGCCTCGCTGTCGAACCTGGTGTTCAAGACGGGAATCGGATTCGTGCTGGGCGGGCCGAAGTTCGGGACGAGAATCGGATACGCCAGCGGATCCGCGATTCTCGCTTCCTCGCTGGCGTGGCTGGTTCCGTAGAGATGAATTGGCTTCCCGGCTTGCTACTGGGAAGTTTCGACTTCTTCGACTTTCACTTCTTTGGTCGATCCGGTGGACGCCCACTTCACGAAGCCGACGATGTCCGCCAGTTCCGACGAGGTGTAGCCGGCGGAAATCGGCGGATGCTTCCACTTGTCGTCCCGGGTGATCGAGGGGAGTTGTCCGGCTTCGAAGGTGCGCAGCACGGGCGGTAGTTGACTGAGGTCGTAAAGCTCCATCTTGTCGCCGGTCTTTTGTTTCAGGATGCCGGGGAAGGGATCGCCGGTCTGGGGCTTGACGACCAATACGTTTTCGGTCATCGACATCTTCATGGCGGTGACGAAGCCTTTCGGCATGGCAAACGAGCCCATCTTGGTGAGGTCGGGTCCGACGGCCGTGCCGAGGCCGATCAGGGTGTGGCAGGTGCTGCAGGGCACGCCCTTTGGGGATTTCAGGAACAGCTCGCGGCCGCGCTCCGCCTGAGGGGAAGGTTTGGTCTTCGGCTGGCCCATGGTGAGGGTGGGAATCGTCGCCAGAAGGGCGATCGCCAGGAATCTCATGAGAAGAACCTCTGTCAGGTTCCATGCAATTCGGGCGCCCCGGGATTACCTTTGTTTTGTCAACAGGTTGCCAGGAGGCTGCGTGAATTCACTCAGAAAAACAGGGTGACGGCAGCCAACGCAGCCAACCCGATGACCGCGCCGTCGAACATCTGCTGGGGGATCTTCATCAGATAGCGGCGGCCCGCCCAGGCGCCCAACAACGCGAACGGCACCAGCGCGGCGTCGAACAGGAGCGAACGCGTGCTGATGAGTCCGCGCCAGGAGTACACGGGCAATTTGCTGAGGTTCACCAGGAAGAAGAACCACGCGCCGGTCGCCACGAACTCCTGCCGCGGGAGCTTCTGCGACAGCAGGTAGACGTTCATCACCGGACCCGCGGCGTTCGCGACCATGGTGGCGAATCCGGCCGAGGTCCCGTACATCGCCGAGTACCACCACCCTTCTCGGATCAGCAACTCGCCGAACCGCTTGCGGAGGAGGAACAGCACCACCATGAGCAGTACGATGGCGCCGACCGTCTTGCGCAGCATCGATTCCGCACCGCCCAACAGGACGGCTCCGACCCCCATGCCGACGAGTACGGAAGGGGCGAGGTGGAACAACTGGTTGGTGGCAGCCATGCGGCGGTACGAGATGATGGCGTAGAGGTCCGCCGATAGCAGCACCGGCAGCAGCCAACCGGCGGACAATCGCGCGTCGTCGACCGTCAGCACGAACAGCGGGATCGCCATGATCCCGATGCCGGGCATACCAGTCTTGGCGAGGCCGACATTGAAGGCGCAGAAGGCTCCGACGAGCCACTTCCACCAAACGATGTTGAGTTCCGGCACGTCGTTTTATGTCTGTTGATGTTTGCCGCGCAGGGTGAACCGCGCGTAGCTGGTCTTGCCGGATTCGGCCATGAGAACGAACAACCCCATTTCGAGATCCTCGAAGTAGAGGACGCAGCCGAGCTGGTCCTGTACGACGCACGAGCCGTGGGCGAACTTCGCCTCCGGGATCTTGATGATGCGCGTGTTAACCGGCTCGACGAGTTCGCCTGAGAGCTGGCTGGCGACGCGGCAGATGAGGATCTCCATCTCCTCGACGTGCGCCGGCGAGCCGAGCTGCATAAAGCCCGGCCGCGAGGCGAAATCGTCGATGAAGTGGTTCCAGAAAACGCCGAAGTCCTCAGCCGTGGCGAAGGCTCGCTTGAGGTCCTCGAATTCCTGAATGGACGGGGCGGTGTTCGCGGCCCCGGCCTCAGGCATGCTGCAGCAGCTTTCCGAGTTCTTCGCCAGTCGCCTTCTCGACGTCCGCGTGGAGCGAATTGCCGTGCGAATCCATGGTGACGATGGCGGCGAAGCCTTCGACGCGGATGTGCCACATCGATTCGGGGATGCCGAACTGTTCGAGGTACACGCCCTTCACTTCCTTGACGGTGCGCGCGTAAAACTGCGCCGCGCCACCGATGCCGTTGAGGTAGACGGCGCCGAAGTCCTTCAATGCGGCGAGGGTTCTTGCGCCCATGCCGCCTTTGCCGATGACGACGCGCACGCCGAAGTTCTTGATCACGTCGGCCTGGTAGGGTTCCTCGCGGCTCGAAGTGGTGGGACCCGCGGCTTTCACCGTCCACTTTTCGTTCTGCTTCAACATCACGGGACCGCAGTGATAGAGCACCGCGCCGTTCATATCGACCGGGGCGGGGTTGTGCATCAGGTAGTGGTGGACGTTGTCGCGTCCGGTGAACATGTCGCCGTTGATGATCACGACATCGCCGACCTTCAACGCGCGGACCTGCTCTTCGGTGACGGGCGCGGTGAGCACGACTTCCTTGCCGGTGAGCGGGAAGCCCTCTTCGGTGGCCATCTTCTGGACGGGCTCTGCGGGGTCGCGATAGAGCCAGTGGACGATCTCGCCGGTTTCCGGATTCAGGCGCACGCCGAGGCGGCGGTAGGCCCAGCAATCGTAAGCGACGGATACGAAGAAGCTGGCGGGCAGACGATTCGCGGCGGTGATCTTGCAGCCGATCAACGAGGTCTTGCCGCCGAAGCCCATGGCGCCGACGCCGAGCTTGTTGGCCTCTTCCATGATGTCCGCCTCGAGCTTGGCGAGGACCGGGTCGGGATTCACGTCGTCGAGCGTGCGGAAGAGTTCCTGCTTGGCGAGCATGTAGCCGTGCGCGCGGTCGGATCCGATGCAGACGCCGATGGCGCCGGGAGCGCAGCCTTGTCCCTGGGCCTGCCAGACCGAATGCAGGATGCACTTGCGGACGCCTTCGAGGTCGCGGTCGGCGCGGCCGAGGTGTTCCAGCGTGCAGGGCAGGGAATACTGGATGTTCTTGTTCTCACAGCCGCCGCCCTTGAGGATGAGTTTCACTTCGACTTCGTCTTCTTCCCACTGTTCGAAGTGGATGACGGGCGTTTCGTGGCCGAGATTGTTGCCGGTGTTCTTGCCGGTGATGGAGTCGACGGAGTTGGGGCGCAGCTTGCCCTTGCGGGTTGCCTCGGCGACGGCGTTGCGGATAGCCTTCTTGATGATCAGCTGATTGACGCCGACGGGGGTGTGCACGACGAAGGTCGGCATGCCGGTGTCCTGGCAGATGGGCGACTCTTCCGAGGCGGCCATGTCGATGTTGGTGGCGATGATGCTGAGAGCCTGGGCGCTCTGGGTGCCGGGCGTTTCGACGCCGATGGCGCCGCCCATGGCCTTGCGTACGTCGGGGGGGAGATTGGCGGAAGTCTGAGTGATCAGATCGAAGAGGCTTTGTTCGAGGTGCTGCATGGTCCTGAAATTCGAGGATAGCGCGTATAAGATAAAAACAACATCATCATGACAAGACGCCGGTTTTTGCCTGCCGCGGCCGCTGCTGCCGCACCTTTGACCACTAATGCAGCGGATACTAAGCCTGCCATCTTCGAGGTCCGCACGGTGTACTTGCGCAATGGCGCGGACATGCAGCGCCAGCGCATGGTGGAGTTCGTCGAGAAGACGGCCATGCCGACTTTGAAGAAGTATGGCGCCGGTCCGATTGGCGTGTTCTCGAACCTCATCGCGCCCGACGGCCCGTACCTGCAGATCATCGTGCAGCATGCGTCGCTGGCGGCGATGGAAGAGACGCGCGCGAAGACGGAGTCCGATGCTGCGTATCAGAAGGCGGCGGAGAAACTGGTTGCTTCGCCCGGCCTTCCGTATGTGCGGCTCGAAAGCTCGATCATCCGCTCCGTGCCGTGGATGCCAGGACTCGAGATCCCCAAGCATGACGGCAAGCGCGGCAGCCTCGTGTTCGAGATGCGGACCTACGAATCAAACAACAACGTCACGCTGGCGCGCAAAGTGAAGATGTTCGCAGATGGGGAGATGGCGATCTTCCGGCGGCTGGGGATGATCCCGGTGTTTTTCGGAACCACGATCATCGGCCGCAAGATGCCGAACCTCGTTTACATGCTCGGGTACGAAAGCCTCGCCGCGCGCGAGAAGGTCTGGAGCGCGTTCGTGCGGGATCCCGAATGGGCGAAGCTACGCGACACGCCGGGTTTCTCGGATGCGGAGATCGTCTCGAACATCTCGTCGGTGATGTTGTCGCCGCTCGCTTTCTCACACATCAAGTGAGTTCGGATCCGCTCTATGTCGAGGCTGCGCCTCTAGGGCCCATTCACATCGAGCAAGGCAAGGTAAGCCTCGTCCTCCTGAGCGAAATGCAGCCGCAGCACGGCATCGAGCCCGTAAAGCAGACGCCTGAATTCGCGGAGGTCTTCCGGGGCCGGCCCTGCGCCATCCAGTTCCTGAATGTGCCGTCCGAGCGCCGCAACCATATGCGAGATCTCCAGGTGTCCACGGCTCATGACGGCAGTCGGATCGTCGCCGCCGATGAGTTTGGCAATGGCTGGATACACAGTGGCGTCCTCCGCGGTTTCGTGAGGAATGACTTCCTCGGCAAGAAACCGATGAAGAGTAACCAGTTCCGCTTTGGCGTCTGCAGGCTCGAGCAGATCCAGGCGATCCGCCAGTTGCCGTATGGCCTTCACCCTTGGCCGGAGCCGGTCATGTTCCGCCTTGTAGCGGTTTCCCAAAAGGACGGTGTCGCCGCCGCTACGGGAACCCTGGCGAGGGCCGCTGAGGGCGCGCAGCGCGTTGGCGATCACCAGGATGTCGATGCCTTCCTGTGCAACGGCCCCGGCGACTGGCGTCAGTAGCCCGGCTGCTCCGAGTCCCATCCCGATCAGGGACAGGATCATACCTGCCCAGATGCTCTCGAGCGCAATGCGCCTGGACCTTCGAGCGATGCTCACCAGTTCCGTGACTCGGTCCAGGCGGTCGAGCACCAGAACCACGTCCGCCGCCTCGGACGAAGCGGTGGCGCCGCGTGCTCCCATGGCGACTCCGACCGCAGCAGCGGCGAGCGCCGGAGCATCGTTAACGCCGTCGCCGACCATCAACGTAACGGCGTTCCTGTGCTCCGTTCGGACTGCTTCAACCTTGTCTGCTGGAGATTTTTCGGCGAAAACCTGATCGACACCCAGGACTCCCCCGACTACCTTGGCGATATCGGAATGGTCGCCGGTCAGGAGCACAATTCGGGTGTATCCGGCACGGCGCAGACTTCTCAGCGTGAGGGGGGCGTCGGATCGAACGGGATCTTCCATGATCAGGGCGCCCTCGACACTCCCGTCAATCGAAACGAACACACCCGAAGCGCCCTCCAGCATCAACCGCCTCTGCAGACGGCACACCGCGGGCGGCGCCGCGCAACCGTTCAGGACCCAGGACGCCTTGCCCAACGCAATCGTTAATCCATCAACCCGGCCGCGGATGCCGGCTCCAAGTTCCTCGACGACGTCGGAGGGGAACGATAATGGCACGCGCCGTTCGCTCGCGGCGCGGAGAATCGGGCCGGCGAGTACATGCGGCGATACCTGATCAAGCGAGGCCGCGAGACGAAGAAGTTCGTCCGGTTGCAGGCGTCCGAAGCACTCGATACTACTCAGAACCGGCTTTCCGGCCGTGACGGTTCCGGTCTTGTCCAGAACCAGAGTGCTGGCCCGCGCCACCGTCTCGAGAGCGCCGCCACCCTTGACGATAATGCCGCGGCGCGCCGCTCGCGAAATACCTGCAACCAGGGCCACCGGAGCGGCTATGATCAGAGGGCACGGCGTCGCGATCACCAGTACGGCAAGTGCGCGCACCGGGTTGCCGGATACTCCCCAAGCAATGGCTGCGACGACTATCGTCAGCGGAAGAAACAGCATGGCATAGTGGTCGGCGAGACGAACCAGCGGCGCCTTGGCTTCTTGTGCCTGCCGGACCAGCCGGATGATGCCTGCGTACGTACTTTGTTCGGAAGTCGCAGTAGCCCGCATGCGAAACGGACTGCCGGCTGCGTTGACGGCGCCGCTGCGAACAGGCTCTCCGCCCGTGCACCTCGTAGGTTTCGCCTCCCCCGTAAGGGCCGCCTCGTCCAAGACCGCGGGCGCACCAACTACCACTCCGTCTACGGGAACAACTTCCCCGGGCTTGACCAGGAGTTCGTCGCCTCTCTCGACTTCCTCGACGGTGATCGTCGTCAGGGTCTCGCCACGATACCGGTGGACGAACCTGGGCGCCCGCTTCAGTAATTCGGCCAATTCGCGCTGGGCACGCTGTTGCGCGAAATCCTCAAGCGCCCGTCCACCCGCGAACATGACCGCGATGACCGCACCCGCGAGGAATTCACGCAGGATCAGCGCGCCGGCCATCGCCAGGAGGGCGATGACATCCACTCCGATCCTGTGTTCGAGGAGCGACCGGGTGACCGCAAAGGTCAGAGGGAGAAGCGCCGCAGTGGTTGCGGCGGCGAGAACGGCAGCGCTGATTGCTGGAAATCCAGCCATCTGCGCGATCACGCCACAGGCAATCGAGCCGATGCCGGTTGCGAGCACCAGCCGATTTACTTGTGTCGAATTCATAAGGCACAGCCTCTCCCAGGGCCGGGTTCTACCGCGGTTCCGAGCGCCCCAAGCCTATGACTGCGCGAAGACGCGCAATTTTGGGGGAGCGTTCGGATTCAAAGGGTACGGAAGGCGGCTACATACGGGTCCTGGATTCCCGGTCCCGCTCCTTGTAGATCAGCTTCGAGACTTCGTCCATTTCACGCGCGAGCAGTCCGACGAAATCATCCATGGCGAATATGCCTGCAAGTTCGCCGTCCTTGTCGATGACGGGCACCCGGCGTACACCGCGCAGCCGCATGGTATGCACCGTATCGAACACATCCTGTTCGGCTTGCGCGGTGACCAGGCTCTGGCCCATGATGTCGCCCACGGTGAAGACCATCGGATCGAGCCGAGGGGCGACTACCGACAGGACGATATCCCGATCGGTGATGATTCCGACCGGTTTCTTGCAGTTTTCCTTGCTATCGACCACCACGAGGTCGCCGACGTGCTGCTCCCGCATCGCGGCCGCAGCCTGATGTACGCTCGCTTCACGCTCGATGAATACGGGATCTTTCGTGCAAAGCTCTCCGGTCCGCATGGTTTTGTCCTCCCTGACGTATTTCGATAGTGCAACTCAGGGGCCACGACGGCAGGTCGCGCGATGGCCCGGGACATGCAACAGAATGTAACTTATGGGTCAGTATTCGCTCGATGTCTTTTTCCGCCCGGCGAATGTGGCGGTGATCGGCGCAACGGAGACGGAGTTTTCCGTCGGGCGGGCGCTGTTCACGAACCTGCTGGCCGCGCCGTTTCGAGGACGCGTCTTTCCGGTGCATCCCAGGCGCGATGAGGTGCTGGGGGCGAAGGCGTTCCCGAGCGTGCAGGCGATCCCCGCGAAGATCGACCTGGCGGTAATCGCGACGCACGCGGCGACGGTTCCGGAAGTCGTGCGCCAATGCGCGGAAGCCGGTGTCGGCGGGGCGATCATCATTTCGGCGGGATTCCGCGAAGCCGGTGATGAAGGCAGGCGGCTGGAACACGCGGCTCTCGAAGAGGCCCGGCGAACCGGGATGCGGATCCTCGGGCCGAACTCGATGGGTTTGATGAGTCCTTTCGCGGGTTTGAACGCCACGTTCGCCACGCAGGCCGCTTCGCCGGGCAGCGTAGCATTCGCATCGCAAAGCGGCGCGCTTTGCACGTCGGTGCTCGATTGGAGCCAGCGCAATGGACTCGGGTTCAGCGCCTTCGTCTCGGTCGGATCGATGAGCGACGTTGGATGGGGCGACCTGATCGATTACCTCGGCAGTGATCCGCACACGCGCAGCATCCTGCTGTATGTCGAATCGATTGATGATCCCCGGGGCTTCGTATCGGCGGCGCGGGCCGTTGCGCAGACCAAGCCGGTGATCGTCGTCAAGGCCGGGCGCACTGAGGCGGCGGAGCGAGCCGCAGCGTCCCACACGGGCGCGATGATGACGAGCGACCGGGTGATTGAAGCCGTGTTCCGGCGCTGCGGCGTGCTGCGCGTGAGCCGCATCGCAGACCTGTTCTATATTGCGAACACGCTGGCGAAGCAGCCTCGTCCTGCAGGCAAGCGGCTGGCGATTCTGACGAATGCGGGAGGTCCCGCGGTGATGGCGGCGGACGCGCTGCTCGAAAGTGGCGGCGACCTGGCGCAGTTGAGCGGCGACGCCATGCAGAAGCTGGACAGCCTGCTGCCTTCGCACTGGAGCCACGGCAATCCCGTGGATGTTCTTGGTGATGCAGACGGCGAGCGGATGGCGAAGTCGCTGGAAATCGTGGTGCGGGATCCCGGCGCCGATGGGGTAATCGTGGTGGTGACGCCACAGGGGATGACCTCCTGCACCCGCCTGGCGGAAGCGATGGCGCAGGTGAAACTGCCGTCGGGAAAGCCGGTGCTGGCGAGTTTCATGGGCGGGGCGGCAGTGGCCGGCGCGATCGATGTGCTGGAACGGCGGGGGATCCCGAACTTTCCGTTTGCGGATACAGCGGCGCGCGTATTCGCCAGCATGTGGCGGTACAGCGAAAACCTTCGGGCGTTATACGAAACGCCGTCGCAGGTGGAAAGCCTGCCGGAAAACAAGGATGAGGCCCGGCGGATCGTGCAGAAGGTGCGAGCCAAGGGACGCGTGCTGCTGACCGAGTTTGAATCGAAGCGGATCCTGGAGTTGTACGGGATCCCGTCGGTGCAGACGCAACTGGCCGGCACGGAAGAGGAAGCCTGCGCCCACGCGGCGGAAATCGGATATCCCGTGGTGCTGAAGCTGCATTCGGAAACGGTGTCGCACAAGCGCGGCGTCGGCGGCGTACGCCTGGACCTGCGCAACGAAGGCGAGGTTCGCGCCGCATATCGGGAGCTTTCGGCGATTCCGGGCTTCGACGGCGCGACCGTGCAGCACATGGCGGACGGGCGGCAGGGATACGAGGTGATTCTCGGTTCGGCGTCGGATCCGCAGTTCGGGCCGGTGCTGATGTTCGGATCCGGCGGCGAGTTCGTGGAGGTGTATCAGGACAGCGCTCTCGCACTGCCGCCGCTGAATACAACGCTGGCGCGGCGGATGATGGAGCGTACGCGGGTGAGCAAGGCGCTGCGAGGAGTCCGCGGGCGTCCGCCGGCGGATACCGCCGCTCTCGAAGAGGTGCTGGTGCATTTCAGCACGCTGGTGCTGGACGTGCCGGAGATTCAGGAGATCGACATCAATCCGCTGCTGGTGTCGTCGAGCGGGGTGATGGCGCTCGATGCGCGGATCCTGCTGTTTGAGCCGGGGAAGAAGATTCCTCCGCCGGCGATCCGGCCGTATCCAGCGCAGTATTCGTGGAAGACGACGCTGCGGGACGGGTCTGCGTGCTGCATCCGGCCGATTCGTCCGGAAGACGAACCGTCGATCGCGAAGTTCCACACGACGCTGTCGGATCGCACCGTGTATTCTCGCTATTTCGGGTTCCTGAAGCTGAGCGACCGCATCGCGCACGAACGGCTGACGCGGGTCTGCTTCGTCGATTACGACCGGGAGATCGCGCTGGTTGCGGACAAAGACGGCGTGACGCTGGGTGTGGTGCGGTTGGTTCGATCCCGCACCGACGATACAGCGGAGTTCGCGATCGTGATCTCCGATTCGTTGCAGCGTAGCGGACTCGGCACCGAGTTGATGCGGCGAATCCTGGATGTGGCGAGAGCCGAGCGGGTCCGCATCGTGGATGGGTTGGTGCTGCCGGAGAATCGCGGCATGCTGCGGGTTTGCGAAAAACTGGGCTTCCGGTCGGAATACCGGCCGCGCGATGAGGCCGTGTACGTCAGTTTTTCTGTAGAGAGTTGATCCGCAGGGGGTATGAATTACGCTAACCCTCTTGAAGACATGCAACCAACGGACAGCACCAGGAAAAAGAGCGTGACCTGCGCATCCTGCGACGGTTCGGGCGCGCTGCGCTGCAGTAAATGCAAGGGGATTGGCTACGACCACAAGGATCCGCCGGATCAATGCCGTTTCTGCAGAGGTGAGGGCGCGCTGCCTTGTGGTCCCTGCAAGGGGACCGGGCAAATTTTTGTTTAAGGCGTCAGCGTTATGTTGACCGAGCGTGTCGTTCCCCGGAAGGTCCCCGTAACGGAGATCGTCGAGTTGAGCGACACACGCAGTGTTTGGAACTGGAACGAAGTCGTCGTCTGACCGGTCGGGATGGTCGTGTTTCCGGGCACGCCCGCAATCGCCGGCGCGGATGTCGTCAGGTCAATAACGGCTCCGCCCACAGGCGCGGGGCCGTTGATGGTTGGCCGGCAGGTGATGACGGATCCGCCCTTTGCCGACGTGGGGCAGGTGAGTCCGGTGATCGCCATCGGATCGAGATTTAGTACGACCGTGCGGCCGATGCCGTCCTGAATCGCAACGGCGGTGACCCGCGTGCGGACGGTCACGGGTTCGGTCTGGACGTCGAACGACACGCTCGTCGCGCCGGGCGAAATCGACACCGAGGGCGGCAGCTTGAGGAGTTGAGGGAAGTCAGAAGTCAGGTTGATCGGAACCGGATCGGGTGCTGGGGACGGCGAGTTCAGCGAAACCGTCATGCGGATCGTGCCGCCGCTGCCGAAGGTGGTGAGCGTGGACGTGATGGTCGCGAGTTGCGGCGGATCCAGGGTGATGGTGACGGACTGCCGGCTTCCCCGATAGATCGCGGTGAGCACGACCGGGGTCGCAGTAGCGACGCCGCGGGACTGCACCGATACGGTGGTGAACGTCACCCCAGCGGCGACAGGCAGCGGATCCGGCGCGGGGATCGCCGAAGGGACCGAGCTTTCGAACTGCACGACGTTGTCCTCGACGTTCGGCGTTGGTCCCGTAAAGTTGATGCGGACGCTGACGCCCGCGCCGCCGCCGATGCGCGCAGAAGCAGGCTGCAGGTTCAGGATCCCGGTGGGACGCACGGTGAGCGTGGCGGTCTTGTCGCCGGTTCCCGACGACGCGGTGAGCACTACATCGGTGTCGTTATCGACGCGCGAGGTCCGAATGGTGAAGGTGGCCTGGTTGGCGCCTTGCGGCACGGTGACCTGCGTGGGCGTCTGCGCGACATCCGGATTCGCGCTCGACAAACGCACGACGAGTCCGCCTGATGGCGCGTTGGCGTTGAGGATGACGCGGCCGAGTCCCGTGGTGGATCCGCCGCCGACCGAAGTGGGTTCGAGCCGGAACGTATCGACGCCAATGCCGGTGAGCAGGATCTGCAGTGAGGCTTCGACGCCGTCGCCTTCCGCGCTGATCTTCACGGCGGCCGGTGTGGCGACGGGTTTCGTGGTGAAGGCGAACGATGCGGATACGGCGCCGCCTGCGATGAACACGGACTGTGGCAGTTGCAGTTCCTGCGCGGAACTGCGCAGCGAGATCGCCATGCCTTCGGCGGGCGCGGATCTTGCGAGCGTCACACGGCCGGTTCCCGAAAGGCCTCCGAGAATCGAGGCTGTGCTGAGCGTCAATTGCAGGCCGGGGTCGCCGGCGCTCGAGAGGTCGCACTCCTGCGGCGGCGCCTGCAGCGGATCGAATTCGAATGCGCCGAAATCAGGGTTTGCATCCACCCGGCGAGGCTTGCCGCAAGCGGGCGCGACGTACTCGTAGGCGGGCTTGATGATGTCGCCGGGTTCGGCGGGATACTCGCCGGTCCCGATGTCGACGGCAGGGGATCCTTCACGCAGATGATAGTCGAAGGTCGAGGGATCTGTGAAGAGCGGATCATCCTGCGTGATGAGGTTCTGCAGCAGGACCACGGACGGAGACGAACTCACGTCGCCGCGGCCGAAGATGATGTTGTTGCCGAAGACGATGGGGAACCGCTGGTTGCCGGGCGCGGCGAGAAAGCGCTCCGTTACGATCCTGGGGTCGGTGGTTTCGTTGACGATCGTGTTGTGGAAGGCGTAGAGGAACGAATCGGGTACGCGGTCCCGCGATTCGGTTCCGTACGTGATCATGTGCTGGTTTTCCGAGGCCGGACCCTGTTGGATCACGTTGCCGACCAACCAAGTCTTGCCCTGATCGGGGATGTCGCATTCGTAGCTGCCGTTGCCGTCTTCCTGTGTCAGTCGGTTGTAGAGGATGTAGTTCTCTTTGAGGCGCGTCTTGAGAAGGTGACCGGTGATGGAGCGGTGCGAATAGTTGAAACGGAAGATCAGCCTCGCGCCTGTGACGACGTAGACGTTGTGTGCGAGTCCGTTGGGAGACCCATTGCGCTCGAACTCACTGAACTCGATGATCGTTTCACTTTCCGCGTTGGACGTGGCGAGAATGCCGTCCTCGTTGTCGTGGAAGTAGCAGCGGCGGACGCGCAGGTTGCGGCCTTCATGCCGGATGCCGGCGCCGTTGCGGTCGCGCGAGCGGGCGTTCTTGAACTCGATGTTGTCGACGATGATGTCGTTGCCCTGGATGGTCCAGATGCCCTTGTCGCCGGCTGAGGTCCCGGCGCCGTCGATGACGGGACGGCCGTTGACGCCGCGGATATAGAGGTTGTTGCGTGTGATGTTGCAGACGTCGCGCGTGTAGTCGCCGGCAGCGTCGATCTCGATGTCGTCGCCGTTAGCTGCCGCCGCGAAAGCCGCGCAGGGCCGGGCGAAGCGCTTGCCGGGTCCCACTTCGAGGATCGCCCCGAAGCAGGCGGAAAACGACAACAGAAACAGAAAACAGCGAATCGCCCACATGAACGTAATGGTAGCGTTCTGTTTTAACTTCCGATGCTGAGGCGTAACGCGAGTGGTTCGGGGAGGTTCGCTTCGAGGATCCGCGCCTGCGCTTTCTCGATGTCGTATTCGACGCGATAGTAGGTGACGAGGCGATCGGGTTGAGAGTAGATTGCGTAGGCGGCGCGAGGGTCCTTGTCGCGAGGTTGCCCGACGCTACCGGGGTTGATGAGGAACCAGCTATTTTCGTCCACCGCGACGGTGGCCTCGGTGCGGTTGCGCGGAATCTGGTCGATTTCGCGGACGGAGTTCCGGCGGAAGAAGAAGCCGCCCTGCAGATGGGTGTGCCCGAAGAAGGTCACGCGGGTGCGAATCGCTGAGCGCGCGGCGAGTGCTTCGTATTCCGAGACGATGTACTCGTCCTCATGACGCGGGGATCCGTGGACCATGGAGAAGTCATCGACTTCGATCGGTCCCTGCGGCAACGCTTTGAGGTATTCGAGCGACGCGGGGGTAAGCGTCTTGCGGGTCCACATGGTGGACAGGATCGCGGCAGGGTTGTAATCCTCCATGTCGTCGATCCCGATGGCGACTTTGTCGTGATTGCCGCGGATCACCGAATAGGCGTTTTCGCGCACCCACTCGACGACGCCGTTCGGATCGGCGCCGTAGCCCACGAGATCACCGCAGCAGAGGACGCGGTTGTAGTTTCCCTTGGCGTGTTCGACGACCGCTTCGAGAGCCTGGAGGTTCGCGTGGATGTCGCTGAGAATCAGGTAGCGCACAAGCGTATGAGAGTAACTTCCGGTGGCACGCCGATGCGGGCCGGAACGCCGATCGTCCCGATTCCGCGGCTTACATACAGTGATGCGCCCCGTTCGTGATAATAACCCGCGACCCAGGGAGTGGCAAAACGGGCGGCGTTGAGGGTTGGGTTGAGATACTCGATGGCGATCTGCCCGCCGTGCGTGTGTCCGGCCAGCGTGAGGTCGAATCCTTTTTCCGGCGCGATGCGAAACACGTCGGGGTTGTGAGACAGCAGGACGTTGGTTTCGCCGGGCACAATGAGCTTTTCGGCGCCCACCAGGTAAGGGCCGTATCGCCTTGCCTGATAGTCCACGCCGGCGAAGTGGATCCGGCGGCCGTTAAAGGTGAAAGCCCTGGAACGCTTGCGGAGAAAGTCGATGCCAACGCGTGCTGCTTGTGCGGCAACGTAATCCTGCGCATCGGCGTAGATTTCGTGATTGCCCAGGCATCCGATGACGCCGGCGTCGGCTTTGATGCGGGCCAGTTGGCGGATGCAGGCGTCGACCGGATCTCCGCGGCGAGTGATGAGGTCCCCGGTCATGATTCCGAGATTCGCGCGCGTATCGTTCGCCATGTCGATGACACGCGAGAAGTCCCGTTCGGAGAGGAAATCTCCCAGGTGAACATCGGTGATTTGTACGATGCGAAGTCCATGCAACTCGCGCGGCAGCTTCGGCATGGGGATGTCGACCTCGCGAATTTGAAACCGCTCGCGCTCGATGAAGGTTCCGTAGCCGAGCGCGGCCACCGGCGCGGCGTAGCTGGCTTGCAGAAGCTTGCGGCGCGTGGGCGAGTGCTTTTGGGGCGCGCGGCCCGTCACGGTACGAATGAGCAGGTGGATGCCAAAGACGCCGATCGCGATCATCAGCCAGGCGAGGTACACGCCGCGAAAGGTCGAGTAGAACCAGGACGGAAAATATCGATGGATGCGTTCCGCGTCGAGCAGCAGGCCGAAACAGAGTGCGCCGAGAGCGAGCCCCAGCAGGAGCGCCGCAAGCGCTGCGCCGAAGCGCTCGCGCAGACGCCACGCGGCGTACGCATGGACCAGTCCCGCGAGGGTCAGCATGAGGAGTTCGAGCACGTGGCGGGCGAGAAATTCCACGTCACACCACCTGCAGGATCAGGCACTTCAAATACAGAGTTTCCGGCACCGTGAGCAAAATCGGATGATCGGCGGATTGGGTGCGCCGCTCCAGGACGCGCAGGGTCTTGCGGGCGTCGATGGAGGCTTCTGCGACCACGCCGAGGAGATCCGCCTCGCTGATGTGATGCGAGCAGGAATTGGTGACGAGGATCCCGCCGGGTTCCAGCAGGCGCAGCGCGCGCAGGTTGATGTCCTTGTAGCCGCGCAGCGCGCCTTCGACCGCCGATCGCGACTTGGTGAAAGCCGGCGGATCGAGCACGATGGTCTGAAACGTGGCACGGCTGCGCGAATACGAAGACAACACATCGAACACATCGGCCGATTTCCACTGCACATTGGCGATTCCGTTTGCGGCTGCATTGGTTCGAGCAGTTTCGAGCGCGGCGTCGGATGAGTCGATTGCTTCCACGGATTCGCAGCTTTTCGCCATGTGCAGCGCGAACCCGCCCGTGCAGGTGAAACAATCCAGCGCCTTACCGTGCGCATAGCGGGCGGCTGCGGCGTAATTGTCACGCTGGTCGAGGAAGACGCCGGTCTTTTGTCCGTGAAGAAGATCCGCATGGAGTTGCAGGCCGTTCATTGACATCGAGACCCGTTCGGAAGTCATTTCGCCACAGAGGACCCTGACTTCGGTTTCGAGCGACTCATGCTTGCGCACCGCCGCGTCGTTGCGCACGATGACGGCCTTGGATCCGAATTCTGTCGTGAGGATCTCAGCCAGCATCTGCTTGGCGCGATCCATTCCCTGGCTGAGCGTCTGCATGACGAAGTAGTCGCCGTAACGGTCGATGACGAGGCCTGGGAGCAGGTCGCCTTCGCCATGTGCGAGGCGATAAGCATCGGATCCAGATACGACACGGGCGCGGTGTGCGGCGGCGGCATGCAGGCGCGAGACGAAGAACTGCCGGTCGATGTCGATGACATCCGGCGACAGCATTCGCAGCGTGATCTGTGACGTGGAACTGTAGTGCGCGACGCCGATAGGTTCGCCGCGCGGGTCGATCACGCGAACGGCGTCGCCGGGTTGCGCGCCGCCCCGGTCCAAAACGTCGCTCGAGAAGATCCAGGGATGGCCGCCGGCCTTGCGCCTGTCTGCGCCTTTGCGATTGATCCGGACGCTGTGCATTTAACTCATTTCATCGTAACAACCGCGTCCATCGGCGCTGTCGCTACAATTGAAAACAGAAGGGAAATCATAGACATCATGGCTAGAAGATCCAGCAGTGACAATGCCCTGTGGTTTTTTGCCGGTGCGGCGCTGGGCGCCACCATCGCGCTGTTGTACGCCCCGCAGTCGGGGGAAGAGACTCGGAGCCAGATCAAGGGCGCGGCGCGCAAAGGCGCCGACCGGATTGCGGAATCCGGCCAGCAGATCGCCGAGATCGGCAAGGAATTGTATGAGAAGGGCCGGCAACTTGCCGACGACGCGAGCGAAATGTTCGAGCGCGGACGCAAGCTGATCGACGATCCGGAACTCAACGAAGAGGCATAAATGCAATTGACTCCGTTCGTCAACGAACCCTATACCGATTTTTCAAAACCCGAAGCCCAGGCCGCTGCGACAGCGGCCCTGGCCAAGGTCCGCGCCGAGTTGGGGCGTGATTATGATCTGATCATCGCCGGCGAGCGTGTGAAGACCGCCGACAAGCTGGTTTCGACGAATCCCTCGAATGTTTCTGAAGTCGTCGGGACCTTCTCGAAAGCCTCGGCGGAACTCGCCGCCAAGGCAATCGAGTCCGCGAACGAATACTTCGCCGAGTGGAGCCAGACTTCACCGGAATACCGTGCGGGACTCGCCATGAAGGTGGCGTCCATCATCCGCGAGCGGAAGATGGAGTTCAACGCGTGGCTGGTGGTGGAAGCCGGCAAGACGTGGCCGGAAGCCGAGCCGGAAGTCGCCGAAGCCGTGGACTTCTGCGAGTATTACGCGCGTTTGATGATGAAACTCGCCAAGCCGGATCCGCTGGTGCAGATGCCCGGCGAAAAAGGCGAACTGGTGTACCTGCCGCTTGGCGCGGGCATCATTATTCCGCCGTGGAACTTCCCGCTGGCGATTCTCGCCGGCATGACCGTTGCGGCTCTCACCGCGGGCAACACCGTGGTGATCAAACCTTCTAGCGAAACGCCGGCGATTGCGGCGAAGTTCGTCGAAGTGCTGATTGAAGCCGGATATCCGCTGAAGAGCTTTGCGTTCGCGCCCGGCAGCGGCGCGGTGATCGGCGATCTGCTGGTCGAGCATCCGAAGACCCGCTTTGTGTCGTTCACGGGTTCGCGCGATGTCGGCCTGCGCATCAACGAACTCGCGGCGAAGCCCCGCAAGGGACAGATCTGGATCAAGCGCGTGGTCGCGGAAATGGGCGGCAAGGACGCCATCGTCGTCGACAGCGAGACCGATGTCGATCGTGCCGTCGAGGGCGTGTTCGTGTCAGCGTTCGGCTACCAGGGCCAGAAGTGCTCGGCGTGTTCGCGCGCGATTGTCGATGCTGCGATCTACGATGAGTTCCTCGAGAAACTGAAGGCTCGCGTGGCGAAGATCACGCAGGGCATTTCGGAGAAGTTCGAGAACTATCAGGGTCCGGTGATCAGCGCCAGCGCGAAGAAGTCGATTCTCGAGTACATCGAAATCGGCGCGAAGGAAGGGCGCATTCTGATTGGCGGCGGATCCGCGGAAGGCAACGGACACTACATCCAGCCGACCGTGATCGCGGACGTCCGTCCGGAACATCGCGTCTTCCAGGAAGAGATCTTTGGACCCGTGCTTGCCGTTACCAAGGCCAACGGGTTCGACGAAGCTCTGGCCATGGCGAACGCGACGGAATATGGATTGACGGGCGCGGTTTATACCGACAATCGCGAAAAGATCGAGAAGGCGAAGAAGCACTTCTTCGTCGGCAACCTGTACATCAATCGCAAGTGTACGGGCGCGATGGTCGGCGCGCATCCGTTCGGTGGTTTCAATATGTCGGGTACGGATTCGAAAGCCGGCGGTCCCGATTACATGCTGCAGTTTGTTCAGCCGAAGTCGATCGCGGAACGCATCGGTTAAAGCTGGTTGTTATGTCGTTCGCGCGCGGCGGCGGCGGTGTCCGGGAAATCCGAAAAGACACCATCGACGCCCGCGCGAAACGCTTCTTCGTATTCCCGTAGCGGATCCCCCGCGAATCTCTCCGGCAGTTCATCGTTGCGGTACGTGAAGGCGTGGACGGCGAGTCCCGCGCGATGCGCGTCTGCAATAAACGATCCCTTCAAATAGGCTTTCCATGGACCCACGGCGTCGGCGTATGTCGCGATCCACGTGAGTCCTTCTGGCGTCACGAGTTCGCGATACCCGCGCGGATCTCCGGTGATCGCGTGATTGTACGGTTTGTCGGTGGGCGGTTCCCAAACGAGTTCGCCATTGGAACCCACGGCGGTCGCGTCGATCAGTTGCACCAACCGCACGGGCGTACGGCGGCGCAGTTCGCGCAGATTCCCTGTCTCGAATGACTGGATGAAGACCGGCGCGTCGCGCGTGGTCCAGCCGTGGCGGCGTAGCGCGTCGAGCAGCGGCGTTTCAAGGCCGAGACCGAGTGCGGAATGAAACGACGGATGTTTGGTTTCGGGATAGACGCCGACGTGATGTGCACGCGCCAATGCAAGGATCTCTTCAAACGTTGGGATCTCGTACATCCCGTCGAACTCGTGCGAACGGTTCGCGCGAGCCTGCACGGCGCGTAGCGTCTTGATCTCGTCGAGCGTGAAGTCGCAAGTGTAGAAGCCGGTCGTGGGGATGCCATCGAGCAGGCGCGTCGTCTTGCGATCCGCAAATTCGGGGCGTTGCGCGACGTCGGTGGTGTCGTCGAGCAGCGGTTCGTGGCGGGCGATGAGGTGACCGTCGGCAGTTGAAACGAGATCCGGTTCGATGAAGTCGGCGCCGAGGTCGATGGCGCGCCGGTAGGATTCGAGCGTATGTTCGGGCAGGTATCCGCAGGCGCCGCGATGGCCGATGATGAGGATTCCGCCGCTGCTGCCGCCGCGGCTCATTGGCCGGTCTTGGCTTTGGTGTAGGCCTCGAGGAGCGCGTTCCGGCATGCCTCAGTAATCGGTGACGGCGCGGCGTCCCTGATCGCGGGCGATTTCGTGAGGTCCACGGTTTTCTGCAGGCTGTTGACGAACTCGATGCAAGGCGCGCAGTCCTCGATATGCGCTTTCATCTTTTCGCAGAGTTCGGGAGACAGTTCCCCGTCGAGATACTCAGACAGCCGGGCGAAGACGCCGGAGCAGTCCGTGTTCAAACCGCTCACGCTGCAACTTCCTCTTTCTTTTGGCTTCGCAAATACTGGTCAACCTGCTGCCGGACGGCAAGGCGTGCGCGATGCAGGCGCTGCTTGACGAGGTCTTCGCTGATGTCGAGGACCTCGGCGGTTTCGCGGGTCGACAGCCCTTCGACGTCGCGCAGCAGGAGCGTGGACTGGTAGAGATCGGGGAGTCCGCGAATAGCGCCGCGCAGGACCTGCGCGAGTTCGCCGGCGATCACCTGCTGTTCCGGCAGATGCGACCAGTCGGCGATTTCCAGTTTGCGTTCGCCATTGCCCGAATCTTTGAAAGAAGGCTTCAGCTCATCGAGCGAAACTTCTTCCTTCGGCGCGAAAACGCTCTTGCGGCGTTTCATGAGGCAGAAGTTGCGGGCGATGCGGAAAATCCAGGTGCGTACGTGTTCGGGTTCACGTAACTGGTCGAATTGCTGGAAGGCTTTCAGCAGGGTTTCCTGTGCGACTTCTTCCGCGTCTTCGCGCTGGCCGCAGGTCATGTAGGAATACTGGAAGAGTTTGCTGCGAATGGATTCGACGAACGGGTCGAAGGCGCTGACATCGCCAGATAGCAGGCGTTTGGCGAGTTGTACTTCTGAAGAGTCCTGACTCACTACATCCATGATGACACCTTTGCAATTCGCCGGAACGCTCATTTCCTCTGACGCGGAGCGGTTGCTGCCGCACGAGCGAATCCCGGAGGAGAGATCCATGCCGCGGCACGCCTGGGCGCATGCGCGTCCGGCGAATGCAAACCTGTTACAGGGCCTTACTTCGCGACCCGCAGTGTGCCGGCGGGCGTCAGCACACCGAATACCTCTGTGGTGATCGTAATGTCGCCGTCCGGCGTGTCGTCGGGGATCCGCACGGTGACCTGGTACAGGCCGGCGGTTCCGGCGACGAGCCCCTGGCTGACGGTGGCCGGAATCGCGCGTCCGTTGAGGATCACGCGAATCGGTGCAACCAGTCCGGTGTTGGCGGGGGGAATCACGCCCGGAGCAACAGCAGGATCGGTGGCGCCCCAGCCCGAGCCGTAAATGGTGATCGTGTCGCCGGGCTTGGCGGGCACGAAACGGGAACCGAAGAAGGTGATCGGCGGTCCGATCAGTTCGCCGGCGCCGTTCACAGCCGCGACGTTGTTGCCGAAGTAGTAGTACATCTCGGGCGTCACGCCGCGCGATGCGATCTCGCGGGATCCGCTGCT
This sequence comes from uncultured Solibacteraceae bacterium, assembly GCA_964627455.1. Classification (GTDB taxonomy): domain Bacteria; phylum Acidobacteriota; class Terriglobia; order Bryobacterales; family Bryobacteraceae; genus F-183. Next base: position 51,343 of record CAZVKC010000017.1, on the reverse strand, counting down.
CAACTCATCGGTCGTGCCGCAGTTGGTCAGCACTTCGACGAACGTGGTTCCCGTGGCGGGCACGACCGGAACCTGTACGCTCAAGCGCGTCGGCGCGACGCTGAACAGGTATGCCGGGTTGTTGTTGATCCGCACGCAGGTGCCGCCGAGATTGGTCGGCAGGACGCCGAGCGCGTAATCGGGGGGCGTGAGTCCGCGAGGCGCGCGGGCCAGGTTCGTGCCGGTGATGATGATGTTTGCACCCGTGGACACGGCTTCGACCGGAGGCGTGCTCTGCGGTGCGCCGCTGATCGACGTGATGACCGGAGCGTCGACCGACAGCACGGCAGGCGTCACGGTGGTGATCACCGGCTGCGATCCGGCAACCGAAACCGATACGCGGATCGGGTCGCGCGTGGGTCCGAAGCGGACTTCGGTGGATGCGGTTCCATCGAGGCCGGTGACGGCGCTGGAAACCGTGAGCGTACCGTCGCCGCTGACGATCGCGAAGTTCACCGTCACGCCTTGAATGGCGAGGCCGGAGGTGGTGGCGACGCGCGCCACGACACGCGGAATCCCGCCCTGTACGGTGATGCTGGTCGAGATCGGAACGTTCTGCGCGGTGAAGAGCATCTTCACGCGGCTGTCGCGCTGATCGGTGAAGTACAGGTTGTCGTTCTTGTCGACCACCAGGCGCACCGGCGAGATAGGAACCTCGAGGGCGCGGGCGAGTTCGGTGTAGGTTCCGGTTCCGCCTCGCGTACCCGCGATCGTCGAGATGAAGCCGAACGTGTCCACCTTGCGGATCACGCCATTGCCGGAATCGGCGATGTAGAGGTTGCCTTTGGAATCGTAGGCGACGCTGGTGGGATAGTTCAAACGCGCGTTGAGTGCGCGCTGGCCGTCGTCGCCGGTATAGCCTGCAACGCCTGTGCCCGCGAGCGGCTGCATGATGCCGTCCGGCGTGATGCGCACGACCTTGTTGAAGGCGGCGCTGGCTACGATCAGGTTGCCGTTCTCATCCATCGTGATGTCGTGGGGATCCACGGCCTTGTCCAACTCGGGGATTTCCGAGCGGGCAGTGGTGACGACGGTGTTGATGAAGAGGTTCGTGTTGATGCGATAAATGGAGCCGAAGCCCAGTTGGGTCTGCAGTCCGCGATCGCCGATGAAGATGTTGCCGCGGGGATCGACGAACAGCGCGTTGGGCCAGCGGAGCTTGCCTTCCGTCGCAGGAACGCCTTCGGAACAGCAGCCTTCGTCAATGCCGGCGACCGTCACCAGCGAGTTGCCGACGATGCGCTTCACGCGATGCCGGTTGGGACCTTCACCCACCAGCACGTTGCCGAGCGGATCAATCGCAAGGCCGGTCGGTTCGAAAACGCCCGCGCCCTGCGTGTCGAACTGGAAGGGCGGGGTGGTCGAATCGGCAATAGTGTCGAGCGTGTTGGTGACGACGTTGAGACGGCGAACGGCGTCGTTGCGCGAATCGGCGATGATCACGTTGCCGGTGCGGTCGATGGCGAGGCCGCGAGGCGAATTCAGACGGATGACGTGCGGGCGATTTTCACCGGGCAGATCGAGGGACCCGCCGATGGTGTTGATGATGCCGGCCGTGTCGATCTTGCGCACGCGGCGATTGCCGGTGCCGGCCGAAACACGCGTGTCGGTGAGCGCGCCGCCGTCGATGAAGTACAGATTGCCGCGGGCGTCGAAGCCCATCGAAATGGCGCGTGAAATCCACGAACGGCCGAAAGCGAGGCCGCCATCGCCCTGGAAGCCGACGCGGCCAACGCCGGCGATGGTCTGGTTCACCTGCGTTTCGGGATCAATGCGCACGATGCGCGCGTCCGAGTAATCGCCGTAGTACAGGATGCCGTTGCGATCAACAGCGACCGATACGATCTGCTGTTGCGGCAGTCCGCCGCCGACGCGTTCGAAGCCGATGTTGTTGACGCGCAGTGCGAGCAGATCGGGGCCGGCGGCGATGTACACCGTGTTCTGGCTGTCGACCGCCAGGCCATACATGCCGGTCAACGGGTTGAACTGCGTGAGAGGTCCACCGATGCTGCTGACGACGCCGCCCGCGTTGATCTTGCGCAGATGCCAGTAGGTGCGGGCCGGGGACGGAGGCGTCTGGCGGTCGGCGATGTAGATGTCGAGGTCGTTGTTGAGAACGATCGCGACCGGCGTGAACTGCGCCTCGGTTCCGCGAAGCCCGTCCGAGAGCCAGGTCGGATTGCCATTGCCCGCAATCGTGCGGATGATACCGGTCGCCATGTCGACGGCGCGGACGCGGTTGTTGCCGGTGTCGGCGATATAGAGGACGTTGTTGCGATCGACGGCTAATCCTTCGGGAGTGTTCACCTGTGCGGCGGTAGCGCGGCCGCCGTCGCCGGAATATCCGGGCGTGCCGTTGCCGGCCACAGTCGTGATGACGCCTGTGGTGCTGATGCGGCGGATCCGATGGTCTTCGGTGTCGGCGACATAGACGTTCCCTTGCTGGTCGACCGCCATGGCGCGTGGATTCCGAAACATGGCTGACGTGGCGGGTCCCCCTTCGCGGAGGTGGTCTGCGCCGGCGACCGTGGCGATCCGGAATTGTCCGAACAAGGTCAGCGCAGAGCAAAACAAAATGGCAGCTAAATGTTTCATGGCCTGCGCCGATCATACCAGAACCAGGTCCCCGAGAAAAGGGTTTTCTGATTGTTTTGCTAAGGTTGCGGCACGTTACACTGAAAACAAGTGCCCCGCAAGATTCTGATTTCGGCCGGCGAATCGTCTGGCGATCTGGCCGCCTCGGGACTCGTCCAGGCGTTGCGCCGCCGCTGGCCTGACGCTGAGTTCCTGGGCTGTGCGGGTCCACGCATGCGCGCCGAGGGCGTGCGGCCCGTGATCCGGATGGAGGCTCTGAACGTGGTGGGGCTGGTGGAGGTCCTGAAGGACATCCCGCGGATCTATGGCGAATACCGGACCCTCAAGGAAGCGATCGCGCGGGAAAAGCCGGATCTGGCGATCCTGATTGACAGCCCGGATTTCCACCTGCGGTTGGCTCCGCACATCCACGCTCTCAATATCCCGTTGATTTACTTCATCGCGCCTCAGGTCTGGGCGTGGCGAAAAGGACGCGTCAAGATCCTGCGCCGGTATGTGGATCATCTGCTGTGCATCTTTCCTTTTGAGGAAGAGTTCTTTCGCGGCAACGATGTCAAAGCAACCTATATCGGGCATCCGCTGCCGAGGCGGATCAAGCCCTCGATGTCCCGGGAAGAGTTCCGCAGGAAGGTGGGCGCGGAAGACGGCGTCCCGCTGATCGCGCTGTTGCCGGGAAGCCGTCCGGGCGAAGCGGGCCGGCATCTGGGAACCCTTGCCGCGACGGTCGACCGGATCCGGAAGGATCGCAAAGCGGTGTTTGTTCTCGGTGCGCCTCCCGGATTTTCCAATCGCGCCGGGCAAAACTTCTGGAAACGCTTTCCGCCCGGCGCCATCCAAGTATTGGAAGGCGAAACCTGGGATCTGCTCCATGCCGCCGATGTGGCGCTGGCGGCGAGCGGCACGGTAACCGTCGAAGGCGCCCTGTTGGGCTGCCCGATGGTGACTTACTACAAAGTGACGGGTTTGAGTTGGTTGATGGGGAAGATGCTGGTTCGCGTCCCCTATTACTCGATGGTGAATCTCGTCGCCGGCCGGAAAGCCGTGCCGGAACTGATGCAACAAGATATGACGCCCGGGAAACTGGCGGCCGAGACGCTGCGTCTCCTGGATAACGTCTCCGCGCGCGAGGAAATGAAATCCGAACTTGCCCGGGTGGCCGAAAAGTTGTCGACAGGCTCCGACCCCATGCAGAGAGCCGTCGAGATCATTGAAAGTCTGATGGAAAAGGAAGTCTCCGCTCATGCTTCGTAGCCGATTGACGCTACTTGCCGTTCTGATCCTTGCTGGAACGGCGTCCTTTGCTCAGGACCGTCGCCAGGGGCGTGTGCGCGTCGAGCACTATCAAATCGACGCGGAGGTCAATCCACGTACTCAAACGATTTCCGCGAATGTCCAGGCTCGCGTGATCCCGCTCGAGGACAACCAGAGTTCGGCGGTGTTCGAACTCCACAATGCGCTGAACGTGACTCGCGTCGTGGATTCGGAAGGGCGGCAGATCGGCGTATCGCGTTCGCAGGAGGATTTTTCCGCGCGGCTGAGCTTTCCCTATACGGCAGCCAAGGGCAAGCCGATTCAACTGACTTTCACCTATGAAGGCCGGCTCACCGGGCAGGAAGACTCACCGGTGTACGGCATCAAGTTCGCCTCCATCCAGAACGATTTTGCGTACCTGATGTATCCGGCTCGCTGGTTTCCGGTCGCCGACTACGCCGCGGGACGTTTCAGCGCGCAGTTGCGGATCACGGTTCCCGACGGATACAAAGTGATCGCCAGCGGCATCGAAACGACTGCGAAGGCGCCGGGCGGCGAGAAGACCGTTTACAGCTACGAATTCAAGAATCCATCGTTCCCCGGTTCGATCGCGGTGGTTCGCGGCGAAGGGCAGCGTGTTTCATCGGGCGGCGTGAACAGCACTTTCTATTTGCGCAGCGCGAAGGATGTCGCACAGGCGTGGGGGGACGAAATCGGCAAGGCGATGACGTTCTTCACCTCGATGTACGGCCTGCCGCCGCAATCGAATATGACCGTCGTGGAAACGGAAGCCGGTACGCCAAATGGCTATAGTGCTCCGGGTATCATCTTCCTGTCGCCGCGCGCCCTGACCAAGCAGCCCAGCCAGAAGGTGGTGGCGAACCAGATTTCGCGCCAGTGGTGGGAAACGCTCGTGTCGCCGGTGACGCGCAACCATTTGTGGATGCAGAACGGCATCGCCCGCTATTCGGAACTCCTGTATCTCGAGAACCTCAATGGTCCCGCGTCGATCGAAGGGGATGTTCGGGATTTGTTCGTTGAAGCGCTCACGGTCGAGGATCCGCCGATCATCCAGGCCGGCCGCCTCGAAGATTATTCGCCGGAATACTGGGCCGCGACTTCGGGCAAGGGCGCCGCGGTGTTCCACATGCTGCGCTATGTGATCGGCGACGAGGCATTTAAGAAGACGCTGAAGGCCGTGCCGGAACGCTTTGCCTGGAAGTCGATCCACACCGATGACTTCCGCAAGGTCGCCGAAGAGATGTCGGGTCAGGACCTGCGGTCGTTCTTCATCCAGTGGATCGAATCGAGCGGCGCGCCGGAATTCAAGCTTGAATACACGGTGTTCCGCACCACCAAGGGTTTCCGCGTGATGGGCAAGGTGTCGCAGGATCTCGACACGTTCCGCATGCCGGTGGACGTCAAGATCGAAACCGAAGGCAATCCGGAAGAGAAGCGCATCGAAGTGGTCGGCACGTCGTCGGAATTCATTATTGAAACGTTCGGCAAGCCGAAGAACGTGATCCTCGATCCTCTCGGACACGTGCTGCGCTTCAGCAACAACATGCGTGTGGCCGTGGCCATCCGCAAGGGTGAGCAGTTCGCGGAAATCGGCGAATACGCCGAGGCGCTGAAGGAATACCAGAAGGCGCTCGAAGTCGCGCGCAATTCGTCGCTGGCCCATTACCGGGTGGGTGAACTGTTCTTCCTCCAGAGCAACTTCCAGACAGCGGCGAACTCGTTCCGCGAAGCGCTGGGCGGCGATCTCGAGCCGAAGTGGACCGAAGTCTGGGCGCACATCAACCTGGGCAAGATCTTCGACGTGACCGGGCAGCGGGAACGCGCGGTCAACGAATACAAGCTCGCGTTGCGCACCAAGGACAACACGCAGAACGCTCTCGAAGAGGCCGGCAAGTACAGCCAGACGCCATACGAGCGCAAGCGCCGGGAAAACTAACCGAACCGGATCTTCGCTAAACTGAAGATTCCATGAAAATAGCGATTGGCGCCGATCACGCCGGCTATGCCCTCAAGGAGCAGATCCGCGAGCAACTGGCCGCAGCCGGGCACGAAGTTGTCGATTACGGTACGAACAGCGCCGATTCGACCGACTATCCCGACTACGCCAAGCCCGTAGCCGAGGCCGTCAGCGGCGGTGACGCGGAGCGGGGCATCCTGGTCTGCTCGACCGGCGTCGGCATGTCGATCGCTGCCAATAAGGTCCATGGTGTGCGCGCCGCGCTCGCGTTCAATCCCGATGAAGTGCAATTGACGCGCGAACACAACGACGCGAACGTGCTGGCCCTGGGCGCCCGGTATACCAACGCCGAAACGGCCGGCCAGTTGATCGACGTATTCCTGAAAACACCATTCAGCGGCGGGGAACGCCATTCCCGCCGGATCGCAAAAGTAGCCAAACTGGAGGCGGAGTAGTTTCTCACATGACCGAACAAGAACGCATGGCGCGGCCCCTGGCCAGCGTCGATCCCGATATTTATCACCTCATTCAAAAAGAGGTGGAGCGGCAGAACGAAGGCATCGAACTGATCGCCAGCGAGAACTTCACGTCCGAAGCCGTGATGGAAGCGACCGCGAGCGTCTACACCAACAAGTACGCCGAAGGATATCCGGGCAAGCGTTACTACGGCGGTTGCGCCGACACGACCGATCACGTGGAAACGATCGCGCGCGACCGTGCGAAGCAGTTGTTCGGCGCGGAACACGCGAACGTCCAGCCGCATTCCGGATCGCAGGCCAACGCCGCTGTCTTCGGCGCGGTGCTGCAGGTGGGAGACACCGTGCTCGGCATGAACCTGTCCCACGGCGGACACCTCACGCACGGCAACCCCCTCAACTTTTCGGGCCGTTACTACAAGATCGTGCCCTACGGCGTGAGCAAGGAAGACGAGCGCATCGATTACGATGAAGTCGCCCGGCTCGCCGAAGAGAACAAGCCGAAGATGATCATCGCCGGCGGCAGCGCCTACGGCCGCATCATCGATTTTGCGAAGTTCCGCCAGATCGCCGATTCGGTCGGCGCGGTGCTGATGGTCGACATGGCGCACTTCTCGGGTCTGGTCGCCGCGGGCATCTATCCCAACCCCTGCGTACATGCGGACATCGTGACCAGCACCACGCACAAGACGCTGCGCGGGCCGCGTTCCGGCCTGATCCTGTCGAAGGAAAAGTACGCCAAGGACATCGACAGGAATCTGTTCCCCGGCATTCAGGGTGGTCCGCTGGTGCATGTGATTGCGGCCAAGGCGGTTTGCTTCCTCGAAGCGATGCAGCCGGAATTCGTCGAGTATCAGAAGCAGGTGGTCCGCAATGCGCAGACGCTCGCCGCTTCGCTGCAGGACGAAGGGTTCCGCATCGTGTCGGGCGGCACGGATTCGCATGTGTTCCTGATGGACGTGTTCGCCAAGGGCGTACGCGGCAAGGAAGCGGAAAAGGCGCTCGACGCCGCCTGGATTACGGCGAATCGCAACACGATTCCGTTCGACGTCAATCCGCCGCTGAACCCGAGCGGCATCCGCCTGGGCAGCCCGGCGGTGACCACGCGCGGTTTCCAGGAAGCCGATATGCGCGAGGTCGGCTCGATCATTTCGAGCGTGATTTCCGGAAAGGACGACGAAGCCGCTCTGGCTGCCGCCCGGTCCAGAGTCAAAGCCTTGACTGCCAAGTATCCGCTGTACAGCTGGAAACTGGCCGGATCCACGGTAGCCTAGACGCCGTGTCCCGCCCTCTCCGAGTTGCCTTCGACGCCCGTCACCTGCGTGACTTCGGCATCGGTACGCACATTCGGAACCTGCTCGAAAACTTCCCGTCCGTCGGGATGGCGGATGTCGAGTACAAGGTCGTGGTCCGGAAGGCCGATCAGCCGGAGATCCCCAAGGGGCTTGACGCTGTTGTTTACGACCGTCCGGACCAGGATCGCCTGGAAGACATTCGCTTCCCTCTGTTCCTGCGTTCTCTCAATGCGGACGTGTACCATACGCCGTTGAACGCGATTCCGATCTTCATGCCGAAGCCTTATGTGGTGACCGTGCATGACATGTCGAGCCTTCTGTATCCGCCGGCGCGCACGGTCAATAGCGATTGGAAAGCGTACCGCTTCCGGCGTGGACTGCTACGTGCGGACCGCGTGATTACGGTGTCGAAGTCCACCAAGCGTGACATCCAGACCGTCATGGGGGTTCCTTCAGAGAGAATACGCGTAATCTACAACGCGCCGGATCCTGTTTTCATGCGTTCGGATGTTGCCGACGATCTGCGGCTTCGGGAACTGCTGCTCGAGCGCTATCAGGTCGACTATCCGTATGTTCTCTACGCCGGGACGATCCGGGCGCAGAAAAACATTCCAAGGCTGGTGGAAGCCTTCGCGGTGCTGCGCGGGGAACTCGAAACCCATCCGATCTACAGGAAGCTGCGGTTGGTGATCATTGGCGACGAGCTATCGAAACATCCACAATTGCGCCGGACCGTGATCCAGAGCCGCGTGGAGAATCTCGTTCGCTTCCTGGGATTTGTCCCGATCGACATGTTACGCGCCTTCTACAAGAATGCGTCCGCCTTCGTTTTTCCATCGCTGTATGAAGGTTTCGGTCTGCCCCCTCTCGAGGCAATGGCCTCCGGGACCCCGGTGGTGACTTCCAACGTCAGTTCGCTGCCGGAAGTAGTCGGAGACGCCGCGATCATCGTCAATCCCGAAAACGTCTTCGACATCGCCCGCGGCATTCGCGAAGTGCTTCTGGACGAATTCCTGCGGCGCCGCTGCGTGCGCATGGGACTCGAACAATTGAAACGGTTCAGTTGGCGCCTGACAGCGGAGCAGGTGGTTGAAACATACCGCTCCGTCGGCGGGAGATCGAGTGGATCTTCGCGATGATCTGCTGCGGCTGGATCGGCCTGAACCGTACCGGCTTGGCGAAGGTTCCTCCGCCGACAGCGACGGCAAGCGTGGCTGGTTCGACGGCGTAATGCGACCTTGTTCCGCGGGTCACAGTTCGCAAGGATAGCCTGGGTCGGGACAACGTCGCCGGGCCTGGATCTGCAATCACGCAAACCTCGTTGCCGGCGCCGGCGAAGTGAGTCTGGATGACCAGCAGGTCTCCGGGTCGGCCGAATCCACCACAGTCGGTTTCGTCGTCGAGAACGTGGACGGAGGCTCCGGAAATCGAAGCCAGAAGATCACGCGGGACCGCCGCCTTTGACACCGGCTCCAGTCCCGGTTGCACCAGCGCGGACAGGGGCCTCACATCCACCAGGGTTCTCCGGCCGGAACGGAGCGCCCTCCCTCGCTTGGCCGCCAATTCGAGGTCCGACGAATCGATGAGATCGAGCACGCACCAGCCCATGCTCCCGAGAAACTGATCCGCCATCTGCAAGGTGACTCCGCGAACCCCCTTGAGCGTGTTGTGCAGGTGAGGCTGCGATACACCGAGCCGGCGAGCCAGCGTGCTTTCGGAAACGGCGCCGGTTTCCAGCATCCGCCGGAGCCGGCTGAGAAGCAGTTCGCGAAGATTAAAAAACGTCATGGGTTCCGTCTATTTCACAGTGAAATCAAGGGTCACTGCGGTTGACATAAAAGACAATTTTATTCCAAAAAAATCTCACGCAAAGTGTGAACAATATCATGCTTTATTTCAGTGACTTACGAGAGGGGTGGGTAGAACTACCCGCATTGGGGTGTGGAAAATACGTGGAAAACTCTTGACAAAAATACAATCGCGTTCACGATGGTACTACTGGGCTGGAACGTCGATTCCATCAAAAACGTAACGGGGCTGCTCGCAGAGCAAAAGCCCTTCTGATCGCAGGAGGCAGAGAGAGAAAATGGAATGGACCAGAAGTGATACGCTCGGCATCGCCAATCATTCATGCGTACACTGTCATGGACTCGGGTTGAGAGGCGGACGCCTTGGCGGCAAGCAGCCGTGCAATTGCGTGCTGCGAACGATCTTCCGCATCTGCTACTCGAAGTTTCATCATGTGGCAACGCAGGAGAAGCGGATGAGCAACGTCACACTGGACGGAGTGGGAGCGCAATGCCGGAAAGTGGTTTGGGGACGCAAGGACGAAGAGTACATGGCAGACTTCATCGCCATGGCGAAGCGGACCCTGAATGAAGAAGAATACCGGATCTTCCGCTTTCACTACCTGTTGGGAGCGAACTGGCGCATGTGTTGCGAGCGTCTGAAAGTCGAGAAGGGCGACTTCTTCCACTCGGTTTACCGGATCGAGGAGAAGATGGGACGTGCACTGAAGGAGACTCGGCCGTACCCGCTGTATCCTGTCGATGAGTACTACTCGGGTGTGAAAGTACAGCACCGGGCGAAGGTGCTGCCAAGACCCTTCGTGGAACCCGTCAGGCCTCCGGTTGCCGGACAGGAAGCCCCGGAACCGGATCCGGAAGAGATCTGGTGGGAAGAACCGATCGACCGCAAGGCTGCTTAGACCCCCGACTCGACCAAACGAAACCAAACAATTGGACGCCTGCTTACCGGCAGGCGTCCAATTGCTTTAGCGGCAGGTCTTTTCGAAGCGGAAAATAAGGGAAGATCCCGCTCCCTCTCCTTCCCGCAGCCGGACGATAGTGGATCAACGGCCATGTCGCTTCGACTCCCACTACTGTCGGCAATGTTGGCGGTAACGATCCTCGGCGGCGATGTCGAGGGACGAATCCGCATCACGCGGATCCTGACTAAGAAGAAAGTGACTCTTTCGCAAGTCTATGAAAGGAATGTCGCTTTGGCAGACGAGCCAGCAACTGATGCGGCTTCCAGCCAGGCGGCTGTGGAACTCCGCCGGGTCGTCGTCTTCATCGAAGGGAAGGGGCCGCAGCCGAAGAAATCGCAAATCTCGATCGACCAGAGAAAACGCCGGTTCGAGCCGGAAGTGGTGGTGGCGCCAGTCGGCTCGACGGTGCTCTTCCCGAATTCGGATCCTGTGTTTCACAATGTATTCTCCCTCTCGAAGGCGAAGTCATTCGACCTGGGCAACTACCGGATGGGCGAGTCCCGGCAGGTGACTTTCGACACCCCAGGCGTGGTGTCCATCCACTGTCACCTGCATCCGAACATGTCGGCTGCTGTGGTGGTGGCTCCAAACGCCTGGTACTCGTTGCCGGGCGCTGACGGATCGTTCGAACTGAAGAGCCTGCCTCCGGGCCGCTACACGCTGGTTGCGTGGCACAAGAGCGCAGGAAGCTTTCGCCGGACGATTGAGGTACAACCCGGCGGCGCACCCACCCGGTTGGAGATTGAAATTCCGGTCCGGGTGGAGTGAAGATCATGACGTTCCGCCGCATTTCGATCCCGATCGCCGCGCGCATCCTGATGCAGGTCGTGCTGCCTGTGCTGGCCGCGCTCGGGGCGGGGTTTCTGGTGTTGAACTGGGCTCTCGCCGGTCAGGTGAAGTCGGGCGTGCGCGAAACGCTGGCGGAAGTCCAGGAATCGCAAGGCAAACTCTGGAAGGAATGGGAGATCGAGCAGCGGAACTCGCTCGCCGCAATTGCCGAGAATGCGTCCCTGAAAGCGGGAATCGGACTGTATCGGGAGACTTCCGGCAGCCCGGAGGCAGCGGCCACGCTGAACGGCCAGTTGCAGGAATTGCACGAGGGGCTGACGCATGAATTGCTGATGGTGCTCGACGCAGACCGGGAGCCTCTGGCGGCTTCGCTGCGGGAGCGCGGCGCGGGGGCGGTTCCGCTGCAGGCGCCCCGGAAGCCGTTCCGGTTGCGAGCTGTTGCTGAAGTGAACGGACGGATGTATCGTACGCTTGCCGCGCCCATCAACATGGGCGACGAGAATCTGGGTTACGTCCTGACGGGCCGCCCGTTCGACGCAACTGTTCCGTATGGCATTGCGGTTCTGGTGCAGGACGGAAATGTCGTCGCCAAAGGTAAGCTTGGCATTGAGGCGGCGGAACTGGGCCAGCAACTGGCCGAGTGCAAAACGAACCCAACGGACTGTGAACTGCGCGCCGGCGGTGAATTGTGGATCGCGAGCCGCCTCGGCATGGCGGGCTTCGACGGGTTGGATGGTGTCTGGGTGCTGCAATCCGTGGACGCCGCGATTCGGAAACTGACGGTGGGGATGCGCCCGGCGATCTGGGCGACTGTCGCCGGGATCCTGCTGGTGGCCGTTCCGTTGTCTCTTTTTACGTCCCGCAATGTTGCTCAGCCGATCACCAGCCTGGTCAAGCGGCTGCAGGAAAGCGAACACACCGGTGTCCTGCGAGGCGGGCTGGATCTGACCTCTTCGACCTCTGAGGTGAACGAACTGTCGGCTGCCTTCAACCGTGCGGCGAAGGCCGTTGCGGATTCCCAGCGGCGGCTCGACGAGGCATACCTGCAGTTCACGCAAAGCATGGCGCAGGCGCTGGATGCGCGCGATCACTACACGGCCGGCCACAGTTCGCGTGTCGGGCTCTACGCTCTGCGAATCGCACAGGCGCTGAACCTGCCGGAGCGGGAACAGGCCATCGTAGAAGTCGGCGCGACGCTGCACGATATCGGAAAAATCGGGATTCCCGATCATGTCCTGCAAAAGGCCGGCCGCTTGACGGACGAAGAGTTCCGCCTGATCCAGCAGCACCCCGTGCTCGGCCGCCGGATTCTACAGGGAGTCGCGAAGTTCCATGATTATCTCGCGATCGTGGAACTGCACCATGAAAACCACGATGGATCCGGATATCCGTGGGGGCTGCAGGGCGAGAACATTCCGCTTGGCGCCCGGATCGTGCATGTCGTCGACGCGTTCGACGCGATGACCACGTCGCGGCCGTACCGTGAAGCGATGCCTCCCGAGAAGGCGCTGTCGATTCTCAAAACGAACGCCGGATCCCAGTTCGATCCGCGGATTGTGCAGGTCTTTCTGGATCTTGTCCAGTCGGATCCCAGTATCCTGCCTCCTGAGCCGGATCCGATCCTCAACCTCGGACGCGCGGTCGGGCGTGAGAGCCAGAATCCGTCATGACGGTGAAGCAGTTTCTCCCCGCTCTTGTCTTAGCGGCCGCATGCGCGCTGCCGGGGCAGGAAGCCTCGAGCGGATTCTCGATGCCGGTGACCCTGAGCGGTCAGTTGGTGCAATCTCCCAGGGGGACTGCGCCGGGTTCTGGAGAATCGACGTTCGCGCCCGGATTCCGCGCTGTCTTGTATCCGGCGTTCAAATTCGGATCGAACTGGTTTGCGTTCGGCGCGGTGCAGGCGTACAGCAGCCCGTACTTTTACGAACAACTAGACCCGGGAGAGCGGCAGGAGCGCGAGATCCGATTCAACGTGCTGCAGGCCTATGTCGGGTATTCGCGCATGGGAAATCGAAAGGGGATTGTGGTGAAAGCCGGGCAACTGACGCCGGCTTTCGGCTCGTTCGCCCTTTCGTACGATGATGCGCGGAACTGGCTGATCGACCTGCCCATCAACTACGGTTACTATTACAAACCGGTCGGCGTGACCGGCCAACCAGGCGCCGAAGTTGACGTCAACTACCGGAAAGTCGATGCGCGCTTTCAAATCGCGAACAGCTCGCCCTCGAATCCAAGAAAACTCTGGGATTCGGACCAGTACCTGAACTGGACTGCCGGCGCCGGTTACGCGTTCCGCCAGGAATTTCGCGTTGGGGTGTCCGCCTACCGCGGACCCTACCTGCATCGG
>CAZVKC010000017.1:12907-37703 GCA_964627455.1 uncultured Solibacteraceae bacterium | reverse complement strand
CCGCCAGGAATTTCGCGTTGGGGTGTCCGCCTACCGCGGACCCTACCTGCATCGGCCTGCGTCGGGGTTCGGTGTGGATGCTCAATTTGCGCGCGGACGGTGGAACGTGAACGGGGAGTTGCAGCGGTTCCAGTTTCCGTACCGCGCCATGCCGTACTTCTTCAACACGTCCGGGTATGTCGAGGCAAAGCTCCGCCTTGGCCCGCGCTGGTATGTTGCAGGTCGAGCAGGGAGACGGTCCCGCACTGCAAATATCGGCGTCGATGACAGCTACGAAGCCGTAGCTGGATTACACGTCGCGCCGCGCCAGCAACTGAAGTTCGGTCTGCAGTCCCAGAGGGGGGCGTTGACGCGCGGGGTCCGCGACCGCGTCGTTGCGGTGCAGTACGTCATTACATTCGACGCCATACAGGCCGTGTTTCGTTGATGAGGTTGTCCGCCAGACCGGCGGAACGTCGTTTTACCCTCAGCGGAACCGGCTGCCGGCCGGCACGCTGCAGCCGCCTCCACTGGAAGCGGAAGAGGACGAAGAGGCAGCAAAGCAGGAGAACAGCCGCTCGACTGATTCTGACTTGCAGTCCGGACAGATGAGATCGCGATCGGCGTCCGCCATCCGGCGCAATTGCTCGAACTGGGAGCCGCAGCGCTGGCATCGATACTCGTAGACGGGCATACAATATCAAATGTACCCGACTGCGCATATGGACGCCGAACACAGAGACGAACTCACACAGTTGCTCCACAGCTGGAAAGAACAGGACCCGGAACAACTGGACCGTCTCGTGCCCGTGCTCTATCACGAACTGCGGATTCTGGCCGCCAGCCATTTGCGACGGGAACGCGTCGACCATACGCTGCAGAGGACGGCGCTCGTCAATGAAGTGTTCATCCGGCTCATGGGGCAAAAAGTGGACTGGGAAAACCGCAGCCACTTTTTTGGTGTCGCCAGCCGCATGATGCGCCGGATCCTCGTCGATTACGCCCGTAAGAATCAGGCGGAAAAGCGAGGCGGAGGCGCACAGCGGGTCGACATGGAAAAGCTGGACTCGCTGCTGGAATCGACAGCGGAAAGCAAACATCCGTTGACCCTGACCATTCACCAGGCGCTCGAAAAGCTCGAGCAGTTGGACCCGCGGCAGGCGCAACTGGTCGAACTGCGCTTCTTTGGCGGCCATTCCATTGAGGAAGCGGCGGACCTGATGTCCATTTCCACTTCCACCGCCAAACGCGAGTGGAAGTTTGTCCGCGCCTGGCTCAAGGGCGAAATCCTCAAACAGCATGACGTCGCCGTCTGATTCCGGCCATCCTCCCGCTGCCGATGACGGCGCGGAAGGGGGTTACGACAATCCGCGGACCTCGACTTCGCCGGAGCAGCATCGCCGGTTGAAGGAACTTGTCGAAGCCTCGCTGGAACTCCCGGAACCGGAACGCAAGGCCTATCTCGAACGCGAATGCGGCAGCGACCCTCGCATGCTACGGCAGGCGGAAGAGTTGCTGGACCTTTACCGCGACGACGACGTCGACGTCGCGCCGGCGGAACTCGAGCAGATCGGTCCTTATCGCCTGATCACGGAACTCGGCGCGGGCGGCATGGGCGTCGTATACCTCGCCCAGCGCGAAGACGGTTTCTCGCGGACGGTCGCGGTGAAGGTCATCCGCCGCGGCATGGACACCGACTATTTTCTCGATCGCTTTCAGCAGGAGCGGGAGATTCTCGGATCCCTCGACCATCCTGGTATTGTCCGCATCGTCGATGCCGGTTCCACCGCGGATGGGCGCCCGTATCTGGTCATGGACTTCGTCGATGGCGTACGCATCGACGCGTTCTGCGAGACGCTGACGGTTCGCGAAAAGGTTGCGTTGTTCATCAAGGTTTGCGCCGCCGTACAGCACGCGCACCGGAACCTGATCGTGCATCGCGACCTCAAGCCGGGCAACATCCTGGTCACTGTCGATGGACAGCCGAAGCTGTTGGATTTCGGCATCGCAAAGGTTCTGGACCAGGAAGAGAGCGACGCCACCAGCGCAACGGTTCCGATCATGACCCGCCAGTATGCGAGTCCGGAACAGGTTCGCGGCCAGCGGGCGAATACTTCGAGCGACGTCTATGCGTTGGGGCTGATTCTCTATGAGCTGCTGGCTGGCGCCCGTCCCTACGAATTGAAGGATCTTCCGGTTGGCGACGCCGAGCGAATGATTTGTGACGCTGCGCCTCCGGAGCCCAGCAGGATTGCCGCCACGAAGCAGATTGCCCATGAGCTGCGCGGCGACCTCGACCGGATCCTGCTGATGGCTTTGCGCAAGGAGCCTGAGCGGCGCTACGCATCCGTCGAAGCCTTGTCGGCGGATCTCGAACGATTCCTGCAGGGGCGTCCAGTCAGCGCCCAGAAGGATACGTTTACTTACCGCGCGAGCAAATTCGTACAGCGCAATCGCGCGAGCGTGGTGGTGGCGGGGGTAATGCTTCTGCTGATCGCGACCGGCGGATCGAGCACCCTCTGGCAGGCTCGAATCGCGGGGCACGAGCGGGCCAGGGCGGAACGCGAAGCGGCGCTGGCAAAGGCGAGCGAGGCGCAGGCAAGGCGCATGGAACTGTTAGCGCAACAGGCAGCGCGGGATGCGGAAACAGCCAGGGACCGGGCGGAAGAGAAGGCGCGAGAGGCGGACCGGCAGCGGCAGCGCGCCGAGGAGCGCTTTCGCGATGTGCGGTCGATGGCGAATTCGCTGCTGTTCGATTTTCACGCCATGATTCGCAACCTGCCGGGTTCGACGGAAGCGCGCGAGTTTCTGATCCGGAAGTCGATCGAGAACCTCGAACGCTTGAATGCCGAGGCCGCATCGAATCCGGGTTTGCAGAAGGAGGTCGCTGCCGGATACGAACAGTTGGGCCAGTTGCAGGGCGCGTCGGACGACGCCGCGCTCGGCGACACACGGGGCGCGTTCAATAGTCAGTCTCGCGCACTTGAAATCCGGCAGAAACTGGTGGCGGCGAATCCGGGGAACCCGGATTTGTTGCGGGATCTCGCGGCGTCGTATCTGCGCATGGCCGAACTCATGCAGGCGTTGAATATGCCGATGGGCTCGCTGGAAAGCGCCCGCAAAGCGCAGGGAACATATGCGGCTCTTGTTGCCGGGAATCCTGCCGATACACTTTCGCTGCTGGGTCTGGCGGCAAGCCAGCAGGCATGCGGCCAGGCGTATGCCGCTGCGGGGAAGCTGCAGCAGGCGATTCAGGCTTACGCGGAACATACAGCCACACGGCGCCGGATTGAAGCCGCTTCGCCGGGCGACCTCGAATTGCAGTCCCAGACTGCTGAAGCGCGCGATCTCGAAGCGCATGCGATGGAGATCGAAGGACGTTTCGGCGACGCGCTGCGTGTGGTTCGCGAAACGGGCGCCGTGTATCGCAAGGCTGCAGAGGCGCAACCCCACAGCTTGCGGGCTGTTCGGAACGTGATCGAGAATCATCGCGCAATTGCGACGCTTTCGGAGCGAACAGGCGATTTGTCCGGCGCCCGCCAGAATTACGAAGAAGCCCTGCGCCGTATGCAGGGGCTCTCTTCTTCAGATCAGAAGAACGCCGCTCTTTTGGTTGATCTTGCCCTGCTGCGCAATAGCTATGCATCGACACTGTTCCGCATGGGGCGTTCGGATGAGGCTGCGTCTCAGTATCAGACTGCGATTCAAGCCGCGGCCGCACTCCGCGAGAAAGATCCCGGCAATCCGTCTATCCAGGCCGCTTTGGCCGCGGCATACCGTGGACTCGGCCAGACCCATCAGGAGCGAAAACGCCTTCAGGAGGCGCAGTCTTCATTCCGCAGCGCGATCGAGATTTTTGACGGCCTCGCCCAAACGGCGTCCAGAAACATCAATACGCAGATGAACCTCGCGCTGGCCTGCATCGACCTGGGCCGTGTCCTGCGGGATCTCGATAATCTCAGACCCGCGGAGCAACAGTTCCGCCGCGCGATCTCAATCCTCGAAAAGATTCTTCCCGGGAGCCGCGACCATCGCGTGCTGTCCAATCTTGGCATCGCCTACAACCGGCTTGCAGATGTCTACCGCTTGCAGGGCAACGCCAAACTGGCGCTCGTCACGTACTCGAGAGTGGAGCCGATTGCTGAACTGCTGTTGCAGAAGGATCCCCGTAATTCGGCGGCGTATTCGATCCGCGCGGAATCGGCGAGCCGTACGGGAATGATCCACGAATCCAGTCAGGATTGGCCCGCGGCGCTCACCGCCTTTCAAAAAGCCGTAGCGATCGATTCCGAGATCTCGGCGAGGGATCCGGGAGATTTGCGCGCGAGATCCAACCTCGCGGCGTCACATTATCGGGTTTGCGAAGTCCGGTTCCGCCTGTTGCAGTACGATGCGGCATTCGATGCTTGCCGGCGGGCTGTGGCGGCGTGGCGCGAGGCGAAGAGTGCGGAGAACCTGAGAATCGCTCTGGCGCGGGCGAGCGAGATCCGCTTCGCTCAGGCGGAGGAAGACGGCAAGGAATCCCTGCAGCGGGAGGGCTGTTCCCTGCTGCAGGAGGCGGTTCGCATGGGAGCCGCCATGACGCCGGAGATACGAAAACGTCTGGAACGCTGCGGCGTGCCTCAATAACGTTGCGACTGCTGCATGGACCGGCTCTTTTACTGCGATCATTACGAAATCCCTTTGCCTGAGGGGCACAAGTTCCCCATGAGCAAGTACCGGCTCACCCGTGACCTGCTGGCGCTGGACGGACACTTTCGATTCGAATGCGCGCCGCTGGCGGATCGGACGGTGATCGAACTCGTCCATGATCCGCTGTATGTCGAACAGTTCCTCACGGGCACCCTGCCTCCGCAGGCGATCCGAAGGATCGGGTTCCCCTGGTCGGAAGGGCTCGTGAAACGCACGCTCGCGTCGGTGGGCGGGACTCTGGCGGCGGCGGAACACGCGCTGCATAGGCGTTGGGGCGGCAACCTTGCCGGCGGCACGCATCACGCGTTTCGAGGTGAAGGATCCGGCTTTTGTGTGCTCAACGATATCGCAGTCGCGATCCTATACCTGCGGCATCATCGCGGCATCGCGAAGGCCGCAGTGATTGATCTCGACGTCCATCAGGGCGACGGCACGGCCGCGATTTTCGAACATGACCCGCAAGTGTTGACGCTGTCATTCCACGGCCGCAACAACTTCCCGTTTCGAAAGCAGCGCAGCAAGATCGACGTGGAACTCGAGGATCGCACGGGCGACGAAGAATACCTGGCGCTGGTCGCGGAATGGCTGCCGCGCGTGTTCGAGTTCGCGCCCGGCGTCGTCTTCTTTCAGTCGGGCGTCGACGCCCTGGCCACGGACCGGCTGGGCAAGCTCTCGCTGACACAGGCCGGCATTGCTCGCAGGAACGAACTGGTGATCCGCGCTGCCAAAGCGTACGGGGCGCCGTTCATTGTGGCCATGGGCGGCGGCTATTCGGATCCGGTGGAACTGACCGCACAGGCTCACGCGAACGTCTACCGCACCGCGTCCGCTATCTTCAGTAATGCATGAGTTCTGATCTCCCGATTGGTCCGCCGGTGGATGCCCACGCGGCGTCGCGTCCTGCTCGTGTCGAACTGAAGGGCCGTTACACGACATTGGTCCCGCTGCGGGCGGAGGAGCATGCCTCCGCACTGTGGGACGCCCTGCGCGCAGGGCCCGATTCGCTGTGGCTGTACATGGGCGACGGCCCGTACGCGGATGCCGGGGCCTTCACGGAAGGCATCGCGAAGAAGGCGGCTTCCGAGGATCCGCTGTTCTACGCGATTCTCGTCGACGGCGTGCCTCGCGGATACGCGTCCTTGATGCGCATCGATACCGCGAATCGCGTGATCGAGGTCGGCAACATCATGTACTCGCCTGCGCTGCAGCGCACTCCCGCGGCGACCGAAGCCATGTACCTGCTGGCTCGCTACGTCTTCGAGGACCTCGGCTACCGGCGGTACGAGTGGAAGTGCAATTCGCACAATGATCCGTCGAAACGCGCGGCCGAGCGTCTGGGGTTTTCGTATGAAGGCCTGTTCCGCCAGCACATGATCATCAAGGGCCGGAACCGCGATACGGCATGGTTTTCGATGCTCGACGGCGAATGGCCGGAACGAAAGCGCGCGTTTGAGGCCTGGCTGGATCCGTCGAACTTCGATGCATCCGGCCGGCAAATCCATCCGCTCGGACGCTGATCAGAATCCAAGCGCCTGCCGCATTTGCCGGACTTCGGCCGCGTGGAATTTCAGCCTGCCGCCGCCGAGGAGCCTCGCATCGGAACGCGACCAGCGCGCCTGCATGATGCCGAAGTTGCCGTGACTGTTCGAGCGCAGGAGCAGGTGGGCCACTTCGTGCGCAATCGAGTACCCGAGCACCGTGGAAATCCGGACGTCCGCGAACTCGGCGTACTGCATCACGCGCGGCAGCAGGACCTTCGCGTAGACTGGCGCCTGACCGGCAACAATCAGCGAGTATCCCATGGCGAAGGTCGAGGACGCCGCGGCTTCGGCGCGTGTGCTGGCGATGACCAGTTCGTAGATGAACTCTCCCGAATTACTGCACGACTCTTCAGGGCAGGTCACCCACCGCACCGGAACCCGGGCTTCGCGGAAGGCTCGTTTCGCAACATCTATCGCGTCCCGCAAGGCGGCGCCCGCAACTTTGGCCTCGTTGTGGATATGCACCGTGACTTCGGCGGCCATGGCAACAGCGGCGGTGAGAATGAATGCGATGGCTATCAGGAACATGATGTCGATCTCCCCCGGACACTCTCTGTAGCGGCGGACGCCGCTCCAAAGGGCCAAATTGGCCGGGATCCGGGCCTGATCTGGTATAACGGATGAAATGCAGAATTCGCGCTTCTACGGCTGGACCATCGCCATCGTGGCGTTTTTCACCTTCGGCCTGGCCGTCGGTATTCCCTACTATGGTGGGCCGTTCTTCTACGACTATTACGAGAAAGCGTTCGGCTGGAAACGCGCGCAGACCGTACTCGGCTTTCCGCTCGGCGTTACGCTGACTCTCTGGGCCGGCCCATTCCTCGTCCACCGCTATTCCCCGCGCAAATTGCTGATGTTCGGCGCTGGATGTACGGCGCTTGCGTTCCTCGGGTTCGCGAATATGAACGGCGAGCCGTGGATGTTCTACGGCTGCTGGGTGATCTACCTGCTCGGCTACATCTTCTCGGGTCCGATCGTGCATCAGGTGATCGTCGCCAACTGGTTCAAACGCAATCGCGGCAAGGCGATGGCGATCGTGTACTTGGGTGTCGGCGTATTCGGCGGCATCTCGGCCAAGTACATCGCCGCGCCGTTGACCAAGGCTTTCGGCTACCAGGCCGCACTGCTGATGTTCGGCGGACTCTGCCTGCTGATCTGGCCACTCGCGTTGTTCCTGCTGAAGGACAAGCCCGGCGACGTCGGACAGTTCCAGGACGGCGACTCGAAGCCGGCCGAGAACATCACGGCGCCTCCCAAGAGCTTTTCCTACATGCTGGGACAGCCTGCTTTCTGGCTTCTTTCGATCGGCAGCCTTTGCTCGATCGGATCCATCGGGTCGATCAATCAGCATATGAAGTTCGTTTTCAAGGAACAGGGCTTCGTCGAACAGCGCCAACTCGATGATTTCTTCGGCACAGCGAACTTATGCGTGTTGTTCTCGAGCATCGCGGGACGCCTGATCATGGGCTATCTCGCGGACCGGTTCAATAAGAAGCTGGTCATGATGGTGACCTACTTCCTGGTCGCCGGCACGATCCCGATGATCACGATGGTGCGGCCGGAACAGCCCGAATACATGTACTTCTTCGCGATCCTGTTCGGCTTCGGCATGGGCGCGGATTACATGCTGATTCCGCTGATGGCCGCGGAACAATTCGGCGTGACGTCGCTGGCTCGCGCGATGGGCATCATTCTGCCCGCGGATACGCTCGGCCAGGCCTGGGCGCCGTATTCGATCGGCTGGCTGCACGACAATTACGGCGGTTACCCGTTCGCGTTGAAAGCCGTGTTCATCCTCTCGTTCATCGGCGCGCTCGCGATCAGCTTGCTGCCCAAGCCGAAACCCGAAGCGTCCTCCTAACGACGGACGCGGTCGATCGGGACCTCGTCTTCGAAAACCAGATCCAACCCGTCCGACGTCGCCCGCATACGGATTGTCTTTTGCGCGGGCGGCGCCGGGGCGGGGAATTCGCGGTCGACGGTCGTGCCTGGCGACACGGTGAACTGATGGGTCTTGTCGAGTTCCACCTGCATCGTATTCTCGGTGGTGTTGGTCACGGAGACACGTAGCGTCTTTCCGTCGGACTCGGCGCGGCTGAGGTACACCAGCGGACTGGACAGCAGCTTCGGCGCCGTCGTCCCGGAGACCTCCAGCGAATTGCGGGCGCCCGGTTTCAGGAAGCCCGTGATATCCAACGAACCATCGGATGCGCTCGTGTCGCCGGCGCTGATCCCGTTGACTCGTACAGTCGCGCGCCGGTCCGTGAACACCCGGATGCAGCGGTTCGCAGGCGCCGCAAACGTGCCGTCCGGCGCCAGCGCCAGCGGATCCGCCGCCAGATACAACATCATCAAGACCGGGACCATGCTCAACGGTCATTCTAACGGCCTGCCGCGCTACACTGGAAACACCCCACGAGTAGAAGAGTTCGTCGTCCGTCTACATTACCCCAACCATGCTCGAACGTATCTCCGTCCACGGCGCGCGGCAGCACAACTTGCGGAATATCGACATCGAGATCCCGCGCAACACCTTCACGGTCATCACCGGGCTTTCGGGTTCCGGTAAATCTTCACTCGCTTTCGACACCATTTACGCCGAAGGGCAGCGGCGGTATGTGGAAACGCTTTCGCCTTACGCGCGGCAATTTCTGGATCAGATGGAACGGCCGGAAGTCGACTCGATCGACGGCTTGTCGCCGGCGATCTCGATTGAGCAGAAGACCACCAACCGGAGTCCGCGGTCGACGGTTGGCACGATCACCGAGATCTACGACTACCTGCGTCTGCTGTATTCGTCGGTAGGCGTCCCGCATTGTCCCGATTGCGGCGCGGAAATCGCCAAGCAGACCACGGAACAGATCCTGCAGCAGATCATGGAAACGCAGAAAGACCAGCGGATCATGATCCTCTCGCCGATGGTGCGCGGGCGCAAGGGCGAATACAAAAAAGAACTCGAAAAGCTGCAGAAGAGCGGCTATGTGCGGGCACGTATCGACGGCGAACTGCGCGCGCTCGATGAAGAGATCACGCTCGACAAGCGCAAGAACCACACGATCGAGGTTGTGATCGATCGGCTGGTGATCAAACCGGGGATCGAGAAACGGCTGGAAGAATCGCTGGTCAAGGCGTTCAAGATGGCAGACGGCTTGGTGATCGTTGCGGTGGTGGATGGCCCCGAGCGCTTGTATTCGCAGAAACTCGCCTGTCCGAACTGCGGCGCCAGCGTGCCGCAGCTCGAGCCGCGATCCTTCTCGTTCAACTCGCCGTATGGCGCTTGTGACAACTGCCACGGCCTGGGTTCGAAGTGGTCGTTCGATCCGAACAAGGTGATCGTCGATCCGTCGAAAGCGTTGTTCGACGGCGGACTTGGACCCGGCGCCAATTCGCAGACCATGAACCTCGTGGTGCAGAACGCGGCGAACAAGGCGAAGATCGACTGGGCGCAGCCGTTCGAAAGCCTGTCCGCGAAGCACCAGCAATACCTGCTCGACGGTGGACCCGGCTATCCCGGCATTCTCGGTATTCTGCAGCAGACGTTCGACGAATCGAGCGAAGGCTATCGCGACTGGCTGATGGAGTACATGTCGCCCGCGACCTGTCCTGACTGCAAGGGCAAGCGTCTGAAACCAGCCTCGCTCGCGGTGCGCGTCAAGGGTACGCCGATCGCGGAATTCACCGGCAGGTCCGTCAGCGCGGCGCTGAAGTTGAGCCGCACGTGGACGCTCACGGATCGAGAAAAACAGGTTGCGCAGCGGTTGCTCGAGGAGATCCAACAGCGCATGGAGTTCCTCGAAGCGGTCGGTCTCGATTATCTGTCGCTCGATCGTTCGGCGGCCACGTTATCGGGCGGCGAAGCCCAGCGCATCCGCCTTGCGACGCAGATTGGTTCGCGCTTGCGTGGCGTTCTCTACGTGCTCGATGAACCGTCGATCGGACTGCACCCGCGCGATAACGAGCGCCTCATTCAGACGCTCATCCAACTGCGCGACCTCGGCAACACCGTGCTGGTTGTCGAACACGACGAAGAGACGATCGAGCGCGCGGATTACGTGATCGATCTTGGACCCGGCGCAGGACGGCTGGGCGGCGGTCTGATGGCGGCAGGTACGCCGGCGCAGGTCGCGGCGACTCCGGAATCCGTCACGGGCCAGTATTTGCGCGGTGCGAAGAAGATCGACGTGCCGGCGAAGCGGCGTCCGGGCAACGGCGAGAAACTCACCATTCGCGGCGCTTCGGAACACAATCTCAAGAGCGTCGACATCGAGTTCCCGCTGGGGACCCTGACCGTCGTCACTGGAGTATCCGGCAGCGGCAAATCGACACTCATCAACGACATCCTCTATCGCGCGCTGGCCAAGGAAGTGTACGGGTCCCGCGCGGAACCCGGTGCGCACCGGGCCATCGAGGGACTCGAGCACATCGACAAAGTGATCGAGATCGACCAATCGCCGATCGGCCGCACGCCGCGTTCGAACCCTGCGACCTATACGGGCGTGTTCACGCCGATTCGCGAACTCTACGCGATGCTGCCGGAATCGCGCGAGCGCGGTTACAAGATGGGGCGCTTCAGTTTCAACGTCAAGGGCGGACGCTGCGAAGCGTGCCAGGGCGACGGCTTGAAGCGGATCGAGATGAACTTCCTGCCCGACGTGTACGTCATGTGCGACACATGCCGCGGCAAGCGTTACAACTACGAAACGCTGCAGGTGAAGTTCAAGGGCAAGTCCATTTCGGATCTGCTTGAAACCACGGTCGAAGACGCGCTGCCGCTGCTCGAAAACTTCCCGCAGATCAAGGCGAAGATCGAAACGCTGTCTGCCGTCGGACTCGGCTATCTGCATCTCGGCCAGTCATCAACCACGCTGTCGGGAGGCGAAGCCCAGCGCATCAAACTCGCGCGAGAACTCTCGCGCCGGCAGACCGGCCGCACTCTGTACATCCTCGACGAGCCGACCACCGGCCTGCACTTCGAAGACGTCAACCGCCTGCTCGAAGTGATCCAGCGCCTGGTCAGTTTCGGCAACACCGTGATCGTGATCGAACACCATCTCGACGTGATCAACGCCGCCGATTGGATCATCGACCTGGGGCCTGAAGGCGGCGAAGGCGGCGGCACGATCGTCGCGACCGGCACGCCGGAACAGATCGTTCGCAGCAGCGTGAAGAAGAGCCACACGGCTCACGCGCTGGCTGCGCATCGCGCCCGCCTGACCAAAAGCTGACAACCCGGAGCGGGCGCCCTGTTAACTTGAGAATAGGATGCCCTCTCCGAGAACACACATCGCAATTATCGGCGCTCCCATGGATCTGGGCGCAGGCCGCCGCGGCGTCGACATGGGACCTTCCGCCGTCCGCCTTGCCGGCTTGAACGAGAAGATCGACTCTCTTGGCTACACGGTCGAGGATCTCGGCAATGTCGTCGTGTCTCAACCGGAAAGCGTTCCGGTGGGTCCGCAGAAGGCGAAGTATCTCGAACCCATTACCGAAACCTGCACGCGCCTGGCTGAAGCCGTCGAGTCGTCCGCGGACGCCGGCAAGTTTCCGGTAGTGCTCGGTGGCGACCACTCCATTGCTGTTGGAACCGTTTCCGGAATGGCGCGTCACTTGCACAAGCAGGGCAAGAAACTTGGCCTGATATGGATCGACGCGCACGCCGACATGAATACGCCGGAATCGAGTCCCAGCGGCAATGTCCACGGGATGCCACTGGCGTGTCTCGTCGGCAACGGCCCGAACGAGTTGACCGGCATGCTGGGCTTCTCGCCAAAAGTGGATCCAGCAAATGTCGTGTTGATCGGATTGCGCAGCGTCGATGCCGAAGAACGTCAGATTGTCAGGAAAACCGGCGTCAAGACGTTTACCATGCGGGAGATCGACGAGCGCGGCTTGCGCAGCGTGATGGAAGAAGCGATCCGCATCGCGACCGAGGGCACGGCTGGATTTCATTTGTCGTTCGATATGGATTCCGTGGATCCGCACGAAGCGCCGGGTGTCGGCACGCCGGTCAAGGGCGGCATGACGTACCGCGAAGCGCATCTTGCGATGGAAACCATTTGCGATTCCGACGCGCTGCTTTCGATGGAAGTCGTGGAGGTCAACCCCGTCATCGACGAGCAAAACCGCACTGCAATCCTCGCGGTGGAACTCGTCATGTCCGCGCTCGGCAAACGCATTCTATGAGGCTTGTTCCTCTTGCGCTGCTCTGCGGCGCCTGCGCTATCAGTGTGCGCGCAGACCAACTCATCATGAAAAACGGCGACCGCTACAGCGGGCGTCTTGACGTCATGGAAGGCGGCAAGGTGAAGTTCCAGGCGGAATACGCGGGGACGATCACGGTGCCGTTCGATGAGGTGGAGACCATCCGCTCCCAGGACACGTTCGTCGTCAGAACCAAGACAGGCGGCGTGGAAAGCGCGCCTCCCGAGCGGATCCTGGCGATGCGCGGTGAAGTGGAATCCGTGTGGTCGCGCGCGGAACAGGAGCGAGCGCGCCGCAGCGTGGAACGCGCGAGCGAACCCGTATGGTCCGGCAGCACGGATATCGGCATCAGCCTGGCTGCAGGCAATACGGATACCCAAACGCTTTCCGGCGCCGTGAACGCGACTCGCGTGACGCCCAGCACCAAGCTTGGGTTCTATGGAAATTCGCTGTATTCGCGCGCCGTGCGCGACGGGCAGCGCCTCGTAGCCGCCAACCTGCGGCGCGGCGGTTTCCGCTACGACCTCAATTTCAGCCCGAAGCAGTTCACGTTCGTATCCGGCGATCTGGACCACAACCCGATCCAGAATCTGACGCTGCGCAGCGTACTCGGCGTCGGCTTCGGACGTCACCTCATGCAGACGAAACGGAACACTCTCGATCTCTTTGCCGGCGGCACGTTCAATCGCGAAGAATTCCGCGCGACTGACGCGCGGTACGCTGGCGAAGGGCTGTTCAGCGAAGCGTCGACACATAAAATCAATGGATCGTTCTCGCTCAGCCAGCGGTTCGCCATCTATCCGAACCTCACCGAGCGAGGCGCTTACCGCATGACGCTCGACTCTTCAGCGGTGACGTCGCTGATGCGTTGGTTATCCTGGCAGATAACGGTGAGTAACCGGTACATTTCGAATCCGCCCACGGGCACCCGTCCGAATGATCTGCTGGTGACCACCGGATTCCGCGTCAGTTTCGGCGCGAAGAAGTAAGACTCTCCAAATGAAAACACGCGTAGCTGTTCTTTATGGTGGCCGCAGCGGCGAGCATGAGATCTCGATTCGCTCGGCCAAGTCGATCATCGCGGCTCTCGATCGCGGCAAGTACGATGTCGTCGAGTACTTCATTTCCAAAGAAGGGAAGTGGGAGAACGGGTACATCAAGCCGGAACCCGGCGGGAATCCGGGAATCGACGTCGTGTTTCCCGTGCTGCATGGCACGTTTGGTGAGGACGGCACGATGCAGGGACTGCTCGAACTCGCGGACCTGCCGTATGTCGGTCCCGGCGTGCTCGCGTCGTCAGTTGCGATGGATAAGGAAGTATTCAAGCGCGTGATGCGGCAGAGCGGGTTGCCGGTGGTGGAATCCGTCACGCTCGACCGCGCATCGATTGCGGGCGCGCAGATCGATCTTCCGTTTCCGATGTTCGTCAAGCCGGCGAACCTCGGTTCGTCAGTCGGCATCTCAAAGGTGAAGAACGAAGCGGAGCTTCGCGTCGCCCTTGCCGACGCCGCACAGTACGACCGCAAGATCGTCGTCGAACGCGGCGTCACTGGACGGGAATTTGAATGCTCGGTGATGGGCAACGAGGATCCGAAAGCGTCGACGCCATGCGAGGTCCTGCCGTCGCGCGAATTCTACGACTACGAAGACAAGTACCTGCTTGATAAGGCGGTCATCGAACTGCCCGCGAAACTGGATCCCGAAAAAACGGCCGAAATGCAGCGTCTTGCCGTCCAATGTTACAAGGCCTGCGGCTGCGAAGGGATGTCGCGGGTCGACTTTCTGATGGAATCCGCTACCGGTCAACTGTTCGTGAACGAGATCAACACGATCCCTGGCTTCACCTCGATCAGCATGTTCCCAAAGATGTGGGAACACTCGGGGATCCCCTACAGCGCACTCCTCGATCAACTGATCGCACTCGCGCTCGAACGCCACGCGCAGAAGAAAGCAACGCGCTATACCAGAGCGTAGGATCCGATGATCGCTGCCGTCACTCCATTGCTGTTCCTGCTGCTGCCCGCGCAGTCGGCGCCCGATCCCAAACTTGCGGAGATCGAGGCGCAGATGCGGCGGTTCGCGCAGGTGTACGCAGCGGTGGAGGCCGAAGCGGCGGATCCCGTGAATCCTGACGCGGCGTTCTACAGCGGCGCACTGCCTGCGATGCTGCGGCGCCTGGATCCGCACTCGATGTTCCTCGATCCGGGCCAGTTCGAGCAGTTGAAGCAGATGGAGAAGTCCGAGCAGAAGGGCTTCGGCAGCGTCGTGTCGATCCTGCCGGGACGCGTCATCGTGCTGCAGACTCTGCCGGGGACGCCCTCCGCACGCGCGGGTCTTGCGCCCGGCGACGAGATTCTCGCCGTGAACAACATCGCGCTCGGCAATCTGGATCCCGAGCAACTCGTAGGTCTGCTCGGCGAAGCACGGCAACAGAAGGCGCTGGTGCATGTGCGCAGGCCGGGCAATGTACGGATCCTCGACTTCACGCTGGTGCCCGAAACGCTTGCGGCGCCGAGTGTGGATCGCGCGTTCTATCTGTCGGCCGGCATCGGCTACGTTCGCGTGCAGAGTTTCGACGAGAAGACCGGCAAGGATCTGCAGGATGCAATCGAGAAACTCGGCGGCGAAGCGAAACTGAAGGGGTTGGTTCTCGATCTGCGCGGCAATCCGGGCGGCGTGATGGCGGCGGCGCTTGAAGCCGCGTCGCTGTTCCTGAAGCCGGGCCAGAAGATTCTCGGGGTCCGCGGGCGCAGGGTTCGCGAAGAAGACGCCGAGGTCGCGAAGGACGCGAAGCCGTATACATTTCCGCTTTCGGTGCTGGTCAACGCCAAGAGCGCCAGCGCTTCGGAGATCGTTGCCGGCGCGTTGCAGGATCACAAGCGCGCCGCGATTGTCGGCGAGCAAAGCTATGGCAAAGGACTCGTGCAAAGCGTGTATCCGCTGTCATCGAACACCGCCATGCTGCTCACGACCGCGTACTACTTCACGCCGAGCGGCCGCTCGATCCAGCGTCCTCTGAAAGACGCGCAAATCGACGAGAGCCTGTCGAAAGGCCGGGCCGGCGGCATCACGCCCGACGAAGTCGTGCATCCCGAAGCGTACTCGCGCCTGCGTGCGTACCTCGAACAGAGCGCTTCGTTCACCGCCTTCGCCACCGAGTACGCCGCCAGGCAGAAAATCGGCGATGAGTTCCGAGTCGACCTCGCGCTGCTCGACCAGTTTCAGGGATTCCTCTTCCAACGCAACGTGCGTCCGTCGATCGGGGAGTGGCTGCAGGACAAAGAGTGGATCCGCTCGCGGCTCGAACAGGAGATCGTGACGATCGCCCTCGGCGTGCCCAAGGGCGACGAAGTAGAACTCCGCCGCGACCCCGCCGTGAAGGCTGCGATCAACCGTCTGCAGCCGTAACATAAAGGAACCGAAATGTTTTGTTCGACTGAGCAGGAACTGGAAGCGCTGTTAGCTGCGCCGTATCCGGAAGATATCGAGTTCATGAGCCGTCTGTCCGGGAACATCGTGTTTCTCGGCGCGGGCGGCAAGATGGGACCCACGCTCGTCGCGCGGGCCATAGCCGCCAATCGCGATGCCCAGCGTAAGATTTATGCGGTCGCGCGGCACGGTGAGTTCCCTGGCGCCACGGTGGTCCGCGCGGACCTCAGCGATCGCAAGCAGGTCGACACGCTGCTGCCTGACGCACCCAACGTGATGTACCTCGTCGGCCGTAAGTTCGGCTCCACCGGTGCGGAACATCTGACGTGGTCCACCAACGCGATCGTTCCGGCGCTGGCTTGCGAGCGCTACATCAACTCGCGCGTTGTGGCGTTGTCGACCGGTAATGTCTATCCGTTCGTTCCGGTCGATTCCGGCGGCGCAACGGAATCCGGCACGCAGGTTGCGCCCGTCGGCGAGTACGCGTGGTCCGCCCTCGCTCGCGAGCGTGTGTTTCAATATTTCTCGATCGAACGCGGTTTGAAGACCGTGCTCGTGCGCCTCAACTACGCAGTCGAGTACCGCTACGGGACCCTCGTCGATATCGCGCAGAAGGTTCTCAATCGTGAACCCATCGACGTCACGATGGGCTACTTTAACTGCATCTGGCAGGGTGATGCGAATTCCGTTTGCCTGCGCGCGTTCGACCTTTGCGAATCCCCTGCGCGGATCCTGAATCTCACTGGCAAAGCCACACTGCGGGTCCGCGATGTCGCGCACGCATTCGGCAAGCGATTCGGGGTCGAGCCCATCATCACCGGCGAAGAGTCCGCCACCGCGCTTCTCAGCAACGCCAGTGAATGCGAGCGGATCTTCGGATCCGCGCGCGTCACGCTCGAGCAGATGGTCGACGGCATCGCCGACTGGCTGCAACGCGGCGGCGCGACCCTCGGCAAGCCCACGCACTTCGAAGTCCGCACAGGAAAGTTCTAACGACCCATGGATTGGCTGCAAATACTTCGCGCGGGCACGGTGATCCCCGCGCATCCGCTGGCGCTCGACGATAACGGTGCGCTCGATGAACGCCGCCAGCGCGCGCTCACCCGTTATTATCAGGACGCCGGTGCGGGCGGCG
The DNA here is from genome assembly GCA_964627455.1 of uncultured Solibacteraceae bacterium. Classification (GTDB taxonomy): domain Bacteria; phylum Acidobacteriota; class Terriglobia; order Bryobacterales; family Bryobacteraceae; genus F-183. Next base: position 20,726 of record CAZVKC010000017.1, on the reverse strand, counting down.
TCGCAGTCGGGGTCCACACCACGCAGTTCCCCATCCGCGAAGCCGGACTCTACAAGCCCGTGCTGGAACTTGCAGCGAAGGAATGCGCCCCGGAAACCATCCGCGTGGCCGGCGTCTGCGGCCGTACCGAACAAGCCTTGCGCGAAGCCGAAACCGCCGTCTCGCTCGGCTACCATGCGGGCCTGCTTTCGCTGTCCGCCTTTCGCGACGCAACAGACGACGAACTGATTGCCCATGCTGAAGCCGTCGGTAACGTCATTCCGCTATTTGGCTTTTACCTGCAGCCGGCCGTCGGCGGACGCCTGCTGAGCGTCGATTTCTGGCGCCGCTTCTGCGAACTCAAATCCGTCGTCGCGATCAAGATGGCGCCGTTCAACCGTTATCAGACCCTCGACGTCCTGCGCGGCGTCCTGCAATCCGGCCGCGCGCACGAGATCGCGCTGTACACGGGCAACGACGATCACATCGTCCTCGACCTGATGACGAAGTTTCACCTCGACGGCGCGCCGGAACTCCGCATCTGCGGCGGACTCCTCGGCCATTGGGCCTGCTGGACCCGCAGTTCCGCGGACCTCTACCACCGGATCCGCACCGGCGAGGTCAGCCACGAACTGCTCACGCTTGCCGAGCAGGTGACCGACATGAACGCGGCCATCTTCGACGTACGCTACAACTTCCACGGCTGCATCGCCGGGATCCACGAGGTTCTGCGCCGCCAGGGACTCCTCACCTCGATCCGCTGCCTCGATCCGAACGAGCGTCTGTCCCCCGGACAGGCCGACGAGATCACGCGCGTGAGCCATGCCTATCCGCACCTGATCGACGACGGCTTCGTGCGTGACAACGTGCAGCGGTGGCTCGCCTGACCCCGGGTGTTACCCTGAAGATTAGTCCTCAATTATGGTGATTTACCTGCCCGCGCAGGCCAACGACGACCGTCCGCTGCTCGATGAACTGACTCCCCGCGAGGTGGTTCGCGAGTTGGACAAGCACGTCATCGGCCAGGCCGAGGCCAAACGCGCGATCGCGGTCGCGCTGCGTAACCGCGTCCGCCGCCAGAAGCTCGATCCGGATCTTGCCGACGATGTGATGCCCAAGAACATCCTCATGATCGGCCCGACTGGCGTCGGCAAAACCGAACTCGCCCGCCGCCTGGCGAAGCTCGCGAATTCTCCGTTCCTGAAAGTCGAAGCCAGCAAGTTTACTGAAGTCGGCTATGTGGGCCGCGACGTCGAGTCGATGATCCGCGACCTCGTGGAAATCTCCATCGAGATGGTTCGCGAAGAGCGCCTCGATGAGGTTGCCGAACGCGCCGAGAAAAACGCCGAAGACCGGTTGATGGAAATCCTGATGCCCACGCAGCCGGAAGCGACCGAGTCCACCGACCGGACCCGTGAAAAACTGCGCGAACGCCTGCGCGCCGGCAAACTCGACGACCGCATTGTCGAGATCGACGTCAAAGATCGTGGACCCGCGTTCGAGATCACCGCGAACTTCGCCGGCAATCCCGACGAGATGGATTCCGGCCTCAAAGAGATGCTGCCGGCCTTGTTCGGCGGCCGCTCGCGCCGCAAGAAGATGCGTGTGGCCGATGCGCTGGATTACCTGATCCAGGAAGAAGAGTCGAAGCTGGTCGACATGGACCAGGTGACTCGCGTTGCGATCGAACGCGTCGAACGCAACGGCATCGTCTTCCTCGATGAAGTCGACAAGATCGCCGGCCGCGAGGGCGGGCAGGGTCCCGACGTCAGCCGCGAAGGCGTGCAGCGCGACATCCTGCCGATCGTCGAAGGCACAACGGTCAACACACGTTACGGCTTCGTCCGCACCGATCACATCCTTTTCATCGCCGCCGGCGCGTTCCACGTGTCGAAGCCCAGCGATCTGATTCCGGAACTGCAGGGCCGCTTCCCGATCCGCGTGGAATTGAAGGCGCTCACTGAGGCGGACTTCATTCGCATCATGAAAGAGCCCAAGAGCGCGCTCGTCACGCAGTACATCGCGCTGATGGACACGGAAGGCATCAAGCTTTCGTTTACGGAAGACGCACTCGCTGAGATGGCGAGGATCGCCGCCCAGTTGAACCAGTCGAACGAAAATATCGGCGCGCGCCGCCTGCACACCATCATGGAGCGGGTGCTCGAGGAAATCTCCTTCGAAGGTCCGGACCTCAAGAAGAAGACCGTGAAAATCGACGGCGCGTACGTGCGCAAGCAACTCGCCCCCATCATCAAGAACGAAGACCTGAGCAAGTACATCCTGTGAGATTTGCCCTTCTCTTTGCCATCCTTCTCGCGGCCGCTGGATGCGGCTATGTCGGCGATCCTTTGCCGCCCGCGTTGAACATCCCGCAGCGCATCACCGATCTCACGGCCATCGAAACCGGCGACCGCATCGAGATCGAGTTCACGCTGCCGACGCTGACGACCGAAGGCCTCGTGCTGAAAGTGCTCGGCGGCGTGGACCTCCGCGCCGGCAAGAATCCCGGGGGGACATTCGACCCCAACCGCTGGGCCGACGGCGCCAAGGTGATCGAGATGTCCTCGGAAACGCCAGGCAAGGTGAAGAAGACGCTTTCCGCCAAGGAATGGGCCGGGCAGGAAATCATCATCGGAGTCCGCGCTCTGAACAAGAACGGCCGGACCTCCGGCTGGTCGAATTTCGTCACGCTCAACGTTGTGCCGCCGCTCGCGAAGCCCACGCTGCGTGCCGCGTCGGATGCGGAAGGCGCGCGGCTCGAATGGACGCCGAGCGCGGGCGCGACGAAGTACCAGTTGTTCCGTAAGGCGGCAGGCGCCGACGGGGACCCTGCGCAGATTGCAGAGGTCGAATCCGGCAACAGCTATACCGACAAGGCCGCCGAGTATGGCGCGAAGTACGTTTACCGCTTGTTTGCCTGGAACGGCGCTGTGCGCAGCGACCCGTCGGAAGACCTCGAGTTCTCTCCGGTCGATACCTTCCCGCCGTCCGTGCCCACGGCCTTGCAGGCGATTCCCGGCGTCAATACCGTGGAACTGGCCTGGGAACGCGTCACGGAGCCGGATCTCCGCGGCTATCGCGTGTATCGTTCCGTCGAAGGCGCCGCATACGAGCGGCTGACGGATCTGGTGGATGTCCCCAGTTTCAGCGACAAGACTCCGCCATCGGGTAAGAAGTGCTCTTACGTGGTGACGGCGCTCGACGTCCGGGGCAACGAAAGCGGCCGGTCCGTTGCCGTCGAGATCACAACTCCATAAGATGGAGCATTGACTCTTCTCCTTCCGCTCGCGCTTTTCGCGCCGCTGCTGCTACAGCAAGATCCTGCGACGCTGCGCGTTGACGTCAACCTGGTGCAGGTCGACGCCGTCGTGAAAGATCGCCAGGGCCGGCAGGTTACGAACCTCACGAGAGACGACTTCGAGTTGTTCGAAGGCGGCAAGCTTCGGGCGATTACCAATTTCTCCTACGTTCGTGTCGTGCCGGGGCCCGATGGACGTTCGTCCGCGGCGAACCCCGTGACGGTCGGACAAGGCGTCGCGCGGCAACTGCGGCGCGACCAGGTCCAACGCACCATCGCCCTTGTGGTCGATGATCTGCGGATGTCCTTCACGAGCGTGCACGAGACCCGGCTGGCGCTTCACAAGTTCCTCGATCAGCAGATGAGTGCCGGCGACCTGGTTGCCATTGTTCCCGCCAGCGGCGGTGTGAGCGCGCTGCAGCGATTCACGACGGACAAGCGCATTCTGCATGCGGCAGTGGATCGCATTCGCTTTCAACTCTCGCCGGGCATGGATACGCAGGAAACGCCGCTGCGACAGTTCAACGGGCAGCAGGACAGTCCGCTGGGGTCGATGCTCAGCCGCCGTTACACGGTCGGGACCCTGGGGACCCTTCGTTACGTCGTGGAGGGCATGCGTTCGTTGCCGGGCCGCAAAGCTGTGATGTTGTTCTCCGATGGGTTTACCTTGTATCGGAGTCCGCGTGAACGCCAGCCTCCGGTAACGGCCGGCGAAGCGCGAACCGTAACCGACGCGGCCAACCTCGGAGGTGTGGTGATCTACGGCGCCGATCCGCGCGGACTGATTGTTCCCGGCCTCAAAGCAGAAGACGACGTCCAGGAGATGGAACCGGAGCAGGTAATCGAGGCGTTGAACAGCCGGTCCACCAAGCTGGGGAACAATCAGGATGGCATCCGTTTTCTCGCCGGCGAAACGGGCGGCATTGCGCATTACAACGACAACGATCTCAATACGGCGCTTGGCAGGATGCTCGACGACCAGGCAGGATACTACCTGATTGGATTTTCCAAAGAAGGGGACGGCGATGGCGATCCGCCGCTGCGCCGGGTGACCCTGCGCCTGAAGAACCATGGCTCGGGTTTTCGCCTGCGCTACCGGCGCAGCGCATCGGTTCCCTCTCCGGGCGGCGCCGGTGCGGTGGCGGCGACAGCCTCGCCGGCTGCCAAACTGCTCGCCGCACTGAATTCGCCATTTTCGGGAGACACGTCCATCGGTCTTCGGTTGACGCCTGCGTTTGTCGCGACGGCCAGTGGACAACCGGCGATTCGCGCGTTGCTGCACATCCAGGCGCCGAACCTCGCGTTTGGCGAACCCGATCCGGAAGGATACCGAAGGGCCAGCCTGCGCGTGCTGGGCATTACGGAACCTGGAGGCGGCACTACCGAACGCAACTTCACCATCCGCGTGAAGGATGATCCGCAGGCAATCGGGAATGCGCGCGCCAACGGTTGGGTGTACGCGTTCGAACACGAGGTGCGGAAGTCCGGACCCTATTTCCTGCGGGTCGCCGTGATGGATGGGGGAACGTTCGAAACCGGATCCGCCGGCCAGTATGTTGAAGTTCCTGATTTGCGCAAGGGACAACCCACCGCATCGGGACTCAGCATGATGTCCGGAGACGCGAGACAGGCCAGCGGAGAAGGCGAGGACCTCAGCGCGGCGGTCCGGATCTTCGGGCGGGACCAGACGTTTTCCTATGGATGGATGATCTACCATCCGAAAGCGGGCTTGACGATGCATCCGCGCCTGGTCCGCGATGGTCAGGTGGTGTGGTCAGGCAAAGCGGTGGCGATTCCCGCCGCGGGATCAGCCGGAGGTCCGCGAGTCCCTGCCGGGGGCGTGTTGCGGCTGGGCGCGAAGACCGATCCGGGATCCTATCTTCTTGAAGTACAACTCCTGGATGGCGCGCGGCTTATCGCAGAGCGATGGATCGACTTCGACTTGCGTTAGTAGTTGCCGGATTGCGTGGCCGAGGGAGCCATCGGCACGGCGCCGGGTTCGAGCCGGTAGGCCGTGATGGCCGTGAGTTCGCGGATGAAGAGTTCGTCGCCCGCAACTGCCAGGTGCGCCCAGGCCGGCGACTTGGTGAGTTCCTTCGAATCGAGCAGTTCGAACTTCTCAGGATTCGCGCGAATCAGATGGAGCGCCCCCCGCTCGTCCAACGCGAGAATCTTGTCCCCGCGCAGGACCATCGACCAGTATTGGCCGAACGGTTCTGAAGTCCACTGCGACTCTCCGGTCTCGAGGTTCAGGCACGTCATCCTTTGATTGCTGAGGTGCAGGTAGGCGTAATGGTCCTTGACCACGGGCGTCGACATATACCCTTTGGCCTTGTTCTTCCACCCCTCCGTCACCTGGAAGCCGGATCCGGACCTGGCCACCTTGTACAGATACGAGTTGTTCTGGTAGGTGCTGGTGAAGACCGAATCTTTGTAGGGCACTGGCGTGAGAATGTTCATGCCGCGGAAGTTCGGGACCTCCTGCGACCAGAGTTCCGCGCCGGTTTCCAGGTCGACGCCGTGGAGTTTCATGCGCTGCTGCACCAGCAACTGGCGGCGTCCGGCGATGGTCGCCAGGATGGGCGAAGAGAAGGCTCCCGATTCCATGATGTTGCCGGCGTGTTCGATGCCCCGCCAGACGGTTTCGCCCGTCGACTTCTTCAGCTTCACGATCGAATTGGCGGCCTGCACATAGAGGAACTCGCCGTCGATGAGGGGCGAACTCGCGAATCCGAACTCCGGCTTCGGCGTGCCGAACTTCGCCGGGAAGTCGACCTTCCAGAGTTCCTTGCCCGTCTTGCCGTCGAGCGCCCCCAGAACCTCTTCCATGCCGCCTACATACAGAGTCTTGCCGTCGAAGGCAGGCGTGGAGCGGATCCAATCCCCGTTCTTCTTGGCGAAAAATGGGACGCTGATCTTTCCCTTCCACGCCGCGCGCCAGAGTTCCCTGCCCGTCGCGCGATCGAGGGCCCGGACCGTCTCCGTGTCGCCGTTGGCGGTCTCCGTCGTGAAGACCCGGCTGGCCGTCACGATGGGCGTCGAGTAGCCCTTATCCAACTCGACTCGCCAGAGCGCCTTGATCCCGTCGAGCTTCTGGGGCCACTCTGTGCCGGGAGCTTCGCCATTGCGGTATGGTCCACGCCACTGTTCCCATGTGGCCATCGTTTGGGGCGACTTCGCTGCCTTGAGATCCCACAGAAAGAGCATGGCGAGGACCGGAAACGTGAAAAGGGCTTGATACCGCATGGGGCATGAGATGGCGGCAAACCGTCGAAGGATCCAGTATTTTATTGAGCGGCTGTTTCGATTTCAGTGAGGGTTAAACTTCTGAGGGTTCTTTTGTCTTGCAGCGCCCGATTCGCTACCCTATACTAATCGAGTAGTGTGGGTTCATCCCTCGCGGTCACTAACGGACCGGAGTCGCTCAGCCGATCTATTCGGAACGAACGCATGATTCAAAGCATCGCGAAACGCGCACTCGTCGCCGCCGGACTGTTCCTGGCCCCTGCCGTTGCGGCAGACCAGCCTCAGCAGGATGCGAAGGCCCCGGAAACCGTTCAGGATCAGCGATTCAGTCAGGTGAAAGGCTTTTTCGAACTGAAGAAGTCGCCGCTGGTGGAGTATGCTTCCGCCTTCCTGGAAGCTGCCGACAAGTACAGTCTCGATTGGCGCCTGCTCCCCTGCCTCGCGCAAGTGGAATCGGCGGGTGGGCGCATCATCCGCAACAATAACGTATTCGGTTGGGGAAATGGCCGGGTGCGTTTCCAGTCGGTGCAGGAAAGCATCCACCTCATTGCGGAACGGCTCGCCAACGGAGCCTCTTATCGCAACAAGACGACCGAAGGTAAGCTTCGCGCGTACAACCCGCGGAACCGCAGGTATGCAGATCACGTGCTGGAGATGATGGCGTTGATCGGGCCGGCCGGCGCGCCTGCGGCTGCAGTGACCGCCACACTCGAGGCGGCAACCGCGCCAGCGAACTGATTTCTCTCGCGAACGGCCAGCCCAAATGGCGTATCGACTTACGCCAGTTTCGTTACTCCAAGTAACAATCCGGCAAACAGAGCGACGGAAACAACGGCGATGACAGCCCACATCATCATCCGTTCCTTCTTCGACGACTCACGTTCACGATCATGCTTCATTTGCTCGTCCAAGCTGTCGAACATATGACAAACCTCCCGGGGAGACGCCTCACTTCGGAACATAGAAAGAGGCCTTATAAAGACGGGGAGTATGAAAGTAGCAAACTTGCGCTCCCGGGGGGAACTTTTTGCTGACGGCAAATATCTAAAGATCTAGCGGAATCATAACGCCGTTGCGGTCCGATTACAAGGGGGCAGCGGATCTGCGCCCGCGTGTCCTGTAGCCTCTACTTCTTTCGCAACTCAGATTCCAGTGCATCCAACTCTTTCCGCAGGCGTTGCACGCGTTCCAGGATGGCCTGAGTCTTCGCGTCCAGGATGGGAGCGGCCGGCTGCTGACCCGTGGACTTCGTTGTTCCCGTAGTTTCCTGCGGGGAAGCCTCCATCGACGAGGCGG
>CAZVKC010000017.1:0-12807 GCA_964627455.1 uncultured Solibacteraceae bacterium | reverse complement strand
GTGGACTTCGTTGTTCCCGTAGTTTCCTGCGGGGAAGCCTCCATCGACGAGGCGGGCTTGAGCGAAAGCGCGCCGCCCGACAGCACGGCAAGAGCCTGTTCGTAGGTATCCTCGTAAATCAACCGGTTGCCCATTGCCACCACCACTTTTTTGAGTTGGGGCATCCGGGCATTGGACGCCTGCAGGTAGAGCGGCTTGATGTACAGGAACGTCTGGTCGACCGGAAAGATGAGCGTCTGCCCGCGCAACACCTGTGACCCCTGTTGGTTCCACAAGCTGAGGTCTTTCGAAATCGTCTGGTCCTGGTCGATTCGCGCCTCGAGTTGCATCGACCCCAGCAATACCTCCTGCTTCGGCAACTGCAGAAACACGACTTCGCCGTAATGCTCGCCGTCATTGCGCGCGGCCATGTAGCCGATCAGGTTGTCCTTGCCGCGGGGCGAGAACGGCAGAACCAGCAGGAACTCGGTCTTCGATTCGCCCGGCAGTTTGGCCATCACGAACGACGGATCCACGAACTGGGCTCCTGATCCCTGTTTCGAGACGAACTGCGCCTGATCCCACAGATCCGCCTTGTTGTAGAACGCCTCGGGGTCCCGCATGTGATAGGTGCGATAGATGTAGGCTTGGGTCCGGAACATCTTCTCGCCGTAGCGCAGGTGCTCGCGGATCCCCGCCGGCATTTCGGAAGCCTCGTGGAACAGGCGAGGGAACAGATTCTGATACGACCGGACCACGGGGTCGGACGGGTCGACGATATAGATGCGCGTCTCGCCGTCATAGGCGTCGACGGTGGCTTTCACCGAATTGCGAATGTAGTTGTAGCTCGAGTACCGGCCGTCCGACACGAACTGCGAATAAGGATGCGCATCGGTGGTGAGGTAGCCGTCGACAATCCAAACGAGACGGCCTTCCGGAGTGATGACCAGGTACGGATCCCGATCCCAGTCGACGAAATCGGCCAGAGTCTCGAGCCGGTCGTGAATATTGCGATGGATCAGCATCCGGCTGTCACCGGTGAGGTAGCTGGTGAGCAGGATGTTGCGGTCGCCGTAATGGAGCGCGGCCATCAGGCGCATCCACAGCGAACTGGCGGGGATCCCACCCTTGCCCTTGTAGTGCGTATGAATATTGTCGGATCCGGACGGATAGTCGAACTCCTGTTGGGCGGTGTCTACAAAGACCGGTTCGTGTCCGATCTCGCCGAAGTACAGTTCCGGGCGAGTGACCTTCAACGAGGGGGTCTTCACGTTCACCGGCGCGTCCTGCACGTACAGTAAGGGGAGTCCGTTGCCGTTGATCTTGTTCGCCTCGGCGACGACGAGCCCGTAGCCGTGGGTGTAGACGAAGTGCGGGTTGATCCACTGCCGCCGGGCGTCGCCGAGTTGGTCGATGTCGAGTTCGCGGGGCGCAATCATCAACTGGCGCATGGCGCCATCGATCTTGTACCGGTCGACGTCGATGTCCTTATAGACGTAGGGGCGAAGCGGCTGCACCTGGCTGACGGTATCGCGAAACGCCTGCCAGTCCCAGAGCCGGACGTTCTCGAGCAGGTCGTGGTTGGCGGTGTAATCGATTTTCGCTTCGGGCTTCGCGTCGAACTGGATTTCGCGTGTCCGATGGTCCAGTCCATAGGCGGACAGCGTGGCGGAAATGTGGTGTTCGATGTACGGCTTCTCGAGCGAGATTTCGTTGGGTTTCACGTAGACCACCGAAACGATGCCGGGTAGAACGACGCGCAGCGCGATCGACAGCAGCGGCAGCGGGACGGCCCAGAAGTAGCGTCCGGCGGCGACCAGCACGGCGCTGCTCACACAGGCGAAGATGGCGAACCACTGGAGCGGAATGCGGATCCGGTCGTCGACGTAGTCGGCGCCGGTGAGGAAGCCGTGGCTGTTGGTGAGGAATTCGAAACGTCCCAGGTAGAGGCTCGCCGCATAGCAGAGGAGTACGGCGGCGAGCATCCAGCGAAGCGGCCGCGAGAATTCGATCTGCAGGGTCCGCTGGCCAAGCGGGATCGACGAGAGGAAGTAGATGATCGTCGCGAGTACCGCCAGCGCCATCAGTGCGTTCACCAGCTGGGAGTAGAAGGGCAGGTCGAAGAGGTAAAACGACAGGGGCTGGCCGAATAGAGGGTCTCGCCAGGGGTTGGCCGACGAGGTGGAATGTCCGCCCACGAACTGGACGATGGTCCACGGCCGCACCAGCACGAGTCCGGCGAAGAGAGAGAGGGCTCCCAGGATCAAATTAGGCAGCGGGGACTTCGCGGGTACGAGGTCCACGACTTCGGCCACGGCGCGCGCGTGCCGTCTCCCCAGCGTGTAGGCGACGCGGAAGACCGCGAACGCGACGACCGCGACCGCAAGCCGCGGCAGGTACCGGTAGGCCGCTACGGCATACCAGGTTTCCAGTTGGCCCATCTCTTTCCACCACTCGAAGTCGATGAAAAAAGAGGAAGAAAACGAAGAGAGAACGATCAGCAGGAGCCCTGCCCAGAGGAGGATGCGCAGACGTGCCATTCCGATCCAAGTGTAGCGGTTCCTTCTGTCGAGTTCCTGGAGCTAAAGAGAATCACCTAGGTGGCCGATGAATACCTTAGTACGCGACCTCTCGCGTTCGAGTTGACAACGTGCCGACGACGACCGAACTAGCCCCCGAACTCGCAGATGCAGCAGATGTGTTGAGCGACCAGCTGCGCACGCAGTTGCAGCGGATGTCGTCCCTTCTGGAACGTCATGTTGAAAAGCTCGATAGCCGGTTTCAGTCCAAGCTGGAACGCCTTGGATATGCGGCGCCGCAGCGGGCGGCGCTGGCGGCGATCACGTTCGGCAATGCCGCGCGAATCCTGGCCGGAGGCCAGCCGGCGCTCAAGTTCATCGAGCAGGTGGAATACAGCGGCCGCCGGCTTGCCAAGCTGAATCTCCCACCCAGCGCGATTGTGGAGGCGCTACAGGAATACGACCGCCTTCTCACTGCGCGCTTGCGGACGCTACAGTCTTCCGATGATGCGCAGCAGGCGAACTTTCAATGGGTTCGCGAACAGATTCACTTCTGCGTCATCCTGACGCTCAATAATGCGTATTATCAGGTCCGCGAGGCGGAAACGGAAGCGTTCTATGAACTGTTTCGCGTCGAACTCGAATCGCGAAGTCTCGAAGAGCTATTGCATCGCTTTGTGTCGACGCTGGTGGGCGCCTGCAGCGCCGACGCAGGCCGCATCGTTCTGTTGAACGAAGCGGGCGACGCGTGGACCACCGTCGTTGCGGCTCCGGAAGGCGAGGCGAGCCCGGTGAATCCGAAGCTGAGTCTGCGTCACGTCGCTGTTCCGAGATTTCTGGATTGCCGCAAGGCGGCGTCCACCTGGCTGCTGGATCCGACGTGGAAGAATCGATTCGAGTCCTGCTGGTCGATCCCGCTGTCCAAAAACGGCAGAGTGGCAGGCGTGATGCAGTTCGGATTCGGAAGGTACTACGAGTGGCTGCCCCGGGAACAGGATTTGCTGGCCGCTGCCGCTGAACGCTGCCTGATGGCGGCGGAAAAGACGCGGCTGATGGATCACCTGGCCCAGAGCGAGGACCAGATCCGGAAACTCGCAGAACATATGCTGCACGTCGAGGAGATGGAGCGCCGGCGCATCAGCCGCGAACTCCACGACGAGGCGGGGCAGTCTTTGCTTTGCATCCGCCTGCAGATGGAATTGCTCGAACAATCGCTGCCGGAGTCCCAGGTGGACACGCGCCGGCGCTTGCGCGAGGCTCGCGACCTGACCGAGCGCACGATTCTCGAGATGCGCCGGCTGATTGCGGCGCTCAGTCCGGCCGTGTTGGAACAACTCGGCCTTGGGGCGGCCTTGCGTCAGCTCGTGGCGCGGTTCCAGCGTGTGCATCCGATCGACGTGAAGCTCAGCCTGACCCGTCTGGGTGGTTTGCCTCACAGGATCGAGGTGATCGTGTACCGCCTGGTACAGGAGTGTTTTAACAACATTGGCAAGCACTCCCAGGCAACAACTGTAAACGTTTCGGTGAACACTGCCGATGGAGTACTAAGGCTGAACGTTGAGGACAACGGCGTCGGCTTCGTAGTAGAAGAGGCGTTTGCCCGGCGCGATTCATTTGGATTGTCCGGCATGCGCGAGAGAGTGGCGCTCCTGGGGGGCTCCTTCCGGGTGTCTAGTTTTCCACGGGCCAGTGGGCTGAAAAGCACCAGTGGGCTGAAAAGCAAAGGTCCGTCGGGAGAGAAGACATCCCGGAAAGAACGTGGCACGAAGATTTCGATCGAGTTGCCGGTCACCTCCGAGGAATTTGGCTTGGGGCAGCCACGTCGGGAATCGCAGGACGCCAAAGTCCTGGTTCCGGTCGGAGCAGGCTCTCGTAGCGGCGACTAAGACGGGATGAACTGGCTTTCGCCTGCCGCGCAGGGTTAGGCGGAGAACAACAAAGGGAGTCGTGTGCCGCCGGTGCGGTGCGCGCGCTTAGAGAAGGATGCAGACGCTCTGAAGGAGAGCGGAGGAATTAACGATATGGCGAAGATTCGGATCATGTTGGCGGATGACCACACTCTGTTCCGCCAGGGCATCAAAACCCTGATTTCCGCTGAACTGGATATGGAAGTCATCGGAGAGGCGTCGAACGGCGGAGATGCGGTGGAGAAGGCCGCGGAAGTCAAGCCGGACGTCATTCTCATGGACATCGGCATGCCTGGCTTGAGCAGCTTCGAGGCGACGCGCCAGATCCGCAAGAACCGCCCTGAGACGAAGGTGCTGTTCCTCACCATGTATGACGACGAAGATTATCTCGTCGAAGGCATGGAAGTGGGTGCGAGCGGCTATGTGCTGAAGGACAGCCCGTCCCAGCAACTGGTTGCCGCTGTTCGCGACATCTGCCGCGGCGGCAGCTATTTGAGTCCGCGGATGTTGTCGCAACTGGTCGACGATTTCCGTTCCCGCATCAAGTCGGCCAACCGTCTGCCGCGCTTTGCGACGCTGACGACTCGCGAGCGCGAAGTCCTCAAGATGCTGGCCGAAGGCAACTCCGTCAAGGAAATCGCCTGCGACCTGAATCTCAGCGTGAAGACCGTGGAAGCGCATAAGTTCAACCTGATGAGAAAGTTGGACATCCACAACAAGGCGCAACTGGTGCAGTACGCGATCCAGAAGAAGATCATCAAGATCCCGAATCTGGCGTAGTCCAGGACAGACCTCCGTAGCGCTGCTGTTGCTACACTTCGAACTGAGCGACTATGATTCCACGCGTCAGAAAAGCCGTATTTCCGGCTGCAGGACTCGGTACCCGATTCCTGCCTGCCACCAAAGCACAACCGAAAGAAATGTTGCCTTTGGTGGACAAGCCTCTGATTCAGTACGGTGTCGAAGAGGCCATGCATTCGGGCCTTAAGAACATCATCATCGTCACCGGGCGTGGAAAGACCGCAATCGAAGATCATTTCGACGTGAGTTTCGAACTCGAGCATTTGCTCAGTTCCCGCAACAAGAAGGATTTGTTGCAGGCCGTTCGATCCGTCTCGGAAATGATTGACATCGCGTATGTTCGCCAGAAGGAGGCGCTCGGGCTCGGTCATGCCGTGCTACGCGCCAAGGATCTGGTGGGCAACGAACCCTTTTCGGTCATTCTGTCCGACGACGTCATTGACGCCGGGGTCCCCTGTCTTCGCCAGTTGCTCGACATCTACGAGTTCTACGGTGCTTCCGTCGTGGCGCTGATGGAGGTCCCCCGGGACCAGATTTCGGCGTATGGCGTCGTGGATGCGGAACCGATCAGCCATGCCGGCGGCGGCAATCGTCTGTATCGGATTCGCAGCATGGTCGAGAAGCCCAAAGCTGAAGATGCTCCCTCGAACCTGGCGATCATTGGCCGTTACGTTTTGACTCCCGAGATTTTCACCTCGATCGAAGCGATCGAACCCGGCGCCGGCGGCGAACTCCAACTGACGGACGCGCTGAAGCACCTTCTGCGCAGCCGTCCGATTTACGGCTATAAGTTCGAAGGGACCCGCTACGACGCGGGCGACAAGCTGGGCTTCCTGAAGGCGACCGTCGAATTCGGGCTCAAGCGGCAGGATCTCGGTGGACCCTTCCGCGACTACCTCAAATCGCTGCACTTGTAAAAGCCTCAATCTTCGAGACATTTGCAAGCTCGCGGGGTTTCGAGTATAAAGAACTTTGGACCCCCTTCAACTCGAGTTGCCGGTGCGCGCAAACGAGGCCGCGTCGCTGGCTGAGGTGATTTTCCAGCAGGTGGAAGGCCGCCGATTGAATGACGACCTCCGCAACCGCGCAGCCGGACGGGCCGCGCTGCTTGGCCTCGAAACGATTGTTCCTTACATGGGGTCGCTCCAACCTGATCCCATCCATCCCAACTCCTTTTTCCTGGCGGTCGACGCTGTCCGGGGCGGGGTAGCGAAACCATACCTGTTGCGCATTGCTACCTCCTCGGCTCCCTCGTCTGGGCTGTTTCAGAAATCGATTCTGATCGGGCGCATGCGTCCCGGCGGCGGCCGCGAAATCGTCATCAACACCGTTCCCTTCGATCCGGCCACGCATGCGGCGAGTATCCGGACCTTCGCACGGGAAGTCGATCGGGCCTTTCTGCCCAAACCGTCCGGCAACGCCTGCACGATTTTCTCCGCCGACCACGACTCTTTCGGGATCTTCAAATCGATCCACCAGGAGAGCAATCTCAATGTCGCCGGTTTTGCCGGTGACTGGGCTGCGGGCGTGTTTCGCGCGATCCGCGCCGGCTGGCGTGACGGCTATTCCATTCCCGCCTCACCCATTGTTCTCGGGCTTGAAGGTGGGCCGCAGGTCCTCGATTCGGTCCTCGAACGCTCCGGCTACACGAAACTCATTCTGGACGTCGCCCAACTGGATCCCGAAACCCGCAAAGACGCCGTCGGTCACGCCTTCGACAATTGCGTGAAATCGAACGCCGGCGAGCAGTGGCCCTGGCGGCGTCCCGATCTCGAAATCTCCTGGGCATCCGCTGGAGAACCGACCGAAGCCGGCGAGGTCGCGGCCCTGCTGGCGGACCTCAAGGAAGCCGGCCGTCCGGCGCAGGCCGTCTCTCCGCGCTTCGACGAGACTTCGTTCGATCCTGCCGTCGCGGAAGCGATCCGTGCGGCAGGCGCCGCCGTGTCCATCGCTTCCACTGAACCGTCGCTCGAAGAGATCTCGCGAGCTTGCGGTGGACGAGTCCATTGCACGGCTCAACCCGGGGAAGACCTGAAGGCGCTGGTGAAGAGGATCCGCAGCTAAACGCGCCATGATCCGGGAACTCCATCTTACGGCGGTCAATTCGGATCCGGAGTCCGAAAACCGGATGCATGCGGACGACGTCGCCCAAAGTCTCGGCTTTCAGGCTGGGTTGGTTCCGGGCGTCGATGTGTTCGAGTATATGACCCGTCTCCTGATCGACACGGAACCCGGCTGGTTCGCGGCCGGCGGCTTCGCGGAACTTCGTCTGCTCAAGCCGTACTACGACGGCGAAGCCGTCCATGTCACGTTGGATCCGCAGGAGAGGCTGGTGCAGGCGGATGACCGGGCAACGCTACGATACGAAACCGGTGTACTGGAAACCGCCGCCGTGCCGCAGTTTGCACCATTGCCTTCGGTCCGTCCCAAGGCGTGCGAGGACCTTCTCACGTCCGGCGCCAGCTTGGGTTCGTTTCGCAGAAACCTGCGGACCGGCGAGTCCGCCTCGCAAACGGCGCGGGAGTTTCTGGAACTCGCTAACCGCCTCCTGATGCACAACTTCATTCTCGATCCGTGGATCCACGCTGGCAGCCGTATCCACTGGCTGTTCAATGGAATGAATCAGATACGGGAAGTCGAGGTCCGCGGCGAGATACTGGAACACAAAGAACGAAAAGGCCACGGATTCGTGACCTTTCGTGTCGTGTATCTGGATGTAGATCAGGCGATGTCGCCGGTCGCATGGATCGACCACACCGCGATCTGGAAGTTCAGGGGACTGGAAGCCTGACAGGGCTTACCAGGTATTCACGCCGGTGCGCTCGACGTTCAGCCCGGTCTTGGCTTTCAAGGTGCCGAGCACGCTCTGGTAATTGCTGTTGTCCAGCCACAGAGTGGTCGTTTCGGGGCCATGTTCCGCATCGTACCGGATCGTGACCTGGTGCTTGGCGATGAAGTTCATCTTCACGGGCACCGAGAACTTGGACTTGTGAGCCTTCTCAACCGGCGGCTGGGCTGCACGCTCGTACTGGAGATTCTTGATCGCCTTGTACGGAATCCGGACCTCTTCGCCCTTCTTAGGGACAAACTTCATCTCATTCCTGGCGTCAAACTGCAGCCAGCCGGGGCCGCTGCCAATCTTGGTGACGTCCGGGTAGGTCGGAGTCGAATAGAAAGACGAATTCGACGGAAGTGCGCCCTGAGCGAAGCTGAGCGCGGCCGCGAGCGCCGTTAACAAGAAAGCCTTCATCATACTGGGGGTGAACCTTCCTCCTCGTAGTTCTATCGGCGTCCCGGTACTGGGACTTTATGAGCGCCGATCAGAGAGTGGAAGGATCCATCCCCGCAGCTACTGGATTGCGACGTCGACTGCGTTCGAACTGGCGTCGCCCTGCAGTATGTACAACTCGGCGTTGAGGCTCGGTGGCAGTCCCGCCGGGGTGGCCAGCGTCACCATGGAAATGCCGGGCAGGGAAGGAACCGTGGCAACCGAGATCACTCGTGCGTCCTGCCCCCCGATGGTCGCGGTTACGGCTTGCGTCCGTGCCAGACCTGTCATGTACACCTGTACATTCTGGCCGCGCGCCACCGGGTTGTACCGGGAGTTCGCGCGGGAGTCCGCAGCGTTGAACACGGCGCCGGACCGCGGGGCCGTCTGCGACGTGATGACGATCGCCGGAGCACTCGCCTTCAACGGAACTGTCTGCTCCGCGAATCCGAAGTCCGAGGAAACCGTCAAGGTCGCTGGTCCAGTCTGTGCGTCGGCCGGGATCACGAAATTGAGCTGGAAGGGGAAAGCCTGCACGACGCGCGCCGGCGATCCGTTCACCAACACGTCGGGCGCTGGCGTGCCGGGACGCGCAAATCCCGTCCCGAAGATCGTAGCCAAAGAACCCGGCGCCAGGTCCGGCGTATAGCTCGCGCCGTTGACCACGCTCGCCGCGTCGAAGGCGACCTCGAGCGGCGCCAGTCCCCACTGCGCACCCTTGCGGAGGATGCGGAATGCCGCGGATCCGCCGCCGGACAGATCCTCCCGGTTCCCCGGGTTGGCGAGGTCCGTAAACGAACCCAGGAACTCGCTGTCGGTGCGCGTCACAAAAGCCTGATACAGCGCGCTCGAGTCGGCCGCCGCGCAGAACGCCATGCTGAAGGGCTGTACGCCTTTCGATGAAGCGGTCTCGGCGGGATGCACCGCAAAGGTCGTGAAAGCGAAGCTATCCGAGCAGGGTCCGGTGGGCGTCTCGATGCCGGTTGCGCCAGTGGCCGCGAGCAGGACGCCTGGTGCGGCCGGAGCCTTGGGGGACAACGTCACAACACCGCTCAATTCCGCGCGCAGCGTCGTGCCGCCGCCTGCCGTGAAGCCGAACTGCAGGTCCGCCAGAGCTTCCTGCTTGAAGAGCGGATCCTGCACCAGGATCGCGCCGTTGCCCGCGACGCCGGTTGCGACCACGAAATGGGATCCCGTCAACTGGTCGCCCGCAAACAACCGCAGCGCCAGGATCGGAGCCAGGCCCTGCGAAACCAGATCCCGAATACGCGCCTCGGTGGCGGGTTCGCCCTGCACGGTCAAACCGCCGCCGACGAAACCGGGCAGCCGCCACAGGTTCACGATCTGATCCCCGGTGCCCGGCGCTTCGAGGAATCCATCGCAGATCTGCGCGCCAACCGAGTCGAACGCGCAAAACGCCTTCAGATAGGTGTTCAGGTTGACCGCGTCGGCGAGGCCTTGCGTGGTGGGAAGTTCGTTGCGCGACTGGTGATAGCGGATGACCGAAGCCGCCGCAGTGAGAAGCGCGCCCTTGCGGGCGATCGTGCCGGATCCATTGCCGAGCGGCAGCGTGGAATCCTGCGTCAGTTTGGGGAACCCGGTCAATGTCGTTCGCACCGCACGGGCGCCGAACGTTACTACCTGTCCGCTTGCCTCGGCAGTCCCCAATGCGGTGCCTTCATTATTTGCGAGCCGGAACCAGGCGCGGGCTTCGCCACTCTCATTGGTCGACCCGTCCGCCAGCGCCATCGACGACCCCGGTGAAGCCGCCCAGCGCACCGCCGCATTCGGCACGGGCACACCAGCGGGATCCGCGAGCCGCACGACCACGGGTTGAGCGAGGATGGCGCCAGGAGGCCCACTCTGCTGGTCACCGCGAACGATCGACAGTTTGATGCGCGCCTCAGGCGTCGATACCACGTTGTAGACAACTTGCGCCGCAGCTTGCGTCTTCGTATCCACCGCGCGAACCGTGATGGCCGCGCTGCGGGCCGTGGTCGGAATGTAGTTCTCCCACACATAGGCGCCGCTCGCGGTGGTCACCGTGAAATCCGATTGCCCTGTGATCGATACGCGGACCTGCGCGTCGTTATCGAAACCGCCCAGCGCAAGCCGCACGATGGTGCCCGCGGAAACGGACCCAGGCGTCGCAGTGACCTGCGGCTGCCGGGCATTTTCGGTCACGCGTACTTCGGTGTCGCCGAAGCCGTACTCCATGAATCCGCCTTCGAATTCCTGGTGATTCTGCCCGTTCAACACGAACTCGTCGCTGGTTGGCGCGCCCAGTTTGCTCGCTGCGAATCCAAGCGACGCGTACTTCGCGAGGATCACGCCCTTGACGTAGTACACCTTGCCGACCTGATTGAGGGCGCCCTGCAGGATCTCGAAGATCGCCGCGCCGCGAAACGCCTGCGCGCGTCCGGCCGTGGCGCGGAAGCTCAGAAATGCTTCGGGATCTCCCGTTGCCGGACCCGCCACTCCCGTCTCGTACCCGAGCACGGCCCATTTCGCGAGGATCGCGCCCTGCACCATCCGCACCGGATTGCCGACGAGGCTGCCGTTTTCGAAGTTCTGCCGTCCGCCCGTTGTCGGATCCGTCGTCGGGTAGCCGAGGATACCGGCTGGACCGCCGAGTTCCTGATACCGGGACAGGATCGAGCCGCGCAGTACATAACCCGCGATCGTCTTCTCGGACACCGCGATCCAGAATGGTTGCCCGTCCGTGGATCCCACGAATTCCTGGATGTAGCCGAATCCCACCCGTGTTGCAGGGCTACCGGCCGGCAGGCGGGGCGTCAATCGATTCCGCGTGATCGCGTCCTGGAACGCCTGCTGCAACGCCGTCGTGGGCGCGCCTTCACCGACCGCGCAACAGGGGGCTGTTACAAAGAGGCTCAACGCCGCGCTCACCTTTCCCTCGCTGGTCGCCGTGATGGTCGCGGGTCCCCCGCCGACGGCCTTGACGAGGACCGTCGGTCCGGACGGCGTAATCGATGCGATCCGGCCGTTGGAGGTGGCCCATACAATGTCACGGCCGGTGAGCGTCGACCCGTCGGGTCCGTAGGTGATCGCGGAAACGGTGAGTGTGTCGTTGACGTTCAGACGGATCGGTCCCTGCTGCGGCGCGAGGACCACTGAAGCCACGGGCAAACGCAGGGTCCCGCTGCCGTTCTGGCTTGGATCGTATTCAATCGATCCGCCTTCGAACGACTGTCTGCGCCTGCCGCCCGTGACCACGACCTCTTCCGTTAAAGGGACGCCGAGGAAGCCGGTGTATCCGCCATTGGCTGCATAGACCGAGTAGATCGACGGCTTGACCGTGATCTGGCGCGCGGCGATGGTCCCGCCGGTGATGTTGAAGACCGCGCCAAAGACGTAAGTCTGGACGGTGCCCGTCGCGCCGCCCTTCGACGTGAAAGCTGTTTCGGCAATGTTTGCCGGCCCCATGGTCGCGATGCCGCCCGCAGCCACCCAGCGCGTGTAATAGGGATCCCGTGTCGAGAAATTGGTGGTGTTGAGGTTCACCGGGCGCGAGTAGACGAAGAGACCATAGTTCTTGTCGAAGGTCTGGTAGGTGCAGGTGTTGCCGTCGGGCAATGTGCCGCAATCACGCGTGTCGCTCGTCGGGTAACCCGCCGTATTGACGCCCACACTGTTGAAGTAGGCGTACAGGCCGGACTGCATCTGGAAGACGGTGATCGCGCCTTCAGCCTGGGCGGTGCTGTCGTTCGGTTTTACCAGCGCGAGTTTGACGCCCGAGGTCTTCGCCGCGTCGTTGAACTCCTGCACGTAGCCGGTGGATCCCAGCCGTTTCACGTCGGCAACCGGGGGCAGGGAGACGAGGTTCGAGAAGCCGTTGCGGTAGTACGCCTGGACGAACATGTTGCGGATCGTCTCGTTAGGCGCGCCGCTGCCGACGTCCTGCGCATGCGAACTGCAAGTAAGAGCGAGACACCCCGCAAGCAAGGACAGGGTACGGTGGGTCAGTCGGGGCATCACGGAAAAGGCTATTGTACTCAAACCCCTCCTGTCCTGCCGAGTTGCTTGATTGTAATCCGCTTTATCTGCCTGATTTGATTTTTCGATCAGCCAGCCATTGACTTCGGGTCCGATTCTGTCCAGAATCTAATAATCCCTCGGCAACGTCCGCCCAGGGGTTCCCACACAAAACTATTGCCCGGTCGGCAAAGTAAGCATCGTCTGCGTGCGCAGGGGAAGCCTCGTCTCTTCGTCTGTACACACGCGGAACTATCGCTTCAGGAGTCTCAACGGATGTTCAGGACGATCCGACTAGCGGCGCTCATCGCGAGCCTCGCACTGGCAGCTTCGAGTA
>CAZVKC010000016.1:86489-107651 GCA_964627455.1 uncultured Solibacteraceae bacterium | reverse complement strand
AATGGCGCGTGTCGAAGAGCCTCACGCTCAGCTACGGCATCCGTTATGAGAGCCCGGGCAACGCGCTTGCGTACCTGAAGGAACTCAATGACGGCATCGTCAAGCGTTACAACAATGATCCCGGCTTCGTGATGGACAAGCCCGCGCCTCGCGACACCAACAACTGGGCGCCGCGCTTCGGATTCAACTATCGCATGGGCAAGGCGCCGGGTCCGCTGAGTTATCTGTTCGGAGACAACAAGTCGGTGCTGCGCGGCGGTTATTCGCGCACCTACGACCTGATCTTCAACAACATGGCGCTCAATATCTTCAGCGCGTTCCCGTTCACGCTCGTGGCAAACCCGGCGCTGCAGGGCGCCTGGACCTCGATCGACAACATCCGCAAGGGTGTGATTCCGCCGATCAGCAACCCGCTGCAGATCACGCGCACCATCGCCGATTCGAACTTCCGGGCGCCGCTCGCCGAACAGTTCTCGCTGCAGATCCAGCGCGAACTCGGCAAGGATTGGGCCCTGACCATCGGCGGCGTGAGCACGAAGGGTACGGCGCTGTTCCAGTCTTTGGACGGCAACCCGACCGTGCCCGGTTCGAACGGCACGCGCCGCGTTGACCCGACCCGCGGCATCATCCGTCATCGCGCCAATTCGGCTTCGTCGATCTATCACTCGTTGCAGATGAGCCTTGAAAAGCGTCTGTCTCGCGGCGTTTCGATGGCGACCCACTACACCTGGAGTTCGTTCATCGACGACGCGTCGGAAGTGTTCAACGCCTCGTCGGCCGGCGAAGTCGCGGTGGCGCAGGATTCCTTCAACCGCCGCGCGGATCGTGGACGGTCGACCTACGACCGCCCGCATCGCTTCGTCGTCAACGGCGTCTGGGAACTGCCCTTCCTGCGCGATCAGAAGGGCCTCGCCGGACGCATCGTCGGCGGCTGGCAGGTGTCGGGCTTCCTCACGCTGCAGTCCGGTTCGCCGTTCTCCGCGCTCGCGGGTTCGGATCCGGCTCGCCTGCTGAGCGGCATCGATTCGCTGATCGGCAACTCGATTCGCCCGAGCCTCGCGACCACGCAGAATCTCTCGGGTTCTTCGATCGAAGAGTTGTGGCAGCAGACCGGCGGCAAGGTTGGCACGCTGTTCCGCAACGTCAGCCTCGCGGAACCCCTGGGCAACGCGGGCCGCAACATTCTTCGCGCGGATGGCATCGGCAACCTCGACCTGTCGATCAACAAGAGCATCAAGATGCCGATGGAAAGCCACAAGCTGAACTTCCGCATGGAGATGTACAACGCCACCAACACCCGCAACTTCGGGATCCCGAACGCGTCGTTCCTGAACTCGAATTTCGCCAACCAGTGGCTCACCAACGGCGGCAACCGCCGCATCGTAATGGGCCTCCGGTACACGTTCTAAGCGAGGTTCCAGGTCGCGAATCCTGACAGGCAGCCGTCGCGGGCTGCCTGTTTCTATTGGTCCCTGCTCGCTATACTCGTTAAATGAGCACCCATTCCGTCCGGCATTCGGTGTGCGCTCTTGATTGTCCGGATGCCTGCTCGCTTCTCATCAACGTGGATGAGAACGGGCGCGGCTCGCGGTTACGCGGAAATCCGGATCATCCTGTGACCCGCGGCTTTCTCTGCGGCAAGGTCGCCAAATACCTCGATCGCGAATACTCGCCGGACCGCCTGCTCTATCCGCAGAAGCGCGCCGGCGCCAAGGGCGAAGGCCGTTTTGCGCGTATTTCCTGGGATGAGGCGCTCGACACCATCGCAGCGAACTTCAAGCGTGTCGCGGCGGAGTATGGCAGCGAATCGATTCTGCCGTATAGCTACGCCGGCACGATGGGATTTCTCAATGGCAGCGGCATGGACCGCCGCTTCTTTCACCGCCTTGGCGCGTCCCGCCTCGATCGCACGATTTGCTCGTCCGCCGGCGGCGCCGCGCTCACGCAGAGCTTCGGCATTCGAGTCGGCACGGAACCCGAACAGTTCACGCATTCGAAGCTGATCATCGCCTGGGGCGCGAACGTTCTCACCACCAATGTCCACCTGTGGCCGTTCATTACCGAGGCCCGGCGCAACGGCGCCAAGTTCTACGTCATCGAACCGGTGAAGAAGAAGACCGGCGAACTCGCGGATCGCTTCTATCGCATCAATCCCGGCACGGATCTCGCGCTGGCTCTCGGGTTGATTCACGTGATTCTGCGTGAAAACCTGCAGGATCAGGCGTACATCGATCAGTTCACCAGCGGCTTTGCGGAGTTGAAGTCGCTTGCTGCGCAATACACACCGGAACGCGTTGAAGGACTCACCGGGATCCTGCGCGAGGAAATCGTGCATCTGGCGCGTGAATACGCGACCACCAGGCCCGCTGTGATTCGCGCGAACTACGGCATCCAGCGTTCGGAACGCGGCGGCGCGGCGATGCGCGCGGTCGCGGCATTGCCTGCGATCACCGGATCGTGGAAAGATCTCGGCGGCGGCTTCCAGCTTTCGACTTCCGGCGGGTTCCAACTCAATCGTAATGCGCTCGAGATGCCGGAACTGCAGCAGATCGCACTGGGACGCGAAGCGCGCATGCTGAATATGAGCGAAGCCGGCAAGGCGCTCACGCAGGCGGAAAATCCCCGCGTGCATGCGGTGGCCGTGTACAACTCGAATCCGGTGGCGATCGCGCCCAACCAGAATCTGGTTCGCAAAGGGTTCGCCCGTGAGGACCTGTTCACGGTCGTGCTCGAGCAGTTTCAAACCGACACGGCGGATTACGCGGACATCCTGCTGCCGGTCACGACGTTCCTCGAACATACGGACGTCTACTTCGCTTACGGCCACTACCATCTGCAACTCGCGCGACCCGCACTGCCCAAGCCCGGCGAAACGAAATCGAACGTCGAAATCTTCCGGCTGCTGGCGGAACGCATGGGCTTTACGGAGCCCTGCTTCACCGAGTCCGAGGACAGCATGATCGAAGGATTGCTGCGTACGGATCATCGATTTATCCAGGGCATTACGCTCGATCGCCTGGATCGCGAGCATTCCGTACGCCTCAACGTCTCGCCTGAAGGAACGCCTTTTCAGCCTTTCGCAACCGGCGGCTTCGAGACTGCTTCGGGTAAGTTCGAGTTCGGCGCGGACGCGCTCGAGTTCGTCCCGCCGATCGAATCACGCCACGGTGACGCCGGCCTGCGCGAACGCTATCCGATCGAACTGGTTTCGTCGAAGAGCCACGACAGCATGAATTCGACATTCGGCTATCGCGAGCCTGCTCTGAGCGAAACGAGTTACATCGCAATCAACCGTTTTGACGCCGAACGCCGCGGCATCGAGAGCGGCGATCCGGTGCGAGTCTTCAATGACCGCGGATCTCTCGTCCTGCGCGCGGAAGTCGACGGCGTCACAGGACCCGGCGTCGCCTACGCGCCCTCGGTCCGCTGGCCCAAACACGCTCCTGACCGGAAGGGCATCAACGTCCTCACTTCCGATCGCTTGACGGACATCGGAGGCGGCGCTACCTTCTACTCTTGCCTGGTGCAAATCGAAAAATGCGGAGACTGACGACCCTTGCGGTCCTACTCACCCTTTCGCTGACCTCACTGAGCGGCTGCCGCAGCCGCATCCAGAAGGCTCGCACGGACCTCGTGACAGAGGAACCCGCCGGGCTGGTCAGCATGATCCATACTGCCGATCCGCGCGCTGCGGTGCAGTTGCTACGCGGCTTCCACGAGGTCGAGGAAAACGCCTGGCGCTGGGCTTCCGGCGACTTCGCCGTGACCTTGCGCGTGCCGAAAGGCGCGGCGCAGAAGGGCGCGAACCTCATTCTCAAATGCGCCGTGGCGGAACCCTCGATCCAGAAGTTCGGATCCGTCACCATCTCGGCGAAGCTCGACGCCATGGACCTCTCGCCTGAAAAGTTCACCGTGGCGGGTCCTGCGACCTACACTCGTGAAATCCCCGCCAGTGCGCTGACGGGCGAATCCGTGACGGCGGCGTTCAAAGTCGACAAATTCATCCCCGCCAGCGATTCCGACCAGCGGGACCTCGGCGTGATCGTCCAGTTGATTGGCCTTGAAGTCAAATAATCGCGGCGCCGTCATCGCGTGGGTGCTTGCCTGCGCCGCATGCGTCGCCATCTTTTTCGACGCGTTCAACACGTGGTTCCTGATGGACGACTTCGCGTGGCTGGGCTTGCGGCAGGAAATCGCGAGTCCCGGCAACGGCTGGCGTTTGCTGTTTGAGCCGCGCGCGCAGGGGACGGTTCGCCTGTTCAGCGAGCGCCTCTACTTCGTTCTCATCAGCGGGATGTTCGGCGTGGATCCGCTGCCGTTTCGCATCTGCGCGTTTGCGGTGCAGTTCGCGAACCTGTGGATGCTCGTCCGTCTCGCCATGCGATTCACGTCCGGATCCGCCGTCGCCGGATTCGCCGCCGCGTTCTTCTACGCCTGTTCGGCGCGCATGGTGAAGCCGCTCGCGTGGGCTTCGTCATTCAACCAGATACTGGCTGCCTGCTGCATGCTGGCGGCCTTCACGCTGTTCCTGGATTGGATCGAAACGGGGCGCGCCCGCTACTGGTGGGGCCAACTGGTGATCTTCCTTTTGTCGTTCGGCGTGCTCGAATCGGTGATCGTGTATCCCGCGCTTGCCACGCTCTACGCGCTGCTGTTCGCCCGCCGTCACGCGCTTCGCACGCTGATCCTCTGGATTCCGTCGGCGCTCTTCGCCGTCTGGCATCTGTTCTTCATCCAGCGTCCGGCCAACACGCCGTACTCTCCGATTCTTGATGAGGGGATGTTCGCGAGCCTCGCCAATTACACCTGGATTGCGCTTGGCCCGAGCCAGATCCTCGTGACCGGTCTCATCGCCTTGTCACTGGCGGCTGGGGTGATCTGGCTGGTGGTGAAGAAGAACTACGGCCCGCTGTACTTCGTGCTCTGGTTCACGGCATTCCTGGCTCCGGTATTGCCGTTCCAGAACCGGTTTGCGGATTATTACGTGGTGCTGCCCGCGACCGGACTGGCGCTGGTAGCCGGAATTCTGGCGGGATCGATCGAGAGACGCCCGCTGCTGGCCGCTGCCGGCGTGCTCGCCGCAGGCTATGCCGGATTCTCGTTCCTCGACGCCCGCGCAAACCTCGACTGGATTGGCGAGCGGGCCGAACGCATCCACCGTCTGATCGACGCCGGCGTCGAAGTCTCGAAAACGAAGAAGGCGGATACCCTGCTGCTTAGCGGCGTCGACACGGAACTCTTTACCACCGCGCTGCAGGACTCTCCGTTCCGCCTGTATGGGCTCGAGAAAGTCTACCTCGTTCCGGGTTCCGAAACGTCAATACGCGCCCGTGCGGACCTGGGTGGCGTCTCGGCCTACAAGATCGCGCTGCCGCAAGCCGTGGCGCTGCTCGAAAGCGGATCCGCCGTTGTACTGTCGATCGCAGGCAACGAGATCCACGACGCGACCAACCGGTATCGCGCCGTCGCGCTCAATCAGTATCTGCAGTCCCGGCCGCAGCAGGTGAACCTCGGCGAGCCGGGCTATGATACCTTGCTCGGACCCGGCTGGTGGCCGCTCGAAGACAAGTTCCGCTGGATGTCGAAGTCCGCGTCGGTGCGTCTGGGCTCGCCGGCTAAGGGCGTCAGAAAGAAACTGGAAGTCCGCGGATTCTGCCCCGAAAGCGTCGCTTCGCGCGGTCCCCTGACGCTCACCGTGAAAGCCGCCGGATCCGCGCAGGCGGCGTCGAAAACCCTCAAGGAAGTTGGCGCATTCGTCGTGGCGCTGGATGTCGAAGGAACCGGCGAAGAGTGGGTGACCATCGAACTTTCCGTCGACCGGGTCACCAACCTTCCCGGCGACAAACGGCAACTCGGGCTGATTTTTGGTACTGTGCTGTTGAAGCCTTAAACGCAGGCTTCACAAGAAGTAACAAAGTCAGGAACCCTTGTATGCTTCCTTTTGTCCTTCTCGCCGCTGCTGCTGTTCTTGCGGAGAATGCCGGGTCGCCGCCCCCAGCCGAACAACGGCCCGCCTGCAAATCCGAAATTGCCGGAATGATGTGGCCCCTCGAAGCGAACGAAAGTCCGCGTCTGGTGCATAAACTGGCCCGCGAAGGATCCCTCTGGATCTGCAGTTGGGGCCGCTGGAAGTATCAGTGGCGTCAGCCTGTGGTGCCTGTGCGGGTGCTGCAGCAGGCCTCCCATGTGAAATCACCCAAGCCTTCGTTGCCCGAAGCCCCGGCTACGGAACCTTAACGTACCGGAACACCTCAAAAGTGGGCCGGCCGCAGCGGTCGGCGATCGTCTTCACCGGTTGCCGGCCGTATCCGAAGGAAGCTGCCTGCGTGTCGAACCGTTTGGCGACGCCCTGCTGGATCTCGAGTTCCGGAGTGTGGGCGACGAACAGCGCATTCGGCTCCGCGAGAATCGCCTCGATGGCGTGGCGGTCGTCCACCGACGGGTTCTCGTCGTTGACGTGCGCCGCGGCGTTGCGCAGCGGCAGCGCGCCTTTCTCGAGCATGATGAGCGTGAACTCGGTTCCCCAGCCGAGCAGGTTGATCGCCTGAGGTTTGGCCTCTTTGAGCGTGTCGCGCAACGGGAAGATGGCGTCGGTCCAGACGGTTCCGCCGCAGGCGCGGGTTGCCTGCGTGTAGTACTGATTCAGCACCAGCAGGTTCTGGGTCGCGACGACGCCGAGGATGAGTCCGGCGACCGCCATCCAGATCCGCCCGCGGTTGGCGAGGGATCCGATGGCGAGAGCGGCGATGAACTGCGGGAACGGCCAGAGCAGGACGACGTGATGCGCCGTCGCGCCGGCGTCGTGCGTAGCGGCCATGATCAGCCAGGCGGCCCCGAGGAAGGCTGTCGAAAACAGGACGGCTCGCCGGCTGTCACGCCACCACAAGGGGATGGCCGCAAGAGAGGCAAGAAACAGCCAGTATCCGTATCCCTGCCGGCGTTCGCCCGCCAGGTTGCGGAGGTCGAGGGACGCCTTCGCGAGTCCTTCCGTGGGTTCGATTTTGCGTTCTTCCCACTCTTCGCGAACCAGATAGCCGAAGAGCGCCGATCCGTCCATTGTCGATTTGACATGTAGCCATTTCGGGGCGACTTCGCTGAAGTCGATTTTGGCGTTGCCCCGAAAGGTCTTGAGGCCATGGCGGACGTTGTACAGAACCAGCGGCGCGCCGGCGAGGACAAAGCTGATGACTGCGATCGCCGCCCGGCGAACCGTGAACAGCTGCCGGAACTCCTTCCAGAAGACGAGCAGGACAGCCAGGCCCAATCCGAAGAGACTCCAACTCAGCAGCGCCTTGTCCCAGAGTCCCATACCGAAGCAGGCGAACCCGGCGGCCAGCGTCTTTGTGCTCTCTGTGTGTGCGAAATGCAACACCAGCAGGGTTCCAGACACAAGCAAGAGATGCTGGAACGCCACCGGTCCCCAATCGAAGACGGTGGTCAGGAAGAAACTGGGATCGGTCGCCAAAAGAATGGCGCCGGCGAGAGCCGCCAGCGGGAGTTTTGACGCTTTAGTACACAGGAGCGCGAAGATCCCGACCGTTGCCGTCCCGATGATGACGGGCGGCAGCCGGAGCGACCACACCGACGGGGTCCAGATCGCGTACAGAAGCGCGTAGAGCCACGATTTCAGCGCGCCCAGGTAGGTCATGACCATCAATGGCACGTCGTGGCCAAAGGCGCGAAACCGGAACTCGCGGGCGATTGGTCCGTAGACAACGGTAGCGAAGATGGACTCGTCGTTCTGGATGCCGATGAGCGGCACGAAGGCGAGGGCCAAAACAAAAAACAGTCCGGCTGTAACGAAAACCGGGAGTTGGACTGTCTTTGATCTTGTATGTGCCGTGTTCATGAAGCGTTTGCGTGGAATAAGGACCGGCGCGAAGGGGATGTGGTTCTTCGAGTAGTTGCGGGGGTCCAGTTCCTAGTATAGGATCTTCTTTGGCTCATCCTAAAGAGCGGGGCGGTTACGGCCGATATGCATGCTCAATAGGAGGCGGGGAACTGGCCGGTTGGCCCGCCCGCCAGTGAAGTCGAAGAACTTTGGCAAAGAAATTGCTTGACAACTGAACGCGATGTAGGTAAGATAGCGAAAAGCTGGCGCTTTGCAAGTTAAAGTAGGCAGCTTGACGGCTTTGGCTTTGGATCGAATCGCAATCGAACTCCCGTAGGCGAGTTCACGAAACGCGGGTTCGAGGCACTACCCCAAATCAGTAGTTGATTTTGACCGCATCGCAGGCTGGGAGTGTCCCCTCGAGAGGGGGTGTTCACCAGCCGGAGGATGACCGATCGTGGTTTATGACCGATCGTTCGACCGGGTGGTCATCACAAGGCTGATGCATTACGATCTTTGATTGAAACCTTTTGGCAGATCGTGCATCTGAACGATTTGCGACTTGAGAAGGCATTTGTAAGAAATTTGTACTGGATGTAAATCATTCGCAAAACGCTGAACCTTTCGTGAGTTGTTAGCGTCTAAGGGTGAAAGAAGACAGAACAAGAAGAACAAAGAACAACAAGAAGAAGAAAGAGGAGAAGCAACCATGACGAAGACTGAAATGAACCGGTTCAAGATGATCCTGGATACGAAGCGCCGGGAACTCGAAGGCAATGTCCGCAATCGCGAAGGCATCGCGATCGAGAAGACCCCCGATGCGCTCGACGAAGTCCAGCACGCCGCTGAGCGTGAGCTGGCCATTCGGACTCTGGACCGCGAATCCACTCTCCTGCGCAACGTGCGCGGGGCTCTGCGCCGCATCGACGAAGGCACCTTCGGTGTCTGCATGCACTGCGAAGAAGATATCAACATCAAGCGCCTGAACGCGGTGCCGTGGACGCCCTACTGCATCTCCTGCCAGGAGATCGCCGATCGCCGCCAGGAAGAGTTCTCCGAGGAATTCGACGAACTGCTCGTCGCGTAATTCCCACGAATTTCCCGCACACAAAAAGGGCGCGGATTTCCGGTTTTCCCGGATCCGCGCCCTTCGTATTTTCTGCCTTCTGCCCCGGTTACTTCTGCCCGGCCGGGGTGAGCGCTATCCGCTCTTCCATCGCAGCCTCGACGGCCTTCCGCGAGTACGGCATCGGATGGTAGCGTCCTTTCACCCAATCCTCAAACAGGTCGGCGTAGTGTTTTGACCCGGGATCCCCGGACTCGCCGGGAACGTTGGTCATCGTCGACTGGTCCCAATCGCTCAGATCGATCACCTGCCGGTAAGAAGCGCCATTTGTCGTCCGGAAATTTGTACCGCTTTGGGCGAGCACGGTGTTCGCGTCGCCCGGGCGGGGAACCGGCTGCAGGTCGAACTTCGCCTGGTTCAGGGGATGCCGCAGGTGAATCTGGTGGAGCGTCCCCCAGACCCGCTTATTCGCATCCGGGACGAGCCGGTCCAGATCCCGGACAGCCGCTTCCAGGGAATCCGCGAGCGCCTTGGCGTTGACGGGCTGCTTCTCGAGGTCCCGCAGCATGGTTTCGTGGCTGATCGCCTTGGCCGCCCAGTCGCGGCCGTATAGCGCTCCGGCCATGCGCGACATCCACAGTTCGAACACCAGGGCGATACGCGAATCCGCCGTGACCCGGCAATCCCACTGCAGGAACTCACCCACAAGTGCGTTATGTCGCGCCGGACGCCACTGCCGGACGATCGCCTGCAACCGCCGGGCGGGGATCGAGACGATGTCATACTGCATCCGCTCGAAGTCCCCCACCGTGAACTTCTTTTTTGCCGCGATCCCTTCGCGCAGCATCTCATCCACCCGCTGGTAGCGGAACGGCGCCGCCCACTCGTAGGAAAGCTGTTCCTTGTACCCGGCCGGCATGATGTTGTGGTTGGCGGTCGCGACGTAGTGCTTTGCCGGGTTGTACGTTTGCGGGTGCTTTTCCACAGGCAGGTACCCGGACCACTCGTACGCGTCCGTGTCCCCGGGAATCGGGAACAGACCCGTCGCGCCGCCCTTGCGCACCGGCGCCAGTCCGCTGGCGATCCAGCCGATGTTCCCCTGCCGGTCGGCGTAGATCAGGTTTTCCGACGGGATCTTGTAGTAACGGACACCGTCCAGGAACTCCTTCCAGTTCTTTGCCCGCGCCAGCCGCAACGCCGGCAGGTAACCCGCGCCGCCGGGTTCGAGTCCCGCCCACTTCAACGCATAGGCATACCCGTTGCCCTCGTACAGCACGGGACCATGCACCGAATACTTCAGCGTCACGGCACGCGGATTGGCCTCGCCGCGCACCGCGATCTTCTGCTGCTCGATCTCGAACGCCCGGTAGGCGCCTTTGTACAGGTACTCGTTCGGATTCGCGGGATTCACCTTCTCGACGAAGAGATCCTGCTGGTCGATGCCGACGATCGTGAATCCGAACGCAATGTTGTCGTTATGTCCCAGCGCGACGCCGGGCAGCGCCGGTTCGCCCGCGCCGATCACGTCCCAACCCGGGGCGACCAGGTGGACCGTCTTGCGCAGCGACGGCAACTGAATCGGCCGGTGGGGATCATTCGCCAGGATCGGCTTGCCGGTGGCGGTGAGCGATCCGTCGACGACCCAGTTGTTAGATCCCTGCTCGCCGGGGAACCGAACATTCCCAATCGCAGCCGTGTAGTCCTTCAGAATCTCGCTCGTGATGCTCGCGGGATCCAGCCCCTTCGGCAGTTCGAACTTCACAAACGGGTCCGGCGGCAGGATCTGCTGGACCTTCTCGATGCCCAGTTTCACGGCGTCCAGCGTGCGGCTCACTTCCGACTGCGCATTGCGCGTCATCAGGATTCCGGCGACGCGCGCCGTCACATCCTCTGGGACCCACAACCCGGGATCGTATCCCGCGGCCGCGAACTCCACGGGCCGCTTGCCCTGCAGTCCTTTGATGTACGCGTTGATACCGCTGGTGAACGCCGTCGCGATCTCTTTGGCTTCAGGCGAGTAGGACTTCCACTCGTCGTCCCAGTTGCCGCGGAACCGCACCAGCCGAGCGATGCGGTCGCGCGCCACGGCATCGGGACCCATCACTTCGGCCAACTTGCCAGTGCCGACGCGCCGCCAGAGGTCGATCTGGAACAGCCGGTCCTTCGCCGTGATCCAGCCCTGGGCAAAGAAGAGGTCCGCGGTGTTCTTCGCGTAGATATGCGGGACGCCCCACTTGTCGCGCAGGATCTCGACCGGTTGCCGCAAGCCTGCAACGGGTTCCGCCGCCAGCGCGATGGCGGCCGTCAGAATGAAAACGCTAATTCGCTGATGCACCGATGAACTTCTCCACCCAGTCGATATGCCGCTGCATGATGTCCTGCATGAACTTCGGCTCCTGCGGACCATGCGGGGTCCGCGGATAGGTGACCATCTCAGTCTTCACGCCGCGGCGCTCGAGCGCGGAATGCATTTCGTGCGCCTGCGTAATGGGAACGCGGAAGTCCTGCTCGCCATGCAGGAACAACGTCGGTGTCGTGACGTTCTTCACGTGATAGAGCGGCGACAGCTTCTGGTAGCGTTCCGGCTGGTCGTACCAGGCGCCGGTGAAGTACTCGTTCAGCAAGCCCGGGATGTCGTTGGTGCCCCACATCGACGGCATGTTCGAGAGTCCGGCGCCCGAGGCCGCGCACTTGAATCGCGTGGTCTGGGTGATGACCCAGTTGGTCATGTATCCGCCGTAGCTCCAGCCCATCACAGCGAGTTTTTCGGGATCCGCGATGCCTTGCGCAATCACGGAATCGACGCCGGTCATAAGGTCCTGGTAATCGCCGCCGCCCCAGTCGTTCACGTTCGCGTTGCGGAACACGCGCCCGTAGGCTGAGGATCCGCGCGGATTCGGCCGCAACACCGCGTATCCCTTTTCTGCGAAGGCCGCAATCGGATAGATGGTGGGGGATCCGATGAATTGCTCGCTGAACGCGCCCGCGGGTCCACCGTGGATGTTGAGGATGAGCGGATACTTCCTGCCCTTCTCGTATTGCAGCGGCAGCGTCAGCAGTCCCTCGATTTCCTTGCCGTCTTTGGATTTCCACTTGATGAGCCGGGTCTCGGCGATGGCGGTCCGCGGAATTCCCGCATTCGCCGCGCTCACCTTCACAGGCTTGCCGGCTGCCGCGACATCCATCACATAGGCCTCGATGGGCTCGCTCGACGTCTGCATCGCGAACCCGGCATGCGTACCCGTGTGGTTCAGGTTCGCCGAAAATCCCAAAGCTCCCGCTGCGGGGAAGACCGTCGCAATCGGACCATCGACCGGAGCCGCATAGATTGCACCGCGCGTGCCTTTGCCTTCGAGGAAGTAAATCTTCGAAGAATCCCTGGCCCAGTTCATCAGGCCCGGGGCCTCATCGTACGACAACGGCAGATCGCGAATGGCTCCACTGGCGCGCGTGTATAAAGCGACGCGGGCGCCGCGCAGGACGCGAGCAGCCTCGCCGGCCACATGTACGAACGCGAGATACTTGCCGTCGGGCGAATAGCGCGGCGAACTCTCGCCGCCCTTCGTGTTCGCGATCACCTTCAGCTTCGCGGTCTCGACTTCGACCTCCATCAGGTCGGACACTGGACCATCGTCGGCGCCCGGCGTCGGGTGCGTCTCGAAGGCGATGCGCAGCGAATCGGGCGACCAGTCGATGGATCCGATATGCCAGGGTCCAGTGGCGATCTTCTTCGCGGACTTCGGCGCACTGACGCTCGCGACGAAGAGCGACGCGTTCTTCGGATTCTCGTCAATGACCTTGAAGTCCCGCTTCTCGCGTTTGGCGCGTTCCTCGTCGGTGTCGGGTTCACGGCCGGTGATCGCGATCGTCTTGCCGTCAGGCGAAAGCTGATAGGACGCGAGCGAGCCCTTAAACTCGGTGAGTGTTTCCGCCTCGCCGCCGTCGATGGGGATCCGCAGTACCTGCCCGCCGCGCTGGAAGTAGACCCACTTGCCATCCGGCGACCACTGCGGCGACGTCGCGCTCTTGTCGCCGTTGGTCAACTGGAACCGCACGGAGCCGTCCACCCTGGCCGCGAACAAATGCGTGAGCATCTCGCTCTTTTCGCCTTCCATCATGGCGCGCCGCTCGGTCCACACGGCCCACTTGCCATCGGGCGACGGCATGACATCGCCCACCGCCTTGACCTTCATCATCGAAGCCGGGGTCCAAGTGGCGGCGGTGAGGACCGACGTGAGTACGAACAGGATTCTGCTGCTGCTAGTGCACATATTTCTCCACCCAATCGAGGTGCCGTTTCATGATGTCGAGGACGTATTCGGGATCGCGCGGCACATGCGGCGCGCCCGGATAGACGACCATTTGCGTGGGGACTCCGCGCTTCTTCAGCGCGTGATACATCTCGTAGCTCTGTGTGATCGGGACGCGTTCGTCCGCGTCGCCGCCCAGGACCAGCGTCGGCGTCGCGACGTTCTTCACGTGCGTGATCGGCGAACGGTCGATGTAGAACTGCTGGTTTTCCCACGGCGCGCCGAACGCGTCGATCTTGTTGGTCCGGATGTCGCTCGTGCCGGTCTGGCTGAGCAGGTTCGCAACGCCGGCGCCGATGGCCGCGGCCTTGAAATCCTTGGAATGGGTGATGGTCCAACCAGTGAGGTAGCCACCGTAACTCCAGCCCATCACGGCCATGCGGTCTTTATCGACAAAGCCGAGTCCGATGACGTTGCGGACCCCCATGATGACGTCGTTGAAGTCGCCGCCGCCCCAGTCTTTCAGGTTGGCGTAGCGGAAGTCTCGCCCATAACCGGTCGACGCCCGCGGATTCGGACGGAACACGACGTAGCCTTTGGCGGCGAAGGTCGCGATCGGATACAAGCCGCCGCGGCCGATGAACGATTCGTCGAACTGGCCGTAAGGTCCGCCGTGCAGCACCGTGATCATCGGGTACTTCTTCGACGAGTCGAAGTTCACGGGATAGGTGATGAGCCCTTCGATTTCGAGGTTGTCGCGCGAGCGCCACCAGAAGACTTCGGTTTTGCCGGCGGGAACCTTGGCGAATTCTGCATTCGACGACGTGATCTTCGTAGGTCTGCCGTCGACAGGAAGAAGATGCGCTTCGGGCGCTGTGTCTGCGGCTTCGAGCGAGAGTCCGAAATGCGAGCCTTTGGCGTTGAGACGCGCCGCTGCAGCGACGCCATCCGGAACGAAGACTGTGCGCGGAGGCCCGTCGATGGGCATCGCGAAGATCGCATTCCGTGTGCCACGCTCTTCGATGTAATAGATGCTCTTCGAGTCCGCGGACCAGCCGAGGAGTTTCGGCAGATGATCCTGCGAATGCGCGAGCGCACGCGTGGACTTGTTCACGCGATCGTAGAGAACGATCTGCTCGTCGCCCGGCTGCAAAGGCGGATCGTCGGATCGCACGTACGCGATGAAGCGGCCGTCCGGCGAATAGCGCGGCTGCGACTCCGATGCGCGCGTTTTCGCGATGGCGATGACGGCGCCGGACGCAAGGTCCGCCTCGTAGACGTCCGCCGTGCGTGAATCGTCCGCAAATGGCGTGACGCGCGATTCGAATGCGATCGCCTTTCCGTCCGGGGACCATTCGAGTGCGGCGGCAATTCCTGGCGGGGTCACGGGACAGGTCACATCGCCGGTCCCATCGCTCGCCATGACGCAGATCTGATGCTTGTACTTCACCTCGTCGACGACGCGGATCCGCGACTTCGTGGGCGGCGCGAGGTCCACCTGTGCGAGGAAGGCCAACCGGGTCCCGTCCGCAGACAACCGGTATGGCGCGACATTGCCGGGATACTTGCTCAATCGCTGCGGCTTCCCCGGACCCCTGGTTTCCGCGCGAAACGCGACGTTTCCGCTTTGCCAGTAGAGGAACGCCCCGTTCGGCGAAAAGGTCAGTCCGGATGCCGCACCGCTCCATTCCGGCACACGCTTGCCGGCGATGAACAACGCGTTATGTCCGGGACGCATCTCCGTCCACGCGGCGATGGATCCATCGGGTGACGGGACGATTTCGCCGAACGTGTTCACCTTCAGCTGCAACTCCGGGGTCCACTGCTCGGCCGCGGCGAAGCCGGCGAGCAGCAACACGCCGCTAACGAGCATACTTTTCCACCCACTCGACGTGCCGCTGCATGATGTCGAGTACGAACTTCGGCTCACGCGGACCATGCGGCTGCCGCGGATACACCACCATCTTCGCGATGCCGCCCTGGCGCTTGAGCGCGTTGTAGTACTCGTACCCCTGCCCGACCGGTACGCGATCGTCGGCCTCGCCGTGCAGGATCAGGGTTGGCGTCACGACGTTCTTGATATAGGTGATCGGCGAATGCTTGCGGTACGCTTCGAAATTCTCCCACGGCTCTCCGCCGAAGTAATCGGGGATGAAGCCCGGGATGTCCGCCGTGCCTGTGAAACTCCACAAATTCGTCACCGCGGCGCCGACCACGGCAGCCTTGAAACGTTTGGTTTGCGTGATGGTCCAACTGGTCATGAAGCCGCCGTAACTCCAGCCCATGATGGCGAGACGGTCCGGATCCGCGACACCCATCTCGATGACCTTGTCGACGCCGGCCTGATCGTCTTCGTAATCCTTACCGCCCCAGTCGTTGTAGTTCGCGAAACGAAACTGCCTGCCGTAGCCGCCGGATCCACGGGGATTCGGACGCAGCACCGCATAACCTCTCGCCGCGAACACCGCGATCGGATACAACGCCGACTTGCCGGTGAAGCTCTCGTTGAACACGCCCGTCGGACCCCCATGAATATTGAGGATCAGCGGAACCTTCTGGCCCTTCTCATAGTTCACCGGGTAGGTGAGCAGCCCTTCGATTTCGAGCCCGTCTTTGGACTTCCAGCGAATCGCCTCGGTGCGTCCCATGGCGGGTTTCGGGATGTTGACGTTCGCCTGGCTCAGCCGCTTCATCGCGGAGGCGCTGCCTTCCACCGGCATCACGAAGGCTTCTGCTGCCGTGTCCGGCGATTCAAAGGTCATGCCGAAATGCGTTCCAGTGGTGTTGAGGTCGGCGGTGAACACGCCGCGCGCCGTCTCAAAGAAGACCGCTGGCGGACCATCCACCGGCATCGCGCCGATATAGTTGCGGGTCCGCTTGGATTCGCCGAAGAAGACTTTCGAGGAATCTTTGGACCATCCCATGATGCGCGGTTGTTCGTCGTACGTCGCAGGCAGTTCGCGGGCGTCACCGCTGGCGCGTGTGATGAGAGTGATGCGATTCTCGAACGCCCATTTGGGCTTCGCGCTGCTGCGCGTCATCGCGATGTATTTGCCGTCAGGAGAATAATGCGGACTCGATTCCGCCGCACTGGTCGCCGCCAGATCCTTCACCACGCCGCTTGCGACATCGACTTCAGAAACATCGGCTTTGAACCAGTTCTCGAACTTCGTGGCGGGCCAGCGTTCGAAGACGATGCTGCGTGAATCCGGCGACCAGTCGAAGTTCACGATGTGATACTTCGCGTCGACCATCTTCTGCTGTTTGCGCTTGCCGTCGGCGTCAGCCGCGACGGGGATCGAGTACAGCGTGTGGCTGTCCGTCGGCCGGTCGACGACGTGCATGTCGCGCTTCTCTTTCTTCGCCTTCTCTTCGTCGGCGTTGGTCTCCGCGCCCGTAAATGCGATGGTCTTGCCGTCA
Organism: uncultured Solibacteraceae bacterium; assembly: GCA_964627455.1. Classification (GTDB taxonomy): domain Bacteria; phylum Acidobacteriota; class Terriglobia; order Bryobacterales; family Bryobacteraceae; genus F-183. The sequence continues at coordinate 91,084 of CAZVKC010000016.1, read as the reverse complement.
GGCGAGATCGCGAACCCGCTGATAGAACCCTTGAATTCAGTCAGCTTTTCGGCCTCGCCGCCTGCCACGGCAATGCTGTAGATTTGCGCCGAGGCGCCTCCTCGCGAGGAGGTGAAGAGGATACGGGCGCTGTCCGGGGACCATTGTGGATTCGACGCGCTCTGCTCGCCGCGCGTGAGTTGAAAGCGCCGCGAGCCGTCCGTCATCCCGACCCAGATTTGCGAGTGCTGCTCGCTCTTCTCGGCCTCGACGACCGGCTTGGTTTGAACCCACGCCGTCATCTTGCCGTCGGGCGAAACAGTGACGCTGGTGATGTTCTGGAATTGAAGCGTGAACTCGGGTGTCCAGGATTGAGGGGCTTGGGCGAGGAGGGTCGCGCCACAGGCCAGAAATACGATTGCCGCGGGCAGCATGGGATTAATAATACTATCCGAAGAGGATGATCACGACGAGACGCGAATTCCTCGGCGCCGCGGCCGCCGGAGGCCTGCTGGCGCAGGGGAAACCGCGTCCAAACATTTTGTTGATTTCTTGTGAGAACCTCGGTCCGCACCTCGGTTGCTATGGCGACACGTCGGTATTGACCCCGGCTCTCGATCGCTTTGCCGGGACGGCGGTCCGGTTCGATCGCGCCTATGCGGTCTCCGGCGTCGGCGCGGTGTCCCGGTCGTCGATCCAGACCGGCATGTTTCCATCCACAATCGGCACGCATTTCAACGGGCGCGCCGCGTTGCCGGCCTTCGTGAAGCCGTTCACCGAGTATCTGAAACAAGCCGGCTACTTCATCACGCCGACGAATCCCAAATCGAAGATCAAGGCCCCGGCGGATGCGCCCACCTGCACGTGGAGGCGCCTGGATGCCGTCAATCCCCGCAACGTACGCCTGCGCGGACAAGCGTACGTCGATGCGATCCGGCCGGTAAAGATGACGCAACGCCGTGGCGAAACGGAAGCCCCGTTCCCGCCGCAGTTCGAAGACACGGATGAGTCCCGCCGCGACTGGGCGAACTATCACGAACTGATCGCGCTGCTCGACCGGCAGTTCGCAGCGCGCATCGCCAGCGTGCCGGAATCCACGATCGTGATGTTTTTTAGCGAGTATGGGTTCACGCTGCGGGAAGGGAACAGCGCTGCGTATGAGAGCGGGACGCGCGTGCCACTGCTGGTGCGAATCCCCGGTGTGACGCCTGCTGCGACCTCGCGTCGGGTGATGCTGCTCGATCTCGCGCCGACGATCCTCAATCTTGCGGGCGTCGCGATTCCGTCCCACATGCAGGGGCAGGCGTTCTTGGGCGACCGGTTGCCCCCACAGCGAAGGTCCGTGTTTGCGACGCTCGATCGCGCGGACCTGCGATACGAAGCAATCCGCTCGATTCGTTCCGGTTCGCAACGGTACGTGCGCAATTACACCAAAGGAACGGAAGAGCTGTTTGATTCCGAGAAGGACCCGAACGAGGTGAAGAACCTCGCGGACTCGGATCCCGCAACAACCACGCGGCTGCGCGAGCAGTTGGATCGCTGGCGCGCCGATACGCGCGATCTGGGACTGATCCCCGAGGCGGAACTGGCGGCTCGCGAGGCGCTGCACCGAACGCGATACGCGGTCGGGCGGCAGTCCGGGTTCGAAGCGGCGCAGCAGCGGCTCAATGAGGTTGCCGTTACGAAAGAGGACGCACGGATCCAGGCGGCTTTGGCAGACCAGGACGCTGCGGTGCGCGCGATGGCATGTGCTCGCGGGGGCAGATTCACGAGCGAGCTACAAGCCGCGCTGAGCGACCTCGCCGGATGCGTTCGCGTGCAGGCTGCCGGCGTGTTGCTGAAGAATCCCCAACAGGCGGGTGCGGCGCGCAAGGTCCTGCTCAAGGAACTGAAGAGCCAGGAAGAGTGGATGCGCTTTGCGGCTCTCGCTGCGATCGAAGAGTCCGGCGATCGCGACTCTTCGCTGCTGACGCAGGTCGCCGCGCTTGCTGCCGCGGATCCCAATCCCGCTGTCGTTGCGCTCGCCAAACGAATCACCAAAGGATAACCATGTCGACAACACAGAAGTTCGCGGGCTTCCCCAAAGAGGGACTGAAGTTCTTCACCAAGTTGCGCAAGAACAACCGCCGGGAGTGGTTCGAAGAAAACAAGGAGACGTTCCTCGAGAAGGTGAAGGCGCCGATGGAGGAACTGGTGGCGCTCGTGAACGCGGAGATTTCGAAGTTCGCGCCCGAGCACATTACCGAGCCAAAGAAGGCCGTGTATCGCATCTATCGCGATACGCGTTTCAGTTCCGATAAGACTCCGTACAAGACGCACATCGCCGCGAACTTCCCGCGTACCGGCATGGAGAAGCACGCTGCAGCGGGCTTTTACTTCAGCGTGTCGGATGAAGAGATCGAAGTCGCGGGCGGTGTGTATATGCCGGGCCCGGATCAGTTGACGCAGATCCGTTCGTACATTTCCGAACAACACGCGGACCTGAAGAAGATCGCGTCGAACAAGAAACTCAATGAACTGCTGGGTCCGCTGCAGGGCGACGCGCTGCGCAAGGTTCCGCGTGGGTATGCGGAAGATCACCCCGGCGCGCAGTATCTGCGGATGAAGCAGTGGATGTTCTATAAAACATTTCCGGCTGCCGATGTCGCGGCCACGCCGGAACTGCTGCCGTTCCTGACTTCGCGCCTGAAGGCCGTCGCGCCGCTGGTTCACTACCTGAACACCCCCCTCACCGCCACGAAAAAGGTCCCGCTGATGGACCTCTGGTGATCCACATAAAATACAGAGGTGCTCACCTCGCTCGTTGCTCTTGTTCTGCTGGCTCAGGACCGTCCCGTTCCACCTCCCGGTATCCCGCTTTCGCCTGAGGACCGGGCGTCTCTCGAAGCGGGTCTGAAGCAACTCGACGCGGCGATCCAGCCGGTTGCCAAGCATCCGCTGGTGGCTGATGTCCGCATCTTCCGTGAGGCTGTGCGCATCGCCCTGCAGTACAACGAATTCTTGAAGCCCGAGGAACCGGCCAAGGCGAAGCAATTGCTCGAAGCCGGTCTCGATCGCGCCCGTTCGCTCGCAAAAGGCGAAGCCCCGTGGACCTCGCAGACTGGTCTCGTCGTGCGTGGCTACGTATCGGAGATCGACGGCAGCGTGCAGCCTTACGGGTTGGTTGTGCCGGCGTCCTGGAGTCCGAAAGAACGCGGGCGCTGGCGGCTCGACGCCTGGTTCCACGGGCGCAACGAGACGCTCTCCGAAGTGAACTTCCTGGATGAACGCATGAAACGTCCCGGCGAGTTTACGCCTCGCGACACCATCGTGCTCCATCTGTACGGACGTTACTGCAACGCCAATCGCTTCGCCGGCGAGACGGATCTCTTCGAAGCACTCGCCGATGTGAAGAAACATTACGCGATTGACGACGACCGCATCCTGGTTCGCGGCTTCTCAATGGGAGGCGCTGCGGCGTGGCACTTCGCCGCGCATCATGCCGGACTCTGGGCGGCCGCTGCTCCCGGTGCAGGCTTCTCCGAGACGGCCGGGTTCCTGCGCTTGAAGCCCGAGGAGTTCGAACCCTGGCAGCGCAAGCTCTGGAACTTGTACGACGCGACCGCTTACGCGCAGAACTTTTTCAACCTGCCGCTGGTCGGATACTCAGGCGAGATCGATGGGCAGAAGCAGGCGGCGGACATGATGGCCGCTGCACTCGAGCGCGAGGGCATGCAACTCACGCACATCATCGGACCCAACACGCCGCATCGCTATCATCCCGATTCGAAGGTCGAGATCGACCGCAGGCTCGACGCCATCGCTGCGGCAGGACGTAACAACTATCCCGATGAGATCCGCTTCGTCACCTACACGCTGCAGTACAACCGCATGAAGTGGGTCGTCGTCGACAGCCTCAAGCAACATTGGGACGAAGCGCGCGTGGTCGCCAGGCGGACTGCGAATGGCATCGAACTCACCACGAAGAATGTCGACGCATTGACGCTCGACTTCGGCGCCTCTCCGTTTCCGCAGACTGCGAAGCCTGTGGTGACCATCGATGGCGTGCGACTGGACGCTCCCGGACCGCTGACCGACCGTTCCTGGCGGGCGTCATTCGTCATGTCCGAAAATGGCCAGTGGACCAACGGTACGAAGTCCGGGCTTCGCAAAATGCACGGGCTGCAGGGTCCGATCGACCACGCATTCATGAGCCGGTTCCTGATGGTGACGCCGACGGGACAGCCCCAAACGTCCAAGGCGGTGACGGAAAGGATCCAGTCGGAGCAGGCGCGGGCGATCCGGGAGTGGCGGCGTCAATATCGCGGCGAAGCGCCCGTGAAGACGGACGCCGAAGTGACCGACGCCGACATCGCAAGCTCGAACCTCGTGCTGTGGGGCGACCCCGGCAGCAACAAGGTCCTCGCGAAGATCGCCGCGAAACTCCCCGTCGAATGGACCTCTCAGGGCATCCGCTACAAAGGGCAGACCTTCGAAGGCGCGACGCACATGCCGGTGCTGATCTTCCCGAATCCGCTGAATCCGTCGAAGTATGTCGTGCTCAACAGCGGCTTTACGTTTCGCGAATTCGATTACCTGAATAACGCACGCCAGCATCCGCACCTGCCGGACTGGGC